>JACKII010000002.1:611134-1222269 GCA_020638555.1 Alphaproteobacteria bacterium | reverse complement strand
GATCCGGGCGGAACGCGGCGCCATCACGCCACCGGTCGTCACCAACCCGTAGCGGCGATATTCCGCCACACGAAACGAAAGGCCGGCCCCGATGCCGGCCTTTCCTCTTTCCCGCCCGGACGGTTTGAGGCAGGGTCTGGCTGCCCTCCCCCAACCCGCTCCCGAGTCGGAGAGATTGTCATGAGCGACCGTCAAGCCACCGAACGCGCGATCCTCGACTGGCTCGACCGGCAGCGGCCGGCGATGACCGACCTGCTGGAGACGCTCGTCAATATCGACAGCGGCTCCTACAACAAGGGCGGCGTCGATGCGGTCGGCGAGGCCATCGAGGACTGGTTCGCCGCCGAGGGCATCCCGACGGACCGGGTGCCGCACGGCGAATTCGGCGACTGCATCCGGGCCCATGTCTCCGGCGGCGAGGGCAACCGGCCCATTCTGCTGATGGGCCATCGCGACACGGTCTTTCCCGATGGCACGGCGAGCGAACGCCCGTTCCGGGTCGAGGGCGATATCGCCTATGGCCCGGGCGTTGCCGACATGAAGGCCGGCCTGGTGATGAACGCCTTCGTGCTGGCCGCGTTCAAGCGCTTCGGCGGCGCGCCCTATCCGCTGCTGGGCCTCTACACCAGCGACGAGGAAATCGCCTCCCCCTCCTCCCGCCCGGTGATCGAGAACGAGGCCCGCACCGCCCGCGTCGTCTTCAATGCCGAGCCGGGACGCCCAACCGGCAATGTCGTGACGGGGCGCAAGGGCGCCAGCTTCTTCAAGTTCAAGGTGACGGGCGTTCCGGCCCATTCCGGCGGCCAGCACGAAAAGGGCATCAGCGCCATCGGCGAGCTGGCGGCCAAGATCACCGAACTGCACACGCTCACCGACTATGACGTCGGCACCACGGTCAATGTCGGCATCGTCCAGGGCGGCAGTGCCGTGAACATGGTGGCGCCGTCGGCCACCGCCGAGGTCGATGTGCGCTTCAAGACCATGGCAGCCCGCGATGCCGTCTGGGAGCGCATCACCGAAATCCTGGAAACCGCCTACGTGCCCGGTACCAGCACCGAAATCCTGGAGAGCAAGGGCTTCCTGCCGCTGCAACAGTCGGCGGAGAGCAAGGACGTGTTCGACCTCTACACCGCCTGCGGTGCCGAGGTCGGCTTGCGGATCGCCGGCGAGTTCTCCGGCGGATCGGCCGATTCCGGCTTCACCGCCCAGGTCGGCGCGCCCACGGTCTGCGCCACCGGGCCGGTCGGCGCCAACGCACACACGCCGGAGGAATTCATGCGCCTCGACACCATGGTGCCCCGGGCAAAGACGGTGGCGCTGGCCATCCTGCGCCTGGATCGGTAGCGGGCACCATGGCCTCGTTCCGCCAACGCGCGACGCGGGCGCTGGTCGCAACCAACAGCCGGCTGGTGCGGTGGCACGGCGCCTGGCGCCGGCATGTCTGGCCCGCCGGCGATACGGTTTTCATCTCGGCGATGCCGAAATCCGGCTCCACCTACCTGACCCGCCTGCTGGCCGATGCGACCGGCTATCTGCAATATTTCCTGGGCACCCACCATCGCAACGAGCAGGACCTGTATCTGCCTCGGCTTGTCGATGCGGCGCCCCTGAACACGGTCAGTCATCAGCACACCCGGCCGACCTGCGAAAATGTCCGGCTGATGCGCTTGTACGGGATCCGGCCGGTGATCCTCACCCGAAACATCGCCGATTCCCTGGTGTCGCTGCGGGATATGCTGGTCCACAACGCCCCCGATTCACCGGTGCTGCGGGTTCCGGCGGACTTCGCCGACTGGCCGGCCGACCGTCAATTCGACATGATGATCGACTTGGCGGGCCCGTGGTACGCCCGCTTCGTCGGGGATTGGGCCGCGGAAGACCGGCTGGAGACGTTGTGGCTCCGCTATGAAGACATGATCGACGCCCCCACCGCCCAGGTTCGCCGGGTGGCCGACTTTTACGGGCTGGACCTGCCGGATCGGCAGATCGAGGCCGCAGTCCGCGCCCTGGGCCGGGGCGATCCGCGGGCCACTCGGCTGAACCGGGGCGTCCGGGGACGTGGCGCCCGGTTGATGACATCCGACCAGCTCACGCGCCTCTCCGGCCTGTTTGAT
This sequence comes from Alphaproteobacteria bacterium, assembly GCA_020638555.1. NCBI lineage: Bacteria > Pseudomonadati > Pseudomonadota > Alphaproteobacteria > Alphaproteobacteria bacterium. Next base: position 1,220,155 of record JACKII010000002.1, on the reverse strand, counting down.
TATTATCCGATGGTGGATCGCGGGTTGATTGGGGTCTAGACTCGCCGAAACACTTCAGGCGAGGAACCGCACAGTATGACTACCAGCCCCGTGGGCTTTCTCGGCATCGGCGCCATGGGGCGGCCGATGGCGATCAACCTGACCAAGGCCGGCCTGCCGGTGGTCGTATCCGACCCGAACCCGGTCGCAACCGGCATCCTGGCCCAGCACGGCGCCCGGGTGGTCGAGTCCGCCCGCGCCGTCGCCGATGCGGCCGCGGTGGTCCATCTCTGCCTGCCCTCCGTCGCCATTGCCGAGGCGGTGGCGGCCGAAGTGGCGAAGGGCAGTGCGGTCAAGAGCGTCGTCAACCACGGCACCACCGGCTCCGCCTATTCCAAGGCCGCGGCCAAGGCCCTGGCCGAAAAGGGCATCGCCTTCCTGGACGCACCGATCTCCGGTGGCGTCGCCGGCGCGGAGGCGGGCTCGCTGGCCATCATGTGCTCCGGCGACGCTGCAACCTTCGAGGCCGCCAAGCCGGCGCTGGAAGCCATGTCCGGCCAGCTCACCTATTTGGGCGAGGCGCCGGGCGCGGCCCAGACCATGAAGCTCTGCAACAACATCCTGTTCTTCTGCAATCTGGCCGCCACGTGCGAGACCATGACGCTGGGGACCAAGGCGGGCCTCGATCCCGAGCAAATGCTGGCCATCATGAACAAGGCCACCGGCCGCAATTTCGCGACCGAGCAGGTGATGGCGCCGTTCGTACTGAGCCGCAGCTTCGACTTCGGTGGCGCCAACTACATCATCCAGAAGGACCTGGAACTCTGGCGGCAGGAGGCGGAAGCCTATGAGGTGCCGTCCTACATCGCAACGCTGGTCCGCACCCTGTTCCGTCAGATGATCGCCGAGGAAGGCGAGCAGGAGGACGCCTCGCGCATCGCGCTGCTGATGGAGCGCATGGCGGGATCCGAGATTAAGAAGTTATCGTAATTCACGGATACATAAGGAGGAACACCAATCATGCTTTACGAACTCCGCACCTACACCCTCAAGGTCGGCACCATGGGCGAAGTGCTGAATCTTTATGGCAATGAAGGCTATCCCGCCTTCTCCGCCGAAGAGAAGGCGCGCCTGGTCGGCTATTTCACGTCCGACACCGGCACGCTGAACCAGATCGTCCATCTCTGGCGCTTCGAAGACGATGCCGAGCGGCGGACGCACTGGAAAAGCGTGTTCTCCAATGAGGCCTTCATGAAATTTGCCGCCAAGCTGCGGCCCAACATCCTGACCCAGGAAAACAAGCTGCTGAACGAGGCCCCCTGGGGCCCGAACCCCTGAGGCCGGGCAGAACGCCATGAAGTTCGGCTTCTACCTGCCGACACGGGGGCCGGTGGCGACGCCATCGGCCCTCGCCACCTTCGCCCAGGCAGGCGAGCGCCTGGGTTTCGACTCGGTGATGATCGCGGACCATGTCGTCTTTCCGCTCCGGATCGACAGCCCCTACCCCTACACCGTCGGCGGCGCCTTTCCCGGCCATGGCGACCAGTTGGAGCAGTTGACGCTCGCCAGCTTCGTCGCCGCCAAGACCGAGCGGCTGCGACTGGTGACCAGCGTCATGATCCTGCCGCACCGCAACCCGGTGCTGACGGCCAAAATGCTGGCCACCATCGACTTTCTCTCCAACGGTCGCCTGACCGTCGGCGTTGGCGTCGGCTGGATGCGGGAAGAGTTCGAGGCCCTGGACGCGGCCCCGTTCGACGACCGCGGCGCCGTCTCGAACGAGTATCTGGAGATTTTCAAGAAGCTCTGGACCGAGGACGAACCTTCACACAACGGTCGATTTTATCGCTTCAACCCGCTGAAATGTCAGCCATACCCGGTGCAAAAGCCACACCCGCCGATCTGGATCGGCGGCCATTCGCGACCGGCCCTGCGCCGGGCGGCGAAGTATGGCGATGGCTGGCACCCGGTCGGCGCGGTGGATGCCTCGCCGCTGCTGCCGGACGACTTCCGCGCCAAGATGGACGAACTCCGCCGCCTAACCGAGGCGGAAGGTCGGGACCCGTCGAAACTGGACGTCTCGCTGAAAGCGCCGGTCTATGACTCCAATGCGGGCACACGGGCCGACGGCGGCCGCCGCTATTTCACCGGCACCGACGAGCAGATTGCCGACGACATCCGCCTTTACCAGGGCATGGGCGTCGGCGAGATGGTGTTCGACTTCCGCGCCCCCACGCTGGAAGCCTGCCTGGAACGGATGCAGGCCTGCGCCGAGGGGGTGATGAAACGGGTTCGCTGAGGAGGCCAATGCCGGGGCGTCTCCCAGGAAGTCCTGGCTCTGTGAGACGCGCTCCGGCATGGGCTCCCGCCTCCGCGGGAGAGATCGGAGAGCAAGGGTGGCGGTGTCAACGCCCTTATCGCGCCAGCGCTTCCGGGTTGACCATGTTGATCGGCTGGCCGCGGTCGAAGGCCAGGATCTGGTTGAAAATGTCGGTGAACTGCAATTCGTATTCGTCCTCCGTGACATAGCCGATGTGCGGCGTCGCCACGACATTGGGCAGATCCAGCAACGGATGCCCTTCGCCCCGCACCGGTTCCTGCTCGAACACGTCGACGGCGGCCATGCCGGGACGTCCGGCCTTCAACGCCGCCACCAGTGCGCCCTCCTCGATCAGGGCGGCGCGGCTGGTGTTGACCAGCAAGGCGTGCGGCGGCATCAGGGCCAGGTCGGCCGCCGTGACGATGCCGCGAGTCGCCGGATAGAGCCGGATCAGCAGGCAGACCACGTCGGATGTGGCGAAGAAGGCCTCCCGGCTCTCTGCCCTGCGGAAGCCGTCCGCCACGGCCTCGGCGCAGGATCGGTCGCCGCCCCAGACCTGCACGTCCATGTCGAAGGCGCGGGCGTATTTGGCCACGGCCTTGCCCAGCCGGCCGTACGACCAGATGCCCATGGTCTTGTGCCGGAGCGACCGGCCGACGCCCATCTGCCAGCCTCCCGCCCGTAGCGAGGCCATTTGCTGCGGGATCTGCCGCATGGCCGCCAGCACCAGCCCGAAGGTCAGTTCGGCCGCCGCCCAGGACGGGGTGTCGGAATGCTGGTCCGAGCACAGCAACACGCCCGCGCGGGTGCAGGCGGGCACGTCCACATGCGGATAGACGCTGCGCTGGCTGATCAGGCGCAATTTCGGCAGGCGCGCCAACAGATCGGCCTGGATTTTGGTGCGCTCGCGGATCAGCACCAACGCCTCGGTCTCCGCCAGCCGCCCGGCGAGCCGGGCCGTGTCCTGCACGTGATCGTTCCAGACCGCGACCTCGTGACCGTCCAGCAGGCGAAAGCAGGGCAACCGGCGAATGGTGTCGAAATAGTCGTCGAGGATCGCGATCTTCATGCGGGGCAATCCCTGGTCAGCCATGGCGGGGCGCCAGTAGGCCACAGCCGCCCCCGCCCGGCCAGTCCGAAGTCGCTTTCCTCGGCGTCAGAGGTCCGCCTGGGCCACCGGCTGCACGGAATCCAGGGCCTGCACCACGCGGCCATCCCGATGATAGACGTCCGGCAGGTACCGCACCTCGCCATTGGCCGCCGCCACCGCCGTCATATAGAGGATATGCACCGGCACCGGCTGCGGCAGCGTCACCCATTTCTCCTTGCGCGCATCGACGACGCTGCGCATCTGCTCGGGCCCCCAGGTCTGGGGATCGTTCAGCAGCCAGCCGACCAGATCGAACACGTCCTGCACGCGAATACAGCCCGACGAGAAGGTGCGCCGCGCGCGCGCGAACAACTGCCGCGACGGGGTGTCGTGCAGATAGACGCTGTGTCGGTTCGGAAACAGGATCTTCACCTGCCCCAGCGCATTCAGCGGCCCCGGCGACTGGCGCAGGCGATAGGGGAAGGGATAGGCGGGAACCTGATTCCAGTCGATCAGATAGGGGTTTACCGGCTGGCCGGTGGCGCGGTCCACCACCTGGAAGCCCAGCCGCTGCACCGCATCCGGGTCGCGGCGGAACATGGGCAGTTCGTCCTCCCGCGCCAGCTTGGCCGGGGTTTCCCACCAGGGATTGAAGACGATGTATTCGATCTTGTCCGAGAACACCGGCGTCTGCCGCTCCAGCCGTCCGACAATGGCCCGGTGCGTCTGCACCCGCAGGCCGTCGGCATAGGCGCTGACCTCGAAGCCGGCGATGTTCACCCGCACATGGCGGCGGCCCAGATCGGCCGGCAGCCAGCGCCAGCGCTCGAGGTTGACCCGCAGCCGCTCGATCTTGGCGGTCCGGCTCAAATTCAGGATGGCGCGGGTGGCCGGGCCGACAATCCCGTCGGACTGGAGGCCGGCATCCCACTGAAACTGCTCCACCGCGTCGGAGACCTGCGCGTCGAAACGGTTGCCGGGAAGGCCCGGGGGCAAATAGCCGAGTTGCACCAGCCGGCTGCGCAGGATCTCGACACGGTAGCCGGCGTCGCCGCGCGTGAGCGCGGTGCCATCGGGGACGGCGAGAAGGCTTTCGTTCGGCTCGCTCTCCAGCCGCGCAAGCTCCGCCATCAGGGCGCGATATTCCGCATGCTGCGGCGCCAACCGGTCGAGGCTGCCGGGAATGCTATGCTCCCGCAGGTCCGCCTGCAAAACCTGACGCAAATGGTCCGGGTCGGCCTCCACCCGCAGGTCGGCATTGCGGTCGGCCGGGTTCATCCGCCCCTGGGTCAGGTCGGCGGCCGCGCTCAACCAGGCGCGGGTGGCCAGGCGCTCACGGTCCGCGGGGCGACCGTGCAGCGTGGCGAGCGCGTCATAGCCATAGTCGGCCGGGTTCAGGCCGTGGGCGCGCAGCCCCTCCAATTCCCGCAACAGCGCGGAAAAGTCCGCCTCCGACTGCCACAGCGCCGGCTGCTCAACCGCGGAAGGCGTCAGCGAGGCCGGTGCGGCCGAAGGCGACGGCAGGGCCGAAGGCGCCGGCGACCAGGGAGGTGCCGCCAACGCAGTGACCGGGCCGGAACCGGAGCCGGCGACAACCATAGCCAAAATCAATGCGGTACACGCAAATTTGCCCATAATATTCACTACCCAGGGAGCGTACGGGTCTCGTTTAAGCCATAAATGACCATAATATCACGTATTGCAACGCCTTTAGGTTGTCACGCCGGCCGGAACGGCGGAGCATGGTGCACACATTTTCTTGAACGCAGAGGATTCTCCCATGTCCCTTACCGCGATTATCACCGGCGCGGCCTCCGGGATCGGTCAGGAAGCGGCGCGCGACCTGTTGGCCAAAGGCTGGACGGTCTATGGCCTCGACGTCTCGGACGCGGCCCTGGCTCCCGCGGCACGCGCGCTGGCGTCCGACCGTTTCCACCCCCGCCCCTGCGACCTGCGCAACGCCGACGCGGTGGCCGCGGTCATGCGCGGCATTCAGGAGGACGCGCCGAAGATCAACGCCCTGATCGCCAGCGCCGGCGTGCTGAAGCTCGGTCGGCTGCGGGACATGGCGGTGGAGGATTTCGACGCGGTGCTGAACGTCAATGTCCGCGGCCTCTGGCTCACCTGCCGTGAGGCCCTGCCCATGCTGGAGGCGGCGACGGCGGCGGGCGAGATCGGGCGCATGATCCTGATGTCCTCGATCTCCGCCATCCGCCCCAAGATCGAAAGCGGCGCCTATTCCGCCTCCAAGGCGGCGGTGAGCCAGCTCACGCAGATTTTGGCCGTGGAATGCGCGGAAAAGGGCATTCTGGTGAACGCCCTGGCACCGGGAACCGTGGACACGCCGATGGTGAACGACCAGGCCGGGCGCAATGGCGGCTGGGCGCCGTCGGGCAACTCGCCGCTCGGCCGCATCGCCCAGCCGGCCGACATCGTGCGGGTCATGCGCTTCCTGCTGAGCGAGGACGCCGGCTATGTGACAGGCACCATCATCCCGGTGGATGGCGGCACACGCGCGGCCTTCGTGCCGAAGCGGTAAAGGCGAGGCGGAGTCCCGCGTCACCGGCTATGGCCGTTGATATCGAAGCCGATGTTTGCCGGCCACTGCGAAGCGGTGCGCCGGGATCTCTTGGGGTGTGCGAACACGGGCACGGGCGGTGTTCGCAGGATGACGCCGGCCCCGGATCGGCGCTCCGCACCGTCCGGGGAACACCGGCGCTCCGCACCGTCCGGGGTATATTGGTCCCGAGCCTGCAAGCGCCCCCGTGAAGGGCAACCGTCGATCCCCTCAGGTGCCGCAGAAGGTCTGGGCGACCACCTGTTCCGGCGTCGGCGGCAGCGCGTAGCGCGCAGCTTCCGGCTGGTCGTCGAAGGGATGGGCGAGCACGGCCAGCAGCGCCTCCATCGGGCCGAAGTCGCCCTCGTCCTCGCCGGCGCGGATTGCCTCCTCCACCAGATGGTTGCGCGGGATGAACAACGGGTTGACGGCCCGCATGGCCGCCGCACGGTCGGCCGGCGCGACCTCTTCCCGCTCGGCCCTTGCGGCCCACTGGTGCAGCCACTGCTCGAACAGGCTCCGGTCGGCGAACAGGTTGCGCGGGTTGTCCCGCTCCAGGTCGCGGCCGTCGACGACATTGGCGAGCCAGCGGAAGGTCAGGGTGAAGTCCGCCTCGCCCTTGGCCATGGCCGTCAACAGGTTCTGGGCCAGTTTCAGGTCGTCGGCCTCGTCCGTGAACAGGCCGAGCTTGGCGCGCAATCCCGCGGTGAACGCCGCCTCGAACCGGTTTGGGAAACTGTCGATGGCGGCCTGCGCCAGGCGAATCGCCTCGTCCCGGTCAGGGCTCAGGATGGGCAGCAGCGCCTGGGCCAGTTGCGCCAGATTCCACTGCGCAATCGAAGGCTGGTTGCCATAGGCATAGCGCCCCTGGTGGTCGATGGAACTGTAGACCCGGCCCGGATGGAACTCGTCCATGAAGGCGCAGGGGCCGAAATCGATGGTCTCGCCGGCAACCTGCATGTTGTCGGTGTTCATCACGCCGTGGATGAAACCCACCAGCAGCCATTGCGCCACCAGGGCTGCCTGACGCACCAGCACGCCTTCCAGCAGGGCGAGACAGGGATTGTCGGCCGCGGCCGCCTCCGGATAGTGGCGGGCGATGACGTGGTCGGCCAGCGCCTGGATCGCCTCGGCATCGCCGCGACCGGCGAAGAACTGGAAGGTGCCGACGCGGATATGGCTCTGCGCGACGCGGGTCAGGACCGCACCCGGCAACGCGGTTTCCCGAAACACCGGCTCACCGGTGGTGACGGCGGCGAGCGCACGGGTGGTCGGGATGCCGAGGGCGTGCATGCCCTCGCTGACAATGTATTCCCGCATCACCGGCCCCAGCGCCGCCCGCCCATCGGCGGAGCGGGAAAACGGCGTGCGGCCGGCGCCCTTCAACTGGATGTCGCGGCGAATGCCATCCCGGCCGACGATCTCGCCCAAAAGGATGGCGCGGCCGTCGCCCAGTTGCGGCGACCAGCCGCCGAACTGGTGGCCGGCATAGGCCTGGGCCAGCGGATCGGCGCCCTCCGGCACGGCATTGCCGGCCAGCACACGCACCCCCTCCTCGGACCCCAGGGCGTCTGCATCCAGGCCCAGGGTTTCCGCAAGAGGGCGGTTGATCTTGACGAGCGCAGGCGCCGCCACCGGGGTCGGTGGCAGGCGCGCGTAAAAGCGTTCCGGCAGCCGGGCATAGCTGTTGTCGAACCGGGCCGCGGCGAACGGCGGGGAAAAGGCCAAGTCTTGGGGCACGGGCGGGCCTCCTTGAAATCGGAGCGGGTGCACGTGCCCCGATACTTAGGTCTTGCGCTGGCGCGGGTCCAGGATATCGCGGACCGCATCGCCCAAAAGGTTGGTGCCGAACACCACCAGGCTGATGGCGATGCCGGGGAAGATCACCAGCCAGGGGGCCGTGCGCACATACTCGGCCGCGCTCTCGCTCAGCATCCGGCCCCAGCTTGCGTGCGGCTCGGGAATGCCGAGGCCGAGGAAGGACAGCGACGCCTCGGTCAGGATGGCGGAGCCGAGCTGGGCCGTCGCCAGCACGATCAGCGGCGCCAGCGTGTTCGGCAGAACGTGGCGCACCGCGATCCAGAACTCGCTGATACCGGCGGCCCGCGCCGACTCCACGAACGGCATTTCCCGCAGGGCCAGCGTGTTGGAGCGGATGACGCGGGCGATATTCGGCACCAGCGGGATCGAGATCGCCAGGATGGTGTTTTCCAGGCTCGGCCCCAGCGAGGCGGCCATCACCAACGCCATGACCAGCAGCGGCAGGGCCTGCATGATGTCCATCAGGCGCTGCATCATCAGATCGTACCAGCCGAGCAGATAGCCGCTGGACAGGCCGATGGCGACGCCGATGACACACCCCAGCAGGGTCGAGCCGATGCCGACCATCAGCGAGATGCGCGCGCCGTAGAGGATGCGCGAATAGACGTCGCGCCCCATCACGTCCGCCCCCATGATATGGGCGGTGCCCGGCGGGGCGAGCGACGCGGCCGCGTCCGTGGTGTAGGGGTCCATCGGCGTGATGAAGTTCGCGAACAGCGCGGCGAACACGAACACGACCGTAATGGCCGCGCCTATGGCGCCCAGCGGATAGCGCCGGCAGAACTTGCTGAAGTGATACCAAAGCCCCCTGCGGCGGGTTACGGCCGCCGGCAGGGTTTCGATGCTGAAGTCGGGATTGGACATAAGGCGGCTCCAGCTAGCTGTAGCGGATACGCGGGTCGAGAACCGCGTACAACAGGTCGACGATCAGGTTGACGGTGACCACGATCAACGCGATCAGCATCACCAGGTTTTGCACGATCGGGTAATCGCGCCACTGGATGGCCTCCACCAGGAACCGCGCGACACCGGGGACGTTGAACACCGTCTCAGTCACGATCAGGCCGCCGATCAGGAACGCGGCCTCGATGCCGATAATGGTGGTGACCGGCAGCACGGCGTTGCGCAGCGCATGCTTGTAGTTGATGACGCGCTCGCTCGCGCCCTTGGAGCGGGCGGTGCGGATATAATCCTGGCGCATCACCTCCAGCATGCTGGAGCGGGTCAGGCGCATGATGATGGCGCTGGCCCGGAAACCGACCGCGATTGCCGGAATCGAGAACAGCCACAACTCCTCCCAAATCGTCTCGGGCGGGTTGGTGTAGATCGGGATGAAGCCGAGCCAGGCAACAAAGGCCATCAGGATCAGCAGGCCGAGCCAGAAGCTGGGCAGCGACAGGCCGGACAGCGAAAACACGCGGACCAGATAGTCGACCCAGGTGTTCTGCTTCACCGCGCTGATGACGCCGAGGGGCAGGCCGATGATGACGGAAAAGGCCAATGCGAGCACGGCCAGCTTGGCGGTGATCGGAATGCGGGGAGCCAATTCCTCGATGGCCGGCAGTTCGGACACGTAAGAATAGCCCAAATCCCCCTGCACGAGCCCGCTGATCCAGTTCCAGTATTGCTGCCACAGAGGCAGGTCCAGACCCAGTTCCTGCTCCAGCAGGGCCTTCTCATGCGGGTCGATAAAACCGGCCGAGTCGAACAGAATGTCGGCAATATTGCCGGGAACCAGCCGCAGCATGATGAAAATGATGATGGACATACCGATCAGGGTCAGGGCCATCAGCAACAGGCGACGGATGATATAGGAGGTCACGGGGCAGTCGTCCTCTCTGGATTTTTATGACCCGGCGGATTGGGGGGCCGAGTGACCGCAGCTTACCGGAAAGGCCGCGCATTGCCCACGATGATCGCAGGCGGCGCGAAACCCCATGGCGAGCGTGAAAAGGGGCCGCATGTCCGTTCGGACACGCGGCCCCTACCAAAAGCAGTGGCTTACTTATCCAGCCACACGTCTTCGAACCGGGTGTTGTTGTAGACGCTGTTGATCATCTGCGTGTAGCCATGGACATAAGGCTGCCAGCAGGTCGCCGCCTTGGCATGGAAGATCATCGGACGGGCGACGTCTTCCTGAAGCTTGCGGTCGATTTCCCAGACCAGATGCTTGCGCGCTTCCTGATCCGTCATGGCCGACTGCTTGTGGAACAGATCTTCAAGCTCCTTGTTGCAATAGCCGGTATAGTTCCGTTCGGAACCGCAGGAATAGCCCTCGAACAGCACCACGTCCGGATCGTCGACGGCGGTGCCGGTCAGGTTCATGCCGACCATATAATCCTTGCGGGCAACGGTGGCATGCCAGTTGGAGGTCTCGATCACCTTCAGTTCGGCGTCGATATAGATTTCCTTCAACTGGTCGATCAGGATGACCGCCGGGTCGCGATAAATCGCGATATTGCGGGTGGAGATCACCACTTTCAGGCGATTGTCCGGACCGTAGCCGGCTTCCTGCATCAGCTTGCGGGCTTCCTCGCGATCCTTGGCGACGTCGCCATAGCCGGTCACCTTGGCCAGTTCTTCCGGAGGCATGCCCCAGTTGCCGGCCGGCGGCGGCAGGAAGGCACCGCCGATGTCGTCCTTGCCTTCCGACAGGATGTCGATAAACGCCTGCCGGTCCAGCGTCAGGGCCATGGCGCGGCGAATGCGCTCATCGTTAAAGGGCGGCGCGTCGCGGTTGACGATCAGGTTGCGCGACACGTTCGTCGGCGCCAGTTCGCACACCGCCTTCGGGTTCTGTTCGTTGATGTCCTTCAGCAACGGAATGGTGATATCCGTCGGATAGGTCATGTCGAACTCGCCGGCGATGAAGGCCAGAACGCGCGTGGCGCGGCTCTTGATGATTGTCCAGTCGATCTCGTCCAGATACGGACGGTCCTTGCGCCAGTAGTCGGGGTTCTTGACGAACTTGACGCTTTCGTTCTGCTTCAGCTCGACGAATTTGAACGGCCCGGTGCCGATCGGCGCGGTGCGCATGGTCTTGGGATCGACATGGCAGGGATACACCGGCGAATAGCCCGATGCCAGCAGCATCATGAAGGCCGGCTGCGGCTGTCCCAGGTGGAACGTGACCTTGGAGTCGCCGTCGGTGGTGATCTCTTTCAGGTTCCAGTACCAGGATTTGCGCGGGTTCTTCCGCAGCCGCATCTTGCGGTCAACATTGCCGAGCAACTGGTCCCAGGTGCATTTCACGTCCGCGCTGGTGAAGGGCTCGCCATCGTGCCACTTCACGCCGGAGCGCAGGTTGAAGGTCAGGTTGGTCTTGCCTTCGTCCCAGGACCAATCCGTCGCCAGTTCCGGCCGGATCGAGTCGAGGCTGTTCTTCGGAACATGCTGGTCGAAGATCACCAGATTGTTGAACACGGCAAGATAGGGGTTGGTCGTCGAGTTGGTCGCTTCCTCATGGATCGACCCGCTCGGCGGTGTGCCCCGGTGATAGATTTTCAGCGTGCCGCCGTATTTCTGGGCCATCGCGCCGGAAATCGGTGTCGCCAGCATGGCAGCCGCCAAGGCAAGCCCTGCTGTCGCTTTGAGCATCGTCATACGCGAATTTTCCTCCCGATATCGATTCGCAATTCGTCTTTGCCATTCGTCATCCCTGACATGACGCGGCGGCAACGCTAGCAGCGGATCGCCGAAATTCCTAGCCTTGAGGATGGGTCCTGGCGCCCGCGTTGGCGACCAGCCATTCGGCGGCCGCACGCGCCATGCCGCGATTGGAGTGACCCACCCCCGGCACACTCTGCAACTGCCAGCCGAACGGGATCATCATGCGCCGCGCTTCGGCCCGGCCGTCCTCGTAGAAATACACGCCGCGGGCATGGCGGTGCGGTCCCTGGCGCATCGCCTCTTCCGATCGCAACAGCATGGCGTTGGTGACGTCGGTGTCGTTCTCGCCGACCATGACGACCAGGGATCGCGGCAGCCCCTGCTCCTGCACCGCCTCCAGGTCCGGAAAACGGTCGAGGCCATAGGGGAAACGCTCGCCCGGCCGGGCCAGCGTGTAGGCGCCGGCATTGGCGGCAATCGCCACCTCGAAGCGGGCATCCGCCTGGAACAGGGCCAGCCGATGCACGAACTGGCCGCCGGCGGAATGGCCGTAGAGCCAGTAGCCAGGGCGTTGCGAGCCGGTCGCCGCGCGCGCACGGTCGAACAGGCGCTCGATCAGGCCGTAGCTCCAGCGCTCCGGCGGCAGAAACTGGCGCCGATCCGGCGTGCGCATATTGCCGACCTCGTAGGCGCGAGGCCCCGGAAAGGCCTGTTGCGAGAATTCCGGGGCCAGCAGCAACGCGCCCAGGCGCTCGGCATGTTCGACCCAGTCGTCGCGATAGCGGTCGGCATTGCGCTTGTAGCCGTGGACGACGATCAGGATCGGCGAGTCGGCCGCAAACCGCTCCGGGCGGTAGGCGAAGACGCGCACCGGTTGATCCGGCTCGGCGGCGGGGTCGTCGATGGCAAACACGCTCTTGCCGGCGGGCAGGGTCAGGCTGTCGAGGGACAAAGTCATGGAACCGAATGCTGCAATGAGACCAAGATAGGCAAAATGTTCGCCCGCCGGGCAAATGTCCAGCGCGGGGCGCCCACCGGGCTGCCGCCGGCCGCGCCGGGGACTATGGCGGGCGGGCGGGTTGCTGTATGGTGAAGCTTCCCTCCCGAACCGTGAGACAAGCCGAGCCGAATGTCCCAGAACCAAGGCGCGTCCCAAGAGGCCATCCAGTATCATTACGACGTCGGCAACGACTTCTACGCCCCATGGCTGGGGCCGACGATGATCTATTCGGCGGCGATCTGGCCGGACGACCGGCGCACGCCCTGCTCGCTGGAAGAGGCCCAGCACACCAAGCTCGACTGGCATATCGAACACGCGGGGCTTGGCCGCGACGGCCGGCTGCTGGATATCGGCTGCGGCTGGGGCGGCACCATGCGCCGGGCCGTCGACAGCGCCGGCATCGGCGAGGCGGTGGGCCTGACCCTCTCCGACGCGCAGGCGGATTGGATCCGGCACCATCACGCGGACCGGCCGATCGCGGCGCATGTGCAGCCCTGGCAGGCCTACCGCGACCCGGAGCCGTTCGACGGCATCGTCTCCATCGGCGCGTTCGAGCACTTCGCCCGGCCGGAAATGGACCGCGCCGCCAAGGTCGCTCACTATGGGGAGTTCTTCCGCTTCTGCGCCGACAGCCTGAAGCCCGGCGGCCGCCTGGCGTTGCAGACCATCGTCTGGATGAATGTGGCGCCCGCGGACGAGGTCGGGAATCTGCCGCTGCACATCTTCCCCGAAAGCAACCTGCCGCACGTGGCCGAGGTGTTCGAGGCGGCGGCCCCTTATTTTCACCCTATGGCCTTCCACAACCGCCCGCGCGACTACAGCCGCACGCTGCGGGAATGGGTGCGCGGCATCGGCGAGCACCGGGACGCCTTGACCGCCATGACCGACGCCGAGACGGTGAAGCGCTACCGCGATGGCTTTTCCGGCTTCATGGTCGGGTTCGAGCGCGGCGTGATCGGGCTGACGCGGTACGGCTTCTTGAAACGGTGATCCCGTGGCGACGGCGCCTCCCGCACCGAAAGACGCCATCCGCGCCCGGGCGCTGGAGCTGGATTTCGACGCCGTCGGCTTCGCGCCGGCCCGCGCCAGCGGCACCGTTCGGGCCGGGCTTTCGCTCTACCTGGCCGAGGGCCGTCATGGCGACATGGGCTGGATGGCCACTACCGCCCACCGCCGCGCCGACCCAAGGACGCTGTGGCCGGGCGCGCGCTCGGCCGTGGTGGTCGGCCTGAACTACGGGCCGGAGCGGGACCCGCTGGCGGTGCTGGGCCAGCCGGACAAGGGCGCCGTCAGCGCCTATGCCCAGACCCGGCGCGACTATCACGACGTGGTCAAGAAGAAGCTGCGCCAGCTCGCCCGCTGGATGGCCGAGACCTGGGCCTGCGAGGTCAAGCTGTTCGTCGACACCGCGCCGCTGATGGAAAAGCCGCTGGCGCAACAGGCCGGCGTCGGCTGGCAGGGCAAGCACTCCAATCTGGTGAGCCGCCGGCACGGCTCCTGGCTGTTCCTGGGCGAGGTGCTGACCTCGCTCGACCTGCCGCCGGATGCGCCGGAGCCCGACCGTTGCGGCTCCTGCCGGCGCTGCCTGGACGCCTGCCCGACCGACGCCTTCCCGGCGCCCTACCGGCTCGATGCCCGCCGCTGCATCGCCTATCTGACCATCGAGCACCAGGGCCATATCCCGCGCGAATTCCGCGCCGCCATCGGCAATCGCGTCTTCGGCTGCGACGACTGTCTGGCGGTTTGCCCCTGGAACAAATTCGCCCGGACCGCGCGCGAGGCGCAGATGCAGGCGCGGGAGGAGTTGGCCTCCCCTGCCCTGTCCGACCTGGCCGCCCTGGACGACGCGGCGTTCCGCGCGCTGTTCGCCGGCTCGCCGATCAAGCGGCTGGGGCGGGACCGGATGGTGCGCAATGTCCTGATCGCCATGGGCAACAGCGGCGATCCGGCGTTCCGGCCGCAAATCGAATCCTGCCTTGCCGACGCCTCTGCCTTGGTGCGGGCGATGGCGGTTTGGGCGCTAAGCCAATTGCTTCGCCCCACGGACCTGGCGGTGCTGGCGGCCCAACATCGCGCCGACGAGGCGGACCCGGCGGTCCGCCGCGAGTGGGCACTTGCGTGCGGCGGCGCGATCGGGGAAGACTGTCAGGAACCTGTCACATCCTGAAGCCTGAGGACGCGCCCCGTTATGGCCGGTACCGGTGAAATCTCGTCGACCCTGCAAACCGAAGCCGTGCTCGACCAGCACAAATTCCCCGAGGACCGGCTGGAAGACTATATGGCCCGGCATGTCGAGGGCTTCACCCGGCCGCTGAGCGTCGGCCAGTTCCTGGGCGGCATGTCCAACCCGACCTTCATGCTGAAGGACGGCGGCGGCAAACGCTATGTCATGCGCAAGAAGCCGCCGGGCAAGCTGCTGCCGTCCGCGCACGCCGTCGACCGCGAATACAAGGTCATCACCGCGCTGGCCCAGACCGACGTGCCCGCCGCCAAGACCTATGCCATGTGCGAGGACGAGGGCGTCATCGGCCAGATGTTCTACATCATGGAGCATGTGGAAGGCCGGGTGATCCGCGATTTCTCGCTGCCGGGCCTCTCGCCGGCGGTGCGCGGCGCACACTACGACGCCATGAACGACACCATGGCGCGGCTGCACAATGTCGATTTCCGCGCCGTCGGGCTGGAGAGCTATGGCCGCGTCGGCGGCTATATGGCCCGGCAGGTCAAGCGCTGGTCCGGCCAGTACGAGGCATCGAAAACCGACGACCTGAAGGAAATGGACCATCTGGTCGTCTGGCTGAACGACAACATGCCGGAAGACGACGAAACCACCATCGTCCACGGCGATTTCCGCATGGAAAACCTGATCTACCACCCGACCGAGCCGCGGGTGCTGGCGGTGATCGACTGGGAGCTGGGCACGCTCGGCAACCCGCTTTCGGACCTGGCCTATAACTGCCTGCCCTATCACTGGGGCGACCCGGCCCGCGCCGACATCACCCGGATGGACCTGGCCGCGAACGGCATCCCGACCGAAGAGGAATACGTCGCCAAGTATTGCGAGCGCACCGGCCGCAGCGGCATTCCGAAGTGGAATTTCTACCTGGTGCTGTCGCTCTATCGCCTGGCCGCGATCAGCCAGGGCGTCTACAAGCGTGGCCTGGACGGCAACGCCTCCAGCCCCGACGCCATCGAGCGGGGCAAGAACGCCCGGCGCCTGGCCGAAATCGGCTGGGAGTTGGTGCAGACGCGCGGCGTGGGGTAAGCGGCGTGGGGTAAACTGCGCGCCCCTCTTCCTGGCGTCATTGCGAGGCGGCCGAGCCGCCAGGGCAATCCGGGCCAACGGTGCGGCGAGTCCGGGCCATCCCGGATCGCTTCGCCCGCTTCGCGGACTCGCAATGACGATTGGAGGAAAAGGCGCCCGGTTCCCCGACGGTGACCAGACGTAACGACCATCGCAACAAGGAGACCGCCCCATGCAAGAATGCGCCACCGGCTATGGCCTGATCGAGGGTCCCGTCTGGCACGAAACCCTCGGCCTGTTGTTCAGCGACGTGCCGAATGGCGGCGTCTATCGGCTCGCCAAGGACGGCCGGGTCAGCCAGCAGGTGCCGAAGCGCCGCGGCATTGGCGGCATGGCGTTGCATGCCGACGGCGGCCTGATCATGGGCGGTCGCGATATCGTCGTCTCCGACATCGACGGCACCAACATGCAAACCCTGCTGGCCGGGGCCGACACGAAGGCGGGCGTCGGTTTCAACGACCTGACGACCGACGCCGCCGGCCGCATCTATGTGGGCGATCTGGGGTTCAAGGTGTTCGGCGGCGGCGAGCCGAAGCCCGGCTATCTGCACATGATCGACCTGGACGGCAGCGACCGCGTGATCGCCGACGGCATCATGCTGACCAACGGCCTGGGCTTCTCGCCGGACGGCAAGCGGCTCTATCATTCGGATGCGCGGGCGGATGTGGTGCGCGTCTATGACGTGCTGGCCGATGGCTCGGTCGGCCCCTGGCGGCCGTTTGCGCACATCCAAAACGGCGAAACGCCGGACGGGCTGGCCGTCGCGGCGGATGGGTCGGTCTGGGTGGCGCTGGCCCATGGCGGCGCCGTCGCCGTCTACGAGCCCGACGGCACGCTGCGCGAGCGCATCGCCGTGCCGTTGCCCATGGTCACCAGCGTCTGTTTCGGCGGTGACGACCTGCGGGATCTCTATGTCGTGACGGGGAGCCGCGGCGGGCCGCATGAGAACTGCGGGACGGTGTTCGTCATGCGGGCCCCCGCCGCGGGCTTGCCACTGGCGCCGGCCGAAGTTCGGCGCCCCGTGGCCTAAATTCCGGCCCGTACCCGGTGGAAGACAGCGGTGGTGCGTTCTGGGAATGCCGCCCGCCGCCCGGGTACGGAGCCGAACTCGGAAATCAGTCGCGATCCTTCTTCTTGCCCATGTGATCGTCGTCCTTCTTGTCCATGCGATCGTCGTCGCCGCGGTGGTGACGCCGGCCCATCTCGTCCTGCTCGATCATGCCGTCGTCATTGCGGTCCATCCGCTTGAACATGTGCTCCATCGGCACCGACATTTCTTCCTTGGAAAGGCTGCCGTCGCCGTTGGTATCCATGCGCTTGAAGCGCGCGAGCATCATCTGGTGGCGGAAATCTTCCATCATCGCGACGTATTCGTCGGCCTCCAGACGGCCGTCCTTGTTCGCGTCGAACTTCGCGAGTTGCCCATCGCGGAAGGCATCGGCTTCGGCACGGGTGATCTTGCCGTCGCCATTGCTGTCGACCATCGCGAACATCGCGCTCATATGGCCGCCACGTTGGCCGTGATACTTGCTGGCAATCGCGCCGCTGGTCAGGCCAAGCACGATGGCTCCGCCAATGGAAGCAACGAGGATTTTCGTGCGGGTCTGCATAACGGTTGCATCTCCTTGGGATAGAGGAAACCAGGAGCGGTTCCCTTCGTCGCGGCCGGTCTTGATTGCCGTCCGATGAGGGCAATATGGCGGGGGCTTGTCGCACAACGATCCCCGGAAATCGGCGAAATGGTCACCGGATGTCGCCGCGGCCGGCAAGGGTTACATTTGGATACAAAATTCCCGCGAACCGACCCGCAGGACGTGGCAGAAACGGCGGCATGATGATGGACGAACCCCATATCCTGGTCGTGGACGACCATCGAGACATTCGCGACGCGCTCGCCAAATATCTGGACCGCAACGGCTATCGGGTCAGCCAGGCCGACAGCGCCGCCGCGGCCCGGCGGGTGATGCGCGACGCCGCCATCGATCTGGTGGTGCTGGACATCATGATGCCCGGCGAGGACGGACTGTCCCTCACCCGCGACCTGCGCGCCCAGGGGCAGTTGCCGATCATCCTGCTGACCGCGGTGGCGGAGGAAACCGACCGCATCGTCGGTCTGGAAATGGGCGCCGACGATTATCTGACGAAGCCGTTCAACCCGCGCGAGTTGCTGGCGCGGATCAAAGCCGTGCTGCGCCGGACCCAGGCGCTGCCGCCGCAGCCGACGGACGCCCCCCAGGGCCTGCTGCGCTTCGACCGGTGGGTCGCCGATCCGGCCGCTCAGTCGGTGGCGGACGCCGAGGGCGCGCCGCTCGACCTCAGCACGGCGGAGTTCCGCCTGCTGTATGCGTTCCTGACCCATCCGCAGCGGGTGCTCTCGCGCGATCAGTTGCTGGACCTGACCCAAGGGCGGACCGCCGTGCCGTTCGACCGGTCTATCGACAACATGGTCAGCCGCCTGCGCCGCAAGATCGAGGTCGATCCGAAAAAGCCCCAGCTCATCAAGACCCATTGGGGCGGCGGCTATGCCCTGGCCGTGCCGGTGGAGCCCGCATGACCTGGCCGAAACACCTGCGGCCATGGCCGATCGGCCTGGCGGGCCAGTTGGTGGTCGCCATGATGGCCGTCCTCCTGATCGCCCAGGGCATAGTGGTCGCGGTCGCCGTGCGCGAGCGGGAGGAGCGGATCGAGCGCGAGGGCGGCCGCTTCATCGTCCAGCGCCTGGCCATGATGGCGCGGGTGATCGAGGCCACGCCCCCGGCCATGCACCACGAATTGTTGCGCGTGGCCAGCACGTCGGGCTTCCGGTTCGGCATGCGCCAGAACCTGCCGGGATTGCCGCCGGCGCCGTTTTTCGAGACCTGGCTGGAGCCGCATCTGCGCGCCCAGGGCCTGCAAGGCACGCTGGTCCTGCGGCTGGCCAAGAAGAAGGACGATGACCGTTCGGATCCCGACGATGCCGGCGACCTCAGCGATGGCGGCCTCATTGCCGTGCCGTTGAAGATGCAGGGGCACGAGGCCTGGCTGACCCTGGAGGCCAAGCGCTGGCACGCGCCGAACTGGCCGCGCTATGCGATGGTCTCGTTCCTGCTGGCGGGCGGGGGCAGTGCCATCGTGATTTTCCTGCTGGTGCGCCGCGCGATGCGGCCGCTGCATGCGCTCTCGCAAGCGGCAGAGCGGTTGGGCCGCGGCGAGACCGTGCCGCCGCTCGCCGAGCGGGGGCCGATCGACATCCGCCTGACCACGGCAGCGTTCAACCAGATGCAGGACCGCCTGCAACGCTTTGTCAGCGACCGCACGCGCATGCTGGCGGCCATCAGCCACGATCTGCGCTCGCCCATCACCGCCTTGCGCCTGCGGGCGGAAATGGTGGACCAGGACGATGTGCGCGAACGCATGATCGCCTCGCTGGACGACATGCAACAGATGGTCGAGGCCACTCTCGCCTTCGCCCGCCAGGATGCCGAGAACGAGCCGACGCAACGGGTGGACCTGGCATCGCTCGGCCGCGATCTGGCCGAGGAACGGGCCGAAATCGGCCAGCCGGTCCGGTGGGAGGGCGGCGCGGCCCGCAACTCCGCCTGCCGCCCCGTGGCGCTGCGGCGGGCCCTGGGCAATCTGATCGACAATGCGGTGCGCTATGGTGGCGGCGCCCGGCTGCGCCTGGAGCCGCACGGGTTCGTGATTGAGGACGATGGCCCGGGCATTCCCGAAGATCGCCTCTCGCACGTGTTCGAGCCGTTTGCGCGGCTGGAGGAATCCCGCAATGCCGAGACCGGCGGCACCGGCCTCGGTCTCGCCATCGCCCGATCCATCGCCCGCAGCCATGGCGGCGACGTGATCCTGCGCAACCGCAACGGCGGCGGCCTGACCGCCATGCTGGTGCTGCCGGCCTGACCTGCGTCGTTCCGGGCGGCACGCACCCTGGGGCCCGCCCCCGCCGCTTATGCACCCCGAGCGCGGACGTCGTCGGCTTCGCCGCCGTACCGGACCCATCGCCCCAAAATCCGCCCCTGGCTTCGCCCGCTCGCGCCTCGGGGCGGAACGGCATGGGGAAGCACACACAGGCCGGGCCGCGCGCATGACAGAACACCTTAGACGGACAAGCCGAACGCTCGGGCTTCTGTCTGGCTCCCGGTTCATCCGGCCCGATAACCATATTAGCGTATGGCTACACAACATACAGTAGAATTTAAGAAACAAGGTCTCATTTTTAGTAATACCTACTGTATTACCAGTTCGCAATCACTCCAATTTACGGTAATACATTATCTATTTATGTATTTTTATCCAAATTTTATTGTATATATTGCTTACTTGTGCATACATACAAATCGCACATTCGCCCGAGTGCGGCACGCCTCGCAAAGATCACCGCCCACGGGGGTAAGGGGACGTCGGCTTCAACAAATGTCCGAAATGGCCTGTCGGGTGCGGGCCGTGAAAGCTGACCTTTGAAGGAAGGAGTCGGTAGTATGTATCTGAAGAGTAGATTGCCCGGGGTGATGCCGCGGGCTCTTGCACCGAGACGACTCATGGCCGTCTTTGGCGCCGTGCTGATCTCCGCGGTAATGTCGCAAGGCGCGCAGGCTCTGGTGATCGATCCTGCGGTCGATGCCCCAGATCTTACGGGTACGAACACGGGCAATGCGCAAATCCTGTTGGACATCGCCGGTACCATTGGATCAGCGACGGAACTGTACAAACAGAATGTCGGCGGCCCGGAGGTCGGCTCGTTGGCCGGCAGCTATGAAACGACGTTCGCCAACACCGCGTCGGATCCGATGGACGCCACCATCACTTACGTCGGTGGCCAGATCGTTGGCCCAACCGCATGGCTACTGGTCAAGGACGGCAACCACGATCCCGCTTGGTATCTGTACAATCTGACCGCTCTCGGCTGGGACGGTGTTGATACGATCTATGCCGAAAACTTCTGGCCGAACCAGGGAGCGATCTCGCATGTCTCTCTGTTCGGCAGCGGCCCGATCGATCCTCCGCCGGACAACCCGCCGGTCAGTGAGCCGGCAACGCTCGGCCTTCTCGGTTCGACCATGGTGGCCCTGGGCTTCGTCGCCCGTCGGCGTCGCGGCTGACCCACACCGATCCCATCCCGGATTGGGAAAGCGGCTCTTCGGAGCCGCTTTTTTTTGGTCGCGCAAGTGCCATGCAAGTCGATCCTCGACCGCGTATCCAGCGCCATGCGGCATTGCCCGAGCGCCATATGCGACCAAGCCGATTCATCGGATCGCGCATTCACCTCTTTAGATTCACTCCAATTAATTCTATCGAATTACGACTTTTACAAACTTACAATGTTAACGCAATTAATTTGAAGTCAATGGTTGCAAATCGCATTGTATATACAATTTCCCTTGCCACGCCTGCGCGTTTATGCCTATACACAAATATGCACCATGGTTGGGTGCATTTCGCCTCAAGTGGCAGCCACCGGTTGTCACGCGAGGCGCCGAGGGCATGCGCAAGCACAAACAACCAATGGCGCGCTCCGCCTTCGGGAACGGACTGACTGTTCAAGGAAGGAGTTTGAACCATGTAAGCAAAAACCAAATGGCCAGGTCGGGCACGAGGGGCGCTGTTGGCCCTTGTGGCCGTCGCGGCGATCGGAGCGTCCGCGCCGAGCCAGGCCACGCTCCTGCTGGATACCGACCGAACGGTGATATCGGGAGCCACCGGGACGCTGAACCCGGCAGGCGTCACTCCCGCGCTGACCACGCCCGCAACGGGGGACACGGGGTTCGAGATCTCGTTCACCCTGAATTCCTCCGGCACCAACACCATCACCTTTAAAGCCATCAATGACGAGCTTCTCCGGGTGACGGGCGGTGGCCAGGCGGGGATCGCGGCCGATGACGGCCTCACGTCCGGCCTTTCGTTCCTGCTGTCCGAAGGGGTGCGGCGTCTGGAGTTGAACCCGGACGTCAACAATGACGGCAACTACAGGATCACCCTCAATACGTCCACCAACGACACGTATATCTGGGAGGTGGCCCTGAAAGGCAACGGTCAGAACCGTGCCCTGGCCTTCAGCGACCCGCTCGACAGCCTGGTGATCGTGGGCGGCTCGATTGAATCGCTCGATCCCCAGGCCTCCGAACTCGTCGACCTGATCCAGCCCCGCTTTGGCGGCGTCTGCAACCAGAATTGCGCCGGCGCCAACTCGCAAGTGTCCGAACCGGGCACTCTGGCCGCCCTCAGCCTGGGTGTTGTGGGTCTGGGCCTGATCCGCCGCCGCAAGGCTGCGTAACGTCGGGCCCATTCTGACTTCCAGCGCAATGGCAGCCCCTGGCGGCTGTCCCGAGTCCGCTGACCAACCCCGCCGGCATTCGGCGGGGTTGATTTCGTTGCGGACCAGAGCGAACGGCCCGCGCCCCGATCCCGCGCCGCCCCGGTTCCGAAACCGCACGCGCGGTCCCTCTCCCGAAGGGACGACTGCCGCTGTTGTCGGGATCGAACAAAGGCACGGCTCATACGCAACACCCCATTGCCGCCCCATTTAACACAAATATACAGGACGAAATACCTCGCAAACCGCAGGATATTTCCCCCAAAAGTCAGAAAATTCTACCGCTTACCATAGCAGATTTACAGAGATCTTGTTTCATATTTTTGCCTTAATTTCTCCCATTTTGGCGCAACACCACTTGTTTACCACTTGCAATTGAACATTTTGAATTTGATTCACGTACCATACTAACGATACTTACGCCGATACGCTTCCGTTGGGGAAGCGTGCTTCTCGGACCAAGGTCCTCCATAGGGTCTTGGGGGCGATCAGGAGATTGAAATGTATAGTTTCGGAATTCGCGCTCTCCGAACGGTCGGGGTGGGCGTAATCCTGTTCGGGGCAGTCCTGTCGCAAGGGGCGCAGGCCCTGGTCATCGACGCAGCCACACTCTCTCCCACCGACATCGCGGCTTCGGGCGACGAGAACGGCACTTCTCAGATCCTCGCAGCCATCGATCAGATGGGCATCGACGTCGGGACAGAGTTCTACAAGGACAACGTCTCCAGCGGAGAAGAAAAGACCTTGGCCGGAAGCTACGAAACCGTGTTTTCCCACACGGATAGCCATCCGACCTACGCCACCATCACCTATGGCAGCGGTTTGATCGTCGGCCCGACGGCTTGGCTCCTGATCAAGGACGGCAACGCATCCCCCAATTGGTATCTGTTCGATCTGACGCACGAGTTCCTTTGGGACGGCAAGGAAACCATCGAGGCCAGGAACTTCTTTGCCGGCCAGGGGTCAATCTCGCATGTCTCTCTTTTCGGCAGCGGCGCGGTTCACCCTGGTCCGGACGATCAAGCCGTGAACGAACCCGCCACGCTGGGGGCCATGGGCCTGGGCGTGTTGGCCTGCGGCGCCGTGCTGCAGAGGCGTCGTCGGAACGCTTGATACTGATCTGCCGGCCGTTGTTCCGGAGAAGCGGCTCCATGGAGCCGCTCTTTTTTGTGATTGATCGCCGACGTGCGGGTTGCGAGAACAGACCCTGCCTCCAATCAAAAACGAGCCAGTCCCATGTATTTCGGCCTCACCGAAGACCAGCGCGCCCTTCAGGAAACCGCCCGCCGCTATGCCCGCGAGAAGCTGCTGCCGCACTACCAGACCCGCGAGGCCGAAGGCCGGTTCGACCGGGCGATGGTGGCCGAGATGGGAGCGCTGGGCCTGATCGCGCCGGACCTGCCGGAGCAGTTCGGCGGCCTGGGCGTCGATGGCCTCACCGCCGGCGTGCTGATCGAGGAAATCGGCTATGGCGATCTTTCGGTCTCCTACGTGCAGTTGCTGACCATGCTGTGCGCCGGCGTCGTCGCCCGCCATGCCAAGCCCGATGTCGCCGCGGAGGTGCTGCCGCAATACATCGACGGCAGCCTGATGATCGCCCTCGGCCTGACCGAGCCGCGCGGCGGCACCGACGCCGCCAATCTGATCCTGCGCGCCCGGCGCGACGGCGACCATTTCATCCTGAACGGCGAGAAGGCCTCGATCTCGTCGGCGGCGCAGGCGGACCATTGTCTGGTCGCCGCCCGCACCGGCGCGGTCGAGGACGGCGCCCGCGGCGTCACGGCGTTTCTGGTCGACCTGCACAGCCCGGGCGTGACCCGCTCGGCCTACAACGACCTCGGCACCTGCGCCGTCGGCCGCGGCTCGATCTGGTTCGAGGACGTGCGCGTGCCGGCGCACAGCATGGTGGGCAACGAGGGCGGCGGCTTCACCCAGGTGATGCAGGGCTTCGACTACTCGCGCGCGTTGATCGGCCTGATGTGCATCGGCTCGGCCCAGGCGAGCCTGGACGAGACCTGGCCCTACACGCTGGAACGCCAGGCCTTCGGTCGCCCCATCGCCGAATTCCAGGGCGTCACCTTCCCGCTGGCGGAGTTCGACACCCAGTTGCAGGCGGCGCGCCTGCTCTGCCACAAGACGCTGTGGCTGCGCGACCAGGGCATGGAGCACACCAAGGAAGCCGCCATGTGCAAATGGTGGGCGCCGAAGCTGGCGACCGACACCATCCAGCAATGCCTGCTGACGCACGGCCATCTGGGCTATTCCAAGGACCTGCCGCACCAGCAGCGCATGCGCGACGTGCTGGGCCTGCAAATCGGCGACGGCACCGCCCAGGTCTCGAAAATGATCATCGCCCGCGAAACCGTCGGCCGGGCCTCGGTGCAGTACGCGCGCAAATAGAGCGGGTTACTCCTCGCTGGCGGCGCGGGGGCGGATGATCTGGCCGGTGCGACGCTGCTCGAAAATGTGGGCGGTCCAGCCGGCCATGCGGCCCACCGCGAAAATCGCCATGCCCGCGCCTTCCGGCAGGCCCAGCTCGCACTCGACCAGGGCCAGGCCGAAATCGATGGTCGGGTGGTGCCCGGTCAGGGCCTGCACGTCGGCGGCGATGGCGTGCCAGGTGTCCGCCTCCGGAAACAGCCGCAACAGGGCCTTCGCCCGCGGGTCGCCATCCGGATAGAGCGGATGGCCGAAGCCCGGCGGCGGCGCCGGATCGTCCGTCACGCTTTGCCGCCAGTCCGGCGGGTTCGGCCCGGCCATGGCCATCACCCAGTCGCGGCAGCGCGCGGTGATGCCGCCATGGCGATTGCCCGAGAGCGTCGCAACCCCCACCAACAGGGAGGCCGGCAGGGAGGCCCCGGCGGACGCCGCGACCCGTGCGGCATAGGCGGACGCGTTCAACTCATGATCGGCCGAGAGCACCAGGGCAGAGCGGATCGCGTCCGCGGCCTCGGGTCGGTTCGACCAGGCGCGGGCCAGAAGCTCGTGCATCGGCCGGTCGGGATGATCGCCACCGCCCTGCCCCGCTGCGCTCAACGCCGCCAGCCGCAGCAACTGCGCCGCCCGTGGTCGGCCGTCGCCAACGCGGCCAGCCACCGCCTCCGCCGTCAGCATGCCGAGGACACGGTCGAACGGCAGGCGGTAATCGGGAATCCGCCAGTCCGCGGGCAGGCGCACCGGCGCCCTCGGCTGCACCTCCGCCAGCAAGGCCAGAGCGTCCTCCAGGGACGCACGACTGGCGAATTCGACCGCATCCCGGCCGCGATAATGGTAATGGCCGTCGGCAATGCGCGTGATCTTCGAGGTGAGGATCGGCTCGCCCCAGTTGATGGTCGATTCCGCCACCGCCCGGCGCGAGCGGCCACGGTGCTTGCGCGCCCGCAACATCTCGACATCGCGATGGTCGTAGAGGCTCCGCCGTCGGTCGCTCGGATGCGGGGCGGCGCGCAGCAGGCCGCGGCTCACATAGGCGTAAAGCGTGTCGCGGCTGATGCCGAGCGTCTTGCAGACCTCGGCCGCGGTGGCAATGCAATGGGCGGGGTCGGATTCATTTTTCATATTGATTATCTTGATCAAGATTGACCGTTTGTCCAGAAGCGAATTCCCTGTCGGCCGACGCATGAAGGAGCCCTCGGTCATGTCCCACGGCCTTCTCGATTCCATCCTCGCGGCCTACCCACGGGCGGGACGCGACGGCCTTCGGGTCCGCTTCGGCGAAACCGGCAGCGGCGACCTGCCCGCCTGGTTCGATGTCAGCGGTCTGGCGGCGGCGAGCATGGGCGCGGCCGGGCAAATGCTGGCGCGTCACCGCACCCTGCGGACCGGCGAACCGACCGCGGTGACCGCGGACCGGCGGCTGGCCTCGTTCTGGTTCGGCATGACGGTGCGGCCGCAGGGCTGGCAGATGCCGCCCGCCTGGGACCCGATTGCCGGCGACTACCGCGCCAAGGACCGCTGGATCCGCCTGCACACCAACGCGCCGCACCATCGCGCCGCGGCGCTCTCGGTGCTGGGGGACCACGCCGACCGGGCGAGCCTGGAACCGGCGGTGGCCACCTGGGAGGCGCGAGATCTGGAACGGGCCGTGGTCGCGGCGGGCGGCTGTGCGGCGGTGATGCACGACCTGCACGAATGGTCCTTGCATCCGCAGGGGCAGGCCGTCGCCGCGGAGCCCCTGGTGCACTGGCGCGCCTGGGGCGAGCACGCACCGCGTCGCCGCGAGGCGCCGGCCGACCGGCCGCTGGCCGGGCTGAAAGTCCTGGATCTGACCCGCGTCCTGGCCGGGCCGGTCGCCGGGCGGTTTCTGGCGGGCTACGGCGCCGGCCTGCTGCGCATCGACCCGCCGGACTGGGACGAGCCCGGCGTGGTGCCGGAGGTGACGCTCGGCAAGCGTTGTGCGCGGCTCGACCTGAAAACGCCGGAGGGTCGGCGCGTGTTCGAGACTCTGCTGGCCGAGGCCGATGTGCTGCTGCACGGCTATCGCGCCGACGCATTGGAACGGCTCGGCTATGGCGGCGAGCGTCTGTGGGCGATCCGGCCGGGCCTGATCGACGTCTCCCTGAACGCCTATGGCTGGACCGGCCCCTGGGCCACCCGCCGCGGCTTCGACAGCCTGGTGCAGATGTCGAGCGGCATTGCCGACTACGGCATGCGCCTCAGCGGGGCGGCGAAGCCGACGCCGCTGCCGGTGCAGGCTTTGGACATGGCGACCGGCTATCTGCTGGCCGCCGCGGTCTTGCACGCCCTGAACGAGCGGATGGAAACGGGCACCGTCTGGTCCGCCCGCCTGTCGCTGGCAAGGGTGGCGCACCTCTTGATCGGCTCGAAACGCGGCACGCCCGGCGACGGCATGGCAGCGGAAACCGAAGCGGACTGGGACGCTCGGATCGAGGCCACCGACTGGGGGCCGGCGCGGCGGCCGCTATTCCCGGTTGCGGTCGAGGGGGCACCCGCGCGCTGGAATCTTCCGGCCCGCGAACTCGGCTGGTCCGCACCGATGTGGGGGTGAGGGCATTAACAACCCGCCTTCCCCCTCCCCCCGCTTCCCCGGGCCTGACCCGGGGTCCATGCCAGAGCGGCCTTTTGCACCAAAAGCGGTGGTATCGGCTCACCTCTCGGTCTATCTCCCATTGCTCCCGCGGAGGCGGGAGGCCATGCCTGAGCGTATCTCACAAGCGCCGGATTTTTGGGGAAAGTCTCAGGCATGGCCCCCGGGTCAAGCCCGGGGAAATGGGAATGACAAGGAGCGGGAAACGGAGCGGGAGGAAGTGAAAACTCACGGCAGGAACCGCCCCCGACGCGCCTGGCCGTTAAATCACGCCCATGCGCTTGGCAATCACGGTGCGCATGATCTCGGACGAGCCGCCGCCGATCGGGCCGACGCGGGCGTCGCGATAGAGCTGGCTCATGCGGCCGTCCATATAGCCGGCGCCGCCCATGATCTGCACGCCCAGGTCGGCCACGATCATGTTGTATTCGGTTGCCACCGTCTTGGCGATGGCGGTTTCCAACACCGGGTCCTCGCCCGCGTCCAGCCTATCGGCGACGCTGTAGGTGTGCAGGCGCGCGGTCTCGGTCATCATCGCCATGTCGGCGAATTTGTGGCTGATCGCCTGGAATTCGGTGATGGTCTGGCCGAACGCCTTGCGCTGGGTCGCCCAGTCCTTGGCGATCTCGATGATCTTCATCATCTGCCCGGCGCTGGCCGCAGCCAGCAGCATGCGCTCCATGTTGAGGCCGCGCATCAGCAGGGGCCAGCCGCGGTTTTCCTCACCCACCAGATGCGAGGCCGGCACGCGCACCTCGTCCAGAAACACCTCGTTCGGCAGCGAGGTGCGGCGGCCCATCGGGTTCAGGTTGCGGATGGTGACGCCGGGCAGCTTGGTGTCGAGCAGAAACAGCGACAGGCCCTTGTGGCCGGCGCCGGGGTCGGTCTTGGCGGTGATGACCAGATAGTCGGCGACATGGGCGTTGGTGATGAACACCTTCTGGCCGCTGATGACATAGTCATCGCCATCCCGCTTTGCCCGGGTCAGGATCGCCGCGGCGTCCGAGCCGCCGGAGGGCTCGGAATAGCCGACCGCCATGCGCAGCTTGCCGCCGATCACCTTGGGCAACAACTCCCGCTTCATCCAGTCGGCGCCATGGAATTGCAGGTGCAGGCCGCCATAGATCACCGTGGTCATGAAGGCCGAGGTGATGCCCGCATGGTGATAACCCAGCGCCTCAATAAAGACGGCCAAGTCCTTGTTCGAGGCCGCGGCACCGCCATAGCGTTCCTCGAACGGCAGCGCGAGCCAGCCAGCTTCGGCCAGCGCCTGAAACGCCTCGGCCGGATAGGCGCTGTCGGCCTCCAGTTCCAGGATTTTCGCCTCGGGCAGCACGCGGTTCAGCGTGCCCAGCACCGAGTCGCGCATCATCACCTGCTCTTGCGAGAAGCCAAAGGTCTTGTAGGGCATGGGCCGCGGTCCTTGGGGTCAGCCGGACCGGCGGCGGAAGACGGCGTCAGCCCTGCCGGTCCTTCGGATGGTTTTGGCCGTCGAAAGGGACGAGGGTCACATTAGGCATGATCGCGTCGAACTCGTCCAGGCAGCGCGCGTTGACGCTGTAGCGCTCCGGATGCATGCGCGGGCGGTTGAAGACATGGATGCCGCAATGCCGGCAAAACCAGTGCTTCGCCGTGTGGGAACGCCACTGGTAGAGCGTGAGCGCCTGCTCGCCCCGGTCGATGGTCAGGTCGGCCTCCGGCACCGCCAGATGCAGGATGCCTTTCTTGCGACAGACCGAGCAATTGCAGTCGGTCAGGCTGTCGACCGGCGCATCCCGGCGGACAGTGATGCGGACCGCACCGCAATGGCAACCACCGTGATAGTCCGGCATCCTGCCCTCCCGGTCGGCCCGCCTGTCCGGGCCTAGACGTACTCGACCTTCATCACCTCGTAGAAGCGCGACCCGGACGGCGCGTTGACCTCCACCTGGTCGCCGGCCTCCTTGCCGATCAGGGCACGGGCCATGGGCGAGGTGATGGAGATGCGGCCATGGTCGATGTCGGACTCGTCAGCGCCGACGATCTGGAACACCGACTCCTCCTCCGTGTCCTCGTCGACAATGGTCACGGTCGCGCCGAACTTCACGTTCGCGCTGCCGGCCATGTTGACCGGGTTGATGATCTCGGCACGGCTGGTCTTGTCTTCCAGTTCGGCGATCCGGCCTTCGATGAAGGCCTGCTTTTCCTTCGCCGCATGGTATTCCGCGTTTTCCGACAGGTCGCCGTGCGCGCGCGCTTCCGCAATGGCCCGGATCACCGACGGGCGCGCCTCGGATTTCAAGCGGCGCAGTTCTTCCTCCAGCCGCTGATAGCCCGCGGGCGTCATTGGGACCTTGTCCATACGAAAACCTCCAAAGCGTAATCGTCGCGCCCGGACCTCAACTGGCCGAGCCCGCGATGATATGTCTCCCAGTAAAATCCTGCCAGATCGACGCCATTCGACGGCGCGCGCCATTCCGCGCCACAGGTGCGGAGGCCCGACAAGCCGGTAAAGACCCGCCGTTGCCCCTTGTCAAACGCCGGGTTGATCGACTGGTAGGGTTTTATCGCCTGCCATCAGGCTAGAACGATCCGTTAAAATAGTCCTGAAGCGGGGAAACTTCAAGATCACCCGCACGCAGGGCCGCAATCCCCTCCACCGCGGCCCGCGCGCCGGCCATGGTCGTGTAGTACGGCACCCGCTCGGTCAGCGCGGCACGGCGCAGGCTGAAGCTGTCGGTCACCGCCTGCTTGCCCTCGGTGGTGTTGATCACCAGATCGATTTCGCCGTTGCGGATCGAGTCGACGATGTGCGGCCGGCCTTCCATCACCTTGTTGGCGCGGCCGACCGAAAGGCCCTCGGCTTCCAGCGCCCTGAGCGTGCCGCCGGTCGCCACCAGCTTGAAGCCCAGCTCGGCCAGCCGGCGCGCCACCGGCACGATGCCCGGCTTGTCGCCGTCGCGCACCGACAGGAACACCGTGCCGTGGCAGGGCAGCATGGCGCTGGCGCCGAGCTGCGACTTGGCGAAGGCGCGGCCGAAATCCCGGTCGAGGCCCATGACCTCGCCGGTCGACTTCATCTCCGGCCCCAGCAGCGTGTCGACACCGGGGAAGCGGGCGAACGGGAACACCGCCTCCTTGACCGCGATATGGTCCGGGGTGAGGTTGATCGGCGGGAAATCCGCCAGCTTCTCGCCCGCCATCAGGCGCGCGGCGATCTTGGCGATCGGCGCGCCGATGGCCTTGGCGACGAACGGCACCGTGCGGCTGGCGCGCGGGTTCACCTCCAGAATGTAGATCGCATCCTGGCCGTCTTCCTTGCGCACCGCGAACTGGGTGTTCATCAACCCGACGACGTTCAGCGCCTTGGCCAGCGCCTCGGCCTGGCGCGCGATCGCCGCCACCGTATCGGCGGACAGCGAATAGGGCGGCAGCGAGCAGGCGCTGTCGCCGGAATGCACGCCGGCTTCCTCGATATGCTCCATGATGCCGGCGACGCGCACGTCCGTGCCGTCGGCCAGCGCGTCCACGTCCACCTCGATGGCGTCGTTCAGGTAGGAGTCGACCAGCACCGGGCTGTCGCCGGAGACCTGCACCGCCGTCGCGATGTAGTTCACCAGGCCTTCCCGGTCGTGCACGATCTGCATGGCCCGGCCGCCCAGCACATAGGACGGCCGCAGCAGCACCGGATAGCCGATCTTCGCGGCCACCGCTTCGGCTTCCTCCAGCGAGTGGGCGATGCCGTTCGGCGGCTGGCGCAGGTCCAGCCTCGTGATCAGGTCCTGGAAGCGCTCGCGATCCTCCGCCAGGTCGATGGCATCGGGCGAGGTGCCCAGGATCGGGATGCCGGCGGTCTCCAGCGCCTCCGCCAGTTTCAGCGGCGTCTGGCCGCCGAACTGCACGATCACGCCCTTGAGCGTGCCCTTCGACTGCTCCTTGCGCGCGATCTCGATCACGTCCTCGGCGGTCAGCGGCTCGAAATACAGGCGGTCGGCGGTGTCGTAGTCGGTGGAGACGGTTTCCGGGTTGCAGTTGACCATGATGGTCTCGTACCCGGCTTCCTGCAGCGCGAACACCGCATGGACGCAGCAATAGTCGAACTCGATCCCCTGCCCGATCCGGTTCGGCCCGCCGCCCAGGATCATCACCTTGGTGCGGTCGGTCGGCTCCGCCTCGCATTCGGGCGGGATGGAGCCGTCGCCCTCGTAACAGGAATAGAGATACGGGGTTTCGCTGGCGAATTCCGCAGCGCAGGTATCGATGCGCTTGTAGACCGGGCGCACGTCCAGCCGGTGGCGCAGCGCCGCGACATGCGCTTCCTTCGAACTCGCCAGTTCGGCGAGGCGCGCGTCGCTGAAGCCCATGCGCTTCAAGCGCCACAACGCCTGCGCATCCTCCGGCAGGCCGTTGGCGCGCACGCCGTTCTCGGCCTCGACAATGGCGCGCACCTGCTCCAGGAACCAGGGGTCGTATTTGCAGGCCTGGCGAATGGTCTCGGTCGAGAGGCCGGCGCGATAGGCCTGCGCGATGGTCAGCAGACGGTCCGGCCGCGGCTGGGCCAGGGCGGCGAGGATCACCTCCGGATCGTCGCTGCCGGGGATGGACACTTCGTTCAGCCCGGTCAGGCCGGTTTCCATCGACCGGAAGGCCTTTTGCAGCGATTCGGCAAAACAGCGCCCGACGGACATCGCCTCGCCTACCGACTTCATCGACGTGGTCAGCAACGGGTCCGAGCCCGGGAACTTCTCGAAGGTGAAGCGGGGCATTTTGGTGACGACATAGTCGATGGTCGGCTCGAACGAGGCCGGCGTCACGCGGGTGATGTCGTTGTCCAGCTCGTCCAGCGTGTAGCCGACCGCCAGCTTGGCCGCGATCTTGGCAATCGGGAAGCCCGTGGCCTTCGACGCCAGCGCCGACGAGCGCGAAACGCGGGGGTTCATCTCGATCACGATCAGGCGGCCGGTCTCGGGATTGACCGCGAACTGCACGTTCGAGCCGCCGGTGTCCACGCCGATCTCGCGCAGGCACGCAATCGAGGCGTCGCGCATGATCTGGTATTCTTTGTCGGTCAGCGTCAGCGCCGGCGCCACCGTCACCGAATCGCCCGTGTGCACGCCCATCGGGTCGATATTCTCGATCGAGCAGATGATGATGCAGTTGTCCGCGTGGTCGCGAACCACCTCCATCTCATACTCTTTCCAGCCCAGCACGCTTTCCTCGACCAGCACCTGGCCGACCGGCGAGACCTCCAGGCCGTTGCGCACGATCTGCTCGAACTCGTCGCGGTTGTAGGCGATGCCGCCGCCCTGCCCGCCCAGGGTGAAGGACGGACGGATGATGGCGGGAAGGCCGATGCCCTCCAGCGCGGCCCGCGCCTCGTCCCAGGTGTTGGCGATCTGGCTTTTCGGCGATTCCAGGCCGATGCGGGTCATGGCATCGCGGAACAGCTCGCGATCCTCCGCCTTGGCGATGGCGTCGCGCTTGGCACCGATCAGCTCCACGTTGAACCTGGCGAGCGTGCCGTTGTCGGCCAGCGCCAGCGCCGTGTTCAGCGCCGTCTGCCCGCCCATGGTCGGCAGCAGCGCGTCCGGCCGCTCTTTCTCGATGATCTTGGCGACCATCTCCGGCGTGATCGGCTCCACATAGGTGGCGTCGGCCAGGTTCGGATCGGTCATGATCGTCGCCGGGTTCGAGTTCACCAGGACGATGCGATAGCCTTCCTCGCGTAGCGCCTTGCACGCCTGCGCCCCGGAATAATCGAACTCGCACGCTTGGCCGATGACGATCGGGCCGGCGCCGATGATCAGGATGGACTTGATGTCTGTGCGTTTGGGCATGTCGGGACCTAGCGCGCCTGATCGATGGCTTCGACGAAACGGTGGAACAGATAATGGCTGTCGTGCGGCCCCGGCGAGGCCTCGGGATGATACTGGACCGAGAACACCGGCCGACCCTCGACCCGCAGCCCTTCGAGCGTGCCGTCGAACAGCGAGACATGGGTGGCCGTGACGCCCTCCGGCAGTGTCTCCGCATCGATGGCAAAGCCGTGATTCTGGCTGGTGATCTCCACCTTGCCGGTGGCCAGATCCTTGACCGGATGGTTGGCGCCGCGGTGGCCGATGGCCATTTTGTAGCTCTTGGCGCCCAGTGCCAGCGCCAGCAACTGGTGGCCGAGGCAGATGCCGAACATCGGCAGGCCGCTCTCCAGCAGCGTCCGGAGGGTGGGCACCGCATATTCCGCCGTTGCCGCCGGGTCGCCGGGGCCGTTGGCCAGGAACAGGCCGTCCGGCTTGTGGGCCAGAATGTCCTCCGCCGTCGCCGTCGCCGGAACCACGGTCACGCGGCAGCCGGCGCTGGCGAGGCAGCGCAGGATGTTGCGCTTGGCGCCGTAGTCCACCGCCACCACATGCCGGTCCGGCCGCTCCAGCGCGCCGAAGCCCTGGCCCAGCCGCCATCGGGTCTGCGACCAGTCGTAGGTCTGGGTGCAGGACACCTCTTTCGCCAGGTCCATGCCTTCCAGCCCCGGCCAGGCCCGCGCCGCCGCCAGCGCGCCCTCCAGGTCCAGCACGCCGTCGGCCGCGTGCACGACAACGCCGTTCGGCGCACCGCCGTCGCGAATGCGGCGGGTCAGACGCCGCGTGTCGATGCCGGCAATGCCGATCAGGCCCTGTCGGGTCAGCCAGGCGTTCAGATGCTCGGCCGCGCGGAAGTTCGACGGGTCGGTGATGTCCATGCGGAGAATGCAGCCGCGCGCCGCCGACGTGCCGGTCTCGATATCCTCGGCATTCGCCCCCACATTGCCGATATGGGGGAAGGTAAAGGTGATGATCTGGCCGGCGAACGAGGGATCGGTCAGGATTTCCTGATACCCCGTCATCGACGTGTTGAAACACACCTCGCCCACGGTCTGGCCGGTCGCACCGATCCCCTTGCCCCAGAAGACCGAACCATCGGCCAGCACCAGGGCAGCGGTCGCGCCGCGCGGCTGTATGGCGCCGGCGAGCGGCGCAGCGGATTCATTCGTATTTGACATCGGACTTTCGTCTGGCCAGAGCGAGGCGATCGGTTGCCACGAGCCGACAAAACCTACGAGAGTTTCGCCTTGCTTGACGGCCCGACACGTTGCCACCTATGAGAGGCGCGTCTGCGGCCGACAGCTAGGCGGTTTAGATAGGCGATCACCCGCAAAAGGTCAAGTTGCGCCATTGGCTATAATATTCGTTAAATCAATGAGTTAGCGAAAAGGACGAATTGTCCGACACTCAATCTTTAGTCGGTTGCTCCGGTTTCGGCCGGTCCGCAGCCGCCCCATCAGCCAAGGAGAGAAACGCCATGCTGCGGTCTCTGGTTTCCCAACAACTCAAAGACGCCATGCGCGCCAAGGACGTCCGCGCGGTATCGACATTGCGTCTCATCTCGGCCGCGATCAAGGATCGGGACATTGCCGCGCGCAGCGACGGCGTCACCGATGGCATCGGCGACGACGAAATTCTGCAACTGCTCCAGAAGATGATTAAGCAGCGGCAGGAATCGATTAGATTGTATGAGGAAGGCGGTCGCCTCGAACTGGCGCAGCAGGAGCGGGAGGAGGTCGACATCATCGAGCGCTTCCTGCCCAAACAGCTGAGCGCGGACGAGGTCGCCGCCGCCGTCGACTCCGTCATCGCCGATATCGGCGCCGGCGGCATCAAGGATATGGGGCCGCTGATGGCGGCGCTGCGCGAGCGCTATGCCGGCACCATGGATTTCGCCAAGGCCAGCGCGGTCGCCAAGGCGCGGTTGATGCGTTAACGTTGTAACAGTGACACGTTTTCACATGACACGAGTCTTCGCATGACATGAGTATCCCGCCGGACTTTCTCGACGACTTGCGAACCCGGGTTCCGGTGTCGGACGTGGTCCGCCGGCGGGTGCAGTTGCGCAAGCAGGGGCGGGAATGGGCGGGCCTCAGCCCGTTCAACAAAGAGAAAACGCCATCCTTCTTCGTGAACGACGACAAGCGGTTTTATCACTGCTTCTCGTCCGGCAAGCATGGCGACGTATTCTCGTTCCTGATGGAGGTGGAAGGCCTGACCTTCCGCGAGGCGGTGGAAACCGTCGCCGCCCTGGCCGGCATGGACGTGCCCAGCGAAGGCCCGGAGATGGAACAGCGCCGCCGGGTCGCGAAGACCGCCATGGACACGCTGGCCATCGCCACGGAATTCTACGAGTCGCAACTTCGCATGCCCGCCGGCCGCGGAGCCCTGGCCTATCTCAAGGATCGCGGCCTGGACGACGCCACCATCCGCCGCTTCCGGCTGGGCTATGCACCGTCCGCCTATGGCAGCTTGGCCGCCAGTCTGACGCCGGACGGAATCTCGCAAGACCAACTGGTCGAAGCCGGCCTGATGAAGCGCCGCGACGACGGCCGCGTCACCGACTATTTCCGCGACCGGATCATGTTCCCGATCACCGACCGGCAGGGCCATGTGATCGCGTTCGGCGGCCGGACCCTGGGCGATGCCCAGCCCAAATATCTGAACTCGCCGGAAAACGCGGTGTTCCACAAGGGCAGCGTGCTCTACGGCCTCGCCTCCGCCCGGCAGGCGGCGCATCAATCCGATCGGGTGCTGGTGGTCGAAGGCTATATGGACGTGATCGCCCTCGCCCAGGCGGGCATTGCCGAGGCCGTGGCCCCGCTCGGCACCGCCATCGGCGAGGACCAGATCCGCCTGCTCTGGACCCTGGCGGCGGAGCCGGTGCTCTGCCTCGACGGCGACCGCGCCGGCCGCGCCGCCGCCATCCGCGCCGCCGAACGCGCCCTGCCCGGCCTGAAACCGGGCAAGTCGCTGCGCTTTGCCCTGCTGCCGGAAGGCGAGGACCCGGACACGCTGGTCCGACGCCGGGGCACCGAAGCGGTGGAGGCCATCGTGGCCGCGGCGACGCCGCTGGCGGATGTGCTGTGGCAGGCGGAAGCCGAGCGCAACCCGCCGACGTCGCCCGAACGCCGCGCCGCCTTTCACCGCGCGCTGTTGGCGCAGGTGCAGCGGATCGCCGACGAGACCGTGCGCGCCTATTACGAGCAGGATATGCGCCAGCGGCTGCGTGCGGCCTTTACGCCCGCGGCCCCGCCGGCGGACGCGACCGCCGGTCATCGCAACCGCCGGCGCCCCTGGACCGGTGAGCCCACCCGTCGGCTACGGCCGAATCGCCGGCCGAATCCCGGGGACCTGGCGCATCAGCGCGAGCGCGTGTTGCTGGGATTGCTGGTCTTGCACCCTGTTCTGGCAGAGGAAGTGGCCGAGCGATTCGCCGCGATTCCATTGCGCGACAACGCGCTTGACAGTTTGCGCAACCGAATTTTAAGCGTACTTGTCACCCATAATGACCTTGACGCTGGTCGCTTCATGACACAGCTAATGGAAGGAGTCGCTTCGGCGCCGGACATGACAGCCCTGATCTCCTCGATGATCGTGTCAGCCCAGACGGCAATACCGGCGGTTCGTAACAGCGACGCAGTAGCATTGGAAGAGGCCCGCACTGCGGTGGCGGATTTGCTCAAATCCATCGAAAGTGACGGTGTCTCTGCGGATTTGCGGCAGCAGGCCGCAATCTTGGATGACGAATTTGGAGCCTATGACCGGCTCACCCGCTTGGTTGCGGCCGAACGGCAGCGACTGGCGGATGGTCAGGGTTAGGTATAAGTTAGAGTATTCGGGTAAGCGGGACGAGAAACAATATGGCCGCCAAAACAGCGAACCAGGACGCAGCCACCGAAACGCGCGAAGAGGGTCAGGATACGCTGGTCAGCGATGACAGCGCGCAGATCAAGGCTCTCGTCAAGCGCGGCAAGGAGCGTGGCTTCGTCACCTATGACGAGTTGAACCAGGCCCTGCCGTCCGAACAGGTGTCGTCCGAGCAGATCGAAGACACGATGGCGATGCTGTCCGAACTGGGCATCAACGTCGTCGAGTCCGAGGAAAGCGAAGAAAGCACGCCGGCGGCGGCCGAGCGCGAGGAAGAACCGCGCGCCGCCAGCGGCAATGTCGACGACGACACCGGCCGCACCGACGATCCCGTGCGCATGTATCTGCGCGAGATGGGGTCGGTCGAACTGCTGAGCCGCGAAGGCGAAATCGCCATCGCCAAGCGGATCGAGGCCGGCCGCATCAAGATGATCACCGCGCTCTATCGCAGCCCGCTCACCATCATGTCGGTGGTGGAATGGGGGCGGCGCCTGCGCGACAGCGAGATCATGCTGCGCGAGTTCATCGACCTGGAAGCCACCCTCGGCGCGGACCAGTCGGCCTCGACGCAGAAGAACCAGACGGCCAACGGCAACGGCGCCGCCGCGAACGGCAACGGCACCGAGGCCAAAGCCGGCGACGACGACTCCGATTCCAAGTCGGTCAACGGCCATCGCAATGGCGCCGCCGCGAATGGTGCCAACGGCAGCAATGGCCGGGCGCGCATGGCCGACGATGACGAGAGCGAAGAAACGGAAGACGAATCCGAGTCCGAGGACGACGACGACACCGAGAACAACCTGTCGCTCGCGGCCATGGAACAGGCCGTCCTGCCGGGCGTGGCCTCTGCGCTGGGCGCGGTCGCGGACCTGCAGCCGGGCCTGATCGCCATGCAGCAGGCGCGCCTTGCCGAGATGGAAGGCGGCGAGGAGTTGAGCGAGGAGGCCGCGCGCCGCTATCTCGAACTCCAGGTGGCCATGGCGGAGCGCATGGCGCTGGTCCGCCTGAACAACACCAAGATCGACCAGTTGATGGAAGATCTCTACGCCCGCAACAAGCAGATCGTGGCCATCGAAGGCCGGATTCTGCGCATGGCACTCGACTCGGGCGTGCCGCGCGAGGTCTTCCTGAAAGACTGGCGCGGCCGTGAGACCGATCCGAAATGGCTGCGCTCCATCAGCCAGAAGAAAGAGTGGAAGGCGTTCTGCAAGACCCATGCCGAAGAGGCGAAGGAGTTGCGCAGCGACATCGTCGACATCTGCCACAATGTCGGCCTGCCCTTCGACGAATTCCGCGAAATGGTCACCGCCGTCCAACAGGGCGAGCGTGAGGCCAGCCGCGCCAAGAAGGAAATGGTCGAGGCGAACCTGCGCCTCGTGATTTCCATCGCCAAGAAATACACCAATCGCGGCCTGCAATTCCTCGACCTGATCCAGGAAGGCAATATCGGCCTGATGAAGGCGGTCGATAAGTTCGAATACCGCCGCGGCTACAAGTTCTCGACCTATGCCACCTGGTGGATTCGCCAGGCGATCACCCGTTCCATCGCCGATCAGGCGCGCACCATCCGTATTCCGGTGCACATGATCGAGACGATCAACAAGCTGGTGCGCACGTCGCGCCAGATGCTGCACGAAATCGGCCGCGAGCCGACGCCGGAAGAACTGGCGCTCAAGCTGCACATGCCGCTGGAGAAGGTGCGCAAGGTGCTGAAGATCGCCAAGGAGCCGATCTCCCTCGAAACACCGATCGGCGACGAGGAAGACTCGCATCTGGGCGATTTCATCGAGGACAAGAACGCGGTGCAGCCGCTGGATGCCGCCATCCAGGGCAATCTGCGCGAAAGCACGACCCGCGTGCTCGCCTCGCTGACCCCGCGCGAGGAACGCGTGCTGCGCATGCGCTTCGGCATCGGCATGAACACCGACCACACGCTGGAGGAAGTCGGCCAGCAGTTCTCGGTGACGCGCGAACGCATCCGCCAGATCGAGGCGAAGGCGCTGCGCAAGCTGAAACATCCGAGCCGCAGCCGCAAGCTCCGCTCCTTCCTCGACACCTAGGCCGATGCAAGCCGCCGTCTCTCCCACGACAGCGGCCGACGACGCGATCCTGGTCGAGCCGCTCTCTCCCGCCGTCGGGCTGGAAGTGCGCGGCGTCGATCTCGACACGCTGTCGGACGAACTGGCAGCGATGGTGCGCGACCTCTGGCAGGTGGGCGGCGCGCTGCTGTTCCGCGGCTGTGCCGACCCCGCCCGTTGCGCCGCCGCGCTCGGCCGCGCCATCGCCGGCAAGACGCTGATTGCCGTCTCCGCCAGCATTCCCGGCAGTGCCGAATGGAGCATGGTCGGCGCGGACGGAACCGCCTCTCTACCCCTCGCCTGCGTCGTCGGGACCGGCGATGCGGCCCTGCCGCCGCTCTGGCTCGCCGGCATGGAGGCCGCCGCCGATTCCCTGCGCATGACCGCACCGGAGACTCTGAAAGACGCAGAGGGCCTGCATTTCGCCCACTCGCTCGACGGCCCGATGCGTCCGGTGCTGCTGGAACACCCGCTGACCGGCGCGACCGTGCTTTACCCGCCTCCCCGCCGCGCGGCGTCTCAGGATCCGGTCGGCCAGGCGCTGGTCCGCACCGCGGAGGAACCGCAATTCGGCCATTGCCATGCCTGGCAGCCGGGCGACGTGCTGGCCTGGGACCCGCGCGCCGTCCGCGCCCGCTGGGACGAGGCTCCGGCGGAAGACAGCGCCACATTCGCC
This sequence comes from Alphaproteobacteria bacterium, assembly GCA_020638555.1. Classification (NCBI taxonomy): domain Bacteria; kingdom Pseudomonadati; phylum Pseudomonadota; class Alphaproteobacteria; species Alphaproteobacteria bacterium. The sequence continues at coordinate 1,180,666 of JACKII010000002.1, read as the reverse complement.
ATCGTCCGCGCCGCCTCCAGCCTGCCGGCCAAGCCCGACTGGGAATTGCCGGTCTGATTCAAAACCCCGATTGTGTTTCCCGGCCGTCGCGGAGCGGCGGGCCGGGACCGGTCGCCCTCGCGAACACCACCGCCAGCCGTGTTCGCACGCCGCAACCGGCCCCGGACGGCGGCTCCGCCACCTCCGGGGTACGGAACGCCTAGGCCAGCGTGTCGATGGCCTGGCGCAAGTCGGCGCGATGGTCCGGGTGGGCGATGGCGATCATCGCTTCGGCCCGCTCGACCAGGGTCTTGCCGCGCAATTCCGCCATGCCGAACTCCGTGATCACCACGTCCGCGTCGGCCCGAACCGTGGTGACGGGGCCGGAGAGCCGCGGCACGATCCGGGGCCGCTTGGCCTTGCCGGCGGTGGCGCCGAGGGTGATGATCGCCCGCCCCTGCGGCGCTTCGAACGCCGCGCGGTGAAAATTCACCTGGCCGCCGACCGCGCCGATATAGCGCCCGTCCACGGCCTCCGAGCCCACCTGGCCGGTCAGGTCCACTTCCAGCGCGGAGTTGATCGCGTAGAATTTGCGGAAATTGCGCAGCACCTCCGCCGAATGGGTGTAGCGGCCGCGGCGCATCAGCAATTGCGGGTTGCGATGGGCGAAATCCAGCAGCCGCTGCGAGCCATAGAGCGACGTCACCACGGTAAAGCCCTGGTCGATCTCCTTGTGCCGGTTCGAGATCGCACCGGCTTCCGCCAGTTCCACATAGCTGTCGGCGAGGCTGCCGGAATGGCAGCCCAGCTCCTTGTGCCCGACCAGGGCGCGGGCGATGGCGTCCGGCGTCGCGCCGACGCCGTACTGGAAGGTCGCGCCGTTCGGCACCAGGCGGGCCACCTGCTCGGCGATGGCATGGTCCACGGGGCCGGGCGCGCGGGCCTGCCAGAGGTCCGGCGGCTGCGTCGCGGGAAAGACCTTGGTGAGGAAATCCCCGGAAATCTCGCTGTCGCCATGGGTCCAGGGCATGGCCGAGTTTTCCTCCGCCAGCACCACCCGCGCGCATTCCATGGCGTCGCGCACATGGTCCAGCGACAGGCCCAGCGAGCGGCGGCCGGCCTCGTCCGCCGGCGTCACGGTGCAGAACACCACGTCCGGCACCAGCAGCCCGTCATGGAACAGGCGGGCATAGTCGCTGAAATGGGCCGGCACGATCTCCAGCTTGCCGGCCTGGAACAGCTTCGCGTTCACGCCGAAGCCGTCCATGGAGAGGTAGCGCACGCCCTCGCTCGTCAGCCGATCCGCGCCGGGGTCGAGGGGGAAGCTGTTCAGGAACCGCACGCCCCCCAATCGCTCGGCCTGCCCGATCAGGGCCTTGACCAGACTTTGCGGCGCGCCGCCCAACTGGGCGCAGAACACCAGGTCGCCGGGCTTGATATAGGGGGAGAGGTCGATCCTCATGCGGGTTTGCCGTTCTCGTAGGCGTCTAACATGTCCAGCAGCATTTGCGGCAGCGGCGCGCTTTGGTGGGTTTCCTGGTTGGTATAGACCCAGACCACCTCCCCCGTCGTGCGCAAATCTTCCTCGCCGGCCGGGTGAATCTCGAAGACGAAGGTCAGGCTGGTCCGGCCGATGCGGCCCGGGCGCACGAACACCTCGATATCCTCGCGCTTGCCGATGGGCTGCTTCCATTCCACCACGCCGCGAACCGCATGGTAGTCGTGGCCGCTGCGGTCCACCTCGCCCTCATAGTCCAGGCCGATGGCGACGATGTATTCGGTAATCGCCGTATCGAAGTACGTCAGATAGTGCGCATTGAAGACGATGGCCTGATTGTCCACTTCGGAATAGCGCACGCGCGTCGGCCAGGAAAAGCGAAAGTCACTGCGGGCCATGGGGGTCTCTCAGCAATAGGGAAGGATCAGGACGGCAGGCACCAGAGCGCCAGTTGCGGCGAGGCGCCGGCGCGCATGCCGTGCAGGATGTTGGAGGTGTTGAACACCACGCCGCCCGGCCCTGGCTCGAACCAGGGTCCCAGGTCCTGGCGCCACGCGCCGGGCGTCAGCGCCAGATACAGTTCTTCCGGCGGGTGGCGATGGTCGGGATAGGGCGTTTCCGGCACCACGAGCGAGATGCCGACGCGCACGTCGTCGCGCGCCTCCAGCACGCCCGGCCGGTCGGCGGAGCCGATCAGGGTGGCGAGCGCATGGCGGTCGGCGAAATTCTCGCACACTGTCTCCTCGCCCTGGCGCGCATACCAAGTGATCGCGGGGAGCAAGTCCGCCAGCGCCGCGGCCGCGGCGGCCACGGAGCCACCGGCCGCACGGGCCGACGCCAGCGCCGGCTGCAATGCCTCGGCCACCGCGGGAGGTGCCTCGGCCGGAGGCGCGGCGCCGGTCGCCGGCTCCGCCTGCGCCAGACGGGACCGCACCCGCGCCAGGGCCGCCTCCCCGCCCGGCCAGTCCGCCGCACCCGCCTGCAATCCGGTCAACAGGGCGTCGAGCAGCCGTTGCAGGGCGGGGTCGCGGGTGGGCATGGCGGCGGCCTTTTGCGGGCGAAAACGGATGGAACGGCAGCTTATTCCGGCTTCCGCCCCCAGACCAGCTTGGTCATGCCCGGAATCAGGGTTTCGGTCTCGATATGGCCGAAGCCGGCGCCTTCCATGATGCCGGCGACCCAGGACGGCGTCGACGAGCGTGCATCCGGCGTGAAGGCCAGGTGCTGCAACTGCCACAACGCCGCCAGCGTCGGGCCGGAGCGGTCATCCTCCACCATGAAGTCGTGCACCAGATAAAGGCCGCCGGGGCGGGTCACGTCGTAGGCGTGGCGGGCCAGTTCCGGGATCGCATCGCCGGGCACGCCGCTGAAGAGATAGCTCATCAGCACGGCGCCGACATCGCTCGGCCATTCCGATTCCAGCGCGTTGCCGCCGATGAACTCGATCCGGTCGGACAGCCCGGCCTCCGCCACTTTCTCCCGGCCGAGCGCGACCACGTTCGGAAAGTCCAGAATGGTCACGCGCAGATTGGGGTTGGCCTGGCAGAGCCGGATGGCGAAGCCGCCGGTGCCGCCGGCCACGTCCAGCAGGTGGTCGACGCCGGAAAAGTCCACCATCCGCGCCAGCGTCCGCCCCGGCCCGAGCGAGCCCGCATGCTGGGACTCGCTGTAGAGCCGCGCCTCTTCCTCGTTTTCCATCCATTTGGCATAGGAATCGACGTCGTCGGGCGACAGATTGTCGGTCACGACGCCTTCGAGCTGCTGCATGAACGGATACATCTGCCGGTCGATTTGCAGGCGCAAGTAATCGCTGAAATCATAGCGCGCACCCTGGACCAGGAACGCCTCCGCCCCCGGCGAATTGGTGTAGGCATCGCCCTCGCGCGTCACCAGCCCCATGGTGGTGAGCACGGTCATGATGGTCAGAACGCGGTTCTCCGGTACGCCGGCCTCCTGCGCAATGGCCTTGGCGTTTTTCGAGTCTCCGGAAAGTTTAGTGAAAACGTCCAAATGCAGGGCAACAAACAAGGCTTTGGAAGCCATAAAACCAAATGCGATATTGGAAATCTCTTCTGCTTCGGTGATGACCTTCACCTCTTGGTCCTTCCACTCGTTTTAGGACTTGGAACGACAATCCACGACCGCATGCCCCTCGGGATTCTGAGGCCTTCGCCATGACAATTGTCTGCAAGGCCTGTTCCCATAGCACACCGAACCGCCAAGGTCGACCCATGCCGCCCCCCGCTGCTGCCCACCGGCAAAAGGCCCGTGCCGGTTGCCCGACACGCTTGGTTCTCTGTACAATTTCAAGGACGCAATAATCGCCGGGCCAAAGGCTGAATTGCCGGGCGGGCGTCCCCATTTATTCACGAGAACGGCCTTACACGCACAGGAGGCTGCGAATGCGCAGCACATTTGCCACGGTCATGGCGGCCGCTTTGATGGTTCTGGGGCTCGCCGCCTCGGGCGCGGCCCGCGAAGGCGACGACCCGCGCGCCGACTATATCGACAATTACGGCACATTCGTCCCGCTGCGGCTCGAAGGCGGCGGGGCTGCCACCGTGCGCCGGGTGTTCCTGAATGTCGGCGGTCGGGTGCAGTCCGTCGATCCGGGCGTCGGCGTCGTGCGCCAGAACCAGAACCGCCTCGATTGGAGCCGCGTGCCGCTGATCGGGAAACTGGCGGAGGACCGCTATAACGAGGCCGACTTCAAGCCGGACCGTTCCATCGGCGACGCCTATTTCGCCGACGGCACCGTCTGGCTCGACCTCTCGGATGAGCCGCGCGACCGGCGCTATCCGCAGGTCGCGTTTCTCAACCAGGATTACGCCTATCGGCTGAAATCCGAGCCCACCCCGACCAATGTCCATCCGCTGCCGAACGGGCCGCCCGGCCAATTGATCGGCCGCGTTTTCCGGGATGCGGCGGACGGAACGCTGCTGGTCCTCGTCCACCCCTTCATCGTCACCGACACACCGTTCTGAGCCCAGGCGGCACGCCGGCCGCTTCCGCGAGAAAATCGCGGGCGTGATAGCCATCGATCATGCGGATGCCCCGCTCGCGCATGCCGATCTTGCGCAACACCGCGGCCGAGGCATGATTGTCGCGCCGCGTGAACGCCACGATGCGCGGCAAGGCCAACCGGTGCAACCCGTGCTGGAGCAGCGCCCCGGCCGCCTCGCTCGCAAAGCCCTGTCCCCAGGCCGCATGCCGGAAGCGATAGCCGAGTTGGACCTCGCCGCCGCCGACGGACCCGAGAAAGGCCAGCCCCAGAAACGCATCCGCCGGCCAGCCCTCCGCATCGCGCGCGGCCACCGCACAGAGCGCCACATCGGCAAAGCCGGCCGCAAAACCCGCGATCCAGCACTGCGCCTCGGCGGCAGCCCGGGCGGGCGAACGGGGGCCGGAGCCAAGCCAGGATGTCACCCGCACGTCGGCCTGCATCGCCGCCAGCGGGTCATGGTCGCTGGCCTGCAACGGGCGCAGCAAAAGCCGCGCCGTCGTCAGGGACATCGGCGCGGCTCGCAGGGACAAGGGAGGGGCCTTCAGCGGCTGACCAGGTCCAGGAACTCGCGGCGCATGGCCGGGTCGGACTTGAACACGCCGCGGGTGCAGGTGGTGACCGTGTCGGCACCCGGCTTGTGCACGCCGCGGGTGGTCATGCACATGTGCGCCGCCTCGACCAGCACCGCGACGCCCTTCGGCTGCAACACGTTGTTGATCGTGTCGGCGATCTGCGCCGTCAGGGTTTCCTGCACCTGCATACGCTTGGCGAACGCGTCGACAACACGAGCCAGCTTCGAGATGCCGACCACCCGCCGGTCCGGCAGATAGGCCACATGCGCCTTGCCGATGATCGGGACGATGTGGTGTTCGCAATGGGACTCGACGCGGATATCGCGGACGATGACGATCTCGTCATAGCCGTCGACCTCCTCGAAGGTCCGTCCCAGAATTTCGGCCGGGTCGTCGGCATAGCCGGAAAAGAAATCCTGCCAGGCGCCGACGACGCGTTTGGGGGTGTCGATCAGGCCTTCCCGGTCCGGGTCCTCGCCGACAAAGGCGATCAGGGTGCGGACGGCGGCCTTGGCCTCCTCCTCGCTCGGACGGCGGGTAGCGGCTTTGGAAGCGTTATCCTCGGCCATGTGCGGCTCCTCTCCATAAGCGCCGGACACAACCGACGTATCAACTCTATCCATCTGTTACCTCCGCGCTGTGAGACTGCGACGCTGTCGCGCCCCACACGCTACGATCCTTACGGTGGGCTGGATCACTCGCAACGCGAGCCTATCGATGCTGTCGCCACCCAAGCGCCCAGAGCGCCCGGCCTTAGGCCGATGGTGTTCGTTTCGCAACCCTGAACATAAGAATTAATGGCACGCTTGCCAGACATGCGGCCGTGTAGAGTGCGAATGCGTTTAAATAGCCCAGCATCGACGCTTGGCGCAAGATCTCCCCGGAAATTCCGGCGATGCCCTGGACCGTGTCCAGCGACATGCCGGCCGCTTCCAGGTTTTCATTGAACGGCGAGGCGAACTCGGTCATGCGGGCATAGTTGGCGCCCCGGCTGCTGATAACCGTCGCCACCGACAGCGAAATGAAGATGCTGGAGCCCAGATTGCGCAACAGGTGAAAAATTGCCGATGACTCCGCCAGATAGGCCGGATTCAGGGTCGAAAATGCCGCGACCGTCAACGGCACCCAGAACAGCCCGACGGAAAGGCCCTGCAGCGCGCCGACAAACGCCACCATGTTGAAACTCACATTCTGGTCGAACGACATCATGATGAGGCCGCTGGTCGCCTGGATGCCCATGCCGATCAGCATGCCGATGCGCGGGTCGATCCGCGAGACGAACATGGCGGAGAAAAACCCGCCCAGCGCCCCGATCCCACGCGCGCCCAGCAGTTCGCCGATCACCGAATTGGGATAGCCCATCAGCCCCTGGAGCATCGGCGGAAACAACACCATCGGCGTGAAGTTCAACATGCCGTAGATGAACACGATCATCAGGCCCAGGGCATAGTTGCGGTCCAGCAACAGGCTCGGCGTCAGAAATGGCCGTCTGGTCGTCACGGAATGGGCCACGAACACATAGAAGGCCAGAACGCCGACGGCTGCCTCCAGCACGATTTCGATGCTCTGAAACCAGTCCTGCCGCTGCCCCCGGTCCATCATCAACTGCACGCAGCCAATGCCGATGGCCAGGGCGAGGAACCCGGTCCAGTCCAGCTTGACGTTGGACTGGCGCCCCTTGTCCGAGAGCAGGAAATACAGGCCGACCACGGCCGCCGTTCCCACCGGCACGATCATGTAGAAGGCATAGCGCCAGGTGTAGACGTCGGCCAGATACCCGCCGACGATCGGCCCCAGCACCGGCCCGATCACCACGCCCATGCCGAAGATCGAGGTCGCCTTGCCGTGCTGCGATTTCGGATAGGTGTCGAGAATGGTCGCCTGCGCCAGCGGGATCAGCGGCGCCCCCAGCGCGCCCTGGGCGACGCGGAACAGCACCAACACCTCCAGGCTGTCCGCCAGGCCGCAGAACAACGTCGCGAGCGTGAACCCGGCCTGGCAATAGATCATCACCTTGCGCCGGCCGAACCGCGCGGTGAGCCAGCCGGTCATCGGCGTTGCGATGGCGGTGGCCAGAATGTTGAAGGTCATCACCCAGGCAATCTGGTCCTGGGTGGCCGAGAGCGACCCCTGCATTTGCGGCAGGATCACCGAGACGACCAGCACGGTGGTACCGTACAATGTGGTCGCCATCGTCACCATGGCAAGCACCAGCGCCCGCTTGAACGGGGTGTTGGCGTCGATGCCGCCGGCCATTACGCCCTCAGAGCCCCTTGCTCACCCATACGCCCGAGCCACCTGCCCGTTCAGGGTGCAGGCAGCCTCGGCCAGCGAGACGAACACGGGGGTCACGGCCTCCGGCGGCCGCACGCTCTCCGGCTCCTCGCCGGGAAAGGCCTGGGCGCGCATGTCGGTGCGCACCGTGCCCGGGTCCAGCAGGTTGGCGCGGATCGTGGTGCGCTCCACCTCCTTGGCATAGCTGGAAATCAGTGCCTCCAGCCCGGCCTTGGTGGCGGCATAGGCGCTCCAATAGGCGAACGCTTCCATGGCGGCGGCGCTGGTGACCATGATCACCCGCCCCGCCTCGGACCGGCGCAAGCCTTCGTGGAAAGCGCGGATCAGGCGCCAGTTGGCGGTCAGATTGACGTCCAGGCCGGTCTGCCAGTCGAACGGGCTCAGATGATCGACCGGCGAGAGCGGCGGCAGCACGCCGGCATTGCCGACCAGGATATCGAGCCGGCCAAAGCGCTGCGCCACGGCAGCGGCCATGCGGTCGATCTCGTCGAACTGGGTCAGGTCGAGCGGCACCAGGGTTGCCGAACCGCCGGCCGCGCGCACCCGGTCGTCGGTCTCTTCAAGCCCACCCTGGGTGCGGGCCACCAGGATGAGGTGCGCGCCTTCCGCCGCAAACCGCTCGGCCACTGCGGCGCCAAGCCCGCGGGAGGCGCCGGTGATCAGCGCAATGCGGCCGGCAAGCCGGCCTTCGGATGTGTTTGCCATTACCCCAGCCGCAGCATCGATTCTTCGCTTCGCTTACCGGCCGCCCCCCGGTCGCGGTCGACCAGGCGGACGGGATAGTCGCCGGTAAAGCAGGCATCGCAATAGGCGGGACAGCCGCCGTCGCGCCTCTCCTGCCCCATGGCGCGGTACAATCCGTCGATGGAGATGAAGGCCAGACTGTCGACGCCGATTTCCTTGGCCATGCCGGCCACGTCCAGGCGCGCGGCCATCAATTCGCTGCGTTCCGGCGTGTCGATGCCGTAATAACAGGGATAGGCGGTGGGCGGCGACGAAATCCGCATATGAATTTCCGCCGCGCCCGCATGGCGCATCATCTCGACGATCTTGCGGCTGGTGGTGCCGCGCACAATGCTGTCGTCCACCAGCACGATGCGCTTGCCTTCCACCATCGACCGGTTCGCATTGTGTTTCAGCTTCACGCCCAGATGGCGGATTTGCGCCGTCGGTTCGATGAAGGTGCGGCCGACATAATGGTTGCGGATAATGCCGTATTCGAACGGCACGCCCGCAGCCGAGGCAAAACCGATTGCCGCCGGCACGCCGGAATCCGGCACGGGCACGACCACATCCACCCCGCCCTCCGGGCTGGACTCGCGGGCCAGTTCCGCGCCGATGCGCTTGCGCGCCTCATAGACGCTCTTGCCTTCCATCAGGCTGTCCGGGCGCGCGAAGTAAATGTATTCGAACACGCAGAAGCGGCTGGGCTGCTTCGGGAACGGAAACAGCGACTGCACCCCGTCCTCGTCGATGACGATCAGCTCGCCCGGTGCCACGTCGCGCACGAAGTCCGCGCCGATGATGTCCAGGGCGCAGGTCTCCGACGCCAGGATATAGGCGTCGCCCAACTGCCCCAGCACCAGCGGGCGGATGCCCAGCGGATCGCGAACGCCGATCAGCTTTTTCCGGCTGAGCGCCACCAGGCTGTAGGCCCCCTCCACCTGGTGCAGCGCATCCACCAGCCGGTCGACCAGCGACTGCCGCACGCTGCGCGCGATCAGGTGGACGATGACCTCGGTATCGGTGGTGGACTGGAACAGCGAGCCCCCCTCCACCAGCCGGCGCCGCAGGCTGCGCGCGTTGGTCAGGTTGCCGTTGTGGGCAATGGCAAAGCCGCCGAAGGCGAATTCGGCGAACAACGGCTGGATGTTGTGCACCGCGCCGTCGCCCGTGGTGGCATAGCGGTTGTGGCCGATGGCCGAACTGCCGACCAGCCGCGCCATCACCTCTTCCTTGTTCAGCACCACGCCGACCTCGCCCAGTCCGCGCTGGGCGTGGAAGTGCTTGCCGTCGAAACAGACGACGCCGGCGGCCTCCTGCCCGCGGTGCTGCATGGCGTGCAGACCCAGGGTGGTATGGGCCGACGCTTCGTCCGCCCCAAAGATGCCGAAGACCGCGCATTCCTCGTGCGGGCCCTCGTCTTCAAGCGCTATCTGCCCCGACATTTTAACGCACGGTCCCGACATGGCCGATCTCCTGCGCCGCGCGAAGCCAAGTCTCAGGGTCGCGGCGCGTCATCCTTATAGCCAGTTTAATCATTGGCTGCACGGTTTTCCCGGACGGTCGGCGCCGGTGCATTGAAGCCCCGGTGCAGCCGCTCGATCTCTGCGGCCTGCCGATCCAACTCGCGCAGGCTTTCCGCCTTCTGCTCGTTGGTCTTCCAGCCTTCCGGCAACAATTTCTCCAGTTCGTGCGAGCCTTCCCGCAGCATCGGCGTGACCTTGGCTTCGGTCAGCCACGGCGGTTGCTCCGTCTCCGGCACGAACCACGCAAACGCCATATAGGCGATCACCAGCAACAAAACACCCCGCAGAATGCCGAACAGAAAGCCTGCGGCCCGGTCGACCGCGTTGTGTTCGGAACTGGCCACCGCCTCGGCAATCGCGCCGGTGACGAGCCGCAGCACGATGAAAGAGACGAAGAACACGCCGATGCCCGCCGCCAGGTCGGCCGCGAACTGCGTCTCGATATGCTGGCGGACGAACTGGCTCGCCTGCGGGTAGAAATAGGCCGTGGCCACCACCGCGCCGATCCAGGTGCCGAGCGAGAACACCTCCCGCACGAAGCCGCGCATGTATGCCATCCAGGCCGACAGCAACACCACGACGGCGGCCACCCCGTCGAGCAGGTAAAACTGGTTCAGGTCGGGCATTCGTTTTCAGGCACCTTCGCGCAGCCACTCCGTCAGATCGGATAGCCGAGCGATGCGCACCGGCACAAGCGGGCCATGGGCCGCATCGTCCCGCCCGGTTTTGCCCGATCCCTTGCCGCCTACCCCTTTGCCATTCGGCGCCAGTGCCGCCAGCGCCCGGCCGAAGCCCAGCCGCTCCGCCTCGCGCAGCCGCGCCGTTTCCTGGCCGACCGGGCGCAACTCGCCGGAGAGGCCGACCTCGCCGAACAGCACCACGTCGCGCGGCACCGGCTTGTCCATCAGCGCCGAGACCAGCGCCGCCGCCGCCGCCAGATCCGCCGCCGGCTCGGCCAGGCGCAGGCCGCCGGCCACGTTCAGGAACACGTCGCGGCCCTGAAAGTCATAGAGGCAGCGCGTCTCCAGCACCGCCAGCACCATGGAGAGCCGGGCCGAATCCCAGCCGACCGCCGTCCGCCTGGGCGTCGCATAGCCCGGGTGCCCGACCAGCGCCTGGATTTCCACCAGGATCGGCCGCGTGCCCTCGATGCCGGCGAACACGGCCGAGCCGCTGAGCGGCGGCCCGTCCGCATCGCGTGCGCCCAGGAACAGGGCGGAGGGGTTGGGCACCTCCGCCAGGCCCAGCCCGGTCATCTCGAACACGCCGATTTCGTCCGTGGGGCCGAAGCGATTCTTGACCGCGCGCAGAATGCGGTACTGGTGGCTGCGGTCGCCCTCGAAATAGAGCACAGTGTCGACCATGTGCTCCAGCACGCGCGGCCCGGCGATGGAGCCGTCCTTGGTGACATGGCCGACCAGGACCACCGGCACGTTCTGCTTCTTGGCCGCCTGGTTCAACTCGTGGCCGGCAGCGCGCACCTGGCTGACCGTGCCCGGCGCCGACTCGACCGTTTCCACCGCCATGGTCTGGATCGAGTCGACCACCACCAGGGCGTGGTCCGGGCCGATCGCGCCGCAGATCGAGGCCACTTCGGTCGAAGACGCCAGGTCCACCCCCGCCTCCGCCAGGCCGAGGCGCGCCGCGCGCAGCCGCACCTGCCCGATCCCCTCCTCGCCGGAGACATAGAGCACCCGCCGGCCGCTGGCCGCCGCCGCCCGGGCCGCCACCTGCAACAGCAGGGTCGACTTGCCGATGCCCGGGTCGCCGCCGATCAGCAGGCAGCCGCCGGGCACGAGCCCGCCGCCGCAGACATGGTCGAATTCCTTGATGCCGGTTTTCAGCCGCGGCAACGGCTTGTCCTTGCCCGCCAGCGAGACCACATCCAGCCGGCCGCCGATCCGCCGCGGCCCGCTGGCGGAAGCGGCCTGCAACACCGGCTCTTCGGCAATGGAATTCCACTCGCCACAGGCCGAGCACTGCCCCGACCAGCGGCCATGGGTGGCGCCGCAGGACTGGCAAACGAAAACGGTGCGGGTTTTGGCTTTGGCCATGGATCGGCAGCAACTCACATGCGATGAAGCGAGACTGTAGCCGATTCCCGGCGCGGCTGCCCGGTCTGAACTCGCCCCCTACTCCTCCGGCAGCGCCGGCACGGGGATCGGGCCTTCCAACCGGCCGTGGACGAACTGGTCGACCACCGGATGGCCGCTCTCCATCAGGTCGGCCGCCGGTCCGGCCCAGGCAATGCGGCCCTCGAACAGCATGGCGACCGTATCGCCGATCCGCCGGGCCGACGCGATGTCGTGGGTGATGGTGATGGCGCTGGCGCCCAGGTCGTCGATGGTGGAGCGGATCAGGGCGTCGATCTGCCGGCCCACCAGGGCATCCAACCCCGTCGTCGGCTCGTCGAACAGCAGCACGTCCGGCTCCGCCGCAATCGCCCGGGCGAGGCCGATGCGTTTCTGCGCGCCGGTGGACAATCCCCCCGGCAATTCCAGCGCGATCTGCTCGTCCAGGCCGACCCGTTCCAGCCACGCCACCGCCGCCTTGCGCGCCTCGCGCCGCGAGACCTTGCCGAAGCGCAACGGCGCGAACATCACATTTTCCCAGACCGGCAGGCTGTCCAGCAGGGCCGCGTGCTGAAACAGCAAGCCGAAGCGCCGGTTCATGGCGTCGCGCGCCCGTCCTTCCAGCCCCACCAGATCCTGCCCATCCAGGCTGATCGAGCCCGCATCCGGCCTCAGAAAGCCCATAATGCATTTGAGCGTCACGGACTTGCCGGTGCCGGAGCCGCCGATAATCACCAGCGACCGGCCGGTCTCGACCGTCAGGTCGACGCCGCGCAGCACGTGATTGCCGCCGAAGCTTTTGACGAGGCCCTGGATCGCCAGCATGGGCGGGCTATCGCGCGAAGAACAGTTCTGTCACGAAATAGTTCGCGATCAGAATCAGGATGGCCGACGACACCACGGCCTGCGTCGTCGCCCGGCCCACCCCCTGGGCGCCGCCGGTGGAATGATAGCCGTGATAGCAGCCCATCAGTGTGACGATGAAGCCATAGACCGCCGCCTTGGTCAGGCCGCTGACCACGTCTTCGGTCTCCAGCACGTCCCAGGTCTGGGTCAGGTAGTTGCTGGCATTGAAGCCCAGCTTGTAGACGCCGACGATATAGCCGCCCAGCACGCCGATAATGTCGCCGATCAGCACCAGGAACGGCATCATCAACAGGCCGGCTACGAGGCGCGGCGCCACCAGATAGCTGTACGGGTTGGTGGAGAGCGCCTCCAGCGCGTCGATCTGCTCGGTCACGCGCATGGTGCCGATTTCGGCCGCCATGGCGGCGCCGATCCGGCCCGCCACCATCAGCCCGGCCAGCACCGGCGCCAGTTCGCGGGTGATGGAGAGCACCACCACCATGGCCACCGCCCCCTCCGCCGAAAAGCGGCTGAAGCCGGAATAGCTTTGCAGCGCCAGCACCATGCCGCTGAACAGGGTCGTCAGCGCCACCACCGGCAGCGAGAGATAGCCGATCTCGACCATGTGCCGGGCATAGTTGCGCCAGAAGAAGGGCGGACGCACGGCATGGGCCAGCCCGACGAACGCGAACACCGCGACCTGGCCGATGGTCTCGAACAAATTCAGCGTCAGACGGCCGATGGCGGCCAACGGATTGATCAACTCACCGACCCCGCGGGCAGATAGGTTCGGGCGTAACGCGCACCCAGACTGGTGAGTATCTCATACCCTATGGTGCCGGCCTTGTCTGCCAGGTCATCGGGCGGGTGGTTGGGGCCGATCACCTCAGCCCAGTCGCCCGGCGCCGGCTTCGGCGAAAGGCGCGAGACGTCGACGATGATCGAATCCATCGACACGCGCCCGACAATCGGCGCCGCGACACCGGCGAAATACAGAAATCCCCGACCCGACAGCGACCGCAACAGTCCGTCGGCATAGCCGAGCCCCACCGTGGCCAGCGTCTGGCCGGGCCGCACCGCCGCCGTGGCGCCATAGCCGGCGGTGCCGGCGGCCGTGACCTCGCGCACCTGCAACACCTGCGCCTCCAGCCGCACCACCGGCCGCATCGGGTTGGCGGCATAGGGTTTGGGGTTCAGGCCATAGAGCGCCATGCCGGGCCGCACCAGGTCGCCCCGATACGCTTCGCCCAGAAAAATCCCCGGCGAATTCCCCAGGCTGAGCGGCAGCCCCGCGGCCCGCGCCGCCGCCCGGGCCGCATCGCGCTGGTAGGCGTTCAGCGGGTGGTCGCGCTCGTCGGCGCAGGCGAAATGGCTCATGACGCCACCAATGCCGTATTCGCGCCAGTCCGGCCGTTCGGCCAGCAGCGCCCGCCATTCCTCCGGCGAGAGACCGAGCCGGTGCATGCCGGTATCCACGTGCAGCCAGGCCCTGGCCGGCGCACCGCGACGGCGCCAGGCGGTGACATCGCCCGGATGGTTCAGGACCGGCGTGATCCGGTGCGCCGTCAGATCCCGCACCTGCGGCTCGACCCGGTCGCTCAACATGCCGACGGTGACGTCCGGCAATTGCAGGCGCAGCGCCACCGCCTCCTCCAGCGTCGCCACGAAGAATGTCCGGCAGCCGGCATCCGCCAGCGCGCGCACGACCGGCGCCATGCCCAGGCCATAGGCATCCGCCTTGACCACGGCGGCGCATTCGGCCGGCTGCACCCGGTCGCGCAGCAGCCGCCAGTTGGCCGCGACGGCCTCAAGGTCGATGGTCAGACGGCCCAGCGGCATGGCTCAGTAGAACCCGTCATCCTCGTTGCCGTCCGAGACGAAGTCGCGGAAGCGGGTATAGGCGCCGTCGAAGAACAGCTTCACCCGGTCGGTGGGGCCGTGACGCTGCTTGGCGATGATGACCTCGGCGATGTTGTGCACCCGGTCCATGTCCTGCTGCCATTTCTCGTGCAGGTCGGTGCCGGGGTCCGGCTCCTTGCGGCCCAGATAGTATTCCTCGCGGTAGATGAACATGACCACGTCGGCGTCCTGCTCGATCGAGCCGGATTCGCGCAGGTCCGCCAGTTGCGGGCGCTTGTCCTCGCGCTGCTCCACCTGGCGCGAGAGCTGGGAGAGGGCGATGATCGGGACGTTCAACTCCTTCGCCACCGATTTCAGGCCGCGGGTGATTTCCGAGATTTCCTGCACGCGCCCCTCGTTGCGCGAGCCGGGCGAGCCCTGCATGAGTTGCAGATAGTCGACCACGATCAGGTCCAGCGAGCCATGGGTGCGCAGCAGGCGGCGGGCGCGGGTGCGCAGGTTCGCCACCGTGATCGCCGGCGTGTCGTCGATGAACAGCGACAGCGCGTTCAACTGCTGGCTGGCCGCGAACACCGCCTCGAACTGGTGCTGGTCGATGGCGCCGCGGCGGATGGCGTCCGAGGGCACCTCCGACTGCTCGCCCAGAATACGCAGCGCCAGCTGTTCCGCCGACATTTCGAGCGAGAAAATCGCCACGTTGTGGCCGTGCCGCTCCACCAGATTGCCGGCCTCGTCCCGCTCGGCGCTGTGCGAGGCGGCGGCGTTGAAGGCGATGTTGGTGGCCAGCGCCGTCTTGCCCATGGCCGGCCGCGCGGCGAGGATCAACAGGTCCGACTTCTGCAAACCGCCCAGCAACCGGTCCATGTCGCGGAAGCCGCTGGTGATGCCGGTCAGCCGCCCTTCGCGCTGATAGGCGGCCTCGACCATTTTCAGGGTTTCCTTCAGCGTGCTGCCGAAGGATTTCAGGTCGCCGCGCGCGTCGCCGGACGATGCCAGATGGAACAACTGGTGTTCCGCCGCCTCGATCTGCTCGGCGGCCGAATACTCGTTGTCGGGCCGGAAGGCGTCGTTCACCACCTCCTCGCCGATGCCGATCAGGGCGCGGCGCAGATAGAGATCGTAGATCAACTGGCCGTAATGCTTCGGGTCGATGATGGTCAGCGCGTTCGCCGCCAGCTCGGCCAGATATTGCACGCCCCCCAGCTCGGCCAGGCTTTCCTCCTGGCTCAGCACGTGCTTCAGCGTGCGGGCGTCGGCGGTGCCGCCGCCTTCCACCACCCGTTTCAGGGCGCCGAAAATCTTCTGATGCGCCGGATCGGCAAAATGCTCCGGCAGCAGAAAGTCGCCGACCTTGTCGAAGCCGGCATTGTTGGCCAGCAGCGTGCCGAGCAGCGCCATTTCCGCATCCAGATTGGCGGGCGGCTCACGGCTGGGCGCGCCGAAAGACGGCGTGTCGGCGAAGGAGAGTGCGGTGGCTGTCGTCATGCCCAGCAGTTTACTCCACCCCTCCGCCGAACTGTAGCGTCGCCGTCAATCGCGCCGCCTGTGGATCATGGGGATCACGGGTGCGGATTACAGCACCCGCTTCAGAACGTCGCCGAGCCGCTGGCCGAGCGCCGCGTCGGTCTCGCTGCCGATCACGCCGGCCAGGGCATCGGCAAACGGCCCCGCCGCGCCGCCCAGCAGCGCCTTGAGCCCGTGTGCCCCCGAATCGGGCGTGCCGCTGACCAATCCGGCCGCCTCGCCGATCAGGCCGAACCCGCCGCCGCCGCTGCCCGTGGCCTCGACATTGCCGAGATCGCCGATCCGCTGTTCCAGTTCGCCGGCCAATTCGCCCTCGTCGTTCTCGTGCAGGGCTTCCAGCGCCATTGCCAGACATTGCCGGGCCAGCGCGTGGTCGATGCCCAGACGAGTGGCCAATGCGTCAATCACGGTATCGAGCATGATCTTCGGTCCTTTGTCCTGCGTCACAAGTTGGCCCCGCCCAATCCGGTCCGCATTCCGGCCGGAGTCTTTGTGCAGGGTGAAAAATACTACACCAAGGCAATCCGCACGTTGATCCATATCATGGTGACGGCCCATGCTGGCCCTGGCGCCGACCCGCGCCGCCATCGCTTGACAGCGCTGGCCGCCCATGGCCTTAGAGGCGCAAATTTTCCACAAAGGATCGCAACCATGACCGCCCCGTTGACCGAAGCCGAGCTGGCCGCGCTGCGCGCGCTCGACACCCCCACCGTCTGCAACGCGCTGGAGGAGATCGACGCCAAGTTCCGCAACACCGGCTTCACCACCCGCCCGCTGGTCTGCCCCTTCCCCGACCTGCCGCCGATCGTCGGCTATGCGCGCACGGCCACCTGCCGCAGCGTCCATCCCGGCACGCGCAGCGGCCAGGCGGGGACCGATTTCCGCGTCGCCTATTACGCCTATGTCAACGACGGCGACGAGCCGAAAATCGCGGTGATTCAGGATCTGGACGGCCCGCATGTCGGCCATGGCGCCTTCTGGGGCGAGGTGCAGTCCAACGTGCACAAGGCCCTGGGCTGCCTGGGCGTCGTCACCGACGGCTGCATCCGCGACATTCCGGACTGGGCCGAGGGCTTCCAGGCGCTGGCCGGCTCGATCAAGCCCAGCCATGCCCATGTGCACGCGGTCGATTTCGGCTGCCAGGTGATGATTTCCGGCATGATCGTCAATCACGGCGACCTGATCCACGCCGACCAGCACGGCGCCGTGGTCATTCCGCTGGACGTGGCCCGCGAGGTGCCGGCCGCGGCCGCGCGCATCGCCGCCAAGGAAAAGGTCATTCTCGACATCGCCAAGGGGCCCGACTTCTCGTTCGAGAAGCTGCGCGCCGCCATGCTTGGCCCGAAGGACATTCACTGATGACACAGACCCGCGGCGTTCTGGCGGCGGCGGCGGCGATGATTGCCCTCATCGTCGCCTCCAACATCCTGGTTCAGTATCCGCTGAACGACTGGCTGACCTGGGGCGCGCTGCTGTTCCCGGTCTGCTTCCTGGTGACGGACCTGACGAACCGCAGCCACGGTGCGGCGGCCACCCGCAAAATGGTGCTGATCGCCTTTCCGGTGGCCATCGTCATGTCCATGCTGCTCGCCACGCCGCGGATCGGGCTGGCCTCCGGCACGGCCTTCCTGGTCGGGCAAATGCTGGATGTGAGCGTGTTCGACCGCCTGCGACGCATGAGCTGGTGGCAGGCGCCGCTGGTCTCGTCGGTGCTGGCTTCGGCGGTCGACACCGCCCTGTTTTTCAGCCTCGCCTTCTACGCTACCCCGGTCCCGTGGGTGACGCTGGGCATTGGCGACTTCTTCGTGAAGGTGGCCATGGCGCTTGCCATGCTGATCCCGTTCCGGATGCTGATGCCGAGCCTCAGGCCCGCCTAACCATTTGCATTGGCTTATAATTTCCTCTAGTTCTGCCGCTTTGTGGCAGAACTAGGTTGGAAATAAGGCATGTGCAAAATCACAAAAATGTTGGGCGTCATCGTTTGCGCAAGCGGCCTGGGGGCTTGCGCATCCATCGTCGAGGGCACCAGCCAGGAAATCGCGGTCAATACCAAGCCGCCGGGGGCATCCTGCGAACTGCGGCGTGACGGCGTGGTGATCGGCGTCGTCCCCAAGACCCCGGGCACCGTGACGGTCAAAAAGACGAAGCAGAACATCAATGTCGTCTGCGAAAAGGATGGCTTCGAGCAAGCATCCTTCCGCAACAAAAGCGACTTTGCCGGCGCTACGGCGGGCAATCTGCTTCTGGGCGGCATAGTGGGCGTGGCCATCGACGCGGCCTCCGGCGCCTCCAACAAGTATGACGGCGAGGTGAACATCGTCCTCCAGCCGGTGCCGGCTGCGGAGGAAACGGACAAGCCCAACGAGCCGACGGTGGCTGAAGCCAACGGAAAGCCGGTCGGCTGACGCTACTCCGCCGCCGCGGCCTTGCGCCGTTCGGAGGCGCGGAGTTTCTCGCTGGCGCTCTTGAGCTGCCCGCAAGCGGCCAGGATATCCTGGCCGCGCGGGTGGCGCACCGGGGCCGACAGGTTCTGCTCGCTCAGATAGTCGGCAAAGCGGCGGATGGCGTTGTTCGAGGAACACTCGAACACGCTGCCCGGCCAGGGATTGAACGGGATCAGGTTGATCTTGGCGGGAATGCCCTTCAGCAGGTCGACCATTGCCCTGGCGTCGGCCAGCGAGTCGTTCACGCCCTTCAGCATCACGTATTCGAACGTGATCCGCCGCGCGTTGGACAGGCCCGGATAATCCCGGCAGGCCTGCATCAACTGCTCCAGCGGGTATTTGCGGTTGATCGGCACCAGTTCGTCGCGCAGTTCATCCCGCACCGCATGCAGCGAGATCGCGAGGTTCAGCCCCAACTCCTCGCCGACACGGCCGATCAGGGGCACGACGCCCGCGGTCGAGAGCGTGATGCGCCGCTTGGAGATCGCCAGCCCCTCGCCATCCATGACGATGCGCATGGCCTTGGCGACATTGTCGTAATTGTAGAGCGGCTCGCCCATGCCCATCAGCACGATGTTGGTGAGCGCACGGTCATGCTCCGGCGCCGGCCATTCGCCGAAGGCGTCACGCGCCAGCATCACCTGGCCGACGATTTCCGCCGGGCTCAGATTCCGCACCCAGCGCTGGGTGCCGGTGTGGCAGAACTTGCAGTTGAGCGTGCAGCCCACCTGGCTGGAAACGCAGAGCGTGCCCCGGTCGCTCTCAGGAATATGGACGCTCTCCACCTCCTTCCCGTCCGGAAAGCGCAGCAGCCATTTCTGCGTGCCGTCGCTCGACTGCTGGTGCAGCGAGACCGCCGGCCGCACGATGGCGCAATGCTCCGCCAGCACCGCCCGCACCGCTTTCGACAGATTGGTCATCTGCTCGAAATCGGTGGCGCCGCGGTGATAGAGCCACTGCCAGATCTGGCGCACGCGGAAGCCCTCGACGCCGACAGGCGCCAGCGCCTCGGCCAGGTCCTGGCGATCCAGCCCGATCAGGTTGACACGGCTTCCGGCCGGCGCGGATGGCGGCGCGAGCGTGGTCACTTGCGCTTGCACTCCTTGTCGATCGCTCCCAGCGCCGCGGTGATGCCGGACAGCGAATAGGTGTCGGTGGTCAGCGTGCCGCGCTGCGAATGGGCCTGCACCACCAGGCGGCTGCCGGCCTTCATGGCGTCGACCAGCGCGGCTTCCTTGTCCTGGAACGCCCAGGCGGCATCGCCTTCGGTGTAGAAGCTGAACTTCTTGTTCCCGTCGACGGTCGCGACCGGCTCGTCACCGTCCTTGTAGGTATAGCCGGTGATGATGCTGACCTCGTCGAACACATTGCCGCTCGGGCGATGGGTGATGAGGAAATAGACATCGCCGCGCCGGCTGTAATTGCCTTCGGCCTTTTTCGGCTCGCTGACGACATAGCAGATTTTGCCACCCGGATCGTCGAACGTGTAGGCGGTCCAGTCGGTAAACTTGCCGACCTGTACCGGATCGGCAGCCAGGACCGCCCCAGGCAAGGCCACAACGGCCGTCGCCAACATCATCGCTCTCAATCGCATCAATTTCCCTCAGCTAAACCGTCGTTCGAATTGCACCATCGTCGAGGGGAAGATGGTTTGCGGGACCATAGTGAACTTGCGAATGCAGGCCAAGGCCCGCGCCATGAGACGCCGGCGCACAGCACATTGCCAGCCTCTCCCGCCTGTGCTTTCTCTTGCGACCACGCAGCAGGAGGAACCGCACGGATGCGCGCCGTATGGGTGGAAGATTGGAAGCCGTTCGAAGAATTGCAATTGCAGGATGTACCGCGCCCGGACGTCGGGCCGCGGAACCTGCGGATTGCGGTGCAGGCGGCCGGCGTCAGCTTTGCCACCAGCCTGGTGGTGCAGGGCCGGTACCAGCGCAAGCCCCCCCTGCCCTTCGCCCCCGGAACGGAGGTTGCCGGCATCGTCACCGCGGTCGGTGACGCCGTGACGCGGTTCCGGCCGGGCGACCGGGTCTGCGCCATGCTCGACTGGGGCGGGCTGGCCGAGGAAGCGGCCTCGCTGGAGGTCAACACCTACAAAATCCCCGATTCCCTGCCGTTTCCGGAGGCGATCAGCTTCACCAACTCCTACGGCACCTCCGCCGCCGCGCTCACCTGGCCGCACCTGCTGAACGTGCAGGCGGGCGACTGGCTGCTGGTGCACGGTGCCGCCGGCGGCGTCGGCATTGCCGCGGTCGAGATCGGGAAGATTCTGGGCGCCACCGTCATCGCCACCGCCAGCAGCCAGGAGAAGCTGGACCTGGTCAAAGCCCATGGCGCCGACCACGCCATCAACTATCGCGACCAGAATTTCCGCGAGGCCGTTCTGGCGATCACCGGCGGCCGCGGCGTGGATGTGGTCTACGACCCGGTGGGCGGCGACGTGTTCCTGCAATCGCTGCGCTGCATGGCGCCGGAAGGCCGCATCATGCCGGTGGGTTTTGCCAGCGGCACCATCCCGCAAATCCCTGCGAATCTGTTGCTGGTCAAGAATCTCACGGTTTGCGGCCTGAACATGGGCTATTACGCCGGCTGGTCGCCGACCGACGTGCGCTACGAGTACGAGGACCGCATCCGCGCCCTGATGGACCGGTTGTTCGCCTGGTACGAGGCCGGCCGGATCAAGCCGGTCTCCGGCGGCGTCTACCCGCTGGAGCGCTTCCAGGAGGCCATGGCCGACGTGCTGGGCCGCAAATCCCTCGGCCGCGTCGCCCTGGTGATGGGCGAGGAAGCCCGGCGCCACGGCTTCGCCTAGGAGGGCTCGCCATGCGCGCCGTCGTCGTTGACGAATTCAACCCCTTCGACCAGCTCGAACTGCACGACTGGCCCTCCCCGCAGGTCGGGCCGCGTCAGGTCAAGATCCGCACCCAGGCCATCGGCATCAGCTTTGCCGAGAGCCTGCTAGTCTCCGGCCAGTACCAGCGCCGCCCGCCCCTGCCCTTCGTCGCCGGCTGCGAGGTGGCCGGCATCGTCACCGAATGCGGCGAAGGCGCGACCCGCTTCCGGCCCGGCGACCGGGTCTGCGGCCTGATCGACTGGGGCGCCATGGCGGAGGAAGCCGTCGCACCGGAGGTCAGCCTGCACCGAATGCCCGACGCCATGTCCTTTGCCGAGGGCACGACCATCGCCAGTTCCTATGCAACCACCGCCGCGGCCTTCACCTGGCCGAAGCTTCTGGACGTGCGGGCCGGCGACCGGGTGCTGGTGCACGGCGCGACCGGCGGCGTCGGCATGGCCGCCGTCGAGATCGGCAAGATTTTGGGCGCCACGGTCATCGCCACCGCGGGCTCCGAGGAAAAGCTGCGGCTCGCCCGCGAGCGCGGCGCCGATCACGCCATCAACTATCGCGAGCACGATTTCCGCGCCGCCGTGCTGGAGATCACCGATGGCCGCGGCGTCGACAAGGTCTACGACCCGGTCGGTGGCGACGTGTTCGCCCAGTCGCTGCGCTGCATGGCGCCGGAAGGGCGGATCTGCCCGATCGGCTTTGCCAGCGGCGCGTTCCCGCAAATCCCGGCCAACCTCCTGCTGGTGAAGAACCTGACGGTCTGCGGCCTCAATCTCGGCTATTATTTCGGCTGGTCGCCGGACGATGTCCGCTACCGGTACGAAGACCTGACCCGCGGCCTGATCGGCCAGGTGTTCCGCTGGTTCGAGGCCGGGCAGTTGAAGCCGCCCATCGACACGGTCTTTCCCCTCGCCCAATTCCGTGAGGCCCTCGCCCGCGTCCTGGCCCGCCAGTCCATCGGCCGTGTCGTGCTGGCGGTGAATGAAGAGGCCGCGCGCCTGGGCGTGGGCGATTGAGCGCCATGACCACCGCCTGCATCGCCTTCGGCAGCAATCTCGGCGACCGCCATGCGACGCTGGCCGGCGCCTACAAATCCCTCACCGCCGACCCGGCGATCCGCCCGCTGCGTGCCTCGCGCCTGTTCGAGACCGCGCCCGTGGGCGGGCCGAATGGCCAGGGCCGCTTCCTCAACACCGTGCTGGCGGTGGAGACCGACCTGGAGCCGCACGCCCTGCTCGCCCGCTGCATGGCGGTCGAGACGGAATTCCGGCGCGAGCGCAAAATCCGCTGGGATGCGCGCACGCTCGACCTGGACATCCTGCTCTACGGCGACGCCGTCATCGCCACGCCCGACCTGGAGGTGCCGCACCCGCGCATGCACCTGCGCCGGTTCGTGATGGTGCCGCTGGCCGATGTCGCGCCAAACGCCATCCACCCCGTTCTGCACGAATCCGTTAAACATCTGCTGGCGCGCTTGGCCGTGGAGCCCGGCGATGTCTACCCCGTCGCCGACACCTGGACCTGAGGCCCGATGATCAACGCCGACCAGATTTTCGCCCGCTGGCAGCAGCACGCCGACGCCCTGCACGCGCCCGTGCGGCGCATTTCCCTGCCGAAATTCGACAAGACGTTCGAAGACCGCGCCTACCAGATGGCCGTGGTCAATTTCAGCCGCGACAGCTCCTATCGCGAGAGCGTCGTCTTCAGCCAGGAGCAGGCGGACTATCGCTGCGACCGGCTGCTGCTGGAAGGCGCTGACATTCTCGACCTGGGCGCCGAGTCCGTCGGCGACTTCGCCTCCCGCGTCAGCGCCGAGCGCCAGACCGATATGCTGCTGCCCACGGTGCGGCGCATGGCGGCCAGGGGCGTGCCCGTCTCGGTCGAGACCTATTATCCGGAGGTCGCCGCCGCGGCCCTGGAGGCCGGGGCGGCCATCATCAACCTCACCGGTCGCGACGAAGACGGCGAGATCTACAAGCTCTGCGCCAGGCACCGGGCCGGCCTGATCCTCTGCTACATGGCCGGCCGCAATGTGCGCGACAACGCCGCCCTGCCCAGCCGCGAGGCCCTGGTCGACGTGCAGATGGACTTCTTCCGCGAGCAACTGGCCAGGGCCACCGCCGCCGGCGTCGAGGCGATCTGGGTCGATCCGGGCCTGGGCTTCTACAACAACCTGCCGGACGGGCCGGGCCGCGTCGCCTTCCAGATCGAGAACGCGCTGGAGGCGTTCCGCTTCCGCGTGCTCGGCTGGCCGATCTGCCTGACGCTGGCCTCGCCGGTCTACTGGTTCCGCGAGGAGGCGCGGGTGGCGGAGACCGCCTATGCCGTGCTCTGCCTGCTCTCCAAGGCCAACCTGATCCGCAGCCACGAGGCCGCCCGTGTGACCCCCGTGCTGGCGGCCCAGAACCTGACGCCGGCGTGGTAGGGCAATGGCCGACCCGCGCGACCCGCTCGTTGCCGGCCAGTACGAGGCCTACCCCTATCCGGAGCGCAATCCGGCCGACGAGGCCAAGCGCCTGATCGAAGGGTCGCCCTCGGACCTGCCAGAACTGGCGCATTATCTGTTCCGCGGCCGCGCGCCCAATCCGTTCCGCGCCCTGATCGCCGGCGGCGGCACGGGGGACGCCGCGATCATGCTGGCCCAGCACTGCGCGACGGCCGGGCTGGACGCGGAAATCGTCTATCTCGATATGTCCTCGGCCGCCCGGAGCATTGTGGAGGCGCGGGCCGCCGCGCGAGGCCTCACGAACCTGCGCTTCGTCACCGGCTCGCTGTTGGAAGTGGCGGCCGTCGCCCCCGGCCCCTATGACTACATCGACTGTTGCGGCGTGCTGCACCATCTGGAATCACCCGAGGACGGGCTGCAAGCACTCGCTAAACAGCTTAAGCCCAATGGCGGTATGGGCCTCATGGTCTATGGCGAATACGGCCGGCGCGGTGTCTACGAGACCCAGGCGCTGCTGCGCCATCTGGCGCCGCCGAACCAGCCGGGCAAGGAGCGCCTCGCCCAGACCCGCCGCCTGCTGGCGGCGCTGCCGCGCACCAACGGCCTGACGCGCAACCCGTTCGTGCAGGACCACAAGGCCGCCGGCGATGCCGGCCTCTACGACCTGCTGCTGCACGCCCGCGACCGCGCCTATACCGTGCCGCAACTGGCGGACCTCGTGGCAAGCGCCGGCCTCGCCATTGTCGGTTTCATCGAGCCCGCCCGCTACGCCCCCGCCACCTATCTTCGCGACCCGCGCTTGCTCGCCCCCCTGGCCGCGCTGCCGTCGGTGGACCAGGCCGCCGCGGCCGAGGCCCTGGTCGGCAATCTGCGCAAGCACACGGTCTATGTCGCCCCGGCGGCGGGGGCCGAAACCCGCACCGCCTCGCCCACCGACCGTGCTCTTGTTCCCGTCCTGCGCCGGCACGCGCCGGAGGCGATCGCCAAGGCCCTGCGCGCCGGCAGCCTCAGCGTCGACCTGGAGGGCTTTCCCGCCAAATTCCCGGCCCCGCCACGCGCCGCCGCCATCGCCCAACGCCTGGACGGCCAGCGTAGCATCGCCGCCATCCTGGCCGACCTGCGCGCGGCCGACCCGAACCTCACCGAAGAAAAGGCGGCGGAGGCATTCGACGCCCTCTACCGGCTGCTCAACGGTTTGAACCTGCTGTTCCTGACCGACCGACCATAAGCCGGTGGTCCGCACAGACGGCATTGGCAAGAGCAAGGCACCCCACCCTCCCTCCCGCCGCCCCGTGCTCGACACGGGGTCCATGCCCGAGACGCGACCACACGGTCAGACACTCTCAGGCATGGGCTCCCGCCTCCGCGGGAGAAATGGAAATGCAGCAAGGGGCCATCCCTTCCTCCCCGTCGCGGATCGCTCTAGGATGCAGCCGCAACGCATCCCCCCGCCCGGAGCCCGCCCCATGACTCTCGCCGCCGCTGCCGGCATTAACCCCGGCCCGAACGCTTATCTCGTCGGCCAGCCCGGCTCGCGCGACCTGCTGGATACGCCGGCGCTGCTGATCGACCTGGAGGCGCTGGAGGCCAACATCCAGGCCATGGCCGACCACACCAAGGCCGTCGGCCAGCGCCTGCGCCCGCATACCAAGACCCACAAGTCGGTGGAAATCGCCCGCCGTCAGGTGGCTGCCGGCGCCGTCGGCGTCTGCTGCGCCACCCTGGGCGAGGCCGAGGTCATGGGACAGGCCGGCATTCCCGGCGTGCATGTCACCTCCCCCGTCGTGCGTCCGCACCGGGTGCAGCGATTGATGGACCTGAACGCCGTCGCCACCGACCTCTCGGTCGTCGTCGACCATCCGGACAATGTCGCAGCGCTGGCAGGAGCCGCCGCAGCCGCCGGCAAGACATTGCAGATCATGGTGGATATCGACGTCGGCTCGCGCCGCACCGGCGTCCCGTCGGCGCAGCAGGCGGTGGCGCTGGCGCAGCAGGTGGATGCCGCCAGCCATCTGAGCCTGACCGGCGTCCAGGGCTATGCCGGCTTCCTGCAACACATCTACGACTGGGACGAGCGCGTCCGCCGCGGCCAGGAGGTCGCCGACTTTCTCGCAGAGGTGAAGCGCCAGTTGGAGGGGGCCGGTCTCGCCCCGCCGGTCTTCTCCGGCGGCGGCACGGGCACCCATGCCATCGACTGCGCCCAGGGCGTGCTGAACGAGTTGCAGGCCGGCTCCTACGTCTTCCTCGACACGGACTACCAGGCGGTGAAGCACGCCGGCGCCGCCGCGAACCGCTTCCGCGAGGCCCTGTTCGTGCAGGCGAGCGTCGTCAGCGCGGCGCAGGAGGATTGCGTCACCACCGATGCCGGCCTGAAGGCGTTTGCCACCGACTGCGGCCTGCCGGAACTGCGCCGCGGCGCGCCCGCCGGCGCCAGCTACGGCTTCTCCGGCGACGAGCACGGCCGCATCACCTTTGCCGGCAGCGAGCGCATCGGCCTCGGCGCCGTGGTCGAGTGCCTCTCGCCCCACTGCGACCCGACGGTCAACCTCTACAGCGTCTACCACGTGGTCCGCGGCGACACCCTGGTCGACATCTGGCCGGTCGACACCCGCGGCCTGCGGTAGGGGCGTCGGATCGAGGCGAAAGGCTCAACGCCCAAAGGCGAGGTGTTTCCCGGCCGTGCCGGAGGCGCGAGCCGGGACCGGCCGCTTCATTCGAACACCATCACCGGCTGAGTTCGCGAGAGCAACCGGCCCCGGATCGGCGCGCTGCACCGTCCAGGGAACATCCACTCCCACACGCTTCCTCTCCCCGCCGCTCCCGGGTCAAGCCCGGGACAGGAGAAGGAGTGGCGCGGCCCCTCAAACCTCCGGCGTCGACAGCACTTTGCAATCGTCGGCAAAGCGCAGCGTCGCACCGGACTTCGCCTGCAATTCCTCGCGGGCAAGGCCGTCGACGATCTCGCGCACGAGGAAGCCTTCCGGCGTCACGTCCACCACCGCCAGGTCGGTGTAGACGCGCTTGACGCAATTCGGCGCCGTCAGCTTGTAGCGGCAGGTCTCCAGCAGGCGCGGCTCGCCATTGCGGGTCGTGTGCTGCATCATGATGCGCACCTCTTTCGCGCCGACGGCCAGGTCCATGGCGCCGCCGATCAGCGGCCCCTTGCCCGGCATTTCCGCGTCCCAGTTGGCGAGGTCGCCGGTCTCCGACACCTCGAACCCGCCCAGCAGGGTCACGTCGATATGGCCGCCGCGGATCATCGCGAAACTGTCGGACGACGAAAACACCGAGGCGCCGGGGATCAGGGTGATGAGCTGGCTGCCCGCATCGGTCAGGTCGCGGTCCGCCTCCTCCGGCGTGGCGACGGGACCGACGCCGACAATGCCGTTCTCGGACTGCAACAGCACCTCGCGGCCCTCGGGCCGGTAGTTGGCGCAGAGCACCGGCATGCCGAGGCCGAGATTGACCAGCATGCCGTCTTCCAGGTCCTGGGCCGCGCGCCAGGCGATCTGGTTGCGGGAAAGCGCTTTGTGGGTCATGGGGTCTGGCTCTCCGTCAGGCGTCGCGGGCATCGGGCAGTTGGATCACGCGTTTGACATAAACGCCCGGCACGTGGATTTCCGGGGTCGGCAGCAGGCCGTCGACGATCTCTCGCACCTCGACCACCGTGCATTTCGCGGCGGCGGCCATGTCGCGGCCGAAATTGCCCTGGGTGCCGCGGAACGAGAGATTGCCATAGCGGTCGGCGCGGTCGGCGCGCAGCAGGGTGAAATCCGCCGTCAGCGCGTGCTCAAGCACGCACATGCGGCCGTCGAACTCGCGGTGTTCCTTGCCCTCGACCACCGGGGTGCCGACGCCCGTCGGCGTGTAGAAGGCCGGAATGCCGGCGCCGCCGGCGCGGATGCGCTCCGCAAACGACCCCTGGGGCGAGATGTCGAGCGTCATCGTGCCGTCGGCCAGTTGCAATTCCGAAATGCCGGAAGCCGCGCCGCGGCTGCGCGCCGCCGACGCCACCGCATGCTTCACCCGCTTGTCCTCGAACAGGGCGTGGGCATAATCCTCCAGAAACCGGACGCTGTTGGAGATGACGGTCAGGTCCTTGGCCGGAATGCCCGGCAGCGCGCGCATCAGGTTGATGGGCACGCCGGCACCGCCGAAGCCGCCGAACATGATGGTCATGCCGTCGCCGAGGCCTGCCAGCGCTTCCGCGATGCTGGCAACGCGTTTGTCGATCATGGGTTCGCTTGGTCCTGTCGGAAATGGATCGCGTGGCGCCCAACTTAGCAGGGCGCCGGGCCGCGTCCAGCAGAGAGCGCGCCGCCCGCAACCTTCGGAGAGCATGAGGACGACGCGACAACGCCACCGGTTGCCACCGCCCGACGGCAGCGCCCGATGGCGTTTCAATTCGGGCCTGAATAAAATGCAGGCCGGGATTAAACCGTCAGGCTTTCGTGCCGGCCGGCGGATCGGTCGGCACCGTGCCCATGTCGGCCGGCAGCGACAATTCCAGGATTTCCAGCTCGGCCGAGGTGGCGGTTTCGTTGTGGCGCATGCCGCCGGGGATGAACAGGCTGTCCCCTTCGTTGCAGCGCTTTTTCTCGCCGTTTTCGAATTCCAGGTCGACCCAGCCCTTGATGATGTAGATGAACTGGCCCTCGCAGGCATGGTAGTGCCAGCCCGTCGGCTCGGAGAGCCCCTGCTTGGTCTTCATGATCTGCGCGCGCAGGGCGCCGTTCGAGCCCTCCGTCACGCCCAGGTCGTGATAGGTGAAGAACGAGCGACGGCCGGCGACGCTCGGCGCGATTTCCATGTTGGAATGGGCGATTTTCTGGCCGGGAATCGGGCCATTCATGACGCTGTCGGGCATGGGATTCCTCCATTCTGGTTGGTCGGGACCAGCATAGCACCGCCGCCCGCCCTGCGGCAATCGCGCACCCGGTCCGGCACTGGGCCGAACCGGAAGGGCCGGAACCTCCGGCTAGAGCAAGTTCTTTTCCCGCTGGCTCACGACCCAATCTTCCCCGTCCTCGCGAATGCGGGGACCCATGCCTGAGAGACCAAGACAGAGTCCGTGTCCTGTGAGACGCTCTCAGGCATGGGCTCCCGCTTGCGCGGGAGATGGGGCGGGACAGTGGGTCAACCAGTGCCGAAAGCGCTCTAGCTGTTCCCGGTCTTGCGCGCCAGATTGCGGATGGTGGAGGAGACGGCAATCGTGCCCTCGCCCTTATACCCTTCGTGGTTCGAGTCGATCTCGTCCAGCTTGTAGAGATAGTTGATCATCATCCCTGCCGACTGGCGCATGCCGCGCGGCGAGGTATCGGCCAGCCAGTTCAGCCGCTCCATGCGGGCGCCGTTCGAGAGGTGGAAATGCGCCACCGGGTCCGCCGTGCGGGTGCCCCGGCGCTTGGCGGTGTAGAGATAGGTCGCGACCAGCCGGGACATCACCGGCTTCAGCGCCTCCGCCAGCGCCTCGTTCTCGGCCCAATCGCTGCGAACCAGCACCTGGTGCAGCATCGCCTCCGGCTCGGTGCCTTCGGGCAGCGCCTCCGCCAGGGCCTTGGCTTCGTCGTCCAGCAGGATGGTGTCGCCCAGCGTTTCCAGTTCGCGCTCGTACCAGCGGCCGAAGCCGGGAATGGGCGAGAGCGTGGCAAAGGTCTTCAGGTTCTTGAACTCGTCCGACAGCGCCGCGACCACCCGCTTGATGAGGAAATCGCCGAAGCTGATGCCATCCAGCCCGCGCTGCGCGTTCGAGATGGAATAGAAAATGGCCGTGTCGGCCACCTGCGGGTCCAGCCGCTCCTGCTCTTCGTCCAGCAGTTCCTGCACATTGCCGGCAATGCCGCTGACCAGCGCGATCTCGACGAAAATCAACGGTTCGTCCGGCATGCTGGGGTGGAAGAACGCATAGCAGCGCCGGTCCGAGTCGAGCCGGTTCTTCAGGTCGTCCCAGCTCTGGATTTCGTGCACGGCCTCGTAAGAGATCAGCTTTTCCAGCAGCGAGGCCGGGGCGTCCCAGGTCATGCGGCGCATTTCCAGAAAGCCGACGTCGAACCAGGTGCTGAGCAGGCGCCGCATGTCCTGCGAGAGTTCCTCCAGGATCGGCTCCTTGCGGGCCCAGGTCATCAGTTCGGCGCGCAGATCGACCAGGAATTTGACGCCCTCGGGCAGGCCGGTGAACTGGGTCAGCAGGCGCACCCGCGGCGGCCGCAGCACGTCGCGCAGGGCCACCTCGGCCGCGTGCCGCTCCCGGTCGTCCGTCGCCTCGCGCACCGCATCCATGGCGGCGTTCACCTGCTCCGGGTCGGTGTTGAACTCATCGGCCATCAGCGTCAGGAAGCGGTGGCGGCCGTCGGTGTTCAGGCGCATAAAGGCCCGGCCCAGATTGGCCGCCCGCGCCCGCGCCGAGACCTCGCCGCCCTTGCCTTCCAGGCAATCGCGCATCTGCTGCAACAGCCGCTCGCGGTCGGCGTCCGGCAGATCGGGTTTCAGGTCGAGCACCCGCACGCCACGGCGGTTCGCCAGTTCGCGAACGGCGCGGCGCACCTGTTCCAGCGTCCGGTCAAACAAGCTGGGCTGCACGGCAATTTCAACCATCGCTCGGTTCCATCGTCAGAAAGATTGCCCGCTCTCCGCAGGCCGCATCACACCCGATCCGGAAGCACCCATCGCCTCCGATCACTTTACACCCGGTCACCATGCCAACAAATCATGTCGGAACAATCGCCAAACCCTCGTCACGTGGTCGCAGCCACACGAAATTCGGCGCAACCCGGTAAATCGTTACCGCGTTGCGCCGATCCCCTGGCGGTCAGGGGCTGGGCGATGGGCCGGGCGAGACCCGAACCGACGGCATCGGCAACGGGTTCCGATGCCCCGGCATCGCCTCTCGCCCGGTCGCACCCGTAAGGCGATTGTTTGAGATCGCCCCGCTATTTGAGATAGCCCAGCGTCCGCCAAGCCTTATGGGTTTTGCGGAACGCGCTGTAGTGCTCCCAGACGGTCTTGAACATCGCGTCTTCCGCCGACATTTCGCCCGCGACCTCTTGCCATTTTTCCTGGAGGGTGTTGAGCGTCTCGTCGCTCCATTGGTGCACCTGCACGCCATGCTCGTTCACCATCCGGTCGAGCGCGGCGCCCTGCATCGCTTCGGCCTGGGTGAACTCCTCCATCAGGTTGGCCTTGCAGACCGTCTCGATCACGAATCGCTGGTGATCGGACAGGCTGTTCCACTCATCCAGGTTGATCGCCAGTTCCGCATAGCTGGACGGCTGATGCCAGCCGGGGAAATAGTAATGCTTGGCGATCTGGTAGAAGCCATAGGACTCGTCGATCGACGGCATGGAAAATTCGGTGGCATCGATGGAGCCGAGTTCCAGCGCCGGATAAATATCGCCGCCCGCCAAAAGCTGGGTCGACACGCCAACCTTTTCCATGACCCGCGCGCCCAGGCCGAAAAACCGCATCTTCAAGCCCTGCAGGTCGTTCAGGCTCTTGATCTCCTTGCGGAACCAGCCGGAGGCCTCGGGCGGAATCATGCCACACATCAACGACTTGATGTTATGCTTGGCATAGATTTCATCCAGGAATTTCACGCCGCCGCCTTCGAATACCCAGGCGTTGTACTCGGCAAAACCCGGCCCGAACGGCACGGCGGAGAAGAAGGCCAGTGCCGGCTCCTGCCCCATGTTGTAGCCGGGGCTGCCCCAGGCCGCCGGCAACGAGCCGGAGGAGATGGGGTCGAAATACTGGATGCCCGGCACCAGCGCATTCGGTTCGAAAAATTTCACGCGGATCGAACCGTTGGACAATTCGGTGATGTTCTTGGCAACCCGGACGCCGGCCGGCCCCAGGATTGCCACCTGGGACCCGAAAGACGAGTGCATTTTCCACCGCTTCCGCACGTCTTCGGCATGGCCGGTCGCCGCCGTGATCATCACCGCGGCGGCGAGCGCCCCGCCGAGAATGGCTTTGATACCCATAAGTTTCCTCCTTGTGTTCCGGAGGCTGCATTGCCTCCTGCGGCAGCCATCGCCCGAGTTTTCCCGGATCCCGACGCCACAGTGGCAATATGACTCATGACAATCGCGGCCACAATAAAAAGGCCGAGCATTTTTGCCGGACGGAAACTGTTCTACGACTTCAGTACTGGATATCCCTGGGAATCGGTCTCCCGGTCCAAGTAATTGACGATCCGATCCGGCGATTGGTGGATACCCAACAACCGCATGGTCTTGTCACCCATGACGCGAAAACTGTGCGCCTGGTTCGGCGGCAGGGCGATCATATCGCCGGGCTGCAGGGCGATCACCCTGTCCGGCGCGTCGATCATCCAGGCTTCCGCCTCGCCCTCCAGGATCAGCAGCAATTCCCAGTAGGGGTGCGAGTGCGGCGGCGCTGCATAGCCCGGCTCCGACACCTGGATTCCGGTCCGGATCGGCGTCTCGCCATCGGCGATCAGGGGGCGGTAATGCGCCAGATCGCCAAAGCTGATCCGTTCGGCCTCCGCCAGTTTCGCCACTTTCACCACGTCCATGGGGTTGTCCTCCCGGTCGATGGTTCGGCCCAAGCGCCGACCGCGCACCAGCATACCAGACGGTCCCGCCCCTGTCGGCGGCGTTCTTGCCCGTCATCGGCGCCACCGTCTTCCCAAACCGGCCGGTCTCCGGCAGGTTGAGGCGCCCGTCCATCTCTCCCGCCCGTCCCCTTCTCCCACCCGTCCGCCTCTCCCCTCCCAAAGGAGACCATCCCATGCAAGTCGGCGTCGTCTTTCCCGCGCCCGAGATCGCCCCGGACCCCGGTGCCATCCGCGACTATGCCCAGACCGTCGAGGCCCTCGGCTATCGTCATCTGCTGACCTTCGACCATGTGCTGGGCGCCGGTCTCTCCGCCCGCCCGGACTGGAGCGGCCCTTACGACCACACCCACAAATTCCACGAGCCCTTGGTGCTGATGGGCTTCCTTGCCGCCGCCACCCGGCGGCTGCAACTGGTCACCGGCATCGTCATCCTGCCGCAACGGCAGACCGCCCTGCTCGCCAAGCAGGCGGCGGAGGTCGACGTGCTGAGCGGCGGCCGCCTGCGCCTGGGCGTCGGCATCGGCTGGAACGCGGTCGAGTACGAGGCGCTGAACGCCGACTTCTCCACCCGCGGCCGCCGTATGGAGGAGCAGGTCGAGGTGCTGCGCCAGCTCTGGACCCGCGACCTCGTCACGTTCGAGGGACAGGACCACCGCATCCGCGACGCCGGCCTGAACCCGTTGCCGGTGCAGCGGCCGATCCCGCTCTGGGGCGGCGCCTTCCGCCCGGTGGCGATCGAGCGGGTCTGCCGGCTCATGGACGGCTTCTTCCCGCGCATGCCCCTCGACGACAAGACCGAGGGCCGGATGGAGCGCGTCTGGCGCTATCTGGAGGAATTCGGCCGCGACAAGAGCCGGTTCGGCGTCGACGCCACGGTCTATTGCGCCGGCAACGACGTCGACCGCTGGGTCGCGGACGCCCGGCGCTGGCAGGCGCTCGGCGCCACCCATATCAGCATCCAGACCCTGGGCCAGGGCTACACAAGCTGGACCCAGCATCTGGAAGCGCTGCAACGCTTCCGCGAAGCCTGGACCGGCGCCTGAGCCGCCCTCCCTCTTCAGACGCCCTGCCCGAAAGCCCGCGCCCATGACCGCCACCCATGCCTACCGGGACGACCCCCGCAACGCCGACATCCTCATCTGCGTCAACGGCGAGCACAAATGCCGGGCCGAGGCCGTGGTCTCGGTGTTCGACTCGGGCTTCATCCTGGGCGACGGCGTGTGGGAGGGCATTCGCCTGCATGACGGCCACCTGGCCTTTCTGGGCCAGCACCTGGAGCGGCTCTACGAGGGCGCCAAGGCCATCGACCTCGACATCGGCCTGTCGCCGGCGGCGCTGACGGCGCGCATCCAGGCGATTTGCGACGCCAACGGCATGCAGGGCGCCAGCGGCGTGCACATCCGCCTGATGATCTCGCGCGGCATCAAGGCGACGCCCTACCAGGACCCGCGCGTCACCGTCTCGCCGCCGACCGTGGTCATCATTCCGGAATGGAAAACGCCGACGCCGGAAACCGCGACCCGGCCGCTGTCGCTCTTCACCGTCCATGTGCGGCGCGGGCCGGCGGACGTGCAGGACCCGAAGCTGAACAGCCATTCCAAGCTGAACTGCATTCTCGCCTGCATCCAGGCCGCCAAGGCCGGCGCCGACGAGGCGCTGATGCTCGACCCGCTGGGCTTCGTCGCCACCTGCAACAGCGTGCATTTCTTCATCGTGAAAAAGGGCGAGGTCTGGACCTCGACCGGCGATTATTGCCTGGGCGGCATCACGCGGGCCAACGTGCTCGACCTCTGCCGCCGAAACGGCATCCCCGCGCGGGAGCGGAATTTCAGCCTGACCGACGTCTATTCCGCCGACGAGGCGTTCGTCACCGGCACCTTTGCCGGCGTCGCCCCCGTCGGCACGATCGACGGCCGCCGGATCGGCAGTGGCTGCCGCGGCCCTATGGTCGAGCGCCTGCAGGCTCTCTATAAGGGGCTGCTCGACGAAGACACCCGCCAGCCTTGAGAGAGCCGCTTCCCATGACCATCGCATTCGACGATTTTCTGAAGGTCGACATCCGCGTCGGCACCGTCGTCAACGCGGAGCCCTATCCGGAGGCGCGCAAGCCGGCGATCAAGCTGGAGATCGACTTCGGGCCGGAGATCGGCATCAAGAAAAGTTCCGCCCAGATCACCGTGCACTACACGCCGGAAAGCCTGATCGGCCGGCAGGTCATGGCCGTGGTCAACTTCCCGCCCCGCCAGATCGGCAAGGTCATGAGCGAGGTGCTGGTGCTGGGCGTGCCCGATGCGGACGGCGCCGTCGTCCTGCTCAGCCCCGACCAGGCCGTGCCCGACGGCGGCCGCATGCACTGATCGCAAACGCAGAGGAAACGCCATGCAATCCATCGACGGAAAAATCGCCTGGGTCACCGGCGCCGGCACCGGCATCGGCCGCGCGGGCGCCAAGGCGCTGGCCGCGGCCGGCGCGGTCGTCTATCTCTCCGGCCGCCGCGTGCCGGAACTGGAAGCCGTCGCCGCCACCATTCGCGAGGCCGGCGGCAAGGCCGAAGTGGCCCCGCTCGATATCCTGGACGCCGACGGCTGCTATGCGCTTGTCGACCGCATCGTGGCGGCGCACGGCCGGCTCGACATGGTGGTGAACAGCGCCGGCCTGAACCGGCCGATCCGCCGCTGGCGCGACATCGACCAGGAGAATTTTCACATCGTCGTCGATGTCGACCTGAAGGGCGCCTTCAACGTCTGCCACGCCGCGCTGAAGCCGATGCGGGCGCAGCGCGACGGCCTGATCATCAACGTCTCGTCCATGGCGAGCCAGGGCCGCAGCGGCGGCGTCAGCGGCTTTGCCTATGCCTCGGCCAAGCACGGCCTGAACGTGATGAACGAGAGCATCAACGACGAGCACGCGCATATGGGCATCCGCGCCTGCGCCCTCTGCCCCGGCGAGGTGGCCACGGAGATCCTCGACAAACGCCCGAAGCCGCCGAGCCCGGTGGAGCGTGCCCGCATGGTGCAGGAGGAGGATGTCGGCAACACCATCCTGTTCATCGCCCAAATGCCGCCGCATGTCTGCATGAACGAGGTTCACATCTCGCCCGTCTGGAACCGCGGCTATATCGGCTCCCCCGACTTCACCGTGCCCCGGGACGATTGAGAGCTTCCCGTATCCCGGTCACCGCAGAGCGGTGAACCGGGACCGGTCCCGATGAGAGTCAGGCGCCGCCGGTCCCATAGCCGCCGCCGCCCGGCGTTTCGATCACGAACGTGTCGCCTGTGGCCATCTCGGCCTGGCCCTGGCCGCCCAGGTCTTCGCGGGTGCCGTCGGTGCGGATGACATAGGTCTCGCCGACCTTGCCGGGCTCGCCGCCCGCCATGCCATAGGGCGGCACGCGGCGGTGGTTGGAGAGAATGGCCGCCGTCATCGGCTCCAGGAACCGTACCTTCCGGACAATGCCGTCGCCGCCCCGGTGGTTTCCCGCACCGCCGGAGCCATGGCGGATTTCGAAGCTCTCCAGGCGCACGGGAAAGCGCCATTCCAGGATTTCCGGGTCGGTCAGGCGGGTGTTGGTCATGTGGGTATGCACGGCCGAGGTGCCGTCGAAGTCCGGCCCCGCACCGCTGCCGCCGCAAATGGTCTCGTAATACTGGTAGCGATCATTGCCGAAGGTGAAGTTGTTCATCGTGCCCTGGGCCGCGCCCATCACCTGCAACGCGCCGAACAGGGTGTCGGTGACCACCTGCGAGGTCTCGACATTGCCGGCCACCACGGCGGCGGGATAGGTGGGGTTCAGCATGCAGCCTTCGGGAATGACGATCTCCAGCGGCTTCAGCACGCCGTCGTTCAGCGGGATGTCGTCTGCGACCAGGCAGCGGAAGACATAGAGCACCGCCGCCCGCGCCACCGCGCTGGGGGCGTTGAAGTTCGAGGGTTGCTGCGGGCTGGTGCCGGTAAAGTCGACCCTGGCCGTCCGTGCCGTGCGGTCGACCGAGACCGCCACCTGCACATGGCTGCCGTCGTCCAGCTCATAGCGGAAAGAGCCATCGCCGAGGCGGTCGATGACGCGGCGGACCTGCTCCTCCGCATTGTCCTGGACATGGCGCATATAGGCCTGGACCACGTCGAGGCCGAACTGGCCCACCATGCCCCGCACCTCCTGAATGCCCCGCTCACAGGCGGCGATCTGGGCGCGGAGGTCGGCGATGTTCTGGTCCAGGTTGCGGCTGGGATAGCGGCCGCTGGCGAGCAGGGCGCGCAACTCCGCCTCGCAGAAGCGGCCGCCGTCCACCAGCAGGAAATCGTCGATCAGGACGCCCTCTTCCTCGATATGGGTCGAGTCCGGCGGCATCGAGCCGGGGGTTTTGCCGCCGATATCGGCGTGATGGCCGCGGCTCGCGACATAGAAAATGACCGCGCCGTTCTCGAACACCGGCGCGATCACGGTGATGTCGGGCAGGTGGGTACCGCCGTTGTAGGGCGCGTTCTGGGCGAAGACGTCGCCCGGCTTCATGGTCGCCGCGCGCGTGCGGATGATCGAGCGCACCGCCTGGCCCATGCTGCCCAGATGCACCGGCATGTGCGGGGCGTTGGCGCAGAGATAGCCGTCCGGATCGAAGATCGCGCAGGAAAAATCCAACCGTTCCTTGATGTTGACGGAATAGGCGGTGTTTTCCAGCGCCGCGCCCATCTGCTCGGCAATGGACATGAACAGGTTGTTGAACAGTTCGAGGCGCACCGGGTCGGCCTCGGTGCCGATGGCGTGGTCGCGCTGCAATTCCTCGACGCGGGTGAGAACCAGGTGTTGGCGTTCGGTCATGCGCGCCTGCCAGCCGGGCTCCAGCACGGTGGTGCCGGTCGCTTCCAGGATCACCGCCGGGCCGTCGACCGTGGTGCCGGGGGTGAGGCCGTCGCGCTCATAGAACGGCACATTCTGCCAGCGCCCGCCGGCCCAGACCGGACGGCGCGAGAGCGGCCAGGCCTCGGCGGGAGCCAGCGGCAGGGTCGGTTCCTCGGCCACTTCGGTCTCGCCGATGACCTCGGCGACGGCGGTGGCGGCGACCAGGGCCTTTTCGGGCATGACGAAGCCGAAGCGCTGCTTGTGCGCCGCCTCGAACGCCTCACGGAGCGCCCTGACGTCGGCGGCAAAGGGGATTTCCAGCGAGGAATCCGTGCCCTCATAGCGCAGGTGCAGCCGGTATTCGGTGCGGCGGCGGGCGGGCGGCAGGCCCTGGGCCGCCATTTCCGCCTCGCCCGCTTCGGAGAGGCTGGCAAGCGTGGCCTCGATCTCGGCCAGGGCCGCATCGGACAGCACCGCCTCGACGCTTTGCTCGCGCACCACGCGCAGGTCGGCGAGGCCCATGCCGTAGGCCGAGAGCACGCCCGCGAACGGGTGCAGGAAGACGCTGGTCATGCCCAGCGCGTCGGCGATGCGGCAGACATGCTGGCCGCCGGCGCCACCGAAGGCGCAGAGCGTGTAGCGGGTCACGTCATAGCCGCGGCGCACGCTGATCTCGCGAATGGCGTTGGCCATGTTGTCGATGGCGATGGTGAGGAAGCCCTCCGCCACCTGTTCCGGCGAGCGGGTGTCGCCGGTCTCGCCGTGGATGCGCGCGGCCAGGCGCTCGAACTGGCGCTTGACGGTGTGGAAGTCGAGCGGCGCGTTGCCGTCCGGGCCGAACACGTGCGGGAAATAGTCGGCCTGGACCCGGCCCAGCATGACGTTGGCGTCGGTCACCGTCAGCGGCCCGCCGCGGCGATAGCTGGCGGGGCCGGGATTGGCGCCGGCGCTCTCCGGCCCGACCCGGTAGCGCTGGCCGTCGAACACCAGGATCGAGCCGCCGCCGGCGGCGACGGTGTGGATCTGCATCATCGGCGCGCGCATGCGCACGCCGGCCACCAGCGTCTCGAACGCGCGCTCGTAGGCGCCGGCATAGTGGCTGACATCGGTGGAGGTGCCGCCCATGTCGAAGCCGATAATGCGCTCGAATCCGGCCATGGCGGCGGCCCGCGCCGCGCCGACCACGCCGCCGGCCGGTCCAGAGACGATGCAGTCCTTGCCCTGGAAGCGCTCGGCCGCAACCAGGCCGCCATTGGACTGCATGAATTGCAGCGCCGCGTCGCCCAGGTCGGCCGCCACCTGGTCGACATAGCGGCGCAGGATGGGCGAGAGATAGGCATCCACCACCGCGGTATCGCCGCGGGAGACCAGCTTGATGAGCGGGCTGACCTCGTGGCTGGCGGAAACCTGGGTGAAGCCGATGGCGCGCGCGATGTCCGCCACCCGCGCCTCGTGGGCGGTGTGGCGGTAGGCGTGCATCAGCACGATGGCGATGGCGCGATAGCCGCCGTCATAGGCGGCCTGGAGCCCGGCGCGGGTGGCGGCCTCGTCCAGGGGCGCGACCACGTCGCCATTGGCGGCGAGGCGCTCCGGCACCTCGACCACGTCGCGGTAGAGCAGTTCCGGCAGTCGGATGTTCAGGTCGAACAGCTTCGGCCGGTTCTGGTAGGCGATGCGGAGCTGGTCGCGGAAGCCCTTGGTGATGGCCAGCACCACCCGCTCGCCCTTGCGCTCCAGCAGGGCGTTGGTGCCGACGGTGGTGCCCATCTTGACGGCGGCGATGCGCTCGGCCGGGATCGGGTCGCCGGTGGCCACGCCCAACAGGTCGCGAATGCCCTGGGTGGCGGCGTCCGGATAGCGTTCCGGGTTCTCCGACAGCAGCTTGTGGGTGACGAGCGCGCCGTCCGGCGTCTGGGCGACGATGTCGGTGAAGGTGCCGCCGCGGTCGATCCAGAACTGCCACTGTTTGTCGGACATGGGGGTGCTCGCCGAATTATAGAAACCGAATCAGATGTGTCTGCCATGAGCGGGGCCGTTCGGCAATACGAGCAAACGCCCTCGCCCGAGGCCAAAACCCGATCCGCGCCCCTTCGAATTCGCAGGAACAGGGTATACGCCGCGGCCCCGGTCGGTCCGACACCAGGGGGACGGACTTGCGGTTGGAACCGCGCGCGCATCGCCCGTCAGCCGCGCCGTTTCCCTCCAATCATCCCCAACGCCAGCACGGCCAGCGCGGCCAGTTCGAACCCTGCGGCAACGCCCAGCACGCCGGCATAGCCGCCGAACCACCCCACCAGCACGCCATAGAACACCGGCCCGAACGCCGAGCAGAACTGGATCGCCGTGCCGGCGACGCCATAGACCACGCCGAACGCCTCCGCCCCGAACTCGCGCCGCACGACGATGGGCGAGAGCGTCGTGATCTGCCCCAGGCAGAAGCCATAGATCAGGCTCACCGGCACCAGCACCGCCACGCCCGGCCAGAGCGCGAACGCGGCCAGCACCACCGCCTGCACCGCCAGCACGCCCATGGTGTAGCGCCGCGGGTTCACCCGGTCGATGACGCGGGCCAGCACCAGCCGGCCCATGAACCCCATGAACCCGGTCGCCCCCACCAGCAGGCCCGCCGCCTCCGCCCCGATCATCGGCTCGGCCAGGGCGTAGTGGTGGGTCAGAAAGCCCACCTGCACCAGCAGACCCAGCGCGAAGCCAAGGGCCACGCTCCAGAGCCTGAGCGAGCGCACCGCCGCCCGCGGCGGCTCCGAGGCCCCCCCGCCCGCCTTGCCGCCGACCGCGTGCGAGCCCCCCAGCGGGTCGCCGTCGCGCTCCAACCCCAGATCCGCCGGCCGCCGCACCCGCAGCACCACCAGCGCCAGCGGCGTCATCACCGCCACCAGCACCGCCGCGGCCAGCAGCGTCGCCGGGCCGAAGCCCAGGCCGGCAATGGCGAACACCAGCAGCGGCACCACCAGCATCGCGCCGAAGCTCGCGCCGGTCAGGGCGAGTGCGATACTGCGGCCCTGGTGCCGCTCGAACCAGGGGGCAATGGTAGCGCTCAGCCCCGTCACCGACATGGTGGCATAGCCGAGACCCATGCAGAGGAAGGCGCCGTACAACTGCCAGACCGCCTCCAGCCGCCCCACCGCCACCACGCCGGCCGCCAGCAGCAGCACGCCGGTGGCCATTACCAGGCGCGAGCCCCAGCGGTCGATGCACCAGCCGACCGCCGGCAGCGAGACCGCGTTGGTCAGGTAGAACACCGTCAGCGCCGAAGACACCAGCGCCGTCGGCCAGCCATGGGCGGCGCGGATTTCGCTCAGATAGACGCTACCGCCGAACACCCCCA
This sequence comes from Alphaproteobacteria bacterium, assembly GCA_020638555.1. Lineage (NCBI taxonomy): Bacteria > Pseudomonadati > Pseudomonadota > Alphaproteobacteria > Alphaproteobacteria bacterium. The sequence goes on along the minus strand of JACKII010000002.1, from coordinate 1,140,271 downwards.
GCCCCCAGGTGAACACGGCCGCGACGAAGCAGACGCCAACCACGCGCCAGCCGTAGAACATGATCGGGAGGTCCTTATCGGGACGGAGCAATCGGCAAATGGTAGGGCCTTGCCGGCCCCCGCGGCAATGCTCCCAACGCCTGCCGGTTGACGAAGTCCCGGAAACGCCGCTTCCTGATCGGGCACGACGGCGCGCAAGGAAACAGACAGTCATGAGCGAACAACCGGATCTGGTCATCCGCGGCGGCACCGTGGTCGATGGCTCCGGCGGGCCGATGCGGGAGGCAGACGTGGCGGTCTCCGGCGGCCGCATCACCGTCGTCGGTCAAGTCCCCGCCAGCGGGCGCGAGGAGATCGACGCGCGCGGCCGGCTGGTCACGCCGGGCTTTGTCGACGTGCACACCCATTACGACGCCCAGGCCACCTGGGCGAGCCAGATCCTGCCGTCCTCCTGCAACGGCGTCACCACCGTGCTGATGGGCAATTGCGGCGTCGGCTTCGCGCCCGTCCGCCCCGAGGATCACGACCGGCTGATCTCGCTGATGGAAGGGGTGGAGGACATTCCCGAAGTCGTGATGAAGGAGGGCTTGCCCTGGACCTGGGCCAGCTTCCCCGACTATCTGGACACGCTCGCCGCCCGCCGCTTCGACGTCGACGTGGCGACCCAGGTGCCGCACGCCGCACTGCGCGTCTTCGTCATGGGCGAGCGCGGCGCGAACCGGGAAGAGGCCACCGCCGACGACCGCGCCGCCATGGCCCGGCTCGCGGCAGAGGGCGTGCGCGCCGGCGCGTTCGGTTTTTCCACCTCGCGCCTGTTGCAGCACCGCACCGCCGAGGGCGAGCCCATCCCCTCATACGGCGCGGCCGAGGCGGAACTGGTGGAGATCGCCGCCGCCATCGGCCGGACCGGCCGCGGCTGGCTCCAGGTGGTTGGCGACTATGGCGAGGCCATCGACGCGGAATTCGCGCTGCTCAGGCGGCTGGTCGAGTGTTCCGGTCGCCCCCTCACCTTCACGCTGTTGCAAACCCACCGCTATCCCGAGCAATGGCGCGACCTGCTCGCCCGCGTCGACGCTGCCAATGCCGACGGCCTGCCGATCTACGGCCAGATCCGGGGACGGCCCACCAGCACGCTGCTGGGCTTCGAACTCTCCGAAAACCCGTTCCTTGGCTGCCCGAGCTGGCAGGACCTGACACCGCTGCCGCTGGCCGAGCGCGTCGCCATCCTGCGTGACCCCGCCTTCCGCGCCCGCCTGCTGGCCGAGCCCGGCGGCACCCGCGGCCAGGTCCGGCGCCTGCGCGACTGGGCCAACCTCTACGTCCTCGGCGACCCGGCGGAATACGAGCCGGACCCGTCCACCAGCATCGCGGCCCAGGCCGAGCGCGAGGGCGTGGACCCGGCGGCGCTCGCCTATGACCGCATGCTGGCGAACGACGGCCGCGGCGTGCTCTATCACCCGATGACCAACTACGCCGGCGGCGACATGGCCGCGGTTTACGAGATGCTGGGCCATCCGCACACGCTGATCGGCCTCGGCGACGGCGGGGCGCATGTGGGCATCATGTGCGATGCGACCGACATGGCCCACACGCTGAGCCACTGGACCCGCGACCGCTCGCGCGGCCCCAGGCACGGGATCGAGGCCATGGTGCACCGCCTGACCGAGGCGAACGCCCGCGCCATGGGGCTGGCCGACCGCGGCCGCATCGCCCCCGGCCTGCGTGCGGACATCAACGTGATCGACTACGACCGCCTGCGCCTGCGCGGACCGGAGGTGCATTACGACCTGCCCGCCGGCGGCAAGCGCATCCTGCAACGCTCCGACGGCATCGACGCCACCCTGGTCGCCGGCACCGTCACCTGGCGCAATGGTGAGGCCACCGGCGCCCTCCCCGGCCGCCTGCTGCGGAGCGCGTAAACTTGTGCGCCCTCACCTCGCCCATCTCTTCTGGCGGGATGTTCCCCGGGCGAGGCGGAGCCGAGACCCGGGGCCGGTGTCCTCCTTCGCACACCGCCCGCGCCGGTGTTCGCCCGCCGCAACCGATCCCGGATGCCTGCTCCGCAGGCTCCGGGACACAATAGCCCCGCCATCAGCATCCCCCCAGCACCGATCCCGATCGTAGGACCTTCCCCCATGTCCCACCCCATCCGCGCCTGGATCATCCGCGGCGGCACGTCCAAGGGCATCTATCTCAAGGAAAGCGACCTGCCGCGCGACCCGGCCCGGCGCGACCGCACCATTCTCGGCATTTTCGGCTCGCCGGACAAACGCCAGATCGACGGCCTCGGCGGCGCCGACCCGCTCACCTCCAAATGCTGCATCATCGGCCCGCCGCCCAAGGACAAGCCGCATGCCGCCGGCTGCGACCTGACCTACACCTTCGGCCAGGTGGAGCTGGACCAGCCGCACGTGGACTACCATTCCTTGTGCGGCAACCTCACCGCCGGCGTCGCGGCGTTCGCGCTCTGGGAGAACATGGTCGCGCCCACCGACCCGGTCACCCATGTCCGCATCTACAACCGCAATCTCGACGCCGTGCTGCTGGCCGAAGTGCCGACGAAGAACGGAAGGCCCTTGGAGACCGGCGGTTTCGTCATGCCGGGCGTCCCCGGCACCGGCGCCAAGATCGTGCTGGACCTGGCTGCCACCGGCGGCTCCAGCGCCGGCCGGAGCATCGGCGGCCTGCTGCCCACCGGCAACGCCGTCGACACGCTGGACGTGCCGGGCTTCGGCCCGATCCAGGCGTCGCTGGTCGACTGCGGCAACGCCCATGTCTTCGTCCGCGCCGCCGATGTCGGCATCCGCGGCACGGAGACTGCGGCCGAGATCGACGCCAACACCGATCTCCGCGACCTGCTGGAGCGCATTCGCAGCCAGGCGGCCCACCGCATGGGCATGGTCGACGATCCGGCCAATGCCACCCGCGAGACGCCGGCGACGCCCATTCTCGGCATGATCGCGCCGCCGCAGGATTATTGGAACGTGCTGCAGAACCGCCAGGTGCATGCGGAGGAATGCGACTTCCTCACCCGCCTGATGTTCATGCAGCAGATGCACAAGACCTACGCCGGCACCTCCACGGTCTGCACCGGCGTCGCCTCGAAACTGCCCGGCACCATCGTGCACGAGGCGGCCCGGCCGGAATGCCAGGACCGGCTCGCCACCCATTTCGGCCACCCGGCCGGCGTGATCGAGACCGAGGCCAGGGTGGAACTGCGCGGCAACACCTGGCACGCCACCCGCGCCACCGTCGCGCGCACCGCAAGGCGCATCATGGAGGGCCAGGTCTACGTCCCCGCCTGGGCCGAGCATCTCGACCTCGCCGCGGAGTGACCCTGCCCGTGGCGCTGACCATCCGCGAGGACGACCTGTCCGGCCCGGAGATTCAGGCTCTGGTCGCCGCCCATCTCGCCAACTCCGCCGTCTATTCCCCACCGGAGGCCATTCATGCCCTCAACGCCGACGGCATGCGCGCGCCGGGCGTCACCGTCTGGTCGGCCTGGGAGAATGGCGCGCTGGTCGGCATGGGCGGGCTGAAAGCGCTTGCCTCTCCCGAAAGCGAGGGCGAAAGCGAGGGCGAAATCAAGGCCATGCACACCGCCGCCGCCCATCGCGGCAAGGGCGTGGCCGCGGCCATGCTGGGCCACCTGATCGCCGAGTCCCGCCGCCGCGGCTATCGCCGCCTCTGGCTCGAAACCGGGGTGCAGGACGGCTATGCCGCCTCGCGCCGCCTCTACGCACGTCATGGTTTTGTTGCCTGCGGGCCGTTTGCCGATTATGTCGATACCCCCCACAGTGTCTTCATGACCCTGGCTCTCTAGCCCCGCACCGTGGCAGGAGCCCCGCTCCGCGGCAGGGTCATCCGACGCGCTTTCTCTTTCACGGGGGGGCCTCCCCCGGGCAGACCGTATGTCCCGCATCCCCTATGTGCCGCTGATCTCGGCGCTTTTCGTGCAAACGCTGGCGACCATGGCCGCCTTTTCCGTGGCCGCCGCCGCCCCTTCCATCTCGAAGGAGTTACAGGTGCCGGGCGAATATGTCGGCCTGTTCATCTCCGCCGTCTATGGTTGCGGCATGGTCTCGGCCATGTTCAGCCCCAGCTTCATCCACCGCTATGGCGCGGTGCGGGTCAGCCAGGTCATCATGGTGGCCACCATCGCCATGGTGCTGATGGCGAGCCTCGGCAGTTCGCTCGGCACGCTGGCCTTTTCGGCGGTGCTGCTCGGCTGCGGCTATGGCGCGACGGCGCCGACCAGCAGCCATTTGCTGATGAAGCGCACGCCCGCCGACATCCGCAATCTGGTGTTTTCCGTCCGCCAGATCGGCGTGCCGCTGGGCGGCGTGCTGGGCGGCCTGCTGGTGCCGCCGCTGGTACTGGCCTATAGCTGGCAGACGGCGCTGTTCATCCAGATCGTGCCGGCGGCGGTCATGCTGCTGCTGCTGCAATGGATGCGACCGGAATACGACGCCGACCGCGACCCGGCCCATGCCATCGGCGCCAAGGGCCTGCTGGGTCCGCTGATGCTGCTGAAGACCATGCCGGAACTGCGGGTGCTGACGGCCGCCGTCTTTTTCTATGGCGGCACGCAGTTGTGCTTCGTCGCCTATACCAGCGTCCACCTCACCAGCCAGGCCGGCTTCGGCCTGGTGGCGGCGGGACAGATGCTGGCGACCTACCAGATATCCGGCGTGGTCTCGCGCCCGATCTGGGGCGTGGTCGCCGACCGCTGGATCCCCGCCCGCACCATGCTCATCATCATGGGCTTCGTCATGGCCGCCATGGCATTTCTGGCGGGGACCTTCTCGCCCGACTGGCCCTGGATCGGCATATTCCTGGTCTGCATCGGCGCCGGCGCCACCGCCAGCGGCTATACCGGCCTCGCCTTTGCCGAATACGCCCGCATGGGCGGGGCCGAGCGCGCGGCGGAAACCACCGGGCTTGGCGCGGCGTCACAATTTTTTGGTGTGATGATGCTTCCGTCGAGCTTTAGTTTCGTGGTAGCCGCAGGGGGGTATGATCTCGCCTACGAGGTAATTGCCGCACTTGCGGCCCTGTCCGGAGGTGCACTATGGCTCTTTGGCGGAAATCGGCAGCGATGACCCTGGTGGCGCTTACCGCCGCCTGTTCCCACGCGGGCGCGCTGCGCAATCCGCAGATCGAGTATCTGGGCGCCGGCGTGCTGATGGTCCCCATCGACCGCGACGACACCGGTTGTGTCCGCTATCGCCTGATTTCCGAGGCCCGGCCCGGCGACTACACCGTCTACTGGCGCATCGACGAGGGCAATTACACCAACAACCGGGCCAGTGCCGACTGCCGCAGCCTGTCCCGCGCCAAGGGGAGCCCGAACCCGGCGTCGTGATCGCACCGGCATGGCGTGAGAACGCGGGCGAGGACGGTGTTCGTGAGGGCGAGCGGTCCCGGCCCGCCGCTCCGCGACGGCCGGGAAACAGGATTACCCGAAGATTTTTGCATCCCGGAGGGGGCGACCCCGCCAGCGAACACCCGCGCGCGAGCAGGCGACCGGGGCTATTCCGCCGCCACCAGGTGGCCCGGCTCGATCTCGTTCATCACCACCGCAGGCGGCTCGAAGCCGGGCGGTTTCACCGGCGAGGGAATCTCGTCCGTGTTCAGGGCCCGGTCGGTGCGGCGCAGGCGCGGGTCGGCGACCGGCACCGCGCCCAGCAGCTTCTTGGTGTAGGGGTGGGTCGGGTTTTCGAACACCTGCCGGCGCGTGCCGATCTCGACGATCCGGCCCAGATACATCACCACCACCCGGTGGCTGATGCGCTCCACCACCGCCATGTCGTGGCTGATGAACAGGAAGGCGATGCCGAATTCGTCCTGCAGGTCCATCATCAGGTTGATCACCTGCGCCTTGATCGTCACGTCGAGCGCGCTGACCGCTTCGTCCGCCACGATCAGCTTCGGCTCCAGCCCCAACGCGCGGGCGATGCAGACGCGCTGGCGCTGGCCGCCGGAGAATTCGTGCGGATAGCGGCTGGCGTGTTCCGGCAGCAGGCCGACGCGGGTCAGCAGGCCGGCAACCTTGTCGCGCAGGGCCGAGCCGCTTTCGAGCCCGTGCACCCGCATCGGCTCGGCAATGGCCTCGCCCGCGGTCATGCGCGGGTTCAGCGAGGCGAACGGATCCTGGAAGATCATCTGCATTTCGCGCCGCAACGGCCGCATCTGCTTGGGCGTCAGGTGGGTGATGTCCTGGCCCTCGAACGCCACCTTGCCGCGGGTGATCGGCACCAGTTTCAGGATCGAGCGTCCCGTGGTGGACTTGCCGCAACCGCTCTCGCCCACCACCGCCAGCGTCTCGCGCGGGTCGATGTGGAACGTGATGTCGTCGACCGCATGCACCCGGCCGGTCACGCCGCCGAACAGGCCCCGACGGATGTCGAAGCGGGTAACCAGATTCTCGACTTCCAGCAGGGGCTGGGTCGCGCTTCCATTCGTGGCCATGGCGTCAGACGGCTCCTGCTTCGGCGAAATCCTCGGGCTTGAACGTACCGCTCTGCGCAACATCCGGGAATTTTTCGGGTGCATCCTTGCCGTTCATCGACCCCAGCTTGGGCACGGCGTTGATCAGGGCGCGGGTATAGGGGTGCTGCGGCTTGTGGAAGATGGTCTCCACGTCGCCCTGCTCCACCACCTCGCCCTTGAACATCACCACCACGCGGTCGGCGATTTCCGCCACCACGCCCATGTCGTGGGTGATGAACAGCACGGCCATGCCGATCTCGTCCTGCAAGGTGCGGATCAGGTCCAGGATCTGCGCCTGGATGGTCACGTCCAGCGCCGTGGTCGGCTCGTCGGCGATCAGCAATTGCGGCCGGCACGACAGCGCCATGGCGATCATCACGCGCTGGCGCATGCCGCCGGAGAGATGGTGCGGATACTGCTTCAACTGCTTTTCCGGCTCGGGAATGCGCACGAGCCGCAGCATTTCCAGCGCCCGGCCCTCGGCCTCTTTCTCGTTCAGGCCCTGGTGCAGCATGATCGCCTCGGCGATCTGAAAGCCGATGGTGTAGACCGGGTTCAGGCTGGTCATCGGCTCCTGGAAAATCATGGAAATGGCATTGCCGCGGATGGAGCGCAGTTCGGCATCCGGCAGTTTCACCACGTCGACGACCCGGTCGTCGGGCAGGCGCAATTCGATCCGCCCGGTCGGCATCTTGCCGCCGCTGGCATCGTTCAGGCGCATCATGGCCATGGCGGTCACGGACTTGCCGGACCCGGACTCGCCCACCACGGCGACGGTCTCGCCCTTGCCGATATGGAACGAGACTCCGTCGACGGCCTTCACCGTCGTATCCTCTAGCGGAAAATAGACGCGCAGGTCCTGCACATCGACGACGTGATTTTGATCCATGGCCCTGTTCTACCGTCAGTGAGTGGAGGGACTTTTGCCCTTCATTGAGGTTCAGTGTTACGCGGCGCGAGCCGCGGACGTCAAGGCGAACGCATCCGCCAGCAACGCATAGGAGCGGCATCGCGCGGCAAAGTCGTGGGTAATGGTCACGATCACAACCTCATCAACCCCGTATTCCGTCGCCAGCGCCTCGATCGCGCGCTTGCAGTGCTCGGGATCGCCGATGATCTGCTGGCTGCGGGCGCTGGCGATGCGCTGGCGTTCCCAGTCGCCGATCTCGGCCAGAACCGCGTCCGCCTCCTCCGGCGTCGGGAAGGGCGCGAACATGCCCCGGTCGAGGCGCAGCCGCCAGACGTCGCGGCCGCGGGCCAGCCGGTCCGCCTCCTCCATGGTCGGCGCGCAGATCACATGCGCGGCGACACTTGCGGTCGGCTCCGGATAGTCCGGCGACGGGCGATAATGGCCGCGGAACGCCTCCATCACCTTGGCCCCCACCGGGCCGGCGATGAAATGGGCAAAGCAGAAGGGCAGGCCCAGCACGGCCGCCACCGTCGCCGAATAGTCGGACGAGCCCAGCATCCACATTTCCGGAATCTTCTCCGGCGTCGGCACCGCATGGACGCGGGCGAAGGGATGGCCTTCCGGGATCTGGTCCTTCAGATAGAGCGCGACCTCCTGCACCTGGCGCGGGAAGTTGTCGATATTGCGCATGCCGCCTTCGCCGGCCAGCGCCGCCGCGGTCAGCTGGTCCGAGCCCGGCGCCCGGCCGATGCCCAGGTCGATCCGGCCCGGATACAGCGTCTCCAGCAGCGCGAACTGCTCCGCCACCTTATAGGAGGCGTAATGCGGCAGCATCACCCCGCCGGAGCCGACACGGATGCGTTCGGTTTCGGCGGCGACGCGGGCGATCATGATTTCGGGAGCGGAACAGGCCAGCCCGTGGCTGTTGTGATGTTCGGCAAACCAATAGCGGTGGAATCCCAGCGCATCGGCCTGCCGGGCCAGTTCCAGGCTTTCCTGCAGGGCGTCGCGATGGCTCCGGCCCGCGGAAATCGGGGATTGGTCGAGGACAGACAAAATCATACCGGGCATTAGGCCGAATTCCGCCCGGCTTGTCGACGCCCTTTTGCCATTGCCCCCCCGGGTTTCCGCCATTAGCAAGAATGACAGCGGCGCATCCCGCGTCGCCCTCGCAGTATCCAGGGGTCGAGGAGCCCGCAGCCCATGTCTCTTTCCCTTGCCGGCAAAGGCGCGATCATCACCGGCGGCAGCCGCGGCATCGGCTATGCCATCGCCGAGGCGTTCGCCCGCAACGGCGCCGCCGTCTCGCTCTGCGCCCGCGGTGCCGATGGTGTGGAGCGCGCCGTCGCCAGCCTGCGCGAGCTGGGCGGCACGGTGCACGGCGCCGCCTGCGACCTGGCCGACAAGAACCAGCTCGACGCCTATATCGACGCCGCCAACGATGCCATCGGCGGCGTCAACATCCTGGTCTGCAACGCTTCCGGCTTCGGCCGCACCGACGACGACGCCGGCTGGCTCGCCGGCATCGAGGTCGACATTCTGGCGAGCGTCCGCGCCAGCCACGCCGCAGCACCGCTGATCGCGGCCAATGGCGGCGGCTCGATCACCCATATCTCGACCATCTCGGCCCTGCGGCCCAGCCTGCGCACCCCGCCCTATGGCGCGGTGAAGGCCGCCCTGAACCACTACGCCCAGACCCAGGCCCTGGCGCTGGCCAAGGACGGCATCCGCGTCAACGCCATCTGCCCCGGCTCGATCGAGTTCGAGGGCGGCGTCTGGGACATCACCCGCCAGAACAACCGCCCGCTCTACGACCGCATCCTGGCCAGCATTCCCGCCGGCCGCATGGGCGAGCCCGACGACATCGCCGACGTCGCGCTGTTCCTGGCCAGCGACATGGCCCGTTGGGTCACCGGCGCCGTGATCCCGGTCGACGGCGGCCAGGTGCTGAACGGGTAGCGGCCGCGCTTGCCATTCGACCGCACGGGCAAAGCTCCCACTGGCGAAATACCCGTTGAAGGCGGCCTGATCCTTCCGCCACACTGGCGCCGATGACAACCCTTCTGGAACAGGCGCTGCGGCGCGACCGGCTCATCGTCATCGCCATTCTGGTGGCGGTGACGATGGCCAGTTGGCTGTTCGTGCTCACCGGCGCCGGCACCGGCATGTCGACGCTCGGCATGTCCGGGCTGGATCTGGCGACGGGCGGCGGCATGCGCATGGCGTTCGCCATGGCGCCCTGGTCGCCGGCCTATGCCGTCGTCATGTTCTTCATGTGGTGGATCATGATGATCGCCATGATGCTGCCGAGCGCCAGCCCGACCGTGCTGCTGTTCGCCCGCATCCACCGGAAGCAACGCGAACGCGGCCAGGCCTCGGTGCCCACTGCGATTTTCACCTTTGGCTATCTGGCCGCCTGGGCCGGCTTCAGCGTGCTCGCCACCGCCCTGCAATGGGGGCTGGAACGTGTTGGCCTGCTGAACGGGATGATGGCCTCCACCGTGCCATGGCTGGGGGGCGGCCTGTTGATCGCCGCCGGCCTGTGGCAGTTCTCGCCCTGGAAGCTGGCCTGCCTGCGCCATTGCCGCTCGCCGCTGTCCTTCCTCATGACCCGCTGGCGGCCGGGCTGGAAGGGCGCCCTCGTCATGGGCCTGGACCATGGCGCCTTTTGCCTCGGCTGCTGCTGGTTCCTGATGGCGCTGCTGTTTTTCGGCGGCATCATGAATCTCTGGTGGATCGGCGGCCTCGCGCTTTATGTCCTGCTAGAGAAAACCGTGCCTGCGGCCCACTGGCTCGGCTATGGCCTGGGCGTTGTGCTGACGGCCTGGGGCGGCGGGATCCTGCTGTCGGGCGCGCTGGCATAGCCTCCTGCGCCCGATTGGGCCTTGCCCGCGCGGGCCAGCGGTAGTTTGCTATTGGCAAAGCAAACCAATGACCGAACACCCCTCCCCCGGTCGGAGGGTCAGGAGCCGCCGCCCATGCCCGCCATCGACAATTGCGTCAATCTCGATGACCTCCGTGTGCTCGCCAAGCGGCGGGTGCCGAAGCTGATCTACGATTTCATCGAGGGCGGCGTCGATGACGAAAACGGGCTGGTCCGCAACGAAGACGCGTTTCGCCAGCGCCCACTGGTGCCGCGCTACATGGTCGACGTCACCACCAGGCTGGACCAGGAGACCGACCTGTTCGGCCGCACCTATTCCAGCGCCTGGGGCATCGCACCCACCGGCGGCGTCGGCAATTACCGGCGCGGCGGCGACATGATGCTCTGCCGTGCGGCCCGCGACGCCAACATTCCCTTCATCATGTCCGGCGCCTCCAACGCCTCCATGGAGGAAATGGCCGCCACGGCGCCCGACCATGGCTGGTACCAGCTCTACACCGCCCGCGACCGGTCCATCGCCGAGGACATGATCCGCCGCGCCGACGGCCTGAACATCCCGGTCCTGGTGGTCACCGTCGACGTGCCGACCGGCTCCAACCGCGAGCGCAACCGCCGCAACGGCTTCGGCCGGCCGCTGAAACTCTCGCTCGGCACCAAGCTGGACGCGCTGCGCCGGCCGCTCTGGCTCAAGGACTATCTGGAGACCGGCATCGCCATGTGCGAGAACTGGCAGCGCTACGCGCCCGCCGGTTCCAATGCCGACCAGGTGGGCGAGTTCATGGCGAGCCAACTGCCGAACAGCATCACCTGGAAAGACGTCGAGAATTTCCGCAAGCTCTGGAAGCGCCCGTTGGTGCTGAAGGGCGTGATGCGGGTCGACGACGCCAAGCGCGCCGCCGACCTGGGCGTCGACGGCCTGATCGTCTCCAACCACGGCGCCCGCCAGCTCGACCGCGCGCCGTCGGCCCTGGACGTGCTGCCGGCGCTCGACGCGGCGGTCGGCGACCGCATGACCCTGATGATGGACGGCGGTGTCCGCCGCGGCTCCGATATTCTGGTGGCACTGGCGAGCGGCGCCAAATTCGTCTTCCTGGGCCGGCCGACCCTTTATGGCGTCGTCGCCGGCGGCGAGGCGGGCGCGACCAAGGCCATCGGCATCGTGCGCGACGAGATCAACAAGATCATGGCCCAGGTCGGCTGCCCGGTGCTGCGCGAATGCGGCCCGGACTTCCTGCACTGGGACCCGGAAGGCCGCAACGCCCGCGTCTGAGGCCCGCCCGCATCGCAATCCGCAACGGAGGAAACCGCCATGGCCGTCACAGGCTACGAACAGTATCAGGATGTGGAAACGGAACTGGATGGCGAGGTTCTCACCATCCGCCTGAACCAGCCGGACCGGCTGAACGCCTTCACCGCCGGCATGCACACCACCATGTCGACCATCTGGGACAAGGTGAACGACGACGACCGGGTCAAGGTCGCCGTGCTCACCGGCAATGGCAAGGCGTTCTCCGCCGGCGGCGACGTGCCGGGCATGCAGAAGAAGATCGACGACCACGCCCTCTGGGACAAGGGCATGCCGGAGGCTCGGCGCATCGTCTATCGCCTCCTGGAGTGCGAAAAGCCGGTGATTGCCCGCGTCAACGGCCACGCCGTCGGCCTCGGCGCCACGGTGGCGCTGCTCTGCGACATCATCATTGCCGCCGAACACGCCAAGATCGGCGATCCGCATGTGAATGCCGGCCTGGTGGCGGGCGACGGCGGCGCGCTGATCTGGCCGCAACTGGTCGGCTTCGCCCGCGCCAAGGAATATCTGCTGACCGGCGACCTGATGAGCGCGACCGAGGCGGAACGCATCGGCCTCATCAACCACGTCGTGCCGGCGGACCAGCTGGACGAGAAGGTTTATGGCCTCGCCCATCGCCTCGCGACCGGCGCCTCGAAGTCGATCAACTGGACCAAGCGGACGGTCAACATCCCGCTGCGCCAGTTGGCGCATTCGATGATGGACCTCTCCATCAGCCTGGAGACGCAGTCGAACATGACCCGCGATCACCAGGAGGCCGTCACCGCCTTCGGCGAACGCCGCAAGCCGGCCTTCAAGGGCGACTGACCGCAAGGGACCGCGGAGTACCTACCGCCCCCGGCTTCAGCCCGAACGGCCCCGGTCGGTGGCCGTTCGGGCGCCACGCCTACAACTGGCGCAGGATCTGGGTGCGGGCCGAAATGTGCTCCTTGAACTGATACCACCCCGCCATGGCCCGAAATTCCGGCGTTTCCAAGACTTCGGGTCCTTCGACCTCGTAAATCGTGGCATAGGTCACCGTGTCCCGGACCTCGCGGCGGCCCTGTTCCGTCCAAAGCAGCGCCCCTTCGGACTTATAGCGCGCACCGCAAATCACGCCGGGACAGGCGAGTGCTGCCGGCAAATGCACTTCGTCGTACCAAGTATTCCATTCGTCCTCGACTGTGGGACAAATCTCGCAAACCACCAATAAGATACATTTGGGCAACGGGTCCGCCATGATCATCACTCTCTCTCCTTGCACGAAGGATTCAACGTCTGAACAGGCTTTTTGCCTTTTCTTGTAACGCGTTATGGTCACTGTTATGGTTCAGGTCAATCGGCTCCTGGAGCGGGTGCCACAGGGTCTCGCTCTCGACTTCCACCACCCAGACATCCGGGTCGCGATCCTTCTGGCGTTGCCAGTAGGCATCTGCCTCGGCTTCGGCGACCGGCTCCTGGCCGGTGGCCGGCAGCCAAATCCGCACGCCGTCCGGTGACGAATACGGCGAGAGCACGCCGCCGGAGCCATCGGTGCGGCGCCATTTCAGCAGCACGGTGCCGGCGTCCGCGTCGCCGCGGGCCAGCACGGTGGCAAACACGCCCGCCGCGCGGCACGCGCCCAGGCAGGCCTCCACCCAGAGGCGGGCGCGCAGGCGGGCCGGTTGCATGCCCTGGAAGCCGCCTAGAGCGCCGCGCGCACGGCCGGGAACACCTCTTCCGCCAGCAACTGCATCTGATCGCAGACCAGGCTGTGCGGCATGTCCGGGAACTGCACGCCCAGAACGATGTGATTGGTCTGGCACTCGCGCACGGTCTTGAGGATTTGGTCCGTCACCTCGGCCGGCGTGCCGACCAGGAAGCGATCCTTCATCAACTCGTCCATGTCCATGCCCAGGTCGTTGTCGCCTTCGGGCATGGCCTTGTCCTGCCCCCACTGGTGGTAGGCGGCATATTTGTGCACCAGATAATCCTTGGCGATTTTCATGGCCTCGTCATGGGTCGGCGCGATGCAGCATTCGCGCATCATCGGAAACTCGCCCGGGAAGGGTTTGCCCGCCGCATCCAGCGCGCGCCTGTAGACCTCCAACTGCCGCTGGGTCGTGTCGATGCGGTTGTGCGGCGAGACGAACCAGGCATCCACCAGCCGCGCCGCGCGCTCGATCGCCTTGTCGGCGTTGGCGCCAATCCAGAAAGGCGGCGGCGACTGCACCGGTTTGATCGAGACATTGGCGTCCACCAATTCCCAACCCGTCCCCTTCATGTTGACATCGGTCTCGGTCCAGAGCCGGCGGACGGCGGTGATATTCTCTTCCATGTGCCGGGCGATGTTCTTGCGCTCGATCCCGAACGCCTTGAACTCCACGTCGCGATAGCCGAGGCCGCAGCCGAAGATCAGCTTGCCGCCGCTCATCAGGTCGATATTCGCGAACTGCTCGGCGATATCCAGCGGCTTGTGCAGCGGCATCAGCACGATGCCGGCGATCAGGCGCAGGTTCGGACACTCCGCCGTGAGCCGGCCCATATAGGCGATCTGGTTGAAATCGTGCAGCGGATAGCTGGAAAAGTGCGAGCCCTTCATGAAGCTGTCATAGCCCAGCCGGTCGGCAAGGCGCGCCTGCTCCATCAACTCGCCGAAGCGCGCCCGCATGTCGTCGCCCCAGTTGTACTGGCCGCGGTTCATAACGCCGAACTGGATGGTCATGGGGGAGGCTCCTGGCTTGCGCGAAATCCGTGTCGGCCCAGACCCTAGCGCCTGGCGGCAGCGCGATCCAGGGGCGTTGCGAACACGGAAACGCCCCGGGCCATTCGCCGCCAGATTTTGCCCGACGGAGGGCCTCGCCCTTGGCGCAAAAAAATCCCCGGTCCGGCCGTTGCGGCCGATCCGGGGATCGCTCAACCGGTCAGCGCCGCCGGGGCGCGGGCGCGGTTATTGGTCCATGCACTTCTTGATCGCCTCCAGGTCGGGCATGTTGGCGATGTTGCGACCGACGCCAAAGGGCGCCGCCATGGCCCGCCAATCGCGGTATTTTTGCAGGAAATCAACCTGAGAATAGGCCACCTTGGCGAACAGGGGGTTCTCGCAACTCTGCTCCACCAGCACCGCGTTCGCCATGCCTTGCAGACGGTCGAGTTCCGCGTCCGAGATCCTGTCCACCTCCGTGCCGCGTTTGACGAATTCGGTCGTCTTTTCCGCGTTGATGCGCTCGAAATGGCCAAACGTCCAGGCGAGCGTGGCGTCGGCGGCCGTCCGCAACAGGTTCTTGGTCCAGTCGTCGAGCGCGTTCCAGGAATCCAGATTGATGGCGATGCCGCCGGTGGAACCCGGTTGGTGCCAGCCCGGCACCATCCAATTGGTGGTGATCTCCTGGAAGCCCAGGCTCCAGTCGACGCCGGGGGTCGAGAACTCGGCCGCGTCGATGACGCCGCGCTCCAACGCCTGGTAGACCTCGCCGCCCGGCAACTGCACCTGCACCGCGCCCAGCTTATCGAGAATGACGCCTTGCGGCCGGCCGGACATGCGGATCCGCAGCCCTTTGAGATCCTCCAGCGTTTTCAGCGGCTTGCTGGATCGGATCCCGGACTCCATGTTGATGACGTTCAACAGAAGATACTTCATGTTGAACTTGCCATAGACCTCGTCGAACAGTTCGCGGCCGCCATAATCCTGGTACCAGATGCGATAGTCGCCCAGCGTGAACAACATCGGATAGGCACCGAGCAAGGCAAACGCCGAATCCCGGCCGGCCCAATAGCCGGCCCACTCGATCGTCGCATCGACATTGCCGGCGGACGCCGTGTCGAACACTTCCATGGCACCGACCAGCGCGCCGCCGGGGAAGTATTTGACCTGGAACCGATCGCCGCCCAGGTCGTTCACCAGCTTGACGAAATGGTTATCCGCGTCGCTGAGATTGATGCCGGTCGGCCAGGTGGAGGTGATGCGCCACTCGACATCGGCCGCACTCGCGGAGCCGGCCAGCAATGCGGTGGCGACCGCCGCGGCACCCCCCATCGTCTTCAGGGAAACCTTCATCGTTTTCTCCCATTTTTCCTATGGTGACGGAGCATCAGAACAACCGGTTCGGCAGCCAGAGGACGATATCGGGCTCCACCGCGCACAACGCGGCCACTGCCAGGATCAGAGCGATGAACGGCACCACCCCCCGATAGATGTGCGAGGTCTCCACTCCCTCTGGCGCGACCCCTTTCAGATAGAACAGGGCATAGCCGAAGGGCGGGGTCAGGAAGGATGTCTGGAGCACGATGGCGATCATCAGCACGAACCAGAGCTTGTCGAAGCCGAATCCCGCCGCCATCGGCAGGAACAGAGGAAAGCTGATGAGGACGATTCCGAGCCAGTCGAGAAACATGCCGAGCACGAACACGATCAACATCATCACGACGAACGTGCCCCAGCGCTCCAGCCCCAGGCCGCCCAGCGCATGCCCCATCACGTCGATGCCGCCGCCGGCCACGAACACACCGGTAAAACTGGTCGCGCCGACGGCGATGAACAGCACCATGGCGGTGACCTTGCCGGTCTCCAGCACGCTGGTATAGAGGCCGCTCCAACTGAACTTGCCGTAGACGATCACCAGGATCAGCGAGAGGAAGGCGCCGATCGAAGCGGCCTCGGTCGCGGTGGCGATGCCGGCGAAGATCGAGCCCAGAACGCCGAGGATCAGCAGCAGCGGCGGGATCACCAGCGTGACCACCATTTTCAGCAACTGCCCGTCCGCCACCTCCTCGCGCTCGGCGGCCGACATGGGCGGCCCCAGCGACGGGTTGATATAGCTGCGAATGGCGGCGTAGAGCGCATAGGTCAGGCCCAGCAGCAGCCCGGGAATCAACGCCGCCGCAAACAGCTTGCCGACCGAGAGGCCGGCATAGCTGCCCATGATGACCAGCATGATCGACGGCGGAATCAGAATGCCGAGCGAGCCGCCGGCGCAGATGGCGCCGCAGCTCATTTCCTTCTGATAGCCGTATTTCACCATGGCCGGCAGCGCGAGCACGCCCATCACGGTCATGGAGGCGCCGATAATCCCGGTCGATGCCGCCAGCAGCACCGAAACCCCGATCACCGCGAGCGTCAGCCCACCGCGGACCGACCGCAGCATTTGCCTCAGCGCGAAGAACATGTTCTCGGAAACGCCGGAATCGCTGAGCAACCGCGCCATCAGGATGAAGAGCGGCACCGCGATCAGGACATAATTGTCCATCAATCCGAAAATGCGGCTGATGATGATGCCGAACACGCTGATGCCGGGGCCGATCAGCGCGAAGATCACGGCGAGACCGCCCAGGACGAAGGCCAGCGGATGGCCCATGAACAGCCCGATGAGCAGGCCGACAAACATCAGAATGGCAAAGAGTTCTTGAGACATCGCTCAGCGGCCCACTTCTTGTCCGGATACCAGCACCGACAAGCGGCGGACGAATGTCGCGATGCCTTGCAACCCCAGCAAAACCGCCGCCACGACGATGACGGTCTTGATCGGGTAGACCGGCATGGCGATCACCCCCCAGGTGGCCTCCTTGCTGGCCCAGGAACGCGCGGCGAATTGATAACCGTAGTAAATCAGGACGATTACGAACGGGAAAAAGAAGACGCAGTAGCCAATGACATCCAAAAGGGCCTGCTTCCTCTCGGATAATCTTGCATAGACCAGATCAACCGAGACATGCTCGGAATACAGAAGCGCGAAACCGCCAAGAATCAAAAAATGCAGCGCATAAAGCTGTTTCGACAGGTCGAACACCCACAAGGTCGCCACGCCGAATACCTGACGCATGACAACGTCGTAAACGGCGATCAGCATCACGGCGACCACTACCCAACTGAAGAGGCGACCGACAATTTCGTTCAGCCCATCGATCATCGACAAGAATATCTTCACGCTGCCCTCTTTCGGAATGCGCTTGCGGGCAGTCAGGTCTGTCGATGCGCCGCCCACCATCCAAATCTTGGATTGGTCTAGGCGTAACGTACTAAAGTAGCGCTGTCAATCGCCCCGGACGCGAACGGGTCGTCGCCTCACCGCCTGATCCCAGCCCGCAGACGCCGGAAGTCCAGCGCCTTCAGGTCCATGACCATCGGTCCGGGCGCGGCACACAAAATCGTCTCCGCCGCGATGGGATCGAAGGCGCCGCGGAAATGCACGCTCGACTTCAGCGCCAGCACGCGCGCCTCGGTCGGCTCCACGCCCAGATGGCGGAAAAAGGCGAGGTCCGCCGCCTGCACCTTCTTGCCCACGACGACGATCCGCACATGGCCGAGGCGCAGCAAGACCATCGGTGCCAGGTCCATGTGCGCGCCCTTGTAGAGCGGCCCATCGCAGTGCACCAGGCCATCGCCCACGGCCTCGACCGCGAAGGTTGCCGTCAGCGGCGAGTCGCCCGCGACCCCGTGCTTGCCGCCCAGCGCCGCAACGATCTCCGTCCCCGCCCCCGACCGGCTCGCCAGCGAGGCCACGTGCGGGTCGAAGATCATGCCGCAGACACTGCCGGGCGCATCCGCCGCCACCAGCGCCTTCAGCAGGCCCATGGTGTCGGCGGTACCGCCGGCACCGGGATTGTCCTGCACGTCGGCGATCACCACCGGCCCGGAGCCACCGTGCGCCAGCGCCCTTGCCACCGCCTCTTCCGGCCCCAGCAGCGCGCCGGTGAACTCCGGCTCCGCCGCCAGCACGGCGTCATAGAGCGCGTTCACCGCCGCCTCGCATGCTGCCCTGGTCGGGCCGTAGGCGACGACACTCGGGCCACAGTCGTGGATGTCTGCCGCCGGAAAGCCGCCGGCGAAGGTCAGCAGAACGCCGTGCTCGCGCTCCAGGTCCGGGATCATCGCGACGATGCGCGAGGCGGGCGGGTGCGTGGTGCAACCCCAGACCAGCGGGAACAGGAACGGGACCTGCCGGAAGGCCCGCTCGGTCAGGTGTTCGCCCGCCAGCAGCCGCTCCAGCCAGGGCAGCATGCGCGCACCCGTCTCCGCCATGTCCGCGTGCGGATAGGTGCGGTAGCCGAGCAGCGCCGAGGCCCGCCCCACCATCGCCGGCGAGATGTTGGCGTGATAGTCCAGCGTCGCCACCACCGGAATGCGCCAGCCGAGCGGGTTCAACGCATCGCGCACCCGCTTGATGGTATCGGCCTCGGCGTCCTCCAGATGCTCCGTCACCATGGCGCCGTGCAGCGAGAGATAGACCGCGTCCACGGGAGCCGCCGCCTGCACCGCATCGTACAGCATGCCGGCAATGCGCTCATAAGCCCGTTCCTCCACATAGGAGGACGGGCTGGCCGAGGCCCAGAGCAACGGCACCACCTCGTGCCCCGCCGCCTCCGCCGCCTGGATGAAGCCGGCGAGCGCCAGATTGTAGCCCTTGACCGCGTCGGCCACCGCCGGCCCGCGGGTCAGCGGCGGCCAGGAATAGCCCTGCTCGAAATCGGCGAGGCTCGCCTTGGCAGGCGCGAACGTGTTGGTCTCGTGCCGAAAACCGGCGACGGCGATACGGGCCATGACAAAGACTTCCGATAAAACTCACGTCTCAATGTGTGATGAATCTACGACGTGCCCTAAGATTCCGAGCCGTCGGCAACCGCCAGCGCCACAAAGTCCCTAGCCACGGTCTCATAGGATTCCCGAATTGCGCCATCCACGAGGCTGGCAGCCGGGAACGCGGAAAAACCCTTCAGGTTTTTCGTCGAAAGGCCCCGACAGCTTCGTTAAACCGATCGAGAAGATGTTGGCGCACATTGTCATCTGCGAGTTGGGGGCGATCACAAGTCCAAGCAAAGTTGATCGTGACCGTCCCATTGTTCCAGAGATTAGCGGATGGATCAATTTACCGTCTTTGCCCTGAAACCGTGCAGCGAGCGAGCCCTGCGTTGACGTAACCACAGTCTCCCCGCCGATCCGGGCGATGATGTCCAAGATCGCCGGTATCGGCATCGGCAAACGGCGTGCATTGGTGAATTTCTCCAGCCAAGCCTCGACAGAAAATTGGATCGAGTTTGGCCCGGCCGGCGGCGGATTTGGTGGCCGGGTCTTCTCTGTCTCGCCGAAAATGCGGGGGGCGAGGGTCCTGCGGCCGTCTTCACCCAGAAAGTAGCGGAGTTCTACAGCACGAACCTCCGCCCGCATCTGCTCGTTCAAAAACTCGATAACGCGGGCCAGTTCGCTCGGAATGCTGTCGGCCGCAACAACGAGCTTGACGCGACCGGCCTCCAGGTTTGCCTCGGCCTGATCCCAGAAATCGGTCGGGTCTTCGGTCCCGAAAAACTCGCTTAGAGCCATGTCCGGGTCCTTGCCGCTCTCCTCCTCGCAGGTCCTGACAAACGCAGCCTTCAAGGCCCCTTTCGGCCAATAGGCCACGCCATTGGCCGCATAATCGAGAATTTGGCCAATGACCTCTCGGCGGATTCTCGTGTCGGAGGCGCGCTTCACCTCGATCAGCACTGGGACCGCCTTTTGACTGACAAAAGGTGATCGAGCGACCAGCGATCCGAGCCAGCCTCCTGTCCGGGCACACCCTGTTCGCGGCGGATCAGCAGCAACTCGCCGTCATGCTCGCTGACAATCTCCGGAAATCGCGCGATGAGGTCCTGCAATTCGTCTTCGGACGGCGGCGCAGCCACTCGCATCGGGATCAGTTGACCGTGTTCATTCTCGGTGAAAATCCGTCGACCGCTTTCCATGCCTCACCGCCCTTTGCCAGTCTCGCTCATGCCGTCGCTCCACAAATACGCATTAGCGGGGCACGCGTAAGCCGAATTCCCCAACGATATGGCAACCCGCAGCCTCCATTCGCCCACTTCCTGCGTCGCGGCTGGGTCCTCCTCCAAGCAAATTGACACCGAATGGGAACGGGCCAATCGGTGTGACGCAACGATCTGGCGACCCGGAACCGGGTGGTCTAGGTTGACGCGCAACCGTCAATGCCCATCTGGAACAGGATTGCATGCCCATCGGCCCCCTCAAAGACTTTGCCCCGGACGCCGCCTGCCCGCTCGACGGCCTGCGCGTGCTCGACCTGACGCGGCTCGTGGCCGGCAACCAG
Source organism: Alphaproteobacteria bacterium (assembly GCA_020638555.1). Classification (NCBI taxonomy): domain Bacteria; kingdom Pseudomonadati; phylum Pseudomonadota; class Alphaproteobacteria; species Alphaproteobacteria bacterium. The sequence goes on along the minus strand of JACKII010000002.1, from coordinate 1,119,644 downwards.
GTGAGCGTGCTGCTGGCCGATTTCGGCGCCGAGGTCATCAAGATCGAGCCGCCGGACGGCGACCCGCTGCGCTCCTGGGGCGCTGGCGGCCAGCCGGTGCAGTGGAAAATCTACGGCCGCAACAAGAAAAGCGTGCGCATGAATTTGCGCGACGACCGGGCGAAGGAATTGCTGCTGAAACTGGTCGAAACCGCCGACGTCTTCCTCGAAAACTACCGCGTTGGCGGGCTGGAGCGGATGGGCCTTGCGCCCGAAATCCTGCACGCGCGCAACCCAGCCCTGGTCATCGTCCGCGTCACCGGCTTCGGCCAGACCGGCCCCTATCGCGAGCGCCCGGGATTCGGCACCCTGATCGAGGCCATGAGCGGCTTTGCCATGAAGACCGGCTTCCCGGACCGGCCGCCGTCGCTGCCGAACATGGCGCTGGCCGACATGGTCGCCGGCACCTATGGCGCGTTCGGCACCATGGTCGCCCTCCAGGCCCGCGCCGCGAACGGCGGCAAGGGCCAGGTCATCGACCTGTCGCTGATGGAGCCCATGCACGCCATTCTGGGTGGCGACGCGGCCGTGCAGGAGGCGAGCGGCAAGTCGCCGATGCGATCCGGCAACCGCTCGAACACGGCCGCCCCCCGCAACACCTACCGCACCAAGGACGGCGAGTGGCTGGCGATCAGCGGCTCGATGCAGGTGATGGCGCTGCGCATTTTCCGTGCCATCGGCCGCGAGGACATGTGCGAGGACCCGCGCTACAACAACCCCGCCGGCCGGATGCAGCACCTGGACTATGTCGACCAGGTCGTCGCCGACGCCGTCGCCGAAAAGACCCTGGCCGAGAATCTGGACTTCTTCGAGCGGCTGGAGGTCACCGCCGGCCCGGTCTACAACGCCGAGCAATATCGCCACGACCCGCACGTCATCGGCCGCGAGGCGCTGGTGGAGATGCCGGACGAAAGCATGGGCCGTATCCCCATGCACAACATCGTCCCGCGCCTGTCGGACACTCCCGGCGCCATCCGCACGCCGGCGCCGGCGCTCGGCCAGCACACCGACGAAATCCTGGGCGGGATCGGCGTCCCGGCCGAGGAGATCGCGGCGCTCAAGGCCGAGGGTGTGCTGTGACATCGGCTGTCCTTTCGCCTTCCCCCGTCCGCCGATCCCTCGATACGCCGCGTTCCGCGGCTACTCGGGATGAAGCCGTGGCGATGACAGTGCCCCACCTTCGCTGCACTCCACATCCCTCCCACAACAGCCTCACCCCGCCTCGCACCCATCCTCACCCTTCATCCCGAGTAGTCGCGGCACGCGGCGTATCGAGGGAGCGGTTGCCAGGCCCGGATTACGCCCCTCGATACGAGCCTGCGGCTCTATTCGGGGTGAAGCCGCAGGCATGACCCCTCCGCCCCTCCGCATCTGGACGCTGACCACCGGCGAGGCCGGCATGCGCACCCAGGCCTTTGGCCTGGCGGAGGCGGTGGCGGCGCAAACCCAAGCCGAGATCGAAGAAAAAACCGTCCGCCCCCGCCGCCCCTGGCGCTGGCTGCCCGGCCACTGGGCGCCGCGGCGGCTGGCCCTGCTGCTGGAAAACCCGGAGGACTTCGCCCCACCCCTGCCCGGCCTCGTCATCGCCTGCGGTCGGCGCAGCATCCCGGCCGCGCTGGCGCTGCGCAAGGCGGGCGTGTTCACGGTCTATGTGCAAAAGCCCGATTGCCCGCCCGACCGGTTCGACCTGGTCGCGGCCCCCCGCCATGACGGCCTTTCCGGCCCGAACGTGCTGCAAACCCGCGGCTCGATTCACCGCGTCACCACCGCCAAGCTGGCCGACGCCGCCGCAGAATGGCGCCCCCGCTTCGCCCGGTTCCCCCGCCCCTGGGTCGCCGTGCTGGTCGGCGGCAAGAGTCGCGCCTACGACTTCGGCGCCGATGACGCCCGCGCGCTCGCCGCCAAGCTGAGAGCCCTGGCCGACGCCGGCCACAGCCTGCTGGTCACCACCTCGCGCCGCACCGGGGCGGAGAACACCGCCATCCTGCGCACCGCCCTGCCCGACGCCTGGATCTGGAGCGGCGAGGCGGACGGCCCGAACCCCTATTTCGGCCTGCTGGCCCTGGCGGACCATGTGGTCGCCACCTGCGACAGCGCCAACATGCTGACCGAGGCCTGTTTCACCGGCAAGCCGGTGCATGTGGCGGAACTGCCGGGCGGCACGGTCCGTTTCCGCCGCTTCCTGGAAGGCCTCTATGCCGACGGCTGCGCCCGGAGATTCACCGGCCCACCGCTTGCCGCCTGGACCTATGCGCCACCGGACGACCGCGCCGCCGTCGCCGCCGCGATCCTCGCCCGCCTGCCCTGAATCATCCTGTTTCCCGGAGTGCGCGGAGCGAACATCCGGGACCGCTGGCTCTCGCGAACGCGGGCAACCGTGGTGTTCGAAGGAAGAAGCCGGCCCCGGATGGCGGCTTCGCCACCTCCGGGGAACAGATCGGCGCTCCGCACCGTCCGGGGTCCATCAAAGCCCTGCCCTGCGCGGGAAGCCTCCTACTTCTTGAAGTCCCGCACGAAACGCTGCCAGCCCGCATCCGTATCGGTCGCCTGGATCGGGAAGTAGAGCGACACCCGGTCCAGCACGCCCTCATAGCGCTCGCGCAGCGCCCGGCCCAGATCCGCCGGCGCGGCCGAGATCGCGATGGCGTCCAGCAGCGCGTCCGGCACCAGCCGCGCCATGGCCTCGAACTCGCCCTGGCGCACCAGCGCCGAGAGTTCCTTGGCGATATGGCCGCAGTCGAGATACTCCAGCACGGCGCGATAGTTCGGCGTCGAGCCATAGAAGCTGATCTGCCGCCGCACCTCGGCCTCGCTTTCGGCCCGCTGCTCCGGCGTCTCGCCGGTCACGGCGAACACCGGCGCGTAGAGCGCCACGTCCGACGCCTGGCGCCCGGCACTGGCAGCCCCCGCCGCGATCGCCGGCCGGATCACGTCGCGCAGATAGCCGACCGAGTGTACCGGGTGGACATGGAAGCCGTCCGCCACCTCGCCCGCCGCCCGGCACATGCGCTCGTTCACGCCGGCGAGCCAGATCGGGATGCGCGGGTGCTCCAGCGGCCCCGGATTGAAGAACGGGTTGATGAGGCGGAAGCGATAGAACTCGCCGTCATAGGCCGGCCTGGCGTCGGTCTGGAACGTGTCCCAGACGGCGCGCACGCAGCGAATATAGTCGGTGATCCGGGCCGCCGGCCGGTCGAACGGCATCGAGAAGCGGCGCTCCACATGCGCCCGCACCTGCGTCCCCAGGCCCAGATTGAAGCGCCCGCCGGAGGCTTTTTGCAAATCCCAGGCCGTCTGCGCCACCGCAAAGGGCGAACGGGCGAAGGCGACGGTGATATTGGTGCCGATCTCCAGCTTTTCGGTCGCGGCGGCGGCGAGCACCAGCGGCAGGAACGGATCGTGCGCCGCCTCGAAGGTCCAGACCCCATCGAAGCCCAGCGCCTCGAAGCGCTGCGCCTGGGCCGGAACCTCCCTGGCATCGAAATCGCGGAGTTGGGTGTCGAGGCGGATCATGGGCGGGCATCCTCACGGGCGGTGATTGTCTCCCACTTTGGTACCGGCCGCGGCGCGGCTTGCCAAGCGCCGGTCGCAAATCCGCCGCCTTCCCCGCGACGACAGAGGCCCCGATCAGACCCGAACCTGCACCCCCAGTTCGACGACCCGGTCGGGCGGCAGGTTGTAATGGGCCGTTACCGGCAGGGAGTTGCGTGACAGGAAGCCGAAGAACCGCGCCCGCCAGCGGTTCAATCCCGCCGAGTTCTCCGCGGGAAGCACCGTCTCCCGGCCCAGAATATAGGTGATCCGTTCCAGATCGAGTTCCAGTCCGGTCTCGGCGGCCAGCATCAGGGCGACCGGGATATTCGGCGACTGCATGAAGCCGTAATGCACGCGCATGCGCAGGAAATTCTGGCCCAGCGGCTCGATTTCCAGCCGCTCGCGGGCGCTGACGCGCGGGACCACCTCGATGACCACGGTCAGCAGGATCACCTTCTCGTGCAGCACCGCGATATGCTTGAGCTGATGGCGCAGGCTCGGCGGGACGCGGCGGGGCGATGCGGTCATGAAGACGGCGGTTCCCGGCACGCGGACCACCGGCTTCGCCTTCAGCTCCGCCAGGAAGTCCCGCATGGTGCCGTTGTCTTCCATCAGCTTGGCGTTCAGCCGCCTGCGGCCGCTCGCCCAGGTGCTCATGACGAACAACAGAAGCCCCCCGACCAGGAGCGGGAACCAGCCGCCGTCGATAATCTTGAGGCTGTTGGCGACCAGGAAGTTCAGGTCGATGGCGATCAGGACGACGGTGACCGAGATCACGACCCATGGCGACCATTTCCAGCGGTATGCCATGACAAAATAGGTCAGAAAGGTGGTGATCACCATCGTGGTGCTCACGGCAATGCCATAGGCCCCGGCGAGGTTGGTGGAACTGCCGAACCCCAGCACCAGACCGATGGTTGCCAGGGCCAGAACCAGGTTCACCGCCGGCACATAGACCTGTCCGGTCTCCTCCGCCGATGTCTGGCGGATCAGCACCGGCGGGAACTGTCCCAGTTGCACCGCCTGCCGGGTCAGCGAAAACGCGCCGGAGATCACGGCCTGCGAGGCAATCACCGTCGCCGCCGTCGCCAGCACGACCAACGGGATGCGAAACCAGTCCGGCGCCAGGTGATAGAAGGGATGCGCCGCCTGGGCCGCATCGCCCAGAACCAGCGCGCCCTGGCCAAGGTAATTGAGCACCAGGCAGGGAAACGCACAGACGAACCAGGCGAGGCGGATCGGCGCCCGCCCGAAATGGCCCATGTCGGCATACAGCGCCTCGCAGCCGGTCACGACCAGGAACACGGCCCCCAGCACGGTGAACGCCGTCGTCGGATGCCCTGCCGCGAAGAGCACCGCATAGGTCGGACTCAGCGCCTTCAGCACCACCGGATGCTCGACGATCTGAACCAGGCCCAGCACCGCGATGACGATGAACCAGACCAGCGTCACGGGGCCGAACAGCGTGCCGACACTGGCGGTGCCGCGGGACTGCACCAGGAACAGCAGCAAAAGGATGACAATGGTCAGGGGCACGACATAGGGCGCAATCCCCCTATGGATGGTCTCGATCCCCTCGACCGCGCTCAGAACGGAGATGGCCGGGGTGATCATGCCGTCGCCATAGAGCAACGCGGCTCCGAACACGCCGATAACGATCAGTCGCGCCTTGCCAGGTGTCTCCGACCCGCGCCAGGGGTGCAGCAGGGCGAGCAGCGCGAGAATGCCGCCCTCGCCCTTGTTATCCGCGCGCATGACGAGCAGCAGGTATTTGAGCGACACGACGATCACGAGCGCCCAGACGATCATGGACAGGATGCCCAGGACACTCAGTTCGCTCGGCGACGTCGCCCCCAGAGCCTGGCGGAAGGCATAAAGCGGGCTGGTCCCGATATCGCCATAGACCACCCCCAGCGCCGCCAGGGACAGGGGCAGGAGCCTGGAGCGCTCCTCACCGCCATGATTCTGACCCAACCGATTGCTCCAATCTTCCCGTTCGAACGCCGTGCTACACCGCTCTCCGAGATGTGCAGTGGCTTCCGTTGCATCGACTTCCGAGGCCGGCGAGTTGAGGAGCGCCAGAAAGCGCCGTCGAATACCGCAATGCAAGCCCCATCACGGCGCGAGGTCATCGGTCAACCATCGCATCCCGGGCCGACGCGCCATCCGCACCCTCAAGCTCTCCCGGAAGCGGCAAAGCCGCTATCCGGGACCTCCCGAGGTCAAGATGCCTCCCCCAGAGGCCTGCCCCTCGTCTTTCACTCCCTATCGGGATAAGATTTCGTCGTGCGATCCGCTACGGCAGTTGCACCCTATCGGCGCAAGGCACGAAACAGCCAAGAATTGCTTTCAATTGTTACGGTTTCCGAGAAGACCGCCTTAACCAATTGCCAATACAAACGATTTCCGAATTCGCCTTAACAAACCGCAGCACCGCACCTCACACCGGCCGGTCACCCGTCATCTGCACCCGGTGCATTTTGCGCCAATGCCCCTTGTAGTCGTGCATGGCGATGTGCATGACGCAACGATTATCCCACACCGCCACCGAGCCCTTTTCCCAGCGGAAGCGGCAGGTGAGTTCCGGCCGGGTCGCGTGCCGCTCCAGAAAGTCGAGCAGCGGCTGGCTTTCCTCATTGGTCATGCCGTCGAAATGCTGGGTGTAGGAGCGGTTCACGAACAACGCCTTGCGTCCCGTTTCGGGATGGGTGCGGAAGACCGGGTGCGTCGCCTCGGTCGGCCGCCACGCGTCGTCGGCGCGGGTCACGGACGACCGCCCGGTGATCCGGGCCCTCGCCTGCGGCCCGGCGACGCGAATGTCGGAGTGCAGGCTGGTGCGCTCTGCCAGGGCCGCCTTCAGGCCGTCCGACAGGGTCTCATAGGCCAGGTACTGGTTCGCGAACAGCGTGTCGCCGCCGGCGGGCGGCACCTCCACCGCATAGAGCACGGCGCCCGATGGCGGCTCGACCATGCAACTCGTGTCCTGGTGCCAGTCCTCGCCGACAATGCGGGTGTCGGTCGGCGAGGCGTAGATGCGCACAATGTCCGGCTGGTCGTCCTGCGGCACGAAATTCGGGTGCCGGAACAGCGGCGCGAACCGCCGGCCGAACGCCTTCAACTGCTCGTCGTCCAGCGACTGGTCGCGGAAGAAGATCACCAGGTGGTCGTGCCACGCCGCCCTGATCTCGGCGAACGCCGCGTCCGAGAGGGCATTCAGGTCGACCCCGTGGATCTCCGCCCCGCAAGCGCCGGCAATCGGACGCACCTCGATGTGTTGATAGCCGTTGGTTGCCATGGCCGGGCTCCGTATGCGCGCAGCCTCCGGTGCCGTGCACCGCGAAAGCCAATTTCGCTCGCTGGGACGTTTCCCACAAACTAAACCGGCATTACCGCTCCATGGCAAGGGCTGCGGCGGCGCAAGCCTGCCACCGCCAGCCCTGCGATCGCGATCAGGCCGAGCGTCATCGGCTCCGGGACCGTGCGGAAATAAATGTAGTCGGAATCCCAGGCTTCTTGAGCCGCGGCGGACCCATCGACCCGAAGCCGGATGGCGCCAACAGACGTCAGGATATCGTTTGCGCTTGCCGTACCCGCCAGCGTCAGCGAGGTGAACGGCAACAACAAGGTCACGTCATCCGCCGCCTGGCTGGCCAGAAGCCCGCCCGGCACGGTGAACGTGCCGGAAAGCGTGTTGGCCGCATTTCCTTGCTGAAACAGCGTCACCTGCACCGGGCCGCCAACGTCGGAACCGCCCACACGCAGCGCAAATGCCGTCGACCCATCGGCCAGCAATGACAGGCCACCCAGGCCCGAGGCATTGACGGCCGACGAACCGTCTGTGCCATCCCAAACCACATCGACGGTTCCGCGCACACCCGCGTCCTGGCTGATGCGGAGGTGCGTCGCACCGAAGGGGTTGGTTCGGGCGCGAATTTGTTCGCCGGGAAATCCGACCGTTTTCGTCACCAGGATATCGCGTTCGACTCCCAGCGCGCTCGCCGTCGCGGCAGCGTTGAAACCGGTCGCGACCGGCGCAGCGGTGACGCTGACGATTTGCTGGGTGATGAAATTGTCGATGACCATGGCCTGCGCCGACGGTGCGGCAAGCGACAAAACCGCCAGGAGAGCCGAAGCGACGATGGGAGCGAATTTCATATTCCATGACCTTTTGCGCAGCCCACCGCCAGTTCGGTTCACCGTGAACGGACTGGGTTTGGCCGACCAATCGTAAGGATGAAACAACTTATGCATGCATCGTGCCAAACCGAAGAACGCCAAATCCGCAAAAGTTTCTATGAGGCTCGCCAAACGCACACCCCGATAAGTGTCAAATTTGTCGATACCCTCTGTCAGTCTTTACACCGCTTCGGCCCGAACGCTTGTCTTCGCCCGGCGTGACGCGATAAGGATGGGACCGGAAATGCCCCGCCCCGAGGATGCCGCAATGCCGGAAACCACGCCCAGCGCCGAACCCAACTGGCGCGAACAGATTTACCAGGCGCTGAAAGAGCTGAATATCCAGCAGGTCCACTACGTGCCCGACGCCGGCCACGCCCATGTGATCGATCGCTGCCTGGCCGACCCGGAGATCGAGGCGGGCATGCTGGCGAACGAGTTCGAATCCGTGGGCGTCTGCTGCGGCGCCTGGCTCGGCGGCCAGCGCAGCGTCATGCTGATGCAGTCGTCGGGCATCGGCAACATTGCCCACGCCCTGGGCCTCGCCACCTCCGGCCGCTTCCCCTTTTTCACCATCGTCACCATGCGCGGCGAGTGGGGCGAGTTCAATCCGTGGCAGCTGCATGGCGGCCAGTCGGCGGAAAAGATGCTGGACGCGGCCGGCGCCGTCGTCATGCGGGCCAACTATGCGCATGAGGTCGCCGACATGGTGCTGGCCGGCGCGCGGCTGGCGTTCAATTCCTATTGCCCGGTGGCGGTGCTGATCGGCCAGCGCGTCATCGGCGCCAAAGTGTTTTAGCGAGGAGCAAGCCCATGACCGACAATCTCCTCCCCCGCCGCCCGTCGATCCACCGCCTGCTGGAGGGGCGCACCGACAAGCTGCTGATCGTCGCCGGCCTCGGCTCCGCCATCTGGGATGCGGAGAGCGCCGGCGAGAACCCGCTCAACTACTACCTGCTGGGCGCCATGGGCAGCGTCGTCCCCACCGCCCTCGGCCTCGCCCTGGCCCAGCCGGAGCGCCGCGTGCTGGCGCTGACCGGCGACGCGGAATTGATGATGGGGCTCTACGCGCTGCCGACCGTCGCGGTGCGGCGGCCCAAAAACCTCACCGTGGTCTGCATCGACAACGAACGCTTCGGCGAGACCGGCCGCCAGATGGCGCACACGTCGGAAGGGGTCGACCTGGCCGGCATCGCCCGGGCCAGCGGCTTCCACCACGTCCTGGAGGTCCAGAACGAGACCGGCCTTGACGCGCTGCGGACCGCCATCTACGCGGCGGAGGGGCCGCAGTTTGCGGTGATCAAGGTTTCCAGCGACATGCCACCGGTGGTGATGCCGATCCGCGACGGCTCCATCGGCAAGTCGCGCTTCCGCGAGGCCCTGCTGGGCGAGCGCGGACTGAAGGAATAGGCGGCCGCCGACACGGCGCTGGTGTTTCCCGGCCGTCGCGGAGCGGCGGGCCGGGACCGGCCGCCCTCGCGAACACCGCCCCGCCCGTGTTCGAAGGATGACACCGGCCCCGGACGGCGGCTCCGCCACCTCCGGGGTACCTCTCGCCTAGGCTTGATTGTATTTCCCGGCCGTCGCGGAGTGGCGGGCCGGGATCGCTTGCCCTCGCGAACACCACCCCCGCCTGTGTTCGCACGCCGACACCAACCCCGGACGGCGGCTCCGCCACCTCCGGGGTACACCGCTCACTTGGCGGAGGCGCCCGGCGATTCGGGCTTCTTCTCGTTCCTGGCCGGCTTCTCCGGCTTCAGCACCGGGCCCAGGCGCAGATAGAGCCGGTTCATGAACTCGCCGTCCTGGTTGTCCAGCAGGAAAGGCAGCAGCCGCGGCACCTCGTCCAGCAAGGGGTCGAGCCAGGCCTCATCCGCCTTGGCGAAGGGGTGGAGCACATAGCCCGCCACCTTCTCCGGCCGGCCGGGATGGCCGATGCCGACCCGCACCCGCCAGAAATTCGGACCGCAATGGGCGTTGATGCTGCGCAGGCCGTTATGGCCCGCCAGCCCGCCGCCATGACGCACCCGCACCTTGCCCGGCGTCAGGTCAAGTTCGTCGTAAAAGACGATGGCGTCTTCGATCGAGAGGTTGTGATACTTCAGCGCCGGCGCCACCGACCGGCCGGACTCGTTCATGAAGGTCTGCGGCTTCAGCAGCAGCACCTTGCGGCCGTCCAGAAACAGCTCGCTGAACGCGCCATTGAACCGCGCCCGCCATGCGGGCGCATGGTGGTGCGCGGCAATCGCGTCCAGCAGGCGAAAGCCGATATTGTGGCGGGTGGCGGCGTATTTGGCCCCGGGATTGCCGAGGCCGACCAGCAGGCGGGTCCGGCTCATGCCTCTCCCTCCCCGGCTGGGTGAAGCAGGCGATCAGGCCGTGCGCATAAAGTCGATGTGCAGCGCCTCGTCGGTGACCGGGTGCAGCTGCACGTCCTGCAGTTTCACGGTCTCGGTCTTGCCGTCGACGGTCAGGGCGATGGTCTGGGTCATCAGGCCCGGCACGTTCAGCGCCCGGTTCAGCGAGCGCCGCTCCAGCGCAATGCTGACGGTCTCGCCATTGCCGCCATAAACGATGGCTGGCACTTTGCCGTCCCGGCGAAGCGCCCGCGTGGCGCCGGTGCCGGCGTCGGTGCGGAGGGTGGCGTCAAGGCTGTGGGAAGCCGCCATGGGAGGAACTCCTCGAAACACAATCTCAGAAACAGGACGCCGCGCGCGCGGGCCGTGTACCGGCACCGGGCGGCAGCGAAGCGAGCCTTTTACGCGGCAGGCCGCCAATACGCAAGGGGGGCAGAGCGTCGCTTACCCGCGCGCGCCCGCAGCCGGTGCGGTCTCAGACCGCCTGCGGCTCTCCCCCGTCGCGGCGGTGTGACGCGAACGCCGCACGCACCGCCGCCGGAATCGGCTCGCCCTGCTGGGTCGCGTAGTTGAAATAGACATAGGTGGCCGTGCCGCGGGCGCAAAGCCGGCCGGTCTGGTGCACTTCTTCATAAAGCCGGAACGACTTGGTGCCGACATGGTCGACCCAGGTCAGGACTTCCGCATCGTCGGCGAAATACAGTTGCGCGGTATAGTCGATATTGGTGTTCACCAGCGCCACCCGCCAGGCATCGAAGGCCAGGCTAGGCGTCAGAATGCGGAAGATCTCGCGCCGGCCGGCTTCCAGCCAGATCGGGACGAAACAATTGTTGATATGCCCCGCCCCGTCGGTTTCCGAGACGCGGGGAGTGATTGGCGTGCGGAACATGCCGGCGGTTCAGGCGATCACGTCGGTGTCGAGCCGGTGATAGGCGCCGCCGAAGAACAGCAGCGGCCGCCGGTCCAGCCCTTCGATTCGCAGCGACAGCACCCGGCCGACGAAAATGTCGTGGTCGCCGCCCGGATAGGTCGCCTCGTGCGCGCACTCGATATAGGCGACGCAGCCCGCCAGCAGCGGCGCCGCGCTCTTTTCACCGGCGATCAACGACAACTCGTCCCACGGCCGGTCCTTCTTCGAGGCGAAAACGCCGGAAAGGTCGGTCTGGTCCTCGGCCAGCACATTGATGGCAAAATGCGAGGATTCGACGAATTGCGGGTGGCAGATGGCGGTTTTGTCCAGGCTGAACTGCACCAGCGGCGGGTCGAGCGACAGCGACGTGAACGAGCCGACGGTGGCGCCGGCACGCTCGCCAGCCTCGTTGCAGGTGGTGATGATGGTGACGCCGGTCGGCATCCGCCCCAGCGTGTCGCGATAGGCACGGGAGTCGATGGCGGGCTGGTCGGTCATAAAGCGTTTCCTTGACAACAGCGGCGTAGGTACAAGGGTCTCGGCGCGCTCACCTGACCCTTTGTCGCGGAGACTAACGATTGAGAGGCGATCCGCATAGCCCGGCGATGGCCCGGCCCCTGCTCTGGCTGACGGTCACCCATCCGGGCGAGCGGCATGCCGGCAACCAGGTCTATAGCGGCGGCCTGCTGGATGCGCTCGGCGGGCTCGGTCAGGCGGTGACCCTGCTGACCCGGAACGACGGCCCGCCCATCGCCGGCGTGACGGTCGAGGCGGTGCCGCCACCGGCGTTTCGCCCTCGCGCCCTGGGCTTTGCCGGCCGCTGGCCCGCCAGCGTCTGGCAGGCCGCCCACCCGCGCCTGCGCCAGCGGTTTCGTGCCTTGCTGGCGGCCCGCGACTGGCAGGCCGTGGTGGTGGACCAGGCGGCGTGCGGCTGGGTCCTGGCCGATCTGCCGCCGACGCATCCGCCGCTGGTCTATATCGCCCACAACCGGGAAGGGGTGGTGCGAACGCAGGTGGCGGCGGGGGAGCGCTCGCCGATGAAACGCCGGGTGATGCGCGCGGATGCCGCCAAATACGCCCGGCTGGAGCAGCGATTGGCCGGCCGGGCCGCCCTCCTCGCCGCCATCACCCCGGACGATGCCGCGGCGTTCGCGCAGGAGATCGGGGCGGACCGGGTGCTGGAACTGGTGCCCGGCTATAGCGGCCCGCGGCTCGACCGCCGCCACATCACGGCCGAGACGCCCCGCCGCGTCGTGTTGGTGGGGCGGTTCCAGTGGCAGGCCAAGCAACAGAATCTGCGGCGCTGGGCGGAGGGCGCGGTGCCGGTCCTGACCGGGCACGGCATCGAAACCGTGGTGGTCGGCACCGTGCCCGATGCCCTGCGCCAGGCCCTCTCCCGGCCCGGCCTGGCGTTCGCGGGCCGCGTGCCGGACCTGGCACCGTATCTCGACGCCGCCCGATTCGGGCTGGTGGCGGAGGAAGTGGGCGGCGGCTTCAAGCTCAAGACGCTCGACTACCTGTTCCACCGCCTGCCGGTCGCCGCCCTGGCGGACAATCTGGCCGGTCAGCCCGCCGGTGTGATCGGGCACGCCCTGGTGGCCGAGACCCCCGCGGCGCTCGCCACCGCGATAGCGGCGGCAATCGACGATCTTGAGCGCTTGAACCGGATGCAGCAAAATGCCTATCTGGCGGCAGAGGCCGCCTTCGACTGGTCAGGACGCGCCCGGCGGTTCCTGGCCGCGCTCGAAACCCTGAACCGAAAAGAGTAACGTTCGCTCCCCATGGATCGAGCCCATCCCAGCCGCCTCCGCCAGTTCTTCGCCACCATTCAGGTGCCGTGCCCGTATCTGCCGATGCGGACCGAGCAGAAGCTGGTGATGGAGTTGCGCGGCCCCGACCTGTTGCCCCTGCACACCGACCTGTCGCGGGCCGGCTTCCGCCGCTCGCACCATCTGGCCTATCGCCCGGCCTGCCAGAATTGCCAGGCTTGCGTGCCGGTGCGCATCAACACGGAGCGATTCGAAGACACCCGCTCGATGCGGCGCATCCGGCGCGACCACGGCCATCTGGTGGCGCGGTTCGTGCTGCCGGTGCCGGACGCCGAACACTTTGCCCTGTTTCGGCGCTATGTCCGGGCGCGGCACAACGACAGCGAAATGGCGCAGATGGACCGGAGCGATTTCGAGGCGATGGTCACGGACAGCCCGGTCGATACGCAATTGCTGGAACTGCGCCACCCCGAAACCCACGCCCTGATCGGCGCCTGCCTGTGCGACCGGCTGGGCGACGGCGTTTCCGCCGTCTACAGCTATTTCGAGCCGGATGCGAAGGGCAGCCTGGGCAGCCATATCGTGTTGCGTCTGGTCGAGGCCATGCGCGCGGCCGGCAAGCCCCATGTCTATCTGGGCTTCTGGATCGACGGGTCGCAAACCATGGGCTACAAACGGCGCTTCCCCGGTGTCGAGGCCCTGACCGCCGGCCACTGGCGCCCCCTGCCCCGCCAAACGACAGAGAGACCCCGCATGGCCTACTGGTTGTTCAAGTCCGAGCCGGGCACCTGGTCCTGGGACGATCAGGTGCAGAAACTGCCGGCCGGAGAGGGCTGGGACGGGGTGCGCAACCACCAGGCCGCCAACAATATGCGGGCGATGAAGGTGGGCGATCTGGGATTTTTCTACCATTCGGTCAACGAGCGGGCGATTGTCGGCATCGTCAAGGTCACGCGCGAATTCCACCCGGACCCGACCGACAAGACCGGCAAGTTCGGCATGGTCGAGGTGACCGCGGTGAAGCCGGTCGGCAAGCCGATCACTTTGGCCGACATCAAGGCCGATGGCCGCTTCGACGACCTGGCCCTGGTGCGCCAGTCGCGCCTTTCCGTCGTTCCCGTCTCGCCCGAGCACTGGAAGGCCCTTTGCGATCTGGCCGAGGTCGAAGCGTAGGGGATTCTTTCCCCGCTGGCTCATCACCCCGTCTTCCCCGTCCTCGCGGAAGCGGGGACCCATGCCGGAGAGACAAATACAGCGTCCGTACCCTGTGAGAGGCTATCAGGCATGGGCTCCCGCTTGCGCGGGAGATGATGGGGCGGGAGAGCGGGTCAACCGGTGCCGAACGCGCTCTTAACGCCAAGCCCCGATCCGCGCACCGTTGCAATCGGTGGCAACAATGCGCGGCCGAGGCTTGGCAGGCGTCAGCCCACCTTGTCGGCGATGAAGAAGTGCCAGCCGATGCAGCCGTCATTGGCGGTATCGACCCAGAACTGCAACGCCCGGCTGGTGCGGTCGACCAGGTCGCGGCCGATCTTGTCCTCGAACTCGGGCCGGCGCGCCTCCAACTGCTCGCGCACCCAGCCATAGGTGCGGGCGACATTGGGCGACCAGTCCTCTTCGACCTCCATGCGGAAGCCCAGATTCTGAAGCGTCTGGCGGTAGTCGGGCGCATCCCACATGATCGGCGCGCCGACACGCTCATACACCCGTTCGCGGATGTCGTCGGGCGTGCCCTCGCGCACCAGCAACTCGGTCAGGACAAAGCGGCCGGCGGGCTTCAGCACCCGATAGGCTTCGCGCAACACCTGTTCCTTGTCGGCGGCGTGCAGGAAGGATTCCTGGCACCAATAGACATCGAAATGATCGTCCGGGAAGTCGAGCGCATGGAAGTCGCCATAGGCGAACCGCACCTTGTCGCCCAGTCCCGCGGCCTCTGTCAGGCGCTTGGCCTCGGCCAGTTCCCGGTCGGAAATGTTGGTGGCGACCACATTGCAGCCCACGGTCTCCGCCAGAAAGCGCGCGGTGGCGCCATAGCCGCAACCGACTTCCAGCACGGTCTGCTCGGAGGAAAGGCCGGCCAGGGCCGCCAGGCGCTTGTTGGTGCGGGCGTTCGCGTCCTGGAGCGACTCGCCCTCTTCCTCGAACAGGCCCAGATGGATGTTCTCGCCCCAGATCTCGCGATAGATCGTGTCGGCGGCACCGTCGTAATAGCGCTTGGTCTGCTCCACCACCTTGGCAACGCCGGTGTTGCGGGGCCGCGGTGCGACGCCGTCGGAGGTGCGCTGCGGCTTGAACGCCACCTGCTGGATGAAATCGGGGTCGTAATGCTCGAACGGCCGTTCGAAATCGCCATAGCGGGTGATATCGACGAACCCGGCGTCTTCCAACAGGAACTGCACGTAATTCTGGCGCAGCGGATACAGCGTCAGATAGTGCTTGCCGGCCTGGCCGAAATCATACTCGAACTTGACCTCGGTGCGTGAAATGCGGACCGGGCGCACGTCGGTCTCGTCGCCGGTGTAGTAGAATTTGTGCTTCGAGCTGAACCCCTGGTCCAGGATCGAGTCGTAGTTGCGGTGGTCCAGCAGCAGGATGCCGCCCGGCTTCAGCACCGCATACATGGCCGCGAGCGCGTCGCGCCGCGCTTCGTGCTCATAAAGGTGGGTGAAGGCATTGCCGAGGCAGACCAGGGCATCGAAATGGTTCGCGCCATAGACATCCGACAGCTTGCGCCAGTCGACGACCTGGGCATCGGCCAGCGCGATCCCCATCCGCTCGGCGTTGGCCTTGGTCTGCTCCAGCATGGTCGCCGCGCCGTCGGTGGCGGTCACCTCGAAGCCCGCATGGGCGAGCTTGATGGCGTGATAGCCGGTGCCGGAAGCAATATCGGCAACGGTTTTGACCTCGTGGATATTGAGGATGCGCTCGAAGAACTGGCGCTCACCCTCCTCTCTTCCATCCCAGCCGATCAGGTCGTCCCATCTTGAAACGAAATCGGAGTTGTATTCTTTGCGATATTTTTCGTTCTCAGCAACATGATTCATGAGTTCAGCCTCTTAATCGTCGGAATCTAACAATGCCACTGCGGGATATCGGGCCGTATGCGCCGGCTACCCAATGGAAACGGATACGGGGCCGCAGTTCTGATCATCGCGGAACAGCGAAGCGCAAGCCCTAGCGCAGACTTTCCGACGGAAACAACCTTGATATTCCGAGAAATTTATGCCAATAATTGCCAGTTTACATCTCTGTAATGTCATAAGTAAATTTTATTACCATTCCGAATTCGAGGCACAATTTCGACTGAATTCGGCTTTTATTTTCTGTCAAACACCCGCCGTCCTCAGAAAAATGCGCTGGCCTTTCCAGGTAAAACCACGGCCCGGGCGGGAGGGCGCCGGGGCTTTCCAAGTCCAGTCGAGTAAAAGCGCGTACCCGCAAACACCTATCAAAGTACCGGGCGCCGGCGACCGTTACGCGGGTCGGCGCAGGTCCTGAACCAGTTCGCGCAGGGCGCCGGCATCGGCTTCGCTTTCCACCGGAACGCTGAATTCGATGCTGGTCACGCAGTCGGCATAGCGCTCGCGCAACTGCGCCGCGATGGTGTCGTACGTGCCGGCGGTCACGAAGGTGTTGTAGAGGTCGTCCGGCACGCGCCCCGGCATCTCCTCCCAACGCTGGGCGCGCGAGAGCGTCGCCATCTCACTCGCCAGCTCGCCATAGCCGTGCAGTTCGAACGGACGGCGATAGGTGGGGGTCGAGGCATAGAACGCGATACGGGCGCGGGTGTCCCGGATCTTGGCCTGGAGCGCATCCTCGTCGCGCGCGGCCGCCACCAGCGGCTTCATGGCGATGGCGAACCCTGCCGTCGTGCGTCCGCTGCGAGCCGCACCGGCCTCGATGGCGGGGCGCATGACCTCTTTGATATAGCGCGGCGTGCAGACCGGGTGCGGGCGAACGCCGTCGGCGCACTCGCCGGCAATCCGGCACATGACCGCGTTGACGGCGGCGATATGGATCGGCGGCGGCGCATGGTCGATCGGCCCCGGATCGAACAAGGGCACCATCAGCGAAAGATTGTAGCGCTCGCTTTCGAAGGCGAGCGGCTCGCCGGTCTGCCAGGTGTGCCAGACCGCCCGCACCGCGCCGATATAGTCGCGCATCCAGGGGCCGGGCGGATGATAGTCCAGGCCGAAACGGCGGGTGATATGGCCCCGCACCTGGCTGCCGAGGCCCAGGGTGAACCGGCCTTGCGACAGTTTCTGGATCGACCAGGCCGACATGGCCGTGACCGCGGGCGCACGCGGAAACGCCATGGCGACCGAGGTGCCGAGCCCCAGCGTCGTGGTCGCCGCGGCGGCCAGCGCCATGACCTGATACGGGTCGTCCTTGGTCTCCTCCACCACCAGCGTGTCATAGCCCAACGCCTCGACCTGGCGGGCATCCTCCATCAGCGTGGCGAGGTCCAAAGCCTTTTCCGGCGCCCTGAGGCCGGGATCGGTCTTGCCGAGGGGAAGGAGGGTTTCGACTTTCATGGGTACGTTTCCGGTGCGAGCCACGGCGAGCCCGCGCAGCGGGTCCGCCTTGACGAAATGAGAGGGCGGGAGCGCCGACCGGCGCTCCCGCAATCCGCTCTACCCCCGCGGCGAGTGCGGCATGTACCAGCTCTGGTCCGAACCGGCGCCGACATTGGTGATGCGCACGTCCAGCAGGAAGGGCTCACCGGCGGCCTGGGCATCGCTGCCGCGCTTCAGGGCGGCTTCCAGCTCGCCCGGCTCGTCGACGCGCATGCCCTCGATGCCCTGGGCCTTGGCCAGCATGACGAAGTCGATATCCGGATCGCCGAGGAAGGTTTCCGGATATTTGTTCTGCTCCGCCATATTGCCGCCCCAGGCCGCGAAATTCGCCCGCACGGTCTGGTATTGCATGTTGTTGAACACCACGGTCAGGATCGGCAGGCTGTAGCGGGCCATGCTCCAGAACGCACTCGACGAGTACATGACCGCGCCATCGCCAAGGCCCAGCGTCACCGGCCGGTCCGGCGCGCCGAGTTGCGCGCCCACCGCGCTGCCGGGGCCATAGCCGAGGCTCGCGCCATAGGTGCGCACATAGTCCCACTCATTGTCCGCATAGCCGAGCGGCATCAACTGGTCGGCCGCGCGGAAGGCCTCGGAGACCAGCACGGTGTTCTCCGCCAGGCATTGGCCCATGGTGTAGCCGAGGAAATCCGGGTGGATCGGCTTGCTGGAAGAGAGTTTCGCCGCCCGCTCCACCAGCTTGGCGGCGCGCGCCTTGGCCTGCGCCGCCAGGCCCTGTTTGCGCTTCTGGATGTGCGCGAGGTTGGCGTGATCCGGCTTCCAGAGCGCGTTCAGCGCGGCCACCGAATGCTTCACATTGCCGACGACGCCGATGTCGACATTGTGCGTGTTGCCGATCAGGTTCGGATCGTGGCCGACGGCGATGATCGTGCCCGCATCCTTGAAGCGATGGTCGCCGGCGCCGGCCCGCGTGCTCTGCCGGTAGCCGACGGTGATGACGACGTCGTAACCCTCCGAATCCATCATGTCGATCGGGCCGACATAGTTCGGATGGCGCAGCGGGAAGGCGGAATAGTCGAACATGTTGTGCGCCACCGGCAGCGAATAATTCTCCGCCAGCGACAGCACTTCCTCATGCGCCTTGGCCGCGTGCACGTCCGGGCCGACCAGCATGAGCGGGTTCTGCGCATTCAGCAGGGCGTCGTGCATCGCCTCCAGGGTCGAGATCTGCGGCGCCATCGCCAGTTCCAGCGGCTTCGCCGTCTCGATCAGCGCCTCAACATTCTTGGCGTCCAGGGCGAGGCCGTCATAGGCGATATAGACCGGCCCGCTCGGCATGCTCATCGCCTCCTTGAAGGCGCGGCGGGTGGCGAGCGGAATGCCGCGAGGGTCCGTGACCTCCCAGCGGTTCTTGGTGACGTCCTGGACGGTGCTCATCTGCGCGAAACCGGCCTGGGCGCCCAGCGGGTTGTGGTCGCCGAACGAGCCGTTGTCGCGCATGGCGGCGGTGACCACCATCGGCGTGCCGTCGAAATAGGAGTTGAACAACTGGCCGGTGCCCTGACGGGTACCGGCGGCCAGATGGACGTTGACGAAGGCCGGCTTTTTCGCCGCCTTGGCGTAGCCGTCCGCCGCCGACAGCACCAGGGCCTCGTTCAGCAGGAGGATCGGCTGCACGCCCTTCACGGTCAGGAAGGCGTCGAAAAAGCCCGCCTCGGCGCTGCCGGTGTTGGTGAAGGCATAGTCGACGCCCTGGGCGACGAGTTGGTGCATCAGCAGTTCGCCGCCGGTGCCGACGACGGTTTTCTTTTCGCCCATTGGGTGGGTCTCCTCCAAGCTGCGGTCGCCCGCATGCGGCCGAAGGCCGGTCGGGTCGACACAAACGAATGGCGGGGAGGATCACCCCTCCCCGCCTCTTACCAAAGTCAGGCTGCGGCGCGGACCAGCTTGCCCGGCAGGGCGCCGGTATGCTCGCCGTTCTCGAAGATCGGCACGCCGGAGCAAATGGTGGCCACATAGCCCTCCGCCCGCTGCACCAGCCGGCGGCCGCCGGCGGGCAGGTCGAACACCACTTCCGGGCGGCGGATTTGCAGGCCGTCGTAGTCGATGATGTTGACGTCCGCCTTCTTGCCCGCCTGCAACCGGCCGCGATCCTTGAAGCCAAAGAAGTCGGCGGTCTCGCTGGTCAGGCGGCGCACCGCCCACTCGACCGGGAATTTGTCGCCGCGGGTGCGGTCGCGGGTCCAGTGGGTGATCATGAAGGTGGGCATGCTGGCATCGCAGATCTGGCCGCAATGGGCGCCGCCGTCGCCAAGGCCGACGATGGTCGCCGGGTCCTGCATCACCTCATAGACCGGCTCCAGATCGCCGGTGTGGAAGTTGGTGACCGGGAACATGATCATGCCGCGGCCTTCGTCCGAAACCAGGAAGTCGTAAACGAATTCCTGCGGCTCCTGGCCGGCCAGGCGGGCCGCGGTCTCGACCGCGGCTTCCTCCGGCGGCTCGTATTGCGGCGGGTCCTCCATCACGTACATGCGGTCCCAGCGGGTCGCGATGGCGCGTTGCAGCGGCGGCATCTTCGCCAGCAATGCGTCGGAATTCTCTTCCGAGAGGATTTTGGCGCGCAGGGCCGGGTCTTGCAGCCTGGCGACGCGCTCGGCGTGCGGCAGGCCGTTCAGGGCGGCGAAGCTGGGTCGGGCGCTGAACGGGGTCAGCGAGGTCGACAGCCCCAGGATCACGCCGACGGCGCGGTTCGCCACCTGGGCGGTGACATTGGCGCCGGCGTCGCGCGCCTTGTGCACGCCGCCCATCAGGCGATTCACCCGGTCCGGGTCGGAATAGCGCCCGGTGAGCAGGAACCAGAGCGGCCGCCCGGTCTCCTTGCCGACGGCCTTGATCCAGTCGAACTCGGCCGATTCGTCCTCGAAATCGTTCAGCATGCCGAAGGCGCCGTGATCCACGCCCTTGAACGCCTGGCCGATGCCGATCAGCTCTTCGGCCTTGGCATAGCGCGCCGGCACCCGCTCGCCCTTGGTGGTGCGGTGGGATTCGGTGCGGCTGGTGGTGAAGCCGAAGGCGCCGGCCTTCAGGCCTTCCTCGGTCAGGCTGCGCATTTTCGCGATGTCGTCGGGCGTCGCGTCCTCGAAATTGATGGCGCGCTCACCCATGACATAGACGCGCAACGGATGGTGCGGCACCTGCGCGGCGACGTCGATGACCCGTTCCTGGCGTTCCAGGGCATCAAGGAATTCGGGGAAGCTCTCCCAATCCCATTTCAGGCCCTCGTTCAGGACGATGCCGGGAATGTCCTCGACGCCTTCCATCAGGTCGACCAGGGCTTCCCGGTCATCCGGGCGGCAGGGCGCGAAGCCGACGCCGCAATTGCCAAACAGGATGGTGGTGACCCCGTGCCAGGACGAGGGCGCCAGCAGCGGGTCCCAGGTGGCCTGGCCGTCATAATGGGTGTGCACGTCGACCCAGCCGGGGGTGACCAGCTTGCCGGTAGCGTCGTATTCCTTCTTGCCCGGACCGGCGGTGCCGCCGACGGACGTGATACGGTCGCCATCGATGGCAATGTCGCCGACGAATTTCGGTGCGCCGGTACCATCCACGATGGTTCCGCCGCGAATGACGATATCATGCATGGTCGCGGACCTTCCTTGGCTGTTTGTCAAGCTTGGCTGGAATGCTAGGCGGTAAGCGTCGACAAGTGCAAGCGGGTATCATTCGCTGCCCGCCCGAAAGGAGCCCCCTCATGCGCCGCCCCGAAGCCGCCGCCACCATCGACCTGAGCCGCCGCGAGACCTTTCGCGACTGGGCGCCCGCCATTCTCCGCTATCGCGACCTGGACCCGAACGGCCATGTCAATCACGGGGTTATCAATGGCTTTTTCGAAGAGGGCCGCATTCGGTTCCGGCGGGACGACCTGATCCGCTGCGGCCGCGACACGGTCGCGGGCATCGTGGTCGTGCGCCTGGACGCCCGCTATCGCGCGCCGCTGTATTTCCCCGGCAATGTGGAGATCGGCACCATCATCCTGCATGTCGGCGGCGCCGGCTTCGTCTTCGGACAGGGCCTGTTCCAGGGCGAGACCTGTATCGCAACGGCCGAGGTCGAAACCGTCTTCGTCCATCCGGAAACCGCACGGGCGGTGCGGATTCCGAAGGACGTGCGGGCGGTGCTGCTGGAGGGAATGGCAGGGGGCTGACCGTTGCTCCCGGTGTGCCCTGCCGCCGCCTAATCCGCCCGCTTGCGCTTGACCGGCGGCAGGTCCGCGAACTGGCCCGGACGCTTTTCCCGGTTGGCGGTCATGGCCTCGCGGATCTCGGCCACCTGGAGCATGCTGGCGTTCCAGATGGCGATATAGTCCAGGCCGTCCGCCGTGTTGTGGTCGCGGGCATAGTTCATCATCCGCTTGTTGCCATAGGTGGTGAGCGGCGCCTTGCTGGCGATCTCGCGCGCGATGCTCATGACGCCGTCCAGCATCGCTTCCTGATCCGGATAGACCCGGTTGACGAGGCCGCAGGCCTGCGCCTCCGTCGCCGGCATACGGCGGCCGGTATAGGCGAGTTCGCGGGCGATGCCTTCCGGGATCAGCTTGGCGATGCGGGGAAAGGTGCCGACATCGGCGGTCATGCCGATATTGGTCTCGAATATGGTGAAGAACGCATCCTCGGTCGCATAGCGCATGTCGCAGGCGGTGGCGAGGTCGACGCCGCCGCCGATGCAGCCGCCCTGGATCGCCGCCAGCACCGGCAGGCGGCTTTCCTCCAGGCAGTTAAAGCTTTTCTGCAAACGCTTCAGGTTGTTGTAGAAACGGGCGCCATGCTGAATGCGAGCCGTCGCGTCGTTGGCATCCAGATGGCCGTCGCCGAACGAGCTGACATCCATGCCGGAGGTGAAATGCGGGCCGGTCGAGGAAATCACGATCACCCGGGCCTGCACGAAATCGTCGAGGTCGGCGACGATGGCCGGCAACTCGTCCCAGAAGGCCGGGATCATGGAGTTGCGTTTCTCCGGCCGCTTCATGCGGATATGGGCGACGTGGTTTTCGATTGAGACGTCAAAACAGGTGTGCGCCACGATAGGGGCCTCCGCACGAGAGTAGGGACGGGTCACAGACTGATCGCATGCCGGGCCGGGGTTTGGCAACGCCGGTCCGCGTCAGCGCTTCGCCCCGCCCATCGCCTTGGCAACCTTCTTCATCAAGGTCGGCAACGCGAATTCGCCCAGGCTCTGGCGCGCGGTCCAGCGGCTGCCCTCCGGCAGATTGACGCCCGGCCGCGCGGCGGCGCTGCGCACCTCCAGCGCCACCTCGAAATGGGTGAAGCCGTGGGCGATGCGGCCCGGCATGGCCTCCCACGTCCGGGCCAGCGCCTCGATGGCGGGGTCGGTCGGATGCGCGTTCCGGTCGTCCCAGCCGGCGGACGGGAACTCCCACAGGCCGCCCAGCATGCCCCGGCCGGCGCGCTTGCGCAGCAGCACCGCGCCATCCGCCCGCTCCAGCCAGTAGACAATGCCGGTGCGCAGCGGCCGGGCGGGTTTGGCGGGCTTGACCGGCAGGCTCTCCGCATTGCCCGCCGCCTGCGCCTGGCACCATTGCACGGCCGGGCAGAGCAGGCATTTCGGGCTGCGCGAAGTGCACACCGCCGAGCCCAGGTCCATCAGCGCCTGTGCCCAGTCGCCCGGACGCTCCGGGTCCTCCAGGGCGGCGGCGCCCTTGCGCACCAGCGGCTTGGTCGGCGATGTCGGCTCGGTGATCGCGGTCAGGCGCGAGACCACCCGCTCGATATTGGCGTCGACGGGTGCGGCCCGGTGGCCGAAGGCGATGGCGGCGATGGCGCCGGCGGTGTAGTCGCCAATGCCCGGCAGCGAGCGCAGCAGCGCCGCATCCGCCGGAAACGCGCCACCGAAGTCCGCAACGACGGTCTGGGCGCAGCGGTGCAGATTGCGGGCGCGCGCGTAATAGCCGAGCCCCGCCCAGGCCCGCATGACCTCGTCGAGCGGCGCCGCGGCCAGGTCCGCAACGCTGGGCCACTGCCTGAGGAACTCCGCGAAATAGCCCTTCACCGCCGCAACGGTGGTCTGCTGCAGCATGATCTCGCTGAGCCAGACATGATACGGGTCGGCCGTCCGGCCGGCCGGCGCGCGCCATGGCAGGTCGCGCCGGTTGGCATCGTACCAGCCCAGGATGGCGGCGCGAATGGCCGCCACCTCCTCGGCGGCGAACGGTGTGATCGGGGCGGGTGTTGCAGCGGACATGGCGGATAGGGTAGAGCGAATTCGTAAGCATTCAATGGAGAGGCCGGCGCCGTGGCGCGACGCCCGACAAAATACGTCTACCGCCCCATGGGCCGCCCGATCGCGGCGGCGCTGGCGCCCGTACTCGCCAAGCCCGCGGCAAAGCACGGCTTCCGCGAGGCGCGACTGCTGGCGGAGTGGTCGACCATTGTCGGCGAGCCGCTCGCCGGCCGCACCCGGCCGCTCCGGCTCGAACGGCGCGGCGGGATGCCGACCCTGCGCCTGGTGGTGGCCTCCGGCTGGGCGCTGGAGGTGCAGCACCTGACGCCGCAGATCGCCGACCGCATCAACCGCTATTTCGGCCACACCCTGGTCGAGCGCCTGGTGCTGCGCCAGGGCACGATCCCGGAGCCCAAGGCGCCACGGCAGGGCGCGCGCCTCTCGCCGCGTCCGCCCCTGTCATCGGAGGCGCAGGCCCGCCTGGACGCGGCCTGTGCGACGGTGGAGGACAAGGAGTTGGCCGAAATCCTGCGGCGCCTGGGAGAAGCCGTCGCCCGCTGAGCGCGCCTTTCCCGGCCGCTGCGGAGCGGCGGGCCGGGACCGGCCGCTCTCGCGAACACCGGCAAGGACTGTGTTCGAAGGATGACACCGGCCCCGGACGGCGGCTCCGCCACCTCCGGGGAACAGGCCCGTCTCGCGGGCTGGCGTCCCCAAACCGATCCATGTTTCCCGGCCGCTGCGGAGCGGCGGGCCGGGACCGGCCGCTCTTGCGAACATCGGCTAGGGCCGTGTTCGTAGGAAGACACCAGCCCCGAACGGCGGCTCCGCCACCTCCGGGGAACAGGCCTCCCTCGTTAGGTCAGGAGACCCGCTGCATCGCGGCGAAGCCGGCCTCCAGGTCGGCGATCAGGTCGGCCGGCGCCTCCAGGCCGATATGCAGGCGGATCAGCGGACCCTCCGGCGACCACTGCGTCGCGGTGCGGTACCCGGCAGGATCGGCGGGGATCGCCAGGCTCTCATAGCCGCCCCAGCTCGACCCCATGCCAAACAGCGACAGCGCGTCGAAAAAGGCCTCCAACCGCCCATCGCTCGCCGGCTTCAGCACGACGCCGAACAGGCCGCTGGCGCCGGTGAAGTCGCGCTTCCAGAGCGCATGGCCGGGGTCGCTCTCCAGCGCCGGATAGAGCACGCGCGCCACCTCCGGCCGGCCTTGCAGCCATTCCGCGACCGAAACGGCGTTTTTCTGATGCTGCGCCAGGCGCACGGCCATGGTGCGCACGCCGCGGGTCGCCAGATAGACGTCGTCCGGCCCGACCGAGTGGCCCAACAGGTCCCACATCTCGCGCACCGGCGCATAGGCTTCGGCGGTGGTCGTGATCGCGCCCATCATCACGTCGGAATGGCCGACAATGTATTTGGTCGCCGCGTGCACCGAGACATCGCAACCGTGTGCGAACGGCTTGAACAACAGGCCCGTGGCCCAGGTGTTGTCGATCAGCACCTTGCAGCCCCGCGCCCGCGCCGCCGCGGCAATGGCGGGCACGTCCTGCATTTCGAAGGTCTGCGAGCCGGGGGCCTCCAGATAGACCACCTTGGTGTTGTCCTGGATCAGGCCGGCGATGTCGTTGCCGATGGCCGGGTCGAAAAACGTGGTGGAAACCCCATAGCGCGGCAGAATTTTGGTGGCGAAATTCCGCGCCGGGCCATAAACGCAATCCACCATCAGCACATGATCGCCCTGGTTCACGAAGGCCAGGATCGCCGTGGTGATGGCGCTGAGGCCGCTGGGGCAGATCACGGCGGCGTCGGCGCCCTCGATCTCCGCCAACACATCCTCCAGCGTGAACACGGTCGGCGTGCCGCGACGGCCATAGCGCGGCTCGCGCGGGCCTTTCTCGCGCTTGCGGTCGGCATAGCTGGGCGAAAGGATGGTCGAGGCGTGAAACACCGGCGTGTTGACGGCGCCGAAATGCGCCTGCGGGTCACGACCCGCATGGGTCAGAACGGTTTCCGGGCCCTTGCCCGTCAGATCTTTGCTCACGCTTCGGTCTCCACGGGCGTGTCCTGCCGGCTGCCCCATTCGCTCCACGAGCCGTCATAGACGGCGGTTTCGGTCTGGCCGATCAGATACAGCCCCAGCGCCAGGGTGCAGGCGGTCACGCCCGAGCCGCAGGTGGTGGCAATCGGCTTGGCAAGGTCGACACCGGCCTGCTCGAACGCCGCCCGCAACTCCGCCCCGCTGCGATAGGTGCCGTCGTCGTTCAGCAGTGTCGGGAAAGGCACGTTTTTCGAGCCCGGAATGTGGCCGCTGCGCATGCCGGCCCGCGGCTCCGGCTCGGTCGCGAGGAAGCGCCCGGCCGAGCGCGCGTCGACCACCTGGTCGCGCTGCTGGTCGATATTGCGCAGGATCTGCTCGCGGTCGCGCACCAGCGTGTGATTCTTGCGGGCGGTGAAGGTGCGCTCGCCCCGCGCGCGGACATCGCGGCTCACCGGCCGCCCCTCCGCCACCCATTTGCGGAAGCCGCCGTTCAGCACCGCCACGTCGCGATAGCCGAACACCCGGAACGTCCACCACACCCGGGCCGCACCGGTGGCGCTGA
Source organism: Alphaproteobacteria bacterium (assembly GCA_020638555.1). NCBI lineage: Bacteria > Pseudomonadati > Pseudomonadota > Alphaproteobacteria > Alphaproteobacteria bacterium. Next base: position 1,093,481 of record JACKII010000002.1, on the reverse strand, counting down.
CCGTGTCGTAGACGACGATCTTGTGGCCGTCGCCAATGCCCAGCGCGCCCACCTGGCGCGCGAACTGGTCCGCATCCGGCAGCATGTGCGGCAGGTCGCTGGACGCGTCGGCAATGGCGTCGATGTCCCAGAAAATCGCGCCCGGAATGTGCTGCTCGCCGTATTCGGCCCTGGCGTTGCGGCCGGTGGTCGGCAGATGGTGCGAGGAGTCGATGATGCGCACGTCGGGCGCATCCAGGTGCGCCGCCAGCCACTCGGTCGAAACGAGGGCTTCGGGATGGGTGTAGCCGGGGTCGGACATGGGACGGGTCTCGTTCAAGGGTCGGAAATGGGCGGGGGTCGGATAGGAGCGGGGTTCGGATGCGGAGGACGGGGTGGAGGGGCTATTGCTCGAAGACGATGTTGATGCGGCGGTTGCGTTTGCCCTTGTTCTCGATCTTGGCGACGCGAACCCGGCCGATTTCGCCGGTGCGGGCCACATGGGTGCCGCCGCAGGGCTGAAGGTCGATGGCGCCCTCGCCCACCGCCATCAGGCGGATGCGGCCGGTGCCGCGCGGCGGCTGCACCGAGAGCGTGCGCACAAGGTCGGGATTCTCGTCCAACTCGCTCTCGTCGATCCAGCGGGACGTGACCGCATAGTCGGCGGCGATCAGGCCGTTGAGCTTTTCCGTCAGCTCTTCCTTGTCGTAGACATGGTCGCCGGAATCGAAATCCAGCCGGCTTTTCTCCGCACCGACCTGGCCGCCGGTGACGCCGTGGTGGATCATCGAGCAGAGCAGGTGCATGGCGGTGTGCATGCGCATGTGCCTGTGCCGGCGCTCCCAGTCGATGCGAGCGGTGACGGTGCTGCCGACCGCGGGCAGCGGCGCGCCCTCGGCGACGCGGTGCAGCACATCCTCCGGCCCTTCGCCCTTCACGGCCTCGGCAATGGCGGTTTCGGTGCCGTCGCCGGAGATCAGCACGCCGCTGTCGCCCGGCTGGCCGCCGCCGGTGGGATAGAAGACGGTGCGGTCCAGCACCACGCCGTCCGGTCCGGCGGCGACCACGGTCGCCTCGCATTCGGTGGCGTAGGGGTTGTCGCGAAACACCAGTTCCATGGTCTCACTCGTTGTTCCGGTAGGGTCGCTTCGGCAGTCATAGCGGCTTTGGCTCAGTCCCGCCATATGCGGCGCAACCGCTCCCGGTTCAGCGCCAGCGATTGCAGCGCGATCAGGAAGGTCGCATTGGACACCCGGTCCGTGCCGATCCAGCCCAGGGCCTCGTCCGCCGGCACCGAGAAGACGCGGATATCCTCGCCCTCGTGCGTCAGGCCGAAAACGCCTTCGGCCCCGCGCGAATCCACGCGGCCGGCGAACAGGGTGATGCTCTCGGTCGTGCAGGCGGGGTTGACCATATAGCCGGCAAGAAGCTCCAGCCGGTCGACCGGCCGGCCGATTTCCTCCATCGCCTCCCGATGGGCCACGTCCGCGGCGGTTTCGCCGGGATCGATCCGGCCTGCCACCACCTCGGTCATCCACGGCGGACGGCCCGCCGCCAGGGCACCGATGCGGAATTGCTGGATCAGGACGACACGGTCGGCCTGGGGGTCATAGGGGATCACCGCCACGGCCTGCCCCCGTTCCAGCACCTCCCGCTCGATCGGCGGCCCCATGCCGCCGGCAAACTGTTCGTGTTGCAATTGCAGCACGTCCAGCTTGTTGAAGCCGTCGAACCCGCGCCGACGCGAGAGGATTTTCACTTGATCCGGCATCGAACTTGGCCTCCCATGCGCGGCGACATCCCGGCCGCGACGACGGCCAGAAGAACAAAGGTTGAGGCAGAATGCGTACCCTGCTCGCGTGGCTAATTCGGTTGTACTTTGGCATTGGGGTGGTGCTGGGCGTGCTGTTGTTCGCCTCCCACACCATGCAGGCCGCCATGGCGGCGCCGCCGACCGACGAACTGGTGCGCGACGCCGTAACCGGGGCCGTTCGGGGTGGCCTGCGCATTTTCTATTGGGCTCCCAGCGCTTACGAGCATGTGCTAAAGCGCGATGAGGACCCGATCAACTGGGCCATCAACTGACACGGCCGTCACGCGAACGCCTCCTCCCAGGTGCCCCGGGTGGCGCCGCGGGTGTATTCGGTCGCACGGTTCTCGAAGAAGTTGGCGTGCTCCACCGCGTTCAGCATTTCATCCATCCAAGGCAAAGGGTTACGAGCGATTTCGAAGATCGGTTCTAACCCAAGCTGCACCAGTCGCCGGTCGGCGATGAAGCGGATATAGGTCTTCACCTCCCGCGGCGAGAGCCCCTCGACCTCCCCCAGTTCGAAGGCGAGGTCGATAAAGGCGTCCTCGTGGCCGATGATCGTGCGGCAGGCCGCGCGGATTTCGTCGGCAAGCGCCTGGTCCCAAACCTCCGGGTATTCCTCCACGAATGTCCGGAACAGGCGGATAATGCTGAGCGTGTGCAGGGTCTCGTCCCGCGCGGACCAGGCCACGATCTGGCCCATGCCCTTCATCTTGTTGAAGCGCGGGAAGTTCAGCAGCACGGCGAAGCTCGCGAACAGTTGCACGCCCTCCGTAAAGGCGCCGAACACGGCCATCGTGGTTGCGATGGAGCGTTTGGAATCCGCGCTAAATCCCTGCATATAATTATATTTATCGCGCATGGCTTGATAGTGCAGGAAGGCGGAATACTCCACTTCCGGCATGCCGATGGTGTCGAGCAGATGGCTGTAGGCCGCGATGTGAATCGTCTCCGTGTTGGAGAAGGCCGCCAGCATCATCTGCACCTCGGTCGGCTCGAACACGCGGGCATAGTGCTTCATGTAGCAATTGTTCACCTCCACATCCGCCTGGGTGAAAAAGCGGAAAATGTGGGTGAGCAGGTTGCGCTCGTCGTCGGTCAGCCGGTGCTGCCAGTCCTTCACGTCGTCGGCGAGCGGCACCTCATCCGGCAGCCAGTGCAGGCGCTGCTGCAACTGCCAGGCCTCATAGGCCCAGGGATAGGCAAAGGGTTTGTAGGTGGGTTTAGGGTCTAGAAGCGCCATAGCGACATCCTACTGACACGCCAGACAGTCGTCATCGTCCCGCGCCGGCAGCGGCGGTGGCGCGATGCTGACCACGTCGGCCCGTTGCAGCGACTTGGAGCGGACATAATAGAGGCTCTTGCAGCCTTTCTCCCAGGCGCGAACGTGCAGGCGATGCAGGTCGCGCTTGTGCACGTCGGCGGGCAGGAACAGGTTCAGCGACTGCGACTGGCAGATAAAGGGCTGGCGGTCCGCCGCATGGTCGATCACCCAGCGCTGGTCGAGTTCGAACGCGGTCTTGAACACGTCGCGCTCGTGCGCGCTCAGAAAGTCCAGATGCTGCACCGAGCCCTCGTGCGTGGTGATCGAGGACCAGGTCTCGTCGTCGTCGCGCCCGTGCGCCGCCAGCACCGCCGCCAGCGCCCGGTTGCGCACCAGGAACGAGCCGGACAGGGTCTTGTGGTTGAAGGCGTTCGCCGCAATCGGCTCGATCCCCGGCGAGGCGCCGCCGCAGATGATCGAAATCGAGGCGGTGGGGGCAATCGCGATCTTGTGGCTGAAGCGCTCCTGCATGCCGTAATCGGCCGCGTCGGGACACGGGCCCCGCTCGGCCGCCAGCACCTGGCTCGCGGTATCGGCGCCGGCCTTGACATGGCGGAACATGCGCGTGTTCCAGACCTTCGCCATCACCGATTCGAACGGAATGCCCTTGGCCTGCAGGAAGGAGTGAAAGCCCATCACGCCCAGGCCGACGCTGCGTTCGCGCATGGCGGCGTATTTGGCGCGGGCCATGCTGTCCGGCGCGTGGTCGATATAATCCTGCAACACATTGTCGAGGAACCGCATCACGTCCTCGATAAAGCTCGGGTGCCGCTCCCATTCCTCGAACTGCTCCAGGTTCAGCGAGGACAGGCAGCAGACCGCCGTGCGCTCGCCACCCAGATGGTCGCGGCCGGTGGGCAGGGTGATCTCCGAACAGAGGTTCGACGTCTTCACCTCCAGCCCGGCCAGCTTGTGGTGTTCCGGCCGGTTGCGGTTCACCTGGTCGATGAAGATCAGATAGGGCTCGCCCGTCTCCACCCGCGCCGTCAGCAGCCGGATCCAGAGCGAACGGGCCGAGACCCTGCGCTGCACCGAGCCGTCGCGCGGGCTGACCAGCGGCCACATCTCATCCGCCAGCATGGCGCGCATGAACGCATCCGTCACCGCAACGCCATGGTGCAGGTTCAGGGCCTTGCGGTTGTAATCGCCGCCGGTCGGGCGGCGCAGTTCGATGAATTCCTCGATCTCCGGATGGTGGATCGGCAGATAGACCGCCGCCGAACCGCGCCGCAGGCTGCCCTGGCTGATGGCGAGCGTCAGCGAATCCATCACCCGGATGAACGGCACCACGCCGGAGGTCTTGCCGTTCTGGCCGACCTTCTCGCCGATCGAGCGCAGATTGCCCCAATAGCTGCCGATGCCGCCGCCGCGCGCGGCGAGCCAGACATTCTCGGTCCACAGATCGACAATGCCGTTTAAGGTGTCGCTGGCCTCGTTCAGATAGCAGGAAATCGGCAGGCCGCGGCTGGTGCCGCCATTCGAGAGCACCGGCGTCGCCGGCATCATCCAAAGCCGCGAGATATAGTCGTAGAGCCGCTGGGCGTGAGCGGAGTCGTCGGCGAAATAGGCGGCCACGCGGGCGAACCGGTCCTGGAACGATTCCCCCGGCAGCAAATAGCGGTCGGCCAGGGTGACCTTGCCGAACCGGGTCAGCAGCGCATCGCGGCCGCGGTCGATGTGCACGCGATTGGCGTGGTCCTGATACTCGTCGCCACCCAGCAGCGACGGTTCCGAGGGGCTTTCAAGGGCGGCAATGGCCGGCGGTAAAGGCTGCTCCATGGAACGGTGCTCGACGGGCTCGCTGAAAGAAGGCGGCCTTTGAACATAGGTGGAACGAGACAGGGACGCAAGCGGTATCCGGCGGGAGCCTGCGTCGCGAAGCCGGCAATCTACGCCTCCGGCACCGTCACGGCAAATGTGGCAACGAAGGTTGCGCCGCCGCCGGGCGTATCGCCAACGCGCAGATCGCCGCCGTGTCGGCGACACAGCGTGCGGGCGATGGAAAGCCCCAACCCGGACCCGGTTCGCCGCGACCGGGCCGATGCCGCGGACCGATAAAAGCGCTCGAAAATCGTCGCCTTTTCCCCGTCGGGAACGCCCGGTCCCGAATCGGCCACGGTGATCGTCAGCCGCCGGCGGGTTGCGTCCTCCCCGTCCGCAACATCGATGCCGATGGTGACCGGCGCGCTGCCCGCATGCTCCAGCGCATTCGCCACGAGATTGGCGACCACCTGGCAGACCCGCCGCGGATCGCCGGCGACCGTTTGCGCCGCCCCCACAGACCCGACGATTTGCACGCCGTCCGAACCCGGCACGCCGGCCAGTTCGACCAGCGCAACGGTTTCGCGCACCAGGGTATCGGGGCGGAACGGCTCGTCCGCCAGGACCAGGGTCCCGGCTTCGACCAAGGCCAAAGCGGTGACGTCGTCGGCAAAGGCATGCAATTGATGCCCCGCCCGTGACATCAACCCCACCATGTCCTGCCGGATATCCTTCGCATCGAACGACACCAAGGCCTCCGCCGCGCCCAGCAGCGCGTTGAGTGGGGTGCGCAACTCGTGGGCGAGGTCGACCATCTGATCCGGGATCGCCTGCGCTCCGGCCAGGGCCGCAGGCTCGGACATTTGCCGGTGGGCCTCCATTCGTGCCCGCACTTGCTCGGAAATGATGAGGGCCAGATCCTTCAGACTGGCAATCTCCTGCGTATCCCAGCCTCTGGGATGGGCCGAGAGCAGGCAAAGCGCGCCAACCGGCTCGTCGGCCAGGCCGAACACCGGCACGCCCAAATACGCGTGAATGCCCATTGTCCGCGCGATACCGGCGTTCGCGAGCACCGGGTGGCGGCTCGTATCCGGAACGACGATTGGCGTTTGGCTGCGCGACTGCGGCTCGCATACCGAGGCGGCCAGCCGCATTTGACCATTGCTGGCCCAAGGTTCGGCCAAGCCCTGTTGCGCCTTGAAATAGACCCGATCGGCGGCGGTATCGAAGAAAGTGAGCATGGTCACGTCTGCGCGCAGCCATTGGGCGGCCAGGCGGACGACCGCGTCCATGGCGGGTTCCGAGGAATTGTTTGCGAGACCGATGGCCTTGAGAGAAGGATCTTGCAAGAGTGTTGCTTCGTTTCTGAGCCTGGCGAGAATATTTCGTATTTGATGTTAACCATACCGATGATTCCGGAATTTGGCGACCGGTTTAATACGGTAGTATGCGAAATGCCTACGCCCGATGCATGTTGCGTCCGGTACCCCGGGGCCGTGGCAAGGCCACGCGCTTGGCGCGGCCGCGGGGAGTTTGATAGCCTGCCGGCAACACACTCACACCGAGGAACCCGCCCATGCCGACCCCGATCCACTTCTATAGCGAGGGCCACAAGCTCTCCGGCGACCTCTATCTCCCGGATGGGCTTCGGCCCGGCGAGCACCGCGCCGGCATCGTGCTCTGCCACGGCTATACCGGCGTCAAGGACCTCTACCTGCCCGACAATGCGCGGGTGCTGAACGAGGCCGGCTATGTCGTCCTCACCTTCGACTACAAGGGCTGGGGCGAGAGCGAGGGGCAGCGCTCAAGGCTGGCGCCCTACAGCCGCGTTGCCGACGTGCAGGCCGCCATCACCTATCTGGGCCTGCAGGACAGCGTCGACGAGGAGCGCATCGGCATCTATGGCACCAGCTATGGCGGCGCCACGGTCACCTGGGTCGGCGCTGTCGACCAGCGGGTGAAGTGCATCGTCTCCTGCGTCGGCGTCGCCCACGGTGCGCGCTGGATGCGGAGCGTGCGCCATCCCGACGAGTGGGTCGACCTGCTGGCGCGCTCGAAAGGCGACCGTGAGAAGCGGGTGCTGGACGGCGAGTCCGAATGGGCGGAGCGGAGCGAAATCCTACTGCCGGACCGACAATCGGCGGCCCTGGCCGAAGCGGCGCGGAAGAACAATCCGAACGCCATCAACACCCTGCCGCTCGACTATATCGACGAGACGCTGCAATTCCATCCGGAATGGGTGGTGGACAAGATCGCGCCGCGCCCGATCCTGTTCATCACCACCGACGACGACCGGCTGGTGCCGCCGGAGGAATCCCATGCCCTCTACGAGAAGGCCGGCGAGCCGAAAAAGCTCGTGACCCTGAACGGCTTCGGCCACTACGAGGTCTATGTGGAGCCGGCCTTCAGCCAGGTGATGGACGAGACGGTGGCGTGGTTCCGGCAATATCTGCCGGCAAAGGGGTAGCCGCCTTCCCTGCTCAACCCGGCCCTGCTCAACCCGGCCCTGCTCAACCCGGCCAGGTGCGCCGGATCGGCTGGCCGCCGTCCCAGCCGACCGCGGCGGCGCGGATGGCGTCGAAAATGCGCCGGCGTTCGGGCGTCATGTGGGCCATCTCGATCACCGTGCCGGGATGGCCCTCGTTCCAGAGATAGACGAAGCGGCCGCGGGCACTGTCGCCCTCCTGGCCGATTTCGTAGCCGCTGGCCAGCGCCGCCTTCAGCTTCGCGTCATAATCCTCGGGCCAGCTGGACCAGTGCTGCATGCCTTCATACCCCTTGGCGAGGAAGTCGCGGTACATGCTGGGCGTCTCGCAGCGCTGCTGGATCAGTTCCAGCTGGGTGTCGCCGGAATTAGCGAGCGCCACCGAAATGTGAATGTCGTCGTACCGCTCGCCGCGATAGCGGAAACTGGTGACCGGCAGGCGCTCGGCATAGAACCACGGGCCGACGCCGCACACGCCGGACCAGTGGCGCATTGCGGCCTCGATATCGCGGACGACAATGCCGATCTGGGTGAGATGGCCGAACAGGCGGGACATGGGCGGGTTTCCTTCCGGTTTGGGAACGCCGGCTCTCGACACGAGGTCAGGCCGTTTTTCTTTTAATGCTTTCAATCGCCTCGGGATTGACCAGCGAGCTGAGGTCGCCGGGGTCGAGGCCCAGATAGGCGGCACGGATGACCCGGCGCATGATCTTCATGTTGCGGGTCTTGGGCAGGTCCGGGCAGAACAGCACGTCCTTGGGCCGGAACGGCGTCCCCAGGCCCTTCACCACCGCCGCCACCAGCGCCTCGGCGGCGGCGCGATCATTGACGCCCTCGCGCAGGACGCAGGCGCAGACGATGGCCGTGCCCTTGATCGGGTCCGGCACGCCGATGGCCGCGGCCTCCCTGACCAGATGGGTTTCCAGCAGCAACGCCTCGATTTCCGAGGGGCCGGTGCGCTTGCCGGCGATTTTCAGCGTGTCGTCGGAGCGGCCCAGAATATAGTAGAAGCCGTCCGCGTCGCGCCGGGCGAAGTCGCCGTGATGCCAGACGCCCGGCCAGGTCGACCAATAGCCGTCGAGATAGCGCTCCCGGTCGCGCCACAGCCCCTGGGTCAGGCCGATGGGCGCGCGCCGCATCACCAGTTCGCCGACCTCGCCGGGGCCGGCCTCCCGCCCCGCCTCGTCGAACACGGCGGCGGCGGTGCCGGGCACGGGCGCGGTGAAGGAGCAGGCCTTGATCGGCTCGGTCACGACCGAACTCAGAATGCCGCACATCTCGGTGCCGCCGGAGAAGTTGACGATGGGCAGACGGCCGCCGCCAATGGTCTCGAACAGCCAGCGCCAGGCTTCGGGCGTCCACGCCTCGCCGGTCGAGACGAAGATCCGCAGGGCCGAGAGGTCGTAGCGGGAGGCATCGAAGCCGGGGTCGGCCATGAAGCTGCGCGCCATTGTCGGCGCCACGCCCAGATAGGACACCCGCTTTTCCGCCGCGATGCGCCAGAGCCGGTCCGCCACCGGATAGTCGGGCGTGCCTTCCGGCAGGATGATGGTGCCGCCCATCAGTGTCGCGCCATAGACCAGCAGCGGCCCGACCAGCCAGCCCATGTCCGACATCCAGAGAATGCGGTCCGCGGGCTTGAAGTCCATGCAGATGCCGAGGTCCAGCACCAGTTTCGGCGGGAAGCTGCAATGGGTGTGCACCACGCCCTTGGGCTTGCCGGTGGTGCCGGAGGTGTAGATCAGCAGATAGGGCGAGTCCGCGGCGACGGAGGCGGTGCTGTCGTCGTCGCCGGACTGGGAAGCGGTGACGTCGGCCCAGCGGTGGTCGACACCGTCGGTCCACGCGCTTTCGACCGCGACGCGGTGGCAGACGATGACGTGTTCGAGGCTCGGCACACGCGGGCGGATGGCGTCCACCACGGGCTTGGCCGCCACCACGCGGCCCCGGCGGTAGGAACCGTCGACGGTGATGATGGCCTTGGCCTCCGCATCGATCAGACGGGCGGCGACCGCGTCCTCGCCGAAGCCGGAAAACAGTGGCAGCACGATGCCGCCGATCTTGGGCACGGCCAGCAGGGCGACGGCGGCCTCCGGCAGGTTCGGCAGGTAGATCGCCACCACGTCCCCCGGCCCGATGCCGAGGCGCCGGAGGCCCGCCGCCAGCCGCCTCACTTCCACGTCCAGGTCGGCATAGGTCCAGGTAAGCTCGCTGCCGTCCTCGCCGATCCATTCCAGCGCCGGCTTCTCCCAGGTCGCCGTGCCCTGCCATTTGTCGAGGCAGTTGAGGGCGATGTTGGTCTCGCCATCCACGCACCAGCGCGGCCATTCCGGCCCCTGGCCGATGTCGTAGGCGCGGGAGAAGGGCTTGAAGAAGCGGTAGCCGATGTGATCCAGCAGGGCGCGATAGAAGGCCTCCGGCTCGGCCACCGACCAGTCGAGCAGGCTTCGATAGTCCGGCTGGCCGCAAGCCCGGATGAACCGGGTCAGGTTCGCCTCGGCAACGACGTCGGGCGTCGGTTGCCAGATCGCCTCAGGCTCGGTCAACGGAACTCCCCTTTCGTGTTCTCCGTCCCTAAGTCAGTGTGAACGAAGCGCCCCCTCGAATTCAATCGCATTTGGCAGCCCCGATCCCGCACGATAGCATCTCCCAAAGCAATATTCTCGGAGGTTCGCCCATGCCCGGTATTCTCGACGGCAAGACCGTCCTCGTCACCGGCGCCGGTCACGGCATCGGCAAGGACATCGCCCTGCTCGCCGCCCGCGAGGGCGCGGCCGTCCTGGTCAACGACCTGGGCGCCTCCACCGCCGGCGAGGGCCGCGACAGCGCCGCCGCCGAGGCCGTCGCCCGGCAAATCCGCGAGGACGGCGGCCGGGCCGCGGCCAATGGCGGCGACGTCTCCTCGTTCGCCGACGCCAGGGCCATGGTGGCCCAGGCGGTCGACGCGTTCGGGCGCATCGACGGCGTCGCCAACATCGCCGGCATCGCCCGCGACGGCTTCTTTCACAAGATGACGGAGGAAGACTTCGACCTGGTCGTCGCCGTGCACCTGAAAGGCACGTTCAACGTCTCCCGCGCCGCCGCCGACCATTTCCGCGCGCAGGAAAGCGGCGCCTATGTGCACACCACGTCGACCGCCGGCCTGATCGGCTATCACGGCATGGCGAACTATGCGGCGGCGAAGATGGGCATTGCCGGCCTCTCGCGCGGCATCGCCATGGACATGCAGCGCTTTGGCGTGCGCTCCAACTGCATGGCGCCGCATGCCTGGAGCCGCATGGCCTCCACCATGGTCGCGCGCACGCCGGAGGAACGGCAACGCGTCGCCCGCCAGCAGCAGATGCAGCCGGCCAAGATCGCGGCGCTGACGGTCTATCTGATGTCCGACCTGGCCCGCGACATCACCGGCCAGATCTTCGGCTGCCGCCTGAACGAGATCTATCTCTACAACCAGAGCCGGATCGTGCGCTCGGTCCATCGCGCCGAGGGCTGGACGCCGATGGCGGTGCACGAGCAGGCCATCCCCGCCATGCGCCCGGCCTTCACCAGCATGCAGAACTCCGCCGAGGTGCTGGGCTGGGACCCGATCTGAGCCGACCGCCCCTGCCCTCGCGCTCCGGACAGCCCGGCCTCAATGGCTGGGCTTGGTCACGTGCGGGGTCAGTTGCATTTCGTGCGTCCAGACCGAACGGTCCTGGGTGTGCAGGTAGAAGAAGGCGTCGGCGATGGCCATGGGGTTGATGACCATATCCGGATTGTCCTGCGCCCGCTTCATGGCGCGCGTGCCGGGGGAGTCGATCAGGCCGTCGATGACCACATTGGCGACGTGCACGCCGTGCTCGGAATATTCCTCGGTCAGCACCTCGGCCAGCGTGCGCATCATCACGCGGGGATAGTAGAGCGACTGGCCGGTCTCGCGCTTGCGGCCGCGCAGCGAGCTGGAATTGTTCGAAATCAGGAACGAGCCATGGCCGCGCTGGCGCATGGACGGCAACACCTCCTTCGCGACCAGGAACGGACCGCGGCAGGCGACATGCTGGGTGCGGTCGAACAGATCGGTCGGGATGTATTCCAGCAGGTCCATGCCGTCCGGCAGTTCGCGGCCGTCATTGTAGCCGGCATTGTAGACCAGCACTTCCGGATCGCCGGCCTCGTCGCGGATGCGGGCGAAGGCGGATTTGACCGAGTCTTCCGAGGACAGATCCAGTTCCACCGTCATGCATTCGTTGCCCTGGTGGCGGATCGCCTCTTCCAGGCGGGAGGCGTTCGAGGCGGTGCGGGTGGTGACGACGGTGAAGAAGCCTTCGGCCGCGAATTTCTGCGCCAGCGCCCCGCCGACGCCCCAGCGCACGCCCACGGGCAGATGGCTGTCGTCGACCCCCTGGCCGTGGATCAGATGGGTCTGGCGGCCGTCGGACTGCCATTTGGAGGTGGCGCCGATGACGACGCAAACGGGCTTCTGGGACGGGTTCATGGCGGGCTCCTCCGGCATTCCGAGTTGCGGGCTGGTTCGATAGGACGCTATCAGTAAGCAACGCCCAACGCCAATAGAAGCGGATCGACCGATGGACCCCCGGATCGTCTTCGTCACCAACTTCCCGGACGCCGCCGACGCTGCGCGCGAGATGGCGCCCAGCGGCTTCGACCTGCAAATCGTGCCGGCCCGCAGCGCGGAATACCGCGATGCCATGGCCCGGGCCGAATTCCTGGTCGGCTTCGTCGACATGCTGGTGGACCGGGAATTGTTCATGACCGGGCCGAAGCTGAAGCTGGTGCAGCTCCTGTCCGCCGGCTACGACCAGGCCGACCTGGAGGCGGCGCGGGCCGCCGGCGTGCCGGTCTGCAACAATGGCGGCGCCAATTCGGTGGCCGTGTCCGAGCACGCCATGCTGCTGGCGCTGGCGGTCTCGCGCCAGTTGGTGAACCAGCACCGCAGCGTGTCCGCCGGCAACTGGCGCGGCAACCAGACGCCCAGGGTGCACGAGGTGCGCAACCGCACCATGGGCATTGTCGGCCTGGGGACCATCGGCAAGAAGACGGCGCGGCTGGCCCAGGCCTTTGGCATGCGCGTGATCTATTACGACATCGCCCGCCTGCGTGAGGACGAGGAGGACGCGCTGAACGTGCGCTTCCGGCTGCTGCGCGAACTGCTGCGCGAGGCCGACGTGGTCTCGCTGCACACGCCGCTGAACGACTCGACGCGCCATCTGATCGGCGCCGAGGAACTGGCGCTGATGAAGCCGTCCGCCGTGCTGGTCAACACCGCGCGCGGGCCGGTGGTGGACGAGGCGGCACTGGTGCGGGCGCTCTCCGACGGCACCATCTGGGGAGCGGGGCTGGACGTGTTCGACCAGGAGCCGCCGCCGAAGGACAACCCGCTGTTCGCGCTCGACAATGTGGTGCTGACGGCGCATCTGGCCGGGCCGACCTTCGAGAGCCAGACCGCGCGGGTGCGCAACGCCTTCGACAACGTGCAGCGGGTCGCGCGCGGCGAGGCTCCCCTCTGGATCGTGCCGGAGTTGCTGCCGTGAGCCTCAATCCGCCGAGCCATTGGGATCTGGAAGCCGACGTGGTGGTGGTCGGCTTCGGCGGGGCGGGCTTTGCCGCCTCGGTCGCCGCGCACGAGGCCGGCGCGGACGTGCTGATCCTGGAGAAGGCGCCGGAGGGCCAGCACGGCGGCAACACCAAGGTCGCCGGCCAGGGCTATCTCAACACCTCCGACCCGGTCGAGGCGGCGAAGTATCTGCGCGCGCTCTGCGGCCTTTATGCGGTGCCGGAGGACATGGTGCTGGTCTGGGCGGACGAGATGTGCCGCAACAATGACTGGCTCGCCAGCCTGGGCGCGGACCCGCAGGAGCACCAGCACCAGCCGGTCGGCATCGAGTTTCCGGACCTGCCGGGGGCGTTCTCGACCCACAAATTCCACGACGGGCCGCAATACGGCTACTCGCTGACCTGGAAGCGGTTCGAGAGCCTGGTGCGCGAGCGGCCGATCCGGGTGGAGTTCGAGACGCCGGGCCGGGAGCTGATCCAGGACGGGGCCGGCGGCGAGATCCGCGGCGTGCTCGCGCAGCGGGCGGACGGCTCGCGGCTGGCGGTGAAGGCGCGCAAGGCGGTGATCCTGACCTGCGGCGGCTTCGAGAACAACCAGGAGATGATCCGCAACTACCTGCCGGGCCTGCCCTATTGCTACACGTCCGGCAGCCCGTACAACACCGGCGACGGCGTGACCATGGGGCTCTCCGTCGGCGCGGACCTCTGGCACATGAACAATGTGGCGGGGCCGAGCATGGCGCTGAAAGTGCCGGAGGTGCCGACGTCTTTGTCGATGCAGAACCTGCATTATTCCAAGAGCGTGCCGGGCGGCATGATCGTGGTCGGGCCGGACGGGCGGCGCTTCTGCGACGAGAAGTACAAGACCCGCCACGGCAAGGTGCCGAAGAACGGGGTCTGGCTGCCGCTGGCGACGCCCTGCCCGATGTACATGATCGTCGACCAGGCCAATTTTGCGGCCGGGCCGCTCTACGACGGGCATCCGAGCCATGGCTGGACCCAGATCGTCGAACAGCCGGAATGGAGCGCCGACAACTCGGCCGAGGTGGCGAAGGGCTGGGTCATGAAAGCCGAGACCCTGGCCGACTTGGCGGGGCTCTGCGGGCTGGACGCGGCGGCGCTGGAGGACTCGGTCGCGCGCTGGAATGCCGGCGTCGCGGCGGGCGCGGATGCGGAGTTCGGCCGGACGCTGATGCTGGAGGCGTTCGGGCCGGGGCCGTATTACGCGGTGGAACTCTCCCCCTCCATGCTGAACACCCAGGGCGGCCCGCGCCGGAACGAGCGGGCGGAGATCGTGCGGCCCTCGGGCGAGGCGATCGGGCGGCTGTACTCGGCGGGGGAGTTGGGCTCGATCTACTCCTACCTCTACCAGGGCACCGGCAATATCGGCGAGTGCCTGGCGTTCGGCCGCATCGCCGGGCGGAACGCGGCGGGGTTGCAGGCCTGGGGGTAGGCGGGTTGCCGGCGAGCGCCTCGCGGCCCTGCCCGCGTGGCCCAGCCTCCTGACGCCATCCCTCTCCCGCTTTCATCCTGAGGTGCCGGCAAGGCCGGCGTATCGAAGGATGCCGCGGAGAGCCGCCACCACCCCTCGATACGCCCCTGGCGGGGCTACTCGGGATGAAGCGGGGTGGGAGGTGGTGGGGCTGGAAGATTGGGGGGCGGCAAAGACCTTAACGAATGTGAGCAAACCTTAATATTTGTGAACATTCGGCTGGTGGCACATTTAGCGTGCATAACATATTATGTTATATGAATCAACCGAGTACCGTAACTTTCGCCAAGTGCGTACGTCCCCTCACCCGCCAAGGCGTCATGGCGAGGAGCCGTCGGCGACGAAGCCATCCAGAAGGCTCGCCGCGAGGTTCGGCAGTGCTGGATTGCTTCGTCCGCTCCGCGTCCTCGCAATGACGGCGGGTGGGTTAATCAGGTTCAATGATGACGGTATCGAGGCCCGCGGGCGGAAATCTGTCATCCCAATAAACACCGGTGTCCTTTAGGTTCGAGGAAAATTTTGCTCGATGTAATTGAGAAAACTCCAAAATTACAGATAAAAGTTCGGCATTGCGAAAATCCACCTCTCCCAAATAGGAGTGACTGAAATCTATGCCCATCAATTTTGCCTTACATAAATTGGATTTTGACATATTGGCATTATTCATGTTGCTATCCCAAATTTGAGAGCCTTCCAAATCACATGAATCACACAATATATTTCTTAAATTACTATTTCTGATGAAAATATTTTTCATATTTGCAGATAAAAATTTGCTGTTCTCCAAAGTTGATTCCACTATAATTGCGGAATCTATACGAAATGAATGTGAAAATACATCTTTCATGGACGTTCCCCAAATATTCGAATGCCGAATATCCGCATTATCAAATCGAGTGTGGTCAAGGATAGCTCCTTCGAAATTAGCTCGGATCAACGTGGCATTGTCCATAATCGCCGAAGTCAGATTGGCTTTACAGAAAAGTGTGCGAGCGAAGTTTGACCCGCTTAGATCGGTGCGCCGCAAATCAGAGCAGCGCAAGTCAATCTGCCGGGGTTCGCCACCAATCGTTTTCGACGCGTGAACGCTCAGCATCTTTCGCATCCACGCGACCGCAGAGCGAATGTGCGGGACTTTGCCAAGGCGGCTTTCTCCCCAACACTGGAGAATCTGGGCCGAACGGTCAGCCACCGCCGCAAATTGAGGCCTCCGGGCCTCGCGCCAGCGTTTCGAGCGGTGGCCGATGATGGTCAGGGCGGTTTGGATGTCGGTCGGGGCCCGGATCGGCACGGGGGCGGGTGTTTCGTCCGACAGCTGCCTCGTATCGGTAGCGTCCAGGGCCTTCGAGGTTCGCTTCGCTCGCACCTCAGGCTGAGAGGGAAAGAGAGGAATGGCGGTGGGTCGCGGGGGGCTCAGTCCAGCGGTGGCATGGTCCGGTTGTGGCAGGCGCTCCACCATTTGATCGCCAACCACGGCGATAGCCGCGGCCACCGCATCCAGCCCCTTTGCCTCCTCCGGGCCTCTCTCCGGCCAGGGCGCGCGCTCCCGGATGTAGGCGGAGAGGGTTTCGATGACCGGCCAGTGGTAGCGTTGCTCGTCCTTTGCAATTTGCTCCAGCGCATACATGCCGCCGATGCGGACCTCCATCGAGTCGCTGGCCAGTTGCTCGATGGCTTTCACATAGGTGTCGTTGGTGAGGCGCAGGCGGTCGGTGTGGGTGCGCCGGGCATTGAAATAGAGGGCGACGAGGCCGACCAGGCCTGCGAACAGGCCCGCCACCGCCAGGCCGTTGTTGCGCACGATCTCCGAGCAGGCGGTGGCCGAGACCTTGCTGGCGGGGTCCTTCGGATTGAATGGCGGGCACTCGACCAGGACGGGGGCGAGCCAATGGACGAGGGAGAAGGCCACAACGACCCCGACCGTGCCCAGCAGCAGGGTCTTCCAGACCGACCATTCGCCATTGTCGTTCACGCCCTGCCTCCCGCGCTCGTGGTGGCCGCCATTACGCCCGGCGGTTCGGGCGTCGTCAACCGGCGGGGGTGCGTGCTAGGCTTGGGGGCAACCGAAACACCAGCCCCGAGGAAACTCCGCCATGGCGCCCAACCCTGCCCTCAGTTTCGACCATGTGCACGTGATCGCCGCCGACCCGCACGCCACCGCCAACTGGTATGTGGAGAAGCTGGGGGCGGAGATCGTGAAGGACACCATGGTGCGCGGCGCGCCGCAGATTTTCGTCTCGCTGGGCGGCATGACCGTGCTGGTGCGCGGACAGCGCGCCGGCGAGGCGCCGGAAGCGCCCGATGCCTTTCGCGACTATGGCGATTTCTCCAGCCACAACCGCTGGGGCGCGGACCATATCGGCTACACCTACAACGGCGACCTGGAAGCCTATTGCCGGGAGCTGGAGGCGAAGGGCGTGCGATTCTCCGTGCCGCTGAAGGTCAACCCGACCGGGCTGAAGCTCTGCTTCATCGCCGCGCCGGACGGGGTGAGCATCGAGCTGGTGCAGCGGTAGGAGGGAGAGGCCGGCTGGGAAGGAGGTCCCGGATCGGCGCGCTCGCGCCGTCCGGAAAAGCTGGGGAGGAGGCCGGAGAGGCTTGTCCCATCACTTGCTCCCGCCTGCGCGGGAGAGGTGGGGAGGAAAATGGAGGGGCTGGCATCTTCCCGGCTTTTGCCTCATCCCGAGTAGACGGCGAAGCCGGCGTATCGAGGGAGGCGCGGTGGCCGCGCCCCTCAGCGCGTTTGGGCGTGGACGAAGTCCAGGATCAGGGCGATGGCGCGGCGGGCGATCTCCGCCTGTGGGTCCTTGCCGATGAAGGCATGGGGCGCGCCGGGAAATTCCTCGTATTGCAGTTCGCCGCCGGCGGCGCGGTAGGTCTCGGCAAAGCGGGGGGCCATGGTCGGGCCCAGATTGTCGTCCGCGGTGCCGACGATCAGCAGGGCCGGCGGCCTGGCCACGTCCTCGCCGCGCCCCAGGATGCGCTGGGGCGAGCCCTCGTCCATGGCGGCGGCGTCGGGCCAGTAGGCGTCGTGGGCGGCGACCAGGCGCTCGTTGCCGTTGGCCTGCACCATCTCGTAGCGGGCGAGCGGGTCCGCCACCGGCCAGCACATCGCGACATAGCCGACGGAGGCGTCGGCGCGCCCCTCCAAGGCGTGGCTCGTGTAGCGCGGGTCGTGCGGGCGCATGGCGGCGAGCATGGCCTGGTGGCCGCCGCTCGACGTGCCCAGCAGGCCGACCTTGGCCGCATCGACGCCCAGGCGCGCCGCATTCACCTTCAGCCAGCGCACCGCCAGGTTGATGTCCGCGAGCGAGGCCGGGTATTGCGCCACCGGCGGCATGCGGAAGTCGATGGCCATGACGACGACGCCGGTCTCGGCCAGCGGCTGGTTGATGGGCGTGTTGGTGAAGCGGTCATTGCCGGTCCAGGCGCCGCCATGCACCTCGACCACGCCGGGGAACGGCCCCTTCCCCTGCGGGCGATAGAGGCGGGCGAGCAGGGGCACGCCGCCGGGCCGGGCGTATTCCACATCCTCGACGATCAGTCCGTACCGCTCAGCCATCCCGTTTCTCCTTGCGCGTGCGGGCCATCAGCAGGCCGGCTACGATAACACCGCTGGCGACCGCGACCAGCAGGATCGTCGCCAGCGCGTTGATTTCGGGGCTGAGGCCCAGGCGGACGCTGGAGAACACCACCATGGGTAGCGTGGTCGCGCCGGGGCCGGAGACGAAGCTCGCCACCACCAGGTCGTCGAGCGAGAGGGTGAAGGCCAGCAGCCAGCCCGCCACCAGCGAGGGCGCGATCAGCGGAAGGGTCACGGTCCGGAACACGGTGAACGGCCTGGCGCCCAGGTCGAGGGCGGCTTCCTCCAGGCTCCGGTCCATCTGGCCCAGGCGCGCCTGCACCACCACCGAGACATAGGCGGTGGCAAAGGTGGTGTGGGCAATGGCGATGGTGAGCGCGCTGCGCCCGTCCGGCCAGCCGGTCGCCTGTTGCAGCGCCACGAACAGCAGCAACAGCGAGAGGCCGGTGATCACCTCCGGCATGACCAGGGGGGCGGTGGTCATGGCGGAGAACAAGAGCCGGCCGCGGAAGCGCCCGAAGCGCACCAGCGCGATGGCGGCGAGCGTGCCGAGCACGACGGCGCCGGTGGCCGAAACCGCGGCGATGCGGACGCTGAGCGCGGCGGCCTCCAGCAGCTTGTCGTTGTGGAGCAGTTCGCCATACCACTTGGCCGACCAGCCGCCCCAGACCGTCACCAGCCTGGAGGCGTTGAACGAGTAGACCACCAGGATCAGGATCGGCGCATAGAGGAAGAGGTAGCCGGCCGAGAGCGCCGCCACGAGCCAGGGCGAGAGCCGGCTCATCGGGCGCTCTCCGCGCGGCGGACGCGCAGATGCTCCAGCCAGGCGAGCGGGGCCACGATCAGCAGCAGCATGGCGACGGCCAGTGCGCTCGCCAGCGGCCAGTCGCGGTTGTTGAAGAACTCGGTCCAGAGCACCTTGCCGATCATGATGGTGCGGGACGAGCCGAGCAGTTCCGGAATGACGAACTCGCCGACGGCCGGGATGAACACCAGCAGGCAGCCGGCGAGCACGCCCGGCAGCGACAGCGGCAGGGTGATGGTGAGAAAGGCGCGCCAGGGCCGGGCGCCCAGGTCGGCGGCGGCCTCCAGCAGGCTCAGATCCTGGCGCTCCAGCGTGGCGTAGAGCGGCAGGACCATGAAGGGCAGGTAGGAATAGACGATGCCCAGATGCACGGCGAAGCCGGTCTGCAGGAGTTGCAAGGGCTGGTCGGTCAGGCCGAGGCCCTGGAGGGCGGCGTTGACCAGGCCCTCGTTTTTCAACAGGCCCATCCAGGCGTAGACGCGGATCAGGAACGAGGTCCAGAACGGCAGCACGATGGCCAGCAGCAGGGGCGTGCGCCAGCGCCCGGGCGCGCGGGCGATGGCCAGCGCCATCGGGTAGCCGATCGCCAGCGCGATGGCGGCGCACGTGGCAGCGATCCGGATCGAGTTGACGAGCGCCGTGAGATAGAGCGGGTCGTCCAGCAGGAAGGCGTAGTTGTCGAGGCGCCCGGCAAAAGCGCCGTCTTGCAACAACGGCTCATAGGGCGGCACGCCGAAGCGGGAGCGGCTGAGCGAGATGGCGAAGACGATGGCGAACGGCGCCAGAAAAAACACCGCCAGCCAGAGGAACGGCACCGCCGTGACCAGGCGCCTCCCCCAGGCGCCGCGGAGGCGGAGGGGGCCGCTCATCGGGTCAGGATCACCGCGTCGCCGGGATGCCAGGCGAGATGGACGGTGTCGCCCCAGGTGAAGGGCCGCTCGGCCCGGTGGCGGCGGTTGGCCATGGTGACCTGCACCCGCACCTGCTCTGCGATGCGGACATGATAGATGGAGAGGTCGCCCAGATAGGCGATGTTCTCGACGGTGCCCGTGAGGTGGTTCGGGCCGCCGTCGGCCTCGCGCCGCGCCTCCAGCTTTTCCGGGCGGATGAGAACGGTGACGGCGGTGCCGGGCGGCGGCGCGTCGGGGATGTCGGGGGCTTCCACGCTGACAACCGCATCGGCCGCGGCCAGGCGCACCCGAACCCGGTCGCCGTCGCGCGCGGCGATCTCTCCCGCCAGCAGGTTGGCGCTGCCGATGAAGTCGGCGACGAAGCGGGAGGCGGGATATTCGTAGACCTCGCGCGGCGCGCCGGTCTGGTGGATGCGGCCGGCGCGCATGACGGCGATGCGGTCGGACATGGTCATGGCCTCCTCCTGGTCGTGCGTGACGAGGATGAAGGTGATGCCGGTGCTCTCCTGCAAATTCACCAGTTCGAACTGGGTGCGCTCGCGCAGCTTGCGGTCGAGTGCGCCGAGGGGTTCGTCCAGCAGTAGGATTTTCGGGCGCTTGGCGAGACCGCGCGCCAGGGCGACCCGCTGGCGCTGGCCGCCGGACAGTTGGTGCGGCTTGCGCCGGGCAAGGTCCGAGAGCTCGACCAGCGCCAGCACGTCGGCCACCCGGTCGTCGCGCTCGGACCGCGCCATGCCCTCCTGCTTCAGGCCGTAGGCGACGTTCTGGGCGACGGTCATGTGCGGGAACAGGGCGTAGGACTGGAACACCATATTCACCGGCCGCTCATAGGGCGGCACGGCGGTCATGTCCTGGCCGTCGATCAGGACGCGGCCCTCGTCTGGGATTTCGAAACCGGCGATCATGCGCAGCAGGGTGGTCTTGCCGCAGCCGGACTCGCCCAGCAGCGCAAAGAACTCGCCGCGTCCGATGGCGAGGTCGACGACATCCACCGCCAGCGTGTCGCCGAAGCGGCGGCTCGCGGCCCGGAGTTCCAGCATGGGCGGGGCGGCGCCGGGCACCGGTCCGTGTCGCGCCGCCGGTCCCGTCACCGCCTACTGGCCCGTCTTGATGCGCGTCCAGGTGCGGGTGCGCAGGCGGTTGTAGGTGGGCGATTTCAGCGGCACCACGAACAGCCGTTCGCGCGTCTCGGTGCTGGGATAGATAACCGGGTCGGCGAGGCGGTCCGGCGTCACGTATTTGTCCGCGCCCTCCACGGCATTGGCATAGCCGACGGCGTTGGTGATCGGCCCAACCACGTCCGGCCGCATCATGAAGTTGAGGAAGGCATAGGCGTTGTCGGGATGTTTCGCGTCCGCCGGGATCGCCATGACGTCGATCACCGCCTGGGCGCCCTCCTTTGGCAGGTAGACCTTGACGTCGACCCCCTGCCCCGCCTCGGCCGCACGGTCGCGGGCCTGGACCAGGTCGCCGCCATAGCCGTGGGAAACGCAGACGTCACCGTTCGCCAGGTCGTTGATATAGGTGGAGGAGTGGAAATACTTGATATAGGGCCGCACCTTGTCCAGCAGCGCCTCGGCCTTGTCCAGGTCCTCGCGGGACTCGGTGGCCGGGTCGATGCCCAGATAGGCGAAGGCGGCGGCGAACACCTCGTTCGGATCGTCCAGCAGGGTGATGCCGCAGGCTTGCAGCTTGGCGGCCCAGATCGGGTCGAACAGCAGCGCCCAGCTATCGGTCGGCGCGCCGGGGGCGACCTCGGCCACCTTGGCGGCGTTGTAGCCGATGCCGGTGCCGGCGATCATGTAGGGCACCGCATGCGCGTTGTCCGGATCGCTGGCGCGCAACGCCTTCAGCACCGACGGGGTCAGGTTCTTCCAGTTCGGCAGCTTCGAACGGTCGAGCGTCAGATAGATGCCCGAGAGAACGTGCCGCCCCAGAAACGGCGAGGCGGACGGGAACACCACGTCATAGCCGGAGGAGCCGGCCATCAGCTTGGCCTCCAGCACCTCGTTCGAGTCGTAGACGTCGTAATTGACCTTGATCCCGGTCTCGGCCGTGAACCGCTCCAGCGTGTCCTCGGCGATATAGTCGGACCAGTTGTAGACGTTCAGGACCTTCTCTTCCGCGGCCAGCGCAGGCGCGGCGACGGCAAGGGCGAGAACGGCAGCGGCGAGCAGGTTGCGCATGGCATCGACCTCGTTCGGCCGGAGGCCCGCCACGCCCTCGCGGCAGGCCAGACCGGAATTTGCGCGCACACATCGGGCGATAGGGCGCGCCTGTCAACGGCCGTCTCGGCCCCGCGACATCCGTGACGGGCACCGATCCGGCCGAGGGCAGCCGCGCCGCTCAGGCGGAAGCGGCGAAGATGCGGCGCCCCCAGGCGCAGGCATGGGCCATGGCCTCGTCGGCGCCGGTGACCTGACCGCACCAGAACAGGAAGCCGTGATTCATGCCGGGCCGGCGGGTGATCTCCGCCGGCACCCCGGCGGCGCGCAGTTTCTCGCCGTAAAGCTCTGCTTCGTCGCGCAGCGGGTCGTATTCCGCGCTGAGGCAGTAGGCGGGTGGCAGGCGGCTCAGATCCTTGGCCCGCATCGGCGAGGCGAGCGGGCTGTCGGCCTCGGACGGGTCGGTCAGGTAATGGTCCCAGAACCATTCCATGGTCGCGCGGGTCAGGCCATAGCCGTCGGCATTTTCTTCATAAGACGGCGTGCCCGGCGAGTGATAGTCGGTGACGGGATAGAGCAGCATCTGGCCGCAGAGCGCCGGCCCGCCCTCGTCGCGCACGCGCAGCGCCGTCACCGCCGCCATGTTGCCGCCGGCGCTGTCGCCGGCCACCATGATGCGGCCGGCGTCGACGTTCAACGCGGCGGCGTTGGCGGCGGCCCAGCGGGTGGCGGCGAGGCAGTCGTCCGGGCCGGCGGGGAATTTGTGCTCGGGTGCCAGGCGGTAGTCGACCGAGACGACGACGCAGCCGATGCCGTCGGCCAGATGGCGGCACATGCCGTCATGGGTGTCCAGCGTGCAGAGCACGAAGCCGCTGCCGTGGAAGAACACCATCAGCGGGAACGGTCCCTGCCCTTTCGGCGTGTAGATGCGAAGCTTCAACTGGCCGCCGGGCCCGTCGATATGTTGCTCCGCGACCTGGGCCATGGCCGGGCCGGGGGTCATGATGGCGGTGCGGCCGTTGTACTGCCGGCGCGCCTCCGCCACCGGCAGGGTGTGGGTGGCGGGCACGCCGGCGCCCTTGTCGAGAAAGGCCTGGATCTGGGGATCGACGGGCATGGGGAGTCCTCCGACCGGTGGGGGCTGTGGTGGGTATGCGGGTTGCCAGTGAGCGTGCTATCCGGCCGCGATCTTGTCCAGCACCGGGCGCAGGTAGGACAGAAAGCGCTCCGGGCTTTCCGACATCGGGAAATGGCCGAGGCCGTGCATCACCTCGAAATGCGCCGGACGGATGCGCTCCGCCAGGGCCTGGCTGAGAGCGGGCGTGGCCGACAAGTCGTAATCCCCGGTCAGCATGTAGATCGGGCACGGGCTGTCGCGGAGGGCCTCCGCCTCCGCGTCGGTCATCAGGCCCTCGACGCTGTAATAGTGAACGTCGCCATAGAAAATGCCGGGACCGCCGGTCATGTAGTGCCACAGCGTCTCCCACCGGTCGGCCGCGGGGGCGTCGGGCGCCATCAGACAGGCGACGGAGCCGGCGCTGGCCTCGCCGCCATGCACGTCGAGGCGCCAGGTGGCGGCGAGTTCGTAGAGCTTGCCGACCTTGCCGGGATCCGGCGCGGCGGAGGATTGCAGGCCGATGGCCGCGCGGAACGCCTCGCCATGGCGCAGCGCCAGGTGCATGACCGCACGCCCGCCAATCGAGCAGCCCATGACGATGGGGCGGTCCAGTTTCAGCGCACGCACCACCGCCATGATCATTTCCGTATAGAGGTCGGTGGTGAGCTTGTAGTCCGAGGTCTCGAACCCCGGCGGCGGCGAGGATTTGCCGTGCCAGGGCATGTCGAAGACGATGACGCGGTGCGACCGCGTCACCTGCGGATCGTTGAGGACGCCGCGATACTGGCGCCCGTCGGCGCCGGCGGTGTGCAGGCAGAGCAGCGGCACGCCATCCGCCGGGCCGGCTTCCTCGAAGTAAAGGCGATGGGGCAGGCCCGCGATATCCAGATGCAGGTAGCGGCCGACGGCGGGCTCAATCCAGGGCTCGCCGACGGTTTGGGGTGCCGTCGCAGCAGGCGAGTCGCGGAGCGAGGCGAAAAGCTGTTCCAGCAGGATTTCCGAACGGGCGAACGCGAGCAGCTCGCCGTCAAGGCCGAGATGGCCGACCCGGACCATGCCGACGACGCTCTGAAAGCCGATGGCGGGCACGGGCTTGGCGAACTCCCGCCAGGCGGAGGCGGACCCGGACAGCACGAAATCCGCATCGGCCGGCGCGCCTTTCCGGACGTCGAGCGTCGCACCGGTCGTGATCGTCCAGGCGTCCCCGTCCGCGATCAGGCCGATGGTGAGGGGCAGCATGCGGCAACGGCGGGCCAATGCCGGGTTGTGTTGAAGCGCCGTGGCAAGGCGGGCGAACATGGCGGGTTCCTCCGGAAAAGCGGTGGCGGCAGCATGGGCGAGGCCAGGCGGTTCGTCCAGCAATGGGATAACGGGCCCGGCGCTCCGCGGAGGGGGACGGAGCCGCCGTCCCGGGCCGGTGGCAGCCTTCGACCAGGGGCAAAGGCGGCGTTCGCGAGAGCCGGCCGGTCCCGGCCCACCGCTCCGGCGCGGCCGGGAAACAGGGCACCTGCGGGCGCGCGCTCCATCCTTCTACGACTTTCGGACTGGACAAAACGCCTCGGGGTGCGGTGCAATCGGCGCTCCGTGATTGAGCCAGGATCGAACCCATGCCCGAGTTTCGCGTCATCACCGATGGCCTCCGCTTTCCCGAAGGGCCGATTGCGCTGCCGAACGGCGACGTGGTGCTGGTGGAAATTGCAGCGGGCCGCCTGACCCGGGTCGCGCCGGACGGCACCAAGACCGTGGTGGCCGAGCCCGGCGGCGGGCCGAACGGTGCCGCCATCGGGCCGGACGGCAAATGCTATGTCTGCAACAATGGCGGCCTGCGCTTTCTGGAGCGGGACGGCCGGTTGCTGCCCATCGGCCAGCCGGACGACTATTCCGGCGGCCGGATCGAGCGCATCGACCTGGAGACCGGCAAGGTCGAGGTGCTCTACACCGAATGCAATGGCGAGCCGCTGAAAGGCCCGAACGACCTGGTGTTCGACCGCCACGGCGGCTTCTGGTTCACCGACCACGGCAAACGCCGGCGCCGCGACAAGGATGTGACCGCCATCTATTACGCCAAGGCCGATGGCTCGCACATCGTCGAGGCGATCTATCCGTTCGACGACCCGAACGGCATCGGCCTCTCGCCCGACGAGACCGAGCTTTACATTGCCGAGACCCATGCGGGCCGCGTCTGGGCCTACAAGCTGGCGGAGCCGGGGCGGGTCGCTGCACCCAAAGTGCCGGCGCGGCAGGAGGCCGGGCGGGTGATCTGCGCGCCGGGCGGCTATCAGATGTACGATTCGTTGGCGGTGGACGGCGGCGGCAATGTCTGCGTCGCCACCATCCACAATGGCGGCATCACCGTGATCGCGCCGGACGGCTCCAAGGTGGAGCATGTGCCGATGCCGGACCATGCCACCACCAATATCTGCTTCGGCGGCCCGGACCTGCGCACCGCCTATATCACGCTCAGTTCGACCGGCCGGCTGGTGGCGATGGAATGGCCACGGCCGGGGCTGGCCCTGAATTTTCTCAACAAGTAAGCGTTGGAGGAACACACATGCACGATCTCGTCATCCGCAATGGCCGCGTCGTCGACGGCACCGGCCGCGCTGCCTTTCACGCCGACGTGGCCGTCCGCGACGGCCGGATCGTCGAGGTCGGCCCGAAGCTGGGGCCGGCCAGGCGCGACATCGATGCCGAGGGCGCGCTGGTCACGCCCGGCTGGGTCGACGTGCACACCCATTATGACGGCCAGGTGACCTGGGACCCGGACCTGTCGCCCTCGTCCTGGCACGGGGTGACCACGGTGGTCATGGGCAATTGCGGCGTCGGCTTCGCGCCGGCCCGCCCGAACGAGCGCGACTTTCTCATCCGCGTCATGGAAGGGGTCGAGGAAATCCCCGGCGCGGCGCTGGACGAAGGCATGACCTGGGACTGGGAGACCTTCCCGGAATATCTGGACAGCCTGGAACGGCAGCAGCGCAGCATCGACGTGGTGGCGCAGGTGCCGCATTCGGCGCTCCGCTGCTATGTCATGGGCGAGGCGCGGGCGCTGGAGGACGAGGCGACGGCCGACGAAATCGCCGAAATGAGCCGGCTGACCGAGGAAGCGTTGCAGGCCGGCGCCCTGGGCTTCACCACCTCGCGCACCATCCTGCACAAGGTGAAGCACGGGCCGGTGATCCCCGGCACCAACGCGACGCCGGAGGAACTGGTCGGCATCGCCCGCGCCTTTCGCAAGCCGGGCCATGGCGTGTTCCAGATGATCAGCGACCATATGGGCCGCGACCCGGATTTCCCCTGGATGAAGGAAATCGCGCGCACCACGGGCGGGCCGCTGATCTTCTCGTTCGCCCAGCGCCGCAACCAGCCGGAATACTACAAGGAGGTGTTGCAAAGCCTGGTCGACGCGCAGGCGAACGAAGGCCTCGACATCCGCGCCAGCGTCGCGCCGCGGCCGGCGGGCATTCTGGAAGGGCTGATGGCGACCCTGAACCCGTTCCTGTTCCACCCCAGCTATCGCGCCATCCGCCGCAAATCGCTGGAGGAGCGCGTCGCCATCATGCGCGACCCGAGCTTCAAGGTCCGCCTGCTGGAGGAGACACCGCATGTGGACTATGGCGGGCTGAAGGACTTCCTCGCCACCTTCTCCAACATGTTCGCCCTCGGCGACCCGCCGGACTACGAGCCGCCGCAGTCGGAAAACATCGCCGCCCGGGCCGAACGGGCCGGGATGTCGGCGGAAAGCTTCGTCTATGACGTGATGTTGCAGAACGAGGGCCAGCAATTGCTGTATTTCCCGCTCTCGAACTATGGCGGCTACAATTTCGACGTCATGCACGACATGCTGGTGCATCCGCGCACGCATATGTCACTGTCGGACGGGGGCGCGCATGTGGGCACGGTCTCGGATGCCAACTTCCCGACCTATATGCTGACCCACTGGGTGCGCGACCGCTCGCGCGGCGCCCGCATCGGCCTGGAAGAGGCGGTGCGCAAGCAGACGCTGGAAAACGCCGAACTGTACGGCCTGCGCGACCGCGGCGCGATCCTGCCGGGCAAGAAAGCGGACCTGAACGTGCTCGACTTCGACAAACTGCACCTGCACGCGCCCTACATGACCAACGACCTGCCGAAGGGCGGCAAGCGCCTGCTGCAACGGGCGGACGGCTATCGCGCCACCGTGGCCGCCGGCCAGATCATCGCCGAGGCGGGCGAGATGACGGATGCCCGGCCCGGCCGGCTGGTGCGCGGGCCGCAGGGTTGACGCCGGGGGCGGGTCGCTGCGGCGGCCGCGCCCTATGCCGCCGGAGGTCCCGGATCGCATCCGGCCATCCTGGCCGGACACGTCCGGGAAAGCTCGAACGCCTGCCCCCCGCCCTTTCCCGGCCGGAGCCCGCCACGGGCGGGCGGAGGGCCGGGATCTCCGGCCGGGGCGAGGTCGCCATCGTAGCGCCGGCGCCCTATGCCGCCAGAGGTCCCGGATCGCGTCCGGCCATCCTGGCCGTGCGCGTCCGGGACAGTTCAAGCATCCGCCCGTTTCCTTATGCAAACGGGGCCGCTAGTCTTTGCGCCAACACTCAGAACGATACCAAGGACGCCCGTTCCCCATGATCTCGGGAAAGCTGCTCGTCGCCAATCGCGGCGAGATTGCCACGCGCATTGTCCGCGCGGCCGCCGAACTCGGCCTGCCCACCGTCGCGGTCTATCCCGCCGACGACGCCGCCAGCCTGCACACCCGCAAGGCCGACGAGGCGGTGCAACTGTCCGGCCGCGGCGTCGCCGCCTATCTGGACGCCGACGCGATCCTGGCCGCCGCCAAAGAGACCGGGGCGACGGCGATCCATCCCGGCTATGGCTTCCTCTCCGAGAATGCCGCCTTCGCGCGGGCGTGTGCCGCTGCCGGCATCGTCTTTGTCGGCCCCTCCCCCGAGGCGTTGGAGCTGTTCGGCGACAAGCACGCCGCCCGGCGCCTGGCGGCGGAACAGGACGTGCCGACCCTGCCCGGCACCGCCGCGCCGACCGCGCTGGAGGACGCGCGCGCCTTCCTGGCCGATCTCGGCCCCGGCGGGGCGGTCATGGTCAAGGCGGTGGCCGGTGGCGGCGGACGCGGCATGCGGCCGGTGCTGAACGCGGACGACCTGGAAGAGGCCTTCGCCCGCTGCCAGTCGGAGGCGCTCTCCGGCTTCGGCAATGGCGACCTGTATGTGGAACGCCTGGTGCGCCGCGCCCGACATATCGAGGTGCAGGTGGTGGGCGACGGTCGCGAGGTGTCGCACCTTTGGGAGCGGGACTGCTCGCTGCAACGGCGGCGGCAGAAAATCGTGGAACTGGCGCCGGCGCCCGACCTGTCGCCGGTGCTGCGCGACAAGTTGCTGGAGGCGGCCATGCGGCTGGCCGCGGCGGCAGGGTACAAGAATCTCGGCACGATCGAATTCCTGGTCGATGCGGATACCGGCGAGTTCTTCTTCATCGAGGCGAACCCGCGCCTCCAGGTCGAGCACACGGTGACGGAAGAGGTGACCGGCCTGAACCTGGTGGAATTGCAACTCCAGATTGCCGGCGGCCAGACGCTGGCCGATCTGGGGCTGACGCGCGCGCAAGTGCCGAGCCCGCGCGGCATGGCCATGCAGGTGCGCGTCAACACCGAGACCATGCAGCCCGACGGCGAAGCCCGCCCCGGCGGCGGCGTGCTGAGCGCGTTCGAACCGCCCTCCGGCCGCGGCATCCGGGTGGATCATTACGGCTATGTCGGCTATCGCACCAACCCGGCCTATGACTCGCTGCTGGCCAAGCTGGTCGTGCACACCAGCAGCCAGAGCCTGCCGGACGTGCTGGCCAAGGGCTATCGCGCGCTCTGCGAGTTTCATGTGGCGGGCGCGCCGACCAACATCCCCTTCCTGCAAAACCTGCTGCGGGACGAGGGCGTTGCCGGCGGCGGCGCCCATACCGGCTATGTCGAGGCGCACGCCGCGGCCCTGGTGCAGGCGGCGGGCGCGCATCACCCCCACCTCTATTTCGCGCCGACCACCGAGGCCGGCGGCGGTGCCGCCCGCAGCGGCCGGGCAGGAGTCAAGGTCGATGCCGTCGACCCGCTGGCGGTGCTGGCCTTCGGGCAGTCGGACGCCCGACAGGGCTCCGCCGCCCGCAGCGCCGCGGAGGAAAGCCTGGCGGACGGCATGATCGCCGTGCGCGCGCCGCTGCAAGGCACCATCCTCTCCCTGACCGTGGCCGAGGGCGACACGGTGCTGCGCGGCCAGCAACTCGTCGTCATGGAAGCCATGAAGATGGAGCACGAGGTCAAGGCGGAGGCCGCCGGCATCGTGCGCGCCGTGCATGTCGAGCCCGGCGACACGCTGTGGGAGGACCAGTTGCTGATCGCGCTGGAGCCCTCCGACGCCGCCGGCGACGCCGAAGTGGCGGCGGAGGAAATCGACCCCGACTATATCCGCCCGGACCTGGCCGAGGTGCTGGAACGCAAGTCCCGCATCTATGACGAGAACCGGCCGCAGGCCGTGGCGCGCCGGCGCAAGACCGGGCACCGCACCGCGCGCGAGAATGTCTACGATCTGGTCGACCCCGACACGTTCATCGAGTACGGCTCCATGGTCGTGGCGGCCCAGGTGCGGCGGCGCGGGCTGGAGGACCTCTACACCCGCAGCCCCGCCGACGGCATCATAGTTGGCGTCGGCCAGGTGAATGGCGAACAGTTCGGCGACCCGGAATCGCGCGTCGTCGTGCTGGCCTACGACTACACGGTCTTCGCCGGCACCCAGGGCGTGCACAACCACTGGAAGACGGACAAGGGCATCGACATTGCCGACGACGGCCGCATGCCGGTGATCCTGTTCGCCGAGGGCGGCGGCGGCCGGCCCGGCGACGACGACTATGGCGGCTTCGTCGGCATGGACACGTTCCATCACTTCATGAAACTGTCGGGCCATGTGCCCATTGTCTGCGTCGTGGCCGGGCGCTGCTATGCCGGCAACGCCTCGCTGGTGGGCGCCTCGGACGTGGTGATCGCCACGCGGGACGCGAATATCGGCATGGGCGGCCCGGCCATGGTCGAGGGCGGCGGCCTGGGCGTGTTCGCGCCCGAGGATATCGGCCCGACCGAGGTCCAGTTCAAAAACGGCGTGATCGACGTGCTGGTCGAGGACGAAGCCGAGGCGGTGCGGGTCGCGAAAAAGTATCTGTCCTACTTCCAGGGCAAGCTGCCGGACTGGACCGCGCCGGACCAACGCCGCATGCGCCATATCGTGCCGGAAAACCGACTGCGCATCTATGAAATCCGCGACGTGATCGAAACCCTGGCCGACGAGGGCTCGGTGCTGGAACTGCGCCAGGGCTTCGGCAAGACCATCGTCACCTGCCTGACCCGGATCGAGGGCCGGCCCGTCGGCATCATCGCCAACGATCCCAAACACCTGGGCGGCGCCATCGACAGCGACGGCTCCGACAAGGGCGCGCGCTTCATGCAGTTGTGCGACGCCTATGACATTCCGATCGTCCATCTCTGCGATACGCCCGGCATCATGGTCGGGCCGGAAGTGGAGAAGACGGCGCTGGTGCGCCACGCCGCCCGCATGTTCGTGACCAGCGCCAACCTGACCGTGCCCTATTTCACGGTCATCACCCGCAAGGCCTATGGCCTGGGTCAGAGCGCCATGGCCGGCGGCAATCTGCGCTTCCCCTATTTCTACGTCGCGTGGCCGACCGGGGAGTTTGCGCCCATGGGCATCGAAGGCCAGGTGAAGCTGGGCTATCGGGCCGAGCTGGAGGCGGTCGCGGACCCGGAGGAACGGCGGCAACTGTTCGAAAAGCTGGTCGCCGGCCTGTACGAGTCCGGCAAGGCCATCAACCGCACCACCAACTTCTCGCTCGACGAGGTGATCGACCCGGCGGATACGCGGAAATGGGTGGTGAACCTGCTCGCCTCGATCCGCCCGCCGGCGCCGCGCGACCGGAAGAAGCGCCCGATGGTCGACACCTGGTAACGCCAGGCCGCAGAAGCGGCACGGAGAATTCCTGGCAAACCGGTGGGTTGCTTCCTATCTTCATGCGAGGTGCGTGAGAGGACAGGAACATGAACGCAGTCCACTTTCCCATCCGTGTCGGGCCAATCCGTGTCGGGCCAATCCGTGTCGGGCCAATCCGTGTCGGGCCAATCCGTGTCGGGCCAATCCGTGTCGGGCCCATCCGTTTCGGGGCCGCTGCGGCGGCCTTTCTGACCCTGGCCGCCTGTGCCGGCCCCTATCGCGATGGCGGCCCCTACCCCCGGCCCGACTATCGCACGCACCCGCCTGCGGGAGCGGCGCACGTGACGCCGCCGCCCCGGGCTTGCCCACCCGGGCTCGCGAAAAAGGGCTCCTGCATCCCGCCCGGCCAGCGCAAGCACTGGCAACGCGGTGACGTGGTACCGGACACGGTGCGTGTTCGCGTGCTTACACGCTATCGTGACCGCGGTTATCGGGCGCCGCCGCGGGGACAGGTGTATATTGAAATCGACGGCGGCATCTACCTCATGGCCCAAGCAACGCGCCGCATTGTGCGAGTCATGCTCGCGGCCAATTAAATTATTATGGCAACAATATGGCAGTCGATTTGCTTGATCGGCCGCCATACGAACCAAAAAAAGCTCGAAACTTGCGTTTTCCTTTCCCACGTGATGCTGCGCTACCGCAGAGGGATAGAATGATGCTTGCAGAACGATTTCTGGTTCGGACCGTTGCGACCGTCGGCACCGCGTTGATGCTGGCCGTCGGCACGGTCCCCTATAGCAGCGGGCCGGCATTTGCCGAGTCCCCCCGCTGGGATGCCAACCGCGACCATGGCGACCGCGGCGGCGACCGCTACCGAAAGGACGACCGTGGCCGCGGCGGCGATCACTACAAGGGTCGCCGGGACCATGCGGACCGCGTTCACGACCGCCGCGACGACCGGCGCGACGACCGGCGCGAGTATCGCGATCGCCGGCATGACGGCCACGACCGCTGGGAACGGGACCGCTGGGAGCGCGAACACCGGGGCTACGACCACCACAAACACCGGCACTGGAAGCGCGGCGAACGCATTTCCCGCTCCGTCCGCTACCGGGTCATCACCCATTATCATGACTATGGCTGGCGGCGGCCGCCGCGCGGGCATGTCTATGTCGACATCGATGGCGACGTCTATCTGATGGCGGTGGCGACCCACCTGATCGTCGACATTCTGACCGACAGGCGCTACTGAGCCTGCCGGTCGAATGCCCGATGCGGCTCAGCGGCCGGTAAAGTTCGGCTTGCGCTTCTCGGCGAACGCCCGGCCGCCCTCTTGCTGGTCCGCGCTGCGCGAGACCCGCAAAAGCTGCTTGCGGGCGAGACCGGAAAGCTCGGACGGGCCGCGGGGCAGCACGGTTTCGCGGGTGAAGCGGGACAGTGCCGCCATCACCAGCGGCGCGGAATCGGCCAGGACGCGGGCGTATTCCATGGCGCCTTCGATGGCCTGCCCCTTGGGCGTGACCTTGTTGACCATGCCGACCTCGTAGGCGCGCTGGGCCGAGAAATGCTTGCCGGTCAGCATGAATTCCATGGCGACCTTATAGGGCACCCGGCCGGCATGGCTGGCGATCAGGCCGCCGCAGAAGCCGATCTGCGCCTCGGGATAGAAGAAATCCGCGGTCTCGTCGGCCACGGCCAGGTCGCAGAACTGCACCAGGCAATAGGCGCCGCCGACGCAATAGCCGTGGATGGCGGCGATGATCGGCTTGTCGACGAAGACGCCGGTGCCGGGCATGCACTCCCAAAGATCCGGATCGCGCGGCGGCTCGCGCAGGTCGGCGCCGACGCTGAAAGCCTTGTCGCCGGCGGCGGAAATGATGGCGACGCGGTCGTCGGACGCCTGGAACGCTTCCAGATGGTCGCGCAGTTGGGCGACCAGGCCGTTGGAAAGCGCGTTCATTTTCTCCGGCCGATTCAGCTGGATGTGCGCGATGCGCCCTTCGGACGTGTAGGTGACGAGATCGGACATGGGTTGAGCGGTCCTCAGATATGGATTGATGGCAACTCACTAGCACACCGACCCTATTGCGCCAATTGCCTGCCCGCCAGCGCCGCGAATGCGACCAAAATTGTCAGAGGCGGGAGGCGCCGCCGTCGCCATACTGTTATGATAGCCGCCCGACCGTGAGAGGAGCCGCCGCCATGACGTCCGACCCGAAACCCGAGGTTCATGCGCTGCTGCATGCCGGCACGTCGACGATCTGCTATATCGTCGCCTGCCCGACAACCAGGCAGTGCGCGGTGATCGACGCGGTGTTGGATTTCGATCTGGCGAGCGGCCGCACCGCCACGACCTTCGCCGAACGGGTGGTGGCCAAGGTGCGGGAACTGGGCCTGACCGTGCAGTGGGTGCTGGAGACGCACGTCCATGCCGACCACCTGTCCGGCGCGCCGGCGGTGCGCGCGGCGCTGGGCGGCCGCGTCGGCATCGGCGATCATATCGGCGAGGTGCAGGCCGGCTTCGCCAAAATCTACAATCTGGAGCCGGAATTCCGCACCGACGGCAGCCAGTTCGACCACCTGTTTACCGACGGCGAGCAATTCGCCATCGGCCAGATGCCGGCAAAGGCCATGCACACCCCAGGCCACACGCCGGCCTGCATGACCTATCGGATCGGCGACGCGGTGTTCTGTGGCGATACCATCTTCATGCCGGATTTCGGCACCGCACGGTGCGACTTCCCCGGCGGCTCGGCAGAGACGCTCTACCGGTCGATCCAGCGCATTCTGGCGCTGCCTCCGGAAACCCGCATTTTCGTCGGCCACGACTACGGCCCCGATGGCCGCGAGATCGCATGGGAAACCACGGTCGCCGAACAGCGCAAGAGCAACAAGCATGTGCATGACGGCGTGGACGAAGCCCAGTTCGTCGCCATGCGCACCAAGCGCGACGCGGAACTGGCAATGCCGGGCCTGCTATTGCCCTCGATCCAGGTGAATATCCGCGCCGGAGAGATGCCGCCGGCCGAAGACAACGGCGTTTCCTATCTGAAACTGCCGCTGAACCGGTTCTGACGCCCCGCCATGGCCGACCAGACCCTCGATGCGACGGGGCTGAAATGCCCGATGCCGGTGCTGCGCGCCCGCCGCGCCCTCAAAGCCCTGCCGAGCGGCGCGGTGTTGGAACTGCTGGCGGATGACCCGGCATCAGCCAAGGACGTGCCCGCCTTCTGCGAGATGACCGGCGATGCGCTGGAAGAAACCCGGCAGGATGGCGGCACCTTCACCTTTCTGATCCGCAAAGCCTAAGGCAACGATCCCATGAGCGACCCGATCCACTACATGACCATCCGGGCGCTCGCGGCCGAAATCGAAGCGCGCCGGCTTTCCCCGGTGGCGGTGACGGAGCACATGCTGGCCCGCATCGCCGCGCTGGACGGCAGGCTCAAGGCCTATGCCACCGTCATGGCCGAAAGCGCCCTGGCGGAGGCGCGTCAGGCAGAGGCGGAGATCGCCGCCGGCCGCTATCGCGGCAAACTGCACGGCGTGCCGGTGGCGGTGAAGGACCTTTGCTACACCAAGGGCGTGCGCACCATGGGCGGGCTGAAAGTGCGGGCGGATTTCGTGCCCGACTTCGATGCCACCGTGGTCGAGCGCCTGCGCGCGGCCGGCGCCGTGCTGCTGGGCAAGATCAACCTGACCGAAGGCGCCATGGCCGGTTACAACCCGGACTTTCCGGTGCCGGAGAACCCCTGGCGCGCGAGCCATTGGTCCGGCGCCTCGTCCAGCGGGTCCGGCGCGGCGACGGCGGCGGGGCTGGCGTTTGCGACGCTCGGCAGCGACACGGGCGGCTCGATCCGGCATCCGGCGGCGGTGTGCGGCACGGTCGGCCTGAAACCCACCTATGGGCTGGTGAGCCGCCATGGCGTGCTCGACCTGGCGCAGACGCTGGACCATGTGGGGCCACTGACCCGCTCGGCGGTGGATGCGGGCATCGTCACCCAGGCCATTGCCGGCCACGATCCGCGCGACCCGACCTCCCTGCCCGATCCGGTGCCGGACCTGCTGGCCGGCGTCGGCCGGAGCGTCCGGGGCCTGCGCATCGGCTTCGACGCGCGCTATGCCAGCGAGGACCTGGCGCCGGACTTCGCCGCCGGCATCGCCGCCGCCCGCGACGTGATGGCGCGGCTGGGCGCGGAGATCGTGCCGGTCGCCATGCCGGCGCGACTGCGCGAATATATGGAAGCCTGGCAGGTGTTGTGTACCGCCGAGGCGGCGGACGCGCACCGGGCGTTCTTCCCGGCGCGGGCGGACGACTATGGCCCCTGGTTCCGGCAGTGGCTGGAGATCGGCAACCGGCATACCGCCATGGACTATGCCGCCGCCCACATCCTGCGCACCGAGTGCAATGGCGAGATGCGGCGGATCATGGCCGATATCGACCTGTTCCTTTGCCCCTCGACCGCGCGGGAGGCGTTTCCGGTGTCGCCGGAAGTCTCCTACGGGCCGATCCCTGCCGACCGCAGCGCCTGGAACGGTCGCTTCACCTGGCCGAGCGACTATGCCGGGCTGCCGACGCTGTCGTTGCCTTGCGGCCTGTCCGAGGCGGGGTTGCCGCTTTCGCTCCAGTTCATCGGCCACCACCAGAGCGAGGCCCTGCTGGTTCAGGCCGGCGCTGCCTATGAGAGCGCCACGGACTGGCACACGCTGCACCCGCCCGGCTGGGACTGAAACACCAGCCGAGCGGCGCGCCGAGGCCCGCTGTAGACGTTATCGGGATTGTGCTTGGCGTTGGTCAATCGGGCCGGATCGAGGCAACCGGTCCGCAGGTTCGATTGCGTATCCGGTCGGATATCGCACCGTCGCGGCAACCGCTTATTGCGCACAAGTTCTTGCGGTTGTTTGCCATTGCAGAAACGCCCGTGACACCGGCTGTATTGCAATGCATTGTTTCAATATCTCTCTCCGCGCATGAGAATTTACTGTAAATTCCTCTGATTTATAATTCAAAGAATAATTATCGTTACCCTAAAGTTTATGAGACAAATTTGAGCGCCCAGCCCCCCTTAAATTCGGGGAAAGATTGCGCTATATTGTCTAAATCCTTTTTCCATGTTGGAGGTTTGACGCGAGCCGATGTGCGGCATTTGCGGTGAAATTTTGTTTGATGGTTCTTATGCGTCCGCATCCCGAATTCAGAAGATGGTGGATGCGATGGCGCCGCGCGGGCCCGACGGGGCCGGCGTGCATTTGCGCAGCCGCGTCGGCTTCGGTCACCGGCGGCTGAAAATCATCGATCTGTCGGAAGCGGGCGCCCAGCCCTTCGTCGATACGCATCTGGGCCTGACCATCGCCTTCAACGGCTGCATCTACAATTACCCGGAGCTGCGGCGCGAGCTGGAAGCCCTGGGCCACCGCTTCGCCTCCACCAGCGACACCGAGGTGATCCTCAAAGCCTGGGCGCAATGGGGGGCGGAGGCGGTGCCGCGGCTCCAGGGCATGTTTGCCTTCGCCCTGCACGAGCGCGACAGCGAGCGGGTGTTCTTCGTCCGCGACCGCTTCGGCATCAAGCCGCTCTACTACGCGGAGACCGGCCGGCGGCTGGCGTTCGCCTCCACCCTGCCGGCGCTGCTGACGGCGGGCGGTATCGATACCAGCATCGACCGGGTGGCCCTGCACCATTACATGACCTGGCATGCCGTGGTGCCGCCGCCGCGCACCCTGCTGGCGGGCGTGCGCAAGCTGCCGCCGGCAACCATCCGCACCATCGAGCCGGACGGCAGCACCAGCGACCGCACCTACTGGCAGCCAACCTTCGAGCGCACGCCAGACGACGCCGGGCGCAGCGGCGAGGACTGGGCCACCCTGGTGCTGGAGGCGCTGCGCACCGCAGTGCGTCGGCGCATGGTGGCGGACGTGCCGGTGGGCGTGCTGCTCTCGGGCGGTGTGGATTCGAGCCTGATCGTCGGCCTGCTGGCGGAGGAAGGGCAAAAACATCTCGCCACCTATTCCATCGGCTTCGAGGAAGCGCATGGCGAGCGGGGCGACGAGTTCCAGTATTCCGACCTGATCGCCAACCACTACGGCACCAACCACCACCAGATCTTCATCCCTTCGGAGGAGATGCGGGAGAACCTGCCGCTGGCGATCCAGGCCATGTCGGAGCCCATGGTCTCCTATGACAATATCGGCTTTTTCCTGCTGTCGCGGGAGGTCTCCAAGACCATCAAGGTGGTGCAGTCGGGCCAGGGCGCGGACGAGGTGTTCGGCGGCTATCACTGGTATCCGCCGCTCGCCAACTCCAACCAGGCCGTCAGCGACTATGCCGCCGCTTTTTTCGACCGCAGCCATGCCCGCCTGGCCGAACACCTGACCCCGGCCTATCTGGCCGACAGGGACGAGAGCCTCGCCTTCGTGGCCGAGCATTTTGCCCGCGCCGGCGCGGACGATCCGGTGGACAAGGCGCTGCGGCTCGACACCAATGTCATGCTGGTGGACGACCCGGTGAAGCGGGTCGACAACATGACCATGGCCTGGGGTCTGGAAGCGCGGGTGCCGTTTCTGGATCACGAACTGGTCGAACTGGCCGGCCGCATCCCGGCCGAGCACAAGCTGGCCGATGGCGGCAAGGGCGTGCTGAAGGCCGCCGCGCGCCGGGTGATCCCGTCGGCCGTGATCGACCGGCCCAAGGGCTATTTCCCGGTGCCGGCCCTGAAATACATCCAGGGCCCCTATCTCGACATGGTGCGGGATGCGTTGACCGCGCCGGCGGCGCGCGAACGCGGGCTGTTCCGACCCGAGTATCTCGACCGGCTGTTCACCAACCCGACCGACCACATCACGCCCCTGCGCGGCTCCGAATTGTGGCAGGTGGGGCTGTTGGAGTTGTGGCTACAGCAACACGGAGTCTGACATGCGCGATCCGAGTGCGCAGCGCCGCCGCGGTGCCTATGAGCACCGCTTCCGGCGCCAACGCCAGTATGGCTCCAGCCCCCTGCCGACGGCGGCGGGCAAGCCCCAGCCGAACGCGGTCGTCAATTGCGGCTGGGGGCGCCTGATCTTCGCCCACACTTTCGAACGCAACGAAGACGTGGTGGAGGTGCTGGCGGCGGAAGGGCCGGACCGGCGGGACATCGCCCTCTATGTGCAGGACCCGCACGTTTTGCTGGCCCGGGCGCCGCAGGAGCTGTTTCTGGACCCGTCGCACACCTATCGCCTCGACCTCTCCACCTACCGCCCGGCGCGGCGCCGGCCGCACACCTTCTTTATCCGCCGACTCTCGACCCGACGGGATGCGGAGGCGGTCAACGCCATCTATGCCGCCCACAATATGGTGACCGTGCCGACCGAGTTTTTCTGGTCGCATCGCGATGCCCGCTCCATGACCGTGTTCGTGGCCGAGGATGCGGAGACCGGGGCGATTCTGGGCTCGGTCATGGGGCTGGATCATGCGCGCTGTTTCGAGGACCCGGAACGGGGCAGTTCGCTCTGGTGCCTGGCGGTGGCGCCGGATGCCCCGCATGCGGGCATCGGCGAGAGCCTGGTGCGACGGCTGGCGGACCATTTTACCGCCCGCGGCGCCAGCTTCATGGACCTGTCGGTGATGCACGACAACACCCAGGCCATCGCGCTTTACGAGAAGCTGGGCTTCGTCCGCGTGCCGGTGTTCGCGGTGAAGCGCAAGAACCCGATCAACGAGCGCCTGTTTACCGGCGGCGCCGAAGATGCCAGCCTCAACCCCTATGCCCGCATCATCACCGACGAGGCAAAGCGGCGGGGCATTGCCGTGACCGTGACCGATGCCGAAGCCAACCTGTTCCGCCTGACCTATGGCGGGCGCAGCGTGCATTGCCGCGAGTCGTTGAGCGAGTTCACCTCCGCCGTCGCCATGACCATCTGTGACGACAAACGCCTGACCCGCCGCCTGGTGGAGGCGGCAGGCGTGCGCGTGCCGGCGCAACTGACCGACCCGACGCCGGAGGCCGTGCAGGCCTTCGTGGCCGAGCATGGCAGCGTGGTCGTCAAGCCGGCGCGGGGCGAACAGGGCAAGGGCATCTCCGTCGGGCTGACCGAGCCCGCCGGAATTGCCGCCGCCATCGAGCGCGCCCGCACGCTCTGCCCTGACGTGGTGGTGGAAGCCTGTTTCGAAGGCCAGGATTTGCGGCTGGTGGTGATCGACTACAAGGTGGTGGCCGCCGCCCTGCGCCGTCCCGCCCGCATTGTCGGCGACGGCAGTGCCAACGCCCGCCGCCTGATCGAAAGCCAGAGCCGGCGGCGGGCGGCGGCAACCGGCGGGGAAAGCCGGATCCCGCTGGACGACGAAACGGAACGGTGCCTGGCGGCGGCGGGCTATACCTACGATTCCGTGCCCGCCTGCGGCACGGAGGTCGTGGTGCGCAAGACCGCCAACCTGCACACCGGCGGCACGATCCACGACGTCACCGCCGAAACCCATCCGACGCTGATCAATGCCGCCATCGAGGCGGCCCGCGCCATCGAGATCCCGGTGACGGGCATCGACCTGATGGTCAAGGGGCCGCGCCAGCCGGACTATGTTTTCATCGAGGCGAACGAGCGGCCGGGCCTGGCCAATCACGAGCCGCAACCGACCGCCGAACGCTTCATCGACCTGCTGTTTCCCCTCAGCATCCCCGCATCGGCCCGCCAGGCCCGGGCCCGGAGTCCAGAATGAGCGAAGCGCCGCTACGGCTGACCATCGACATCGACTATCTGCGCTACCAGTTGGAAGCGCTGCTGGCGATCCCCAGTCCCACCGGCTACACGGATTCCGTGGTCCGCTATGTCTGCGGCGAGCTGGACCGGATGGACGTCCATTACGAGTTGACGCGGCGCGGTGCCATCCGGGCGCGCCTGCCCGGCGAGGCCATGACGTCCGCGCGGGCCATCGTCTCCCACGTCGACACGCTGGGCGCGCAGGTCAAGGCGATCAAGCCGAACGGGCGGCTGGAAGTGGTGCCCATCGGCCATTGGTCGGCCCGCTTTGCCGAAGGCGCCCGCACCACCGTCTTTACCGACGCCGGCTCCTATCGCGGCACCATTCTGCCGCTGCGGGCCTCCGGCCACACCTATGGCGACGATGTCGATACGCTGCCGGTCGGCTGGGAGTATGTCGAACTGCGCATCGACGCCTATGCCATGAACCCCGAGGACGTTCACCGGCTCGGCATCGAGGTGGGCGACATCGTCGCCATCGACCCGCAGCCGGAATTCCTGGACAACGGCTTCATCGTCTCGCGCCATCTGGACAACAAGGGCGGCGTCGCCATCATGCTGGCGGCGATTCAGGCCATGGTACAGGCGGACCCGCCGCCGGTGGACATCTATTGGATGTTCACCATTGCCGAGGAAGTCGGCCACGGTGCGGCCTCGATCCTGCTGCCGAACATCGCCTCGCTGGTGGCTGTGGACAATGGCACGTCGGCGCCGGGGCAGAATTCCGCGGAATTCGGCGTCACCATCTCGATGGCCGACATGACCGGCCCGTTCGACTACCACCTGACCCGCAAGCTGGCGGCGCTCTGCCGGGACAACGACATCCGCTTCCAGAAGGACGTGTTCCGGTTCTACCGCTCCGACAGCGCGTCGGCGGTGGAAGCCGGGGCGGACGTGCGCACGGCGCTGGTCACCTTTGGCGTCGACGCCAGCCATGGCTATGAGCGCATCCATGTGCACGCGCTGCGCTCGCTGGCGGAGTTGCTGACTTGCTATGCGCGCAGCGAGGTCGCGATTGCCCGCGACCGCCACGCCATGACCGACCTCACCGGCTTCACCACCCAGCCGGAAGAGCCGGCGGGGCAGGAGTTGACGCCGGACATCGAAAACGTCGACTCGTGACGGGGTAGACTGTGTCCCGGAGCCTGCGAAGCGGGCATCCGGGACCGGTTGCTCTCTCGAACAGACGCGGCGGCGGCGTTCGATGGACGACGCCGGCCCCGGTCTCGGCTCCGCCTCGCCCGGGGCCGGCGTCGCACCCAAAATTGGGAGCGCAGACGCCCCCCCTATTCCGCAGCGACCGAGGGTTTGCGCAGGTCCTTGGAATAGCGCAGATGCACCGGCGCGCCGGCCTCGTCCGGGCTTTTCAGGTCCAGTTCCTTGGCGATCTCGCGGATGGCCGGGAACACCTCCTGCCCCATCAGGCGGATGCAGGTGAGCGAGTCCTCCTGGCTGACCTTGCCGTCATTGCCCCACAGCGCGAGGATGCCGGGCCGGGTCTGCTCCAGGATGATTTTGAGCTTCGCCACCACCTGGTCCGGCGTGCCGTAGATGATGCGCATGTCGTTGACCTGCTGCTCGAACGTCGTCTGGCCGCGCGGGTTCGCCTTCAGGCCCGCCGCGAACTCGACGAAGGCGCGGCGGTTGCTGGGCGAGGAATAACCGGACGGCGTCGACCAGACCGGATGGGCGAGGCCGGTGAACTCGCCCTGCATCCAGCGGAACTGGCGCGCGTTCTTTTCCGCCTTTTCCTCCGAATCGGAGATGTGCACCTGGATCAGGTAGCCACGATTCTCCGGCCCGGCGGTGTAGCCGGCTTCGGCGGCGATCGAATCGTAGAAATCCCAGATCTTCTTGGTGTCTTCGATGGACGTGTTCAGCGCCACATAGGGATAGCGCTGCTTCGCGGCCCAGACGATGGTCTCGCGGCTGATGACGCCCGGGACCCAGATGCGCGGATAGGGCTTTTGCAGCGGCACCGCCCAGGGGTTGATGACCCGGTTCTGGTAGTGCTTGCCCTCGTGCCGGATCGGCCCCTGTTCCGTCCAGGCGCGGATCAGCACCTCGTGCGCCTCCTCGAAGCGCTCGCGGTTGTAGGCGGGGTTGACGCCGGCCGCGAGTTGCTCCTGCCCGCCGCCGCGGACAATGCCGGAGACAAGGCGACCTTTCGAGATCATGTCGATCATCGCCAGCTCTTCGGCCAGCCGCACCGGGTTTTCGGAGAGCGGCAGCGGGTTGCCGAGCATGACGATCTTCACGCGCTCGGTCACGGCCGCCAGGATGGCGGCGAAAATGTTGGCCTTGGCCTGCATGCAGAACGGCGCGTTGTGGTGCTCGTTCAGCATGATGCCGTCGATGCCGACTTCCTCGGCCAGCTTGTACTGCTCGATGAACTCGTTGTAGAGGCGGCTGCCTTCCTTCGGGTCGAAGTGCTTGTTCGAGAACATCAGCGCCGTGGCGCCGAAGTCGCGACCGGCTTCCTCGGGATAAGCGGACATCGGCTGTTCGGTGAAATAGAGCAGGTCCATGAGCGGGGTCTCCTTCCCTTAAGCGTTCAGGAAGTCGCCGATCAGGCCGGCGAGGTGATCGGGCTTTTCCATGTCGACGGCGTGGCCGCAGTTCGCGACCGTCTCGGCGCGGGCGTTCGGCAGCGCGGCGAGGTAGCGCTCGCAACTGCTCTTCGGCACCACCTGATCGTGATCGCCCCAGACCAGCAGGGCCGGGTTCGGCACCGATTGCAGCAGGTTCGGCAGGGTGTGGCTGAACATGTACGGCTTCCAGGCGGTGCGGAAGCACATCTCGCGGCAGATGTCGAAATTCTCCAGCATGTCGCCGTCCGGCTCGCCCCAGACCTCGGTGAACTTGGCCGGATCGTGGAAAAAGGCGCGGGCGTAGTCCAGATAGCCGTGAATGGCCATGTCCATGATAAAGCCCTCGCTCGGCTGCACGCCCATGGCGCCGACCAGCACCAGCTTGCCGGTGTCGTTGGGCGCCATGGTCGCCATTTCCGCCGCGATCCAGCCGCCGAAGCCGAGGCCGACAAGGTGCGGTTTTTCCGCGATCTGGGTCGCCAGAAACATCCGGTACATCACGGCGATAT
Source organism: Alphaproteobacteria bacterium (assembly GCA_020638555.1). Classification (NCBI taxonomy): domain Bacteria; kingdom Pseudomonadati; phylum Pseudomonadota; class Alphaproteobacteria; species Alphaproteobacteria bacterium. Next base: position 1,050,687 of record JACKII010000002.1, on the reverse strand, counting down.
CGCGGACCGAGCGCGCCCATTCCGGCCGCTCGCTGGTCAGGCCCCAGCCGGGATGGATCGGCAGGATGACGCGATAGCGGGCCGCCAGGGCGTCGTAGAAGGGCAGGCGCTCGGGCGTGCCGATGTCGTGATGCAACACCACCACGGGCGCGCCGCTGCCCGCCTCCCGCACCCGAACATTGGTGCCGGCAATGGCGTGGGTCGCCTCTTTCCAATCAATGGGCATTCGGGCAAATCCTCTGACATTGTTGGTTTGGCGGCAGCGTCTGCTACTATCGTCGCAGTGTCAACACGAAGCTGCGGCAATTTTGCATACCTAGCTGCGCAACCCCTTCGCAATGGGACGGTCCATGCCCGTCGTCCGCTTTGTCTCCCGCTATTTCGAACCGGAGCAATATGCCCTCTGGTACGGCACGTTCGGGTTGATCGGGCTGGCTCTGGCCTGGCGGACCTGGCTGGAGTGGCAGGCGTTCGGAACGCTCTGGTGCAACTGGGATTTCATGTTCCTGACCGGGGTCGCCACCTTCGTCATCACCGGCATCTACAGCACCGAGCAGGAGCGGCGCTTCCACAGCCTGCTGCGCCAGGTCTGCCGCAGCGGCGTGCTGGTCGCGGACAAGACGGCCGATCAGATGACGTCGGAGTTGGACGGGTTCGTGAAACGCGTGGCGAGGATCTCGTGCGCCATCGTCTTCTTCGTGATGGCCGCGGCGCTGGTGGGGGCAACCTTGCAGGATGCGTTTTCCGACCGCCCGGGTTCATCCTGCTATTCCCTCAAGGTGCTGACCGACAGTGCCTGGCGCGCGCGCAGGCCCGCCTGTGTGACGAACCTGCTGACGATGCTGGTGGTGATGACCGGCTGCGGGGCGCTGGCCGGCATTCGCCTGGGCCGCGCGGCCGGGTATGGACTGGCGTTGACCCGCCTGAAAAGCCTGGGTGCCCAGTTGAGCCCCCTGCCCGGCCACAGCGACCAGCGCTGCGGCCTGCAGCCTTTCGCCCGCTTCCTGACCAGTCAGGCGCTGTTGACCCTGCCGGCGGTGCTTTGGTTGTTCATCTGGTGGCTGATCATCCCCTATTGGGGCCGGGCCGAAGGCTGCTGGCGGACCTATGACCACTGGTCCAATCCGTTTATCGGGGTCTGGATCGTCGCCGTCGCTTTTCTCTGGCTGGCCTTCCTGTCGCCGCTCTGGCACCTGCACCGCTGGGTGGCGGCGATCAAGCGGGACGAGTTCGAACCGCTGCTGCGGGAACTGGAATCGCGCATCGCCGACCGGCACCACGCCGAGCGCCAGGCCGAGGACATCGAAAGCCGGGACGCGTTGCGGCGGGAAATCGCGGACCTCTCCAACCGCCATTATGCAGTGCGCCAGGTCGATACCTGGGTGATCGGCCCGGAGACGCTGCGCCGGCTGTTCGTGGGCTACAGCATCACGGTGGTCTGGCCGCTGGTGCACCAGGTGGTGATCAGCGGCGAGGATGCACCGACCGGAGCGGCGACCGCCATCTTTACCCTGTTCAAGAATTTGTTTGGCGGTTGAGGCCAAACTTCGCCGGTCTGCGGCGTTGGGGCGTCTTGAATCCGTCACGTTCCCGGACTTTGGTGCACCGCACCATACCGCCCGCTCAAGCGAGGGTTCGCCCGTGGCCGATGCTCCATTGTCGTTTCAAGACATGATCCTGGCGTTGCAACGCTATTGGGGCGCGCAGGGTTGCGCCCTGTTGCAGCCTTACGACATGTGCGTCGGCGCCGGCACCTTTCACCCGGCGACCACCCTGCGTGCGCTGGGGCCGGAGCACTGGAAGGCCGCCTATGTGCAGCCCTCGCGCCGGCCGACCGACGGCCGCTATGGCGAGAATCCGAACCGGCTGCAGCACTACTACCAGTTCCAGGTGATCCTGAAGCCGAACCCGGAGGACATTCTGGACCTTTATCTGGGCTCGCTGAAAGCCATCGGCATCGACCCGGACTATCACGACATCCGTTTTGTCGAGGACGACTGGGAAAGCCCGACCCTGGGCGCCTGGGGCCTGGGCTGGGAGGTCTGGTGCGACGGCATGGAGGTGACGCAGTTCACCTATTTCCAGCAGGTGGGCGGCTTCGACTGCACCCCCGTCTCCGGCGAGATCACCTACGGGCTGGAGCGGCTGGCCATGTATATCCAGGGCGTCGAGAACGTCTATGACCTGGATTTCAACGGCGCCGGCCTGCGCTATGGCGACGTGTTCCTGCAAAGCGAGCGCGAGTTCAGCGCCTACAATTTCGAGCATGCGGACACGTCCACCCTGTTCCGCCATTTCGAGGACGCCGAGCGCGAGAGCGCGAAGCTGCTGGCGGTGGGGCTGCCCCTGCCCGCCTACGACCAGTGCATCCTGGCGAGCCACACCTTCAACCTGCTGGACGCCCGCGGCGTCATCAGCGTGACCGAGCGGCAGGCCTATATCGGCCGCGTGCGGGCGCTGGCGCGGGGGGCGGCCGCCGGCTGGCTCAAGGCGCGCGGCCATCTGGTCGAGGAGGCGGCGTGATGGATTGTTTGCATCTCTCAACACGGACCGGTACGCCCCCCCCCTTCTCCTTGGACGTCATTGCGACCCCGGCCTGGGGCCGGGGGAAGCAATCCAGGGTGGCTTCGCAGCGTGACGGTATCGTCGATCTGGATTGCTTCGTCGCTGCGCTCCTCGCAATGACGGTCGTTGGGGAGGCACAGTAGAATCATGGCCGAATTGCTGATCGAACTCCTCTCCGAGGAAATCCCGGCGCGCATGCAGGAACAGGCGGCGCGGGACTTTCAGGGCGCCGTGGTGAAGCGGTTGCAGGACGCCCACCTCGCCTTTGAGGGTGCCAAGGCCTATGTCACGCCCCGCCGCCTCGCGCTGGTGGTGGAGGGCCTGGCCGAACGCCAGCCGGACCGGACCGAGGAACGCAAGGGACCGCGGGTCGGCGCGCCCGACAAGGCGGTGGAGGGCTTCCTTCGCGCCGCCGGCCTCGCCTCGCTGGACCAGTGCGAGCAACGCACCGTCGGCAAGGCCGAGTTCTGGTTCGCGGTCTCGAAGATCGAGGGCCAGGCCACCGCGGCGGTGCTGCCGGCCATGATCGCCGACGCCATCCGCGCCCTGCCCTGGCCGAAGTCTATGCGCTGGGCCGACGGCGCCTTTCGCTATGTGCGGCCGTTGCAGCGCATCAACGTGGTGTTCGGCGGCCAGCCGCTGGCCGGCTCGCTCGACCTGGGCGGCGGGCTCGGCGAGCGGGCGTTCGGAGCGGAAACCGAGGGCCACCGCTTCATGGCGCGCGGCCCGATCCCGATCGAGAATTTCGCGCAGTACAAGCAGGCGCTGCTCGACCACAAGGTCATGCTCGACCAGGACGAGCGGAAGGCAAAGATCGCCGGCGGGCTGGAAACGGCCGCCGCAGCGGAAAACCTGGCCCTGCGCCCCGATCCCGGCTTGTTGAACGAGGTCACCGGTCTGGTCGAGTGGCCGGTGGTCCTCGTCGGCCGGATCGACCGCGAGTTCATGGACCTGCCGCCGGAGGTGCTGACCACCTCCATGCGCGAGCACCAGAAATATTTCGCGCTGGAAACAACCGACGGCCGGCTCGCGCCGCGCTTTGCCGTCGTCGCCAACCGCGAGACTGCGGACGGTGGCAAGGCGGTGGTTGCCGGCAATGAGCGGGTGCTGCGTGCCCGGCTCTCCGACGCCAAGTTTTTCTGGGACCAGGACCGGCGCCACAGCCTCGCGAGCCGGGTGCCGGCGCTGGAAAACGTGGTGTTCCATGCCCGCCTCGGCACGCTCGGCGCCCGGACGCTGCGCATCGCGGCGCTGGCGGGCATGCTGGCCAAGTTCATTCCCGGATGCGAGGCCGACAAGGCCATGGAGGCGGGCACGCTCGCCAAGGCGGACCTGACCAGCGGCATGGTCGGCGAGTTCCCGGAGCTCCAGGGCGTCATGGGCCGCTATTACGCCCGCGGCGAGGGCCTGAACGCGGCGGTTGCAGACGCCATCGCCGAACACTACGCCCCCCAGGGACCGAACGACGCCTGCCCGACCGCGCCGGTCTCGGTCGCCGTGGCGCTGGCGGAGAAGATCGACACGCTGGTGGGCTTTTTCGCCATCGACGAGAAGCCGACCGGCAGCCGCGACCCGTTCGCGCTCCGCCGGGCCGCGCTGGGCGTGATCCGGCTGATCCTGGAGAACGGCCTGCGCCTGCCGCTCCGCAACGCCTTCCTCTATGCACACGAGGCCTATGGCGGCATGCTCTCCGGCGAGCATTCGGCCGACGAGACCGCCTCCGCGCTGCTGGACTTCTTCGCCGACCGGCTGAAAGTGCATCTGCGCGAGCAGCGCGTGCGCCACGACCGTGTCGCCGCGGTGTTCAATCTGGAGGCGCAGGACGATCTGGTGCGCCTGATGGCCCAGGTGGCCGCGCTCTCGGCATTTCTCGACACAGACGACGGCGCCAACCTGCTGACCGCCTATCGCCGCGCCGGCAATATCGTCGCCATCGAAGAAAAGAAGGACGGCGCCCGCCAGAGCGGCCTGCCGGACGAGCGCCTGTTCGCGGAAACCGCGGAGGCGGCGCTGGCCGACGCCCTCAACGCGGCCTCGGCCGGCCTCTCGCTGGCGCTGAAGGCGGAGGAGTTCGACGGCGCCATGGAATTGCTGGCCCGTCTGCGCGGACCGACCGATGCGTTTTTCGACCAGGTGACGGTGAATGCCGACGATCCCGCCTTGCGGGCGAACCGGTTGAAACTGCTGGGCCAGATGACCGATACCATGAGCCAGGTGGCCGATTTTGCGGTGATCGAGGGGTAAAGTTCGACTCTCCACCGTCATTGCGAGCCGGAGGCGAAGCAATCCAGGCCGGCGGATGAGACCGTAGCGCATGTCCTGGATTGCTTCGTCGCCTGCGGCTTCTCGCAATGACGCAAGGAGACAGGCGCGCCCCGTACGGACGACAAGGAACGGCAGGAGCCAAATGACCATGAGCCAATGGGTTTTCAGCTTCGGTGGCAGCAACAGCCAGGGCAATGCCTCCATGCGCAACCTGCTGGGCGGCAAGGGCGCGAACCTGGCCGAGATGAGCAATCTCGGCCTGCCGGTGCCGCCGGGCTTCACCATCACCACCGATGTCTGCACCCATTACTACGCCAACGGCAAAGCCTATCCGGGCGCGCTGGCGCATGAGGTGGAGGCGGCGCTGGCCAAGGTGGAGACCGCGACCGGGCGCGGCTTCGGCGACGTGGCCAATCCGCTGCTGGTCTCGGTCCGCTCCGGCGCGCGCGTCTCCATGCCCGGCATGATGGACACGGTGCTGAACCTGGGCCTGAACGACGAGACCGTCAAAGGCATGGCCGAAGCCGCCGACGCCCGGTTCGCCTGGGACAGCTATCGCCGCTTCATCCAGATGTACGGCGACGTGGTGCTGGGCATCGACCATCATGTGTTCGAAGAAGAACTGGACATCCTGAAGGAAACGCGGGGCGCCTTCCTGGACACCGAGCTTTCCGCCGACGACTGGCAGGAACTGGTCGAGATCTACAAGGCCAAGGTCGTGGAGGAGCTGGACGAGCCCTTCCCGCAGGACCCGCGGGCGCAGCTCTGGGGTGCCATCGGCGCCGTGTTCGCCAGCTGGCAGACGCCGCGCGCCGTCGTCTATCGCCGCCTGAACGACATTCCGGAGGAGTGGGGCACCGCCGTCAATGTCCAGGCCATGGTGTTCGGCAATATGGGCGAGGACTCGGCCACCGGCGTCGCCTTCACCCGCAACCCGTCGACCGGCGCGCGCGAGGTCTATGGCGAATATCTCGTCAACGCCCAGGGCGAGGACGTGGTCGCCGGCATCCGCACGCCGCAGCACATCACCGTGGCGGCGAAGAACGCGCACGACTCCGACCTGCCGGCCATGGAAGAGGTCATGCCCGAAGTGTTCGGGCAGTTGGTCGACATCCAGAACACGCTGGAAGCCCATTACCGCGACATGCAGGACATCGAGTTCACGGTCGAGCGCGGCCGGCTCTGGATGCTGCAAACCCGCTCGGGCAAGCGCACCGCCAAGGCCGCGCTGAAAATCGCCGCCGACCTGGTGGCGGAAGGCGTGATCTCGAAAGCGGATGCGGTCAGCCGGATCGAGCCGGGCTCGCTGGACCAGTTGCTGCACCCGACCCTGGACCCGGACGCCGAGCGCACGCTGCTGGGCCACGGCCTGCCGGCCTCGCCCGGCGCGGTCTCCGGCGCAGTGGTGTTCTCCGCCGACGAGGCCGAAAGGCGGGCGCAGGGCGGCGAGGACGTGATCCTGGTCCGCATCGAGACCAGCCCCGAAGACATTCACGGCATGCACGCGGCCCGCGGCATCCTCACCAGCCGCGGCGGCATGACCAGCCATGCGGCCGTGGTGGCCCGCGGCATGGGCCGGCCGTGCGTGGCCGGCGCCGGCGACATCCGCATCGACTATGAGAGCCAGCAATTCTTTGCCGGCGACGCCGTGGTGAAGGCCGGCGAGATCATCACGCTGGACGGCGGCACCGGCGAGATCATGGCCGGCAAGGTGCCGACGCTGGACCCGGAGGTCTCGGGCGAGTTCGCGACCATCATGGGCTGGGCCGACGAAATCCGCCGCCTGGGCGTGCGCGCCAATGCGGAAACGCCGGCCGACGCCGAGACCGCGCGGACGCTGGGGGCGGAGGGCATCGGCCTCTGCCGCACCGAACACATGTTCTTCGACGCCGACCGCATCGTCGCCATGCGCGAGATGATCATGGCCGAGGACGAGGCCGGGCGCCGGGCAGCGCTGGCCAAGCTGCTGCCGATGCAGCGCCAGGATTTCGCCGACCTGTTCCGCATCATGCAGGGCTATGCCGTCACCATCCGCCTGCTCGACCCGCCGCTGCACGAATTCCTGCCGCACCAGGACCACGAGATCGCCCATCTGGCCGAGGTGATCGGCATCACGCCGGAAGCGGTGCGCCAGCGGGCGGTGCGGCTTGCCGAATCCAACCCGATGCTGGGCCATCGCGGCTGTCGCCTCGCCATCAGCTATCCGGAAGTGACGGAGATGCAGGCCCGCGCCATTTTCGAGGCCGCCGCCGAAGTGGCCGCGGAAGGCATTGCGGTGCTGCCGGAGGTGATGGTGCCGCTGGTGGCGACCAAGCGGGAACTGGATATCCTGAAAGCCGTCATCGACCGGGTTGGCGGCGAGGTCGCCCGGGAAAAAGGCTGCGACATCCCCTATATGGTCGGCACCATGATCGAACTGCCGCGCGCGGCCCTGCGTGGCGGCGAGATCGCAGAAAGCGCCGAATTCTTCAGCTTCGGCACCAACGATCTGACCCAGACCACCTACGGCATCAGCCGCGACGACTCCGGCAGCTTCATGGACGCATACCAGCGCCAGGGCATTGTCGAGCGCGACCCGTTCGTCGGCCTGGACCAGGAGGGCGTGGGCGAGTTGGTGCGGATCGGCGCCGAACGCGGCCGCGCGACCCGGGACGGCCTGAAACTCGGCATTTGCGGCGAGCATGGCGGCGACCCGCAGTCGGTGGCGTTCTGCCACCGCATCGGCCTGGACTACGTTTCCTGCTCCCCCTACCGCGTGCCGATCGCGCGCCTCGCGGCAGCGCAGGCGGCGATTGCCGAGGCTGAGGGCTGAGGCGGAGGCCTGAGGCTGAGGACCGACGCGGCGGCAAACGCCACGGCGCGGCCGAGCGCGACCCGGATGCGCCAGAGATACTCTTGTTCCCCGGACGGTGCGGAGCGCCGCCCCTATTCCCCGGACGGTGCGGAGCGCCGATCCGGGGCCGCTCGCGGTGTGCGAACACCGCCCGTGCCGGTGTTCGAAGGATGACACCGGTCCCGGCGCACCGCTCCGCGGCGGCCGGGAAACAGCAGCAAACGATCGCAACGGCGGTTGGACTCAGGGTGTCGTTCCGCCGCCTCCACTCTGCGGCGCCTTGACCTTCACAGCGGTTACCGGGATCGATTACCCTCTCGCCATCCGCCGTTACACCGAAGAGCGCCGCCCGATGCACACCCTCCTCCGCCTCGACTGTAGCCCGAATGCCGATGCCTTCAGCCGCCGGTTGGGCGATGCGGTGGTGGAGCGGTTGCGGGTCCACTGCGGCGTGGCGGAGGTGATCGGCCGCGATCTGGCAGCAACGCCCCCTCCCCCCGTGGATCCCGCGTTCACGCGCGTCATGCGAACCCACCAGACGGCCGAGGCCGCGCGCGAGGTGGAGGCGCTGACGGTCTCCGAAACCCTGATCGCCGAGCTGGAAGCCAGCGACGCCCTGCTGCTGACGACGCCGATGCACAATTTCACCGTTCCCGCGGTGCTCAAGCTGTGGCTGGACCAGGTGGTGCGGTTCGGACGGACGTTTCGCAGCACGCCCGAGGGCAAGATCGGGCTGCTGCCGGACCGTCCCACCTTTGTCTGCATCGCCTCCGGCAGTGCGTTCGTGGGCGAACCGGCGCGCCAGCCGGATTTCCTGACCCCCTATCTCTCCGCCATTCTGGCCTGTATCGGCCTGCACGACGTCACCTATTTCCGGGCCGAAGCCGCCGGCCGCGACCCGGAACGGGTGATGGCGCAGGCCCTGGCCGCTATCGCTGGCCACCCGACCCTGGCGGGGCTCGCTGGCACCCCGGCCTGAAATCGGCTAGGGAAGAGGCCATCCGTGAAGCGGCCGCACCACCGGCAAGGACAAGCATATGGGATTTATCATTGCCATCGTCATGGGGCTGATCGTCGGCGTGGTCGCCAAGGCCATCGTGCCGGGGCGCGACCCGGGCGGCATTTTCGTCACCATTCTGATCGGCATCGGCGGCGGCTTTGTCGGCGGCCTGATCGCGCGCCAGACCGGCTTTTACGGTGGCGGCTTCGGCATCGGGAATTTTCTGTTTTCGGTGCTGGGCGCGGTGATCCTGCTGGTCGGCTGGCGCATGCTGAAGAATTCGCAGCGGTCGTAGGAGCGCTTCACCGCGGGAGGTCCCGGATCGGCGCAGGGCGCCGTCCGGGAAAGCCTGGGGACGGTGCGCCGTCCGGGAAAGCCTGGGGACGGTGCACCGTCCGGGGACGCGAGGCGGGGCTCAGGTGACCTGGTTGCGGGGCACTTCGCGGAACGGCCGGTCGGTATCCGTGCGCGGCTCCTTCGGCATTTTCAGGATGCGTTCGGAGATGATGTTGCGCTGAATCTCGTCCGTGCCGCCGGCAATGGAAATGGCCGGGGTCGAGACCAGAATCTCGGCAATCGTGCCGTCCATCCAGCTATCGGAGCCAGTCAACATGGCGTTCGGCCCCGCGATCTTGGTGTGCGCGAGGTTGGAGGCGCGGGCGACATGGCTCGCCGCCAGCTTGCCGATGGAGCCTTCCGGCCCCTGCGGCTTGCCCTGTTGCTGCGCGGCACGGGCACGGCGGGCGGTCCACTCGGCGGACTTGGCCAGCCCCAGCACCTTGGCGATTTCCTGGCGCACCGCCGGGTCCTCATAGCGACCGGCGGCCTTGGCGTGTTCGATCAGCAGGTCGACCCGGCCCGTGCGCTGCGGGTACCAGATATACGGGGCCAGCTGGTGGTCGATTTCCTCGTTGTATTCCTGATAGATGCGCTCCGGCCGGTCGATCTTCTGGTCATAGCGGCGGGCGCCGTCGGCGCCGCGGCGCTCGTGCATCAGCGTGGTGGTGGCGACCTTCCAGCCCTCGCCCAGTTCGCTGACGCGCATGTTCTCCTGGATCACCGCGTCGGTGATGAACACCTGGTTGAACGAGGCGTGGCCGTTCATCTGGCGCAACTGGTTCACGTCCACGCCCGGCTGGCGCAGGTCGAGGATGAAATAGGTCAGCCCCTTGTGCTTGACCGCATCCCAGTCGGTGCGGGCCAGCAGCAGGCCGAAATCGGCATGGTGGGCGCTGGTGGTCCAGACCTTCTGGCCGTTGATGATCCACTTGCCGTCCTTGAAGTCGGCCCGCGTGGTCGCACCGGCCAGATCGGAGCCGCTGCCGGGCTCGGAGAACAACTGGCACCAGGTTTCCTCGCCGGTGAGGATGCCGCGCAGATAGGTCTGTTTGTGCAGGTCGCTGCCATGGGCGAGGATGGTGGCACCGGCCAGCACCCGGATGCCCATCTTGGCGGCGCCGATGGCGCCGAAGTCGCGGATCACCTCGTCCACCACCAGCGACATGGCGGCGGGCAGGCCCTTGCCGAACCATTCTTTCGGATAGTGCGGTGCGCCCCAGCCGGAATCGACCAGGATGTTGCGCCATTCGATCAGCGAGCGGTTCGGGTCCCAGTTGGCCTCCAGAAAGGCGCGGACCTCGTCGCGGACGTTTTGTTCGGCCATCTCGGTCATGGTCAGGCGCTCCAGTGGTGCAGCATGCGCTCGCGGTGCCAGTTGGCATCGCCGAGGAAGACCTCGCTCGCCTTGGCCCGCTTGAACCACATGTGGGTGTCGTTGTCGTAGGTAAAGCCGATGCCGCCATGCATCTGCACGGCGTGGACGGCGGTCTGCATATAGGCGTCGGAGCCCTGCGCCTTGGCCAGCGAGACGATGGCCGAGGCGTCCGCGTCGCCGTCGTCCAGGGCCGATGCCGCGGCATAGGCGCTGGACTTGGCCAGTTCCACGTCCAGCAGCATGTCGGCCGCCTTGTGCTTGGTCACCTGGAACGAGCCGATGGTGCGCCCGAACTGCACGCGCATGTTGACATATTCCAGCGCGTCCTCGCGCAGGCGCTCGGCGCCGCCGGCCATCTCTGCCGCGAGGCAGGCGACCATGGTGTCGAACACCCTGGCGTAAGCCGCCTCCCCGGCTTCGGACGCGCCCAGCAGCACCGCCGGCGTGTTGTTGAAATCCAGGCGCGCCAGCTTGCGGGTCGGGTCCATCGACTTCAGCGGCGTGCGGGTCACGCCGTCGGACAGGTCGCTGACCACGAACAGGCCCAGATGGCCGTTGGCGAGGCGCGCTGCCACGACCACCAACCCGGCATTCATGCCGTCCAGCACATAGCTCTTGCTGCCGTGAAGGCGATAGACCGCGCCGTATTCGGTGGCGGACATGGCGATGGCGCCGCCGTTCCAACCGCCGTTCGGCTCGGCCACGGCCAGGGTGGCGATGGTCTCGCCGGCGGCGAGGCCCGGCAGGTAGGCGGCCTTCTGGTCGTCATCGCCCGCCTGCAGGATGGCGGTGGCGGCCATCACCGTCGAGGCGAAGAACGGCGCGCACAACAGGGCGCGGCCCATTTCCTCGCAGGCGACGGCCAGTTCGGTGACGCCGAAGCCGGCGCCGCCGTATTCCTCTGGAATGTGCAGGGCGGTCAGGCCCAGATCGGCCGACAGCGCCTTCCAGACCTCCGGGTCGTAGCCGGTGTCCCCCTCCATCAGGGCGCGGACCGCCGTGGTCGGCGATTTTGCCTCCAGGAAACGGCGGATGACGGAGCGAAACTCCTCCTGCTCCGCTGAGAAACTGAATTGCATGGGATCAATGGCCTTACGGGAGAGTGTGACATGCCTGACGGCAGAGTGGCCGAATGGTAGGGCGAAGGGCCACCGACCCGCAAGAGACCACAAAAAAAGAGGGAGGAAATGGTTGCCCTTCCTCCCAGACTCCCCAGGCTCAAACTGCGTTGCTGCCCGACCATGCCCCGTGGTTTCGCCACCCTGAACGGCGCTCTCTTGACCGAGAAAACCGCCAACGTTCAATCCCATGCCTTGGCGTTGGTTGAACGCAGGAAAAGGTTAGGCAGGCCTTCCGAACCGATTCATCACCCAAATGGGGTATTTTCGGCCCAAATGCGGCGCCGATGGCGGCGCCAGGGTGACGATCCGGCACCAGGGTGGCGATCCGGGGGCCGGGAGCGGTCACGCCGCGGTCGGCAATGGCCGCGCCGGCGGCCGCCAGAGCGCGACGGTCAGTTGCACGACGCCCGCCGCCGCCCCGATCAGCACGCCGGCCCGCCAGGCCAGGTCATACGAGCCGGTCAGGTCGAACACATAGCCGCCGCCGAACGCGCCGGCGAAGCTGCCGAACTGGTGCACGAAGAAGGTCACGCCCTGCAACATCGGCTGCCAGCGCAGCCCGAACATCTCGATCACCGATCCGGCGATCAGCGGCGACACGCCCAGCCAGAAAAAGCCCATGAAACCGGCGAACAGGATCGTGCTTTCCGGCGTCGGCGGCACGATGAAATAGGCCGTCAGAATCACCGCCCGGCACAGATACATGATGCCCAGCAGCGCCTGCTTGTTCCAGCGCCCGCCGGCCCAGCCGAAAAAGATGCTGCCGGCAATGTTGAACCCGCCAATGATCGCCAGCGCCGTGGCGCTCAACATCGGGTCCATGCCGCAAATCGCCAGGTAATTCGGCAGATGGGTCAGCAGGAAGATCAACGTCATGCCGCAGACGAAGAAGGCGGCGCTCATCACCAAAAAGGGCGGATGGCGCAGGGCGGCCTTCAGCGCGTCGCGGGCGGTCAGGCTGTCGCTGCCGCCATGGGCCGGCAGGTGCACCCGGTCGATCCGGCCGGCGATCCAAGCCGCCGGAATCACCGAGAGGCCGAGCAACGCGAAGCCGACCATGCCGATGCGCCAGTCGCCAGTATAGCTGTTAATCGCCTGCCCCAGCGGCGCCGCCACCATCGCGCCGACCGAACTGGCGCTGCCGACCAGCCCCAGAATCAGGCTGCGGCGGGAGGCCGGCACGGCCCGCGACGACACCGCCAGCGCCATGGCGGACGAGGTCGCCGCCATGGCCATGCCGATGCAGACACCGGCGCCCAGCAACACCATCAGGAAGCCGTCTGCCAGCGCCAGCAGCACCAACCCGATGCAGAACAGAACCCCGCCCAGCACCATCGGCAGGCGAAAACCCAGCCGCACGGTCATGGCGCCGATCACCGGCTGGGTGAAGCCCCAGATCAGGTTCTGGATCGCAATCGCCAGCGTGAACTCGCTGACCGAAAGGGCGATGTCCGCCGTCATCGGCGTCAGGAAAATGCCCAGGCTCTGGCGCAGGCCCATCGCCATGGCCAGCATGACCGCAGCGCCGATCAACACCGGCAGCGCGGGACCGAGGGGTTCTTTCGTCGGCATGGCCGGCAGAGGCCCTATCGCAGAAGGCCCCGGCGCAACGGCCGGGGCACAGTCGATACCATTTCGGGGGGAAGATGAGGGCCTAGGCCGCCTTCGCCGCCGCACGGGCCGCCGTCAGCGTGCCCGCATGCATCAGCGAGCCCGCCAGCGGATGGCCGACAATCTCCTCCGCCAGTTGGGCGACCGCCACCAGCTTGTCGACGTCGATACCGGTCTCGATGCCCATTTCCTCGCAGAGGAAGGCCAGATCCTCGGTGCAGACATTGCCGGCCGCGCCCTTCAGCGCCGCAAACGGGCAGCCGCCGAGGCCCGCCACGGCGGAGTCGAATTCGGTCACGCCCATCTGCATGCCGGCATAGGCGTTGGCGATGCCGAGGCCGCGGGTGTCGTGCAGGTGCAGGTTGATGCCGAGTTCCGGCCATTTGTCCCGCACCGCGCCGACCAGCCGCTTCACCGAGGACGGGTTGGCCCAGCCCATCGTGTCGGCCAGGCTCACATATTCGATATTGCAGCCCATCTCGTCCGCCAGCGCCAGGATTTCGGCGAGGCGCTTGATAACGGTCGCCACCTCGACCGGGCCTTCGTAATTGCAGCCGAAGGCGGTCATGATGCTGGCGCGCACCACCGGGATATTGTTTTCCTGGTAGATTTTGATCTGGTTGCCCTGGATACGGACATTGTCCTCATAGCCGCGATTGGTGTTCTTGCGCATGAAGGTCTCGGACGCGGTGGTCGAGATCGAGCCGAACATGTCCAGCCCCGCGCCCTCTTTCTGGTGCATCAGGGCGCGTTGCAGGCCTTTCTCGTTCAGCCAGAGCACATGGTAGTTGATGCCGGGCTTGCGCTTGAAGCCGCGCACCACCTCATCCGCGTCCGCCCAGCCGGGGACGGCGCGCGGCGAGACGAAGCTCGCGACCTGGATTTTTTTCAGACCGGTTTCCGAGAGCGCGTCGATCAGCTCGATCTTGCGCGCGGTCGGGATCGGCCCTTTTTCGATCTGGAAGCCCTCGCGCGGGCCTTCCTCGTGGATGCTGACTTTGGCTGGCAGGTCGGACATGGCGCATGCGCCCTTTCGGCTGACTGTGATCGCGGAAACGCGCGGCGGGGCCAACGCTTGAGGGATCACGCTACCATTTCGATCCCCGCGGCACCAAGACCGAAAGCGCGCCGGCCGTCGCCGCGTGGACAGGCGCCCGGCCTGCGGCGGGGTGCGACTGGTTCGGCGGGCCATGATCGGGTATAGGGGGCGCTCACCGACCGCGTCGTCGCTCAAGGGAACGGTTCGCATGACCCTTCGCCCCTATCGCCAGATCCTTCGCCGCAAGTCCCGCAAGATCATGGTCGGCCACGTGCCGGTCGGCGGCGATGCGCCGATCACGGTGCAGACCATGACCAACACACTGACCAGCGACGCCGGCGCCACCATCGACCAGATCCGCCGCGCCGAGGAGGCCGGCGCCGATATCGTCCGCGTCTCCTGCCCCGACGAGGCATCGACCGCGGCCATGCCGGCGATCTGCAAGGCGGCCCGCGTGCCCATCGTCGCCGACATCCACTTCCACTATCGCCGCGCCATCGAGGCCGCGGAGGCTGGCGCGGCCTGCCTGCGCATCAATCCCGGCAATATCGGCTCCAACGACCGGGTGCGGGAGGTGATCCAGGCGGCGAAGGACCATGGCTGCTCGATCCGCATCGGCGTCAACGGCGGCTCGCTGGAGCGCGACCTGCTGGAGCGCTATGGTGAGCCCTGCCCCGAAGCCATGGTCGAAAGCGCCCAGCGCCACATCCAAATCCTGGAAGACAACGACTTTTTCGAGTTCAAGATCTCCTGCAAGGCATCGGACCCGATGCTGGCGGTCGCGGCCTACCAGCAACTGGCGGAGGTCTGCGACTATCCCTTGCACCTGGGCGTGACCGAGGCCGGCGGCCTGCGCACCGGCACGGTGAAGAGCGCCATCGGGCTGGGCGCGCTGCTCTGGGCCGGCATCGGCGACACGCTCAGGGTCTCGCTCTCCGCCGACGTGACCGAGGAGGTGAAGGTCGGCTTCGACATCCTGAAGTCGCTGGGCCTGCGCCATCGCGGCGTCAACGTGATCTCGTGCCCGTCGTGTGCGCGCCAGCAGTTCGACGTCATCAAGACGGTGGAAGTGCTGGAGCAGCGCCTCGGCCACATCACGACGCCGATGACGGTGTCGGTGATCGGCTGCGTCGTCAACGGCCCCGGCGAGGCGCGGGAGACCGACCTGGGCATTACCGGTGGCGGCAAGGGCACGCACATGGTCTATGTCGCCGGCCAGCCGGACCACCGCCTGCAAAACGCCGACATCGTCGACCATATGGTGGCCCTGATCGAGGCGAAGGCGAAAGAGATCGCGGCGGAACAGGCCGCAGTCGCAGCCGAGTGACCGCGTATCCCGGCCGCCGCGGAGCGGTGGGCCGGGACCGCTTGGCGGGAGCGAACACCGCCGGTGACCGTGTTCGATGGACGACACCGGCCCCGGATGGCGGCTCCGCCACCTCTGGGGTACATCACGGCGGCTCCGCCACCTCCGGGGTGCATCGCGGCGGCTCCACCCCCTGGGGGACAATATTCCGGTTGCCTTGCACGGCGCGGTTCAGCAGAAATGACGCAAAGCAACCTCCCGAGAGGAACGCGCCATGAATGATGTCGTTGGCACCGTCGCCACCCCCAAACCCCTCACCCAGGCCGAGCATGCCGCCGGCATGGCCGCCTATCAGAAGGAAGGCGTGCGCCTCGCCGCCGAAATCGGCAATCGCGGCCCGCTGCGCCTGACCGCAGACGGCAAGCTGCACCCGGACATCGTCGCCGCCTACTGGAAGCACGGCTACTATATCTTCGAAGGCGTGATCGACGCGGCCGAGGTCGAGGAATTGCGCGCCGATGCCCAGAACATGCTGGAGCGCGCGCCCGTCGGCCCCGACGCGAAAGTGGACCGGCAGGGCCGTCCGGCCATGGGCTTGGACTTCGCCCGCTTCCCCTACCGCTACACCAAGCCCCTGGCCGACCCCTGGGGCGGCACGGCCGTGCTGGGCGGGCGGCATCCGACCCAGATGGCCCAGCCCCAGGCCGATGCGGATGCGCCGGAGCATGTGGTGTTCCTGATGTACGCCATGTGCCAGACCATGCCGGCCGGCCTGCGGGTCTATGGCCATCCGGGCCTGCTGGCCGTCGCCGCGTCCATCAACGGCGACGACTTCGTGCCGTTCAACGATGCCATCTTCGTCAAGCAACCGGGCCTGGGCGGCTCGGTGTCCTGGCACCAGGACGGCGTCACCCACTGGACCAACCCGGACTGGGACGAAGGCATTCACGGCTTCAACTTTCAGGTGCAGTTGTACCCGACGACGCCGGCCAACTGCCTCTGGGTCGTGCCCGGCACGCACAAGGGCGGCAAGGCGGACATCAAGGGCATGGTCGCGGCCAATGGCGGCGACGAGAAGCTGCCGGGCGCGGTGCCGCTGGTCTGCAACCCCGGCGACGTGACCATCGTCAACCGCCAGATGGTGCACGGCTCGTTCGCCAACACCTCGCCCGATCTGCGCATCTCGCTGACCTTCGGCTTCCACCGCCGCACGTCGGTGCTGGGGCAGAAGGCGGCGCTCAGCATGGAATCGAGCGAACTCGTCTATGACGAGCAGCGGGTGTTCGACCGCTCGGCCGTGATCCAGGTCGCCATCGACGCCCGCCACCAGACCCATCCGGACGAACCACCGTTCGCCTACAAGCCGTTCGCAGGGCTGGAGGACGAGTTCCGCCTGACGCCGGAGACGTTCGACCGGGTGATCCGCGACTATCACACCCGCGATCTGGCGATTTGAACCGCGGACGTCGCACCAAGATCAGGTGACGGTGAACCCCGGAGAGGGCGGGGCCGCCATCCGGGGCCGGCGGCATCCTTCGAACACCGCCGGCAATGGTGTTCGCGAGAGCGAGCGGTCCCGGCCCACCGCTCTGCGGCGGCCGGGAAACATGCTTTTATTTGCAGGTTGAGAGTGTTCCCCGGAGGGGGCAGAGCCGCCGTCCGGGGCCGGCGGCATCCTTCGAACACCGCCGGCAGCGGTGTTCGCGAGCGCGCGCGGTCCCGGATGCCCGCTCCGCAGGCTCCGGGATACGCACTCTACTTTGCTTTCGCGGGAACGATTTCCATCAGCTCGATGGTAAAGCTCAGGGTCTCGTTCGGGCCAATGGCGCCGCCGGCGCCCTGTGCGCCATACGCCAGGTCGGACGGGATCCAGACCTCCCATTTCGAGCCGACCGGCATCAACTGCAACGCTTCCTGCCAGCCCGGAATCACCTGGGTCACGCCGAACGTCGCCGGCTCGCCACGGGCATAGGAGCTGTCGAACACGGTGCCGTCCAGCAGGCGGCCCTCGTAATGCACCTTCACCTGGTCGGACGCCTGGGGCTTCGGCCCGGTGCCGGCGGTGGTCACCGTGTATTGCAGGCCGCTGGCCGTCGTGGTCACGTCGGGCTTCGCCTTGTTCGCGGCCAGGAACGCCGCGCCATCGGTCTTCGCCTTCTCGCCCGCGGCGGTCTTCTCGGCGTCCTCTTTCTCGCGCATTGCCTGGACGGTTTCCTGCATCTGCTCGGCGGTCAGGCGCGGCTTCTCGCCGGCGAAGCGGTCGCGCAAGGCCTGGGCGAACGCGTCGACGTCGAGATTCTCGTGCAGCCCCTGCTGCATCATCCCGTTGGCGAGTTGCATGCCCACCATATAGCTGTAGCGCTGTTCCAGGGTTTCCAGCGGCGCCGGGGACCTGGCCGCGTCCTTCGCGGCATCCTGGGCAAGGGCCGGCACGGAGAGCAACAGGGGAATGGCGGCAATGCCGGCGAGCAAACGCGTCATGAAGAAGCCTCTTATTCGTGTGGTGAACAGGACACAACGGAGGCTGAGACCGTCCGACCCGGCCAAGAACGAATGTCCGGCGCCAAACCTAAGGATGGGACCGGCGCAACACAAGGCCGGGGCAAGCTAGGGCCGCGCCTCGTCCCAAAGTGCCGCGTCGTCGCCGTCCAGGCCCTGCACCAGGTTGGAGACGCCGACGCCGATCAGGCGAAAGGCCATGCCGGTCGCCTCGCGCCGCAGCATGGTCTCGGCCGCAATGAAAATGTCGGTGGCAGACGCGGTCGGTTCGGCCAAAGTGTGGCTGCGGGTGAGAATCTGGAAGCCGGCGGTTTTCAGCTTCAGCACCACGGTCTGGCCGCGATAGGCCTGGGCTTCCAGCCGGCCGGCGACGCGCCCGCACAACCCTTCCAGCCGGGCGGAGAGGGCATCGGCGGCGGCGATGGGGTCCTCGAACGTGGTCTCGTTGGAAATGCTCTTGGTCGGGCGCGAGGGCCTGACGCTGCGCCGGTCGACACCGCGGCAGAACGGGGCGAGGCGCTCGCCGAAACTGCCGTAGCGCTGCTCCAGCACCGCCGGCGGAACCCCGCAGAGTT
This sequence comes from Alphaproteobacteria bacterium, assembly GCA_020638555.1. Taxonomy (NCBI): domain Bacteria; kingdom Pseudomonadati; phylum Pseudomonadota; class Alphaproteobacteria; species Alphaproteobacteria bacterium. The sequence continues at coordinate 1,032,159 of JACKII010000002.1, read as the reverse complement.
GGCCGATGCGGCGGATGCCGTCGGCCTCCAGCCGCTCGCGCATCGCACGGCCGACGCCGAAAATCATGCCGACCGGCTTGGTGGCCAGAAACGCCCGCGCCTCGGCCCGGCCGATGACGGCGAAACCGCGGGGCTTGTCCAGGTCCGAGGCCATCTTGGCCAGGAATTTGTTCGCCCCCAGGCCGACCGATATGGTGATGCCCAGCTCGCGCTCGGCCCGGAGCGCCAGGCGGGCGAGTTGCAGGGCGGGCGGTTCCGGGGCGGCGGCCTCCCCCTCCCCCGTGTGTTGCCCGCGGAAATCCAGGAACGCCTCGTCGATGGAAAGCGGCTCGACCAGAGGCGTGACCGCCCGCATCAACGCCCGCATGTCCCGGCCGACGGCCTGATATTTCGCCATGTTGGGCCGCACCACCTGAGCATGGGGACAGGCGACGCGCGCCTTGAACATCGGCATGGCCGAGCGCACCCCATAGCGCCGGGCGATATAGCAGGCCGCGGCGACCACCCCCCGACGCCCGCCGCCGATCACCAGCGGCTGGTCGCGCAGCTCCGGGCGGTCGCGTTTCTCGATCGTGGCATAGAAGGCGTCGCAATCGACATGGGCGACTTGTAGCGAAAACAGCTCGTCGTGCACGATCAGCCGCGGCGAGCCGCAAGCGGAACAGCGCCGGGCGCCGGGCGGCAGGCTGGTTGTCAGGCAATCGCGGCAGAGACCCGGCATGGCGCCCATCGTGCAACAGCGCCAAGCGGCTTTGGCGAATTCGAATGTCAGCGGTAATGATAAATCATTCTGTCGGATTTATCGAACGTGTCGTAAGAACAAAATGAGAGCAAACCGCCCCGCCCGAGGAAGTGGGTGGTGCGTTAAACACTTCCCAACTATTTTTGGTTGCAAATGGTACCGAACTCCGCTCAGGTGAGTGGATTACCGAGAACCCGCAGCACGCCCAACAGCCATGGCACATCGGATTTTGATCGTCGAAGACAACGAATTGAACATGAAACTGTTCAACGATTTGCTGCGCGCCAACGGCTATGAAACCATCCAGACCAATGACGGCGTGTCGGCCATGCGCCTCGCCCGAAGCGAGAAGCCCGACCTGATCCTGATGGACATCCAGTTGCCGGAAGTCTCCGGCCTGGAAGTTGCCAAATGGTTAAAAGCCGACGATCTTCTTTGCCGGATTCCCATTATTGCGGTGACCGCCTTCGCCATGAAGGGCGATGAGGAAAAAATCCGTCAGGGCGGTTGCGAGGATTATCTGTCCAAGCCCATCAAGGTCGCGACATTCATCGAGACGGTTCGCAAACATTTGAACGGTCGTCGTTAACCGGGCGTTCGTGGCAGCCCACTAGCCTCTGCTGCATCGGCGGTGCCGAAAACGCACCGTCGCCTACAGGCACCAGCGCAGCCGGGGCGGAACACCCATGACCGCACGCATTCTCGTCGTCGACGACATCATTGCGAATCGCAAGCTCCTGGAAGCGAAACTGACCGCCGAATACTATGACGTGGCGGCGGTCGCCAGCGGCAAGGAGGCGTTGAGCGCGGTCGAACAGAACGCGCCCGACCTGATCCTGCTGGACGTGATGATGCCGGGCCTTTCCGGCTATGATGTCTGCTCCCGCCTGAAGGCGGACCATCGGTTCAGCCACATTCCGGTGGTGATGGTGACCGCTCTCGATTCGCCGCAGGACATGGTGCGGGGGCTGGAAAGCGGCGCCGACGACTTTCTGACCAAACCGCTGGACAATCTCGCCCTGTTCGCCCGCGTGCGCAATCTCGTGCGCCTGAAGCGAGTGCTGGACGAGTGGCGGTTGCGGGAAAGCGATACCATGGGCGATGTCGGCTATGAGGCGTTGGCCGACGAATCGGTCACCGATGCCCGCCTGTTCCTGATGAGCGACAGCGCCAGCGTGCACGAGATCGTGCAACGGACCGCGGCCGAACTGCAACACGAGGTCGTGGTTTGCCGTCCGGACCAGGCGCCGCCGGGCCAGTTGCTCGACGGGGCGTTCGACCTGATCCTGGCCGACATCGGCTACCAGCCGTTCGACGCCTTGCGGCTGTGCTCCCAGGCGCGCTCGACCGAGGCGACACGGCACCTGCCCTTCATCCTGATCGGCGACCGCAGCGACAGCGAGCGCCTGTACAAGGGGCTGGACCTGGGGGCGAACGAGTGCCTGGTGCGCCCCCTGAACCCGTCGGAGGTCATGGCCCGGCTGAAAACGCAAATCCGCCGGCACCGCCTGCAACTGCGCATCCAGAACCGCCACCACCAGAACCTGAACCACGCGGTCACCGATGCCCTGACCGGGCTCTACAACCGCCATTACATGGACGCGCACCTGGCCCGGCTGCACGCGCGCGCGGTCGGCGACGGCCGGCCGCTGTCGGTGATCGTGTGCGACCTGGACCGGTTCAAGGCCATCAACGACACCTACGGCCACCCCATCGGCGACCAGGTGTTGCGCCATGTCGCGGACAAGCTGTCCGCCGGGGTGCGCTCGCCGGATCTGGTGGCCCGCCAGGGCGGCGAGGAATTCGTCATCGTCCTGCCCAACACGGCGCTGGCGGACGCGGAGCGCGTGGCCGACCGCCTGCGGCGCGCGCTGGCCGAGAGCGCGGTGCCCCTGGCCCGGGAAGGGGCGGTGCTGAAGGTGACGGCCAGCTTCGGCGTCAGCGAAATCGCCTGGGACGAGCCGTCGGCCGACGAGGCCGTGCGGCGGGCGGACGAGGCGCTGTACCAATCCAAACACCAGGGCCGCAACCGGGTGACCGCCATGCCGGCCGGCACCATCGGAGCGCCGCTCCCGGATGCGGCGGCGGCCCTCAGCGCCGCCCGCTGACGCCGCGGCGAGCGATGGCCCGCGCCGCGCGCCGGCCCCTATCCGCCTCCCACATTGCCAACCCCTGCCGAAGCGTCGATGCTGGCCGCCTTTGTGCCAGCCCTGCCGAGGTGCCGTTGCGCGCGATGTCGACCAATCGTCTCGTGTTTTTGATGTGTGCCTTTTTGGGGCTGAACCTGCTGGGCATGCACGCGACGGCCACGCTGCTGCCGTTCTTCATCGAGCAATGGAGCCTGAGCGGCACCGAGGCCGGCTGGCTGAACGGCATCATGGGGCTGACCTCGACCCTGGCCATTCCGTTCCTGACCATCACCGACCGGATCGACGCGCGGCGGGTGATGCTGGCCGGTGCCATCGCCAATGTCGTCGGCTATGGCGGTTTTGCCCTGTTCGCGGACGGGTTCGCCAGCGCCCTGGTGTTTCGCGGCATTCAGGGGCTGGGGTTCGCCGGCACCTATATGGTCGGCGTCAAGGCGATCGGCGACCGGGTGCCGGCGGCGGACCGGCCGCGGGCCACGTCGCGCTACGTTTCCAGCTTTCCGATCTGCGCCAGTTCCAGCGTGGTGATCGCCGCCGAACTGGCGAAGGCGTTCGGCTGGCAGGCCTCCTACGCCCTGCCGGCCATCGCGTCGTCGGTCGCGTTTCTGCTGGCCCTGTTCCTGCTGCGGCCCGCAGCGCCGGAGGCCGGGCCGAAACGCTCGCTGTTCGATCTGGGGCCGATCGTGCGCAACCGGCCGGTGCTGGGCTTCGGCTTCGCCGCGTTCATGCACACGGTCGAGTTGCTGGGCGTGCGCGCCTGGAGCGTCGCCTTCTATGTGTTCGCCGTGACCCTGCACGGCCGGCTGGAGCTGCTGTGGCTGATCCCGGCGGTGACGACGCTGTTGATCCTGATGGGCTCGCCGACCTCGTTTGCGGGCGGCGAGGCGGGCGTGCGGGCCGGCTATGCCCGCGTCACGGCGCTGGTGATGATCGTCTCCGGCCTGTTTGCCTGTCTGGTCGGGTTTGCGGCGGCCTGGCCGTTCTGGCTGCTGCTGCTCCTGATCCTGGGCCACAATCTGTTCGTGCTGGCGGATTCCGGCGTCGTGAACGGCGGCGCCATGGCGGTGGCGGAAGCGGGCAGCCGCGGCACGCTGGTGATGTTCATGGCCCTGGCCAACGCGGCCGGCGGCCTGGTCGGCCCGGTGCTGTTCGGCACCGTGCTGGATCTCACGGGCGGCCCGGAGAGCGTCGCCGGCTGGGGCTGGGCGTTCGCGAGCCTGGGCTTCGCGGTCATCACCGGCGGCGCCATGGTCTGGCTGCTGGCGCGCGGCGCCGACCGCCGCGCGTAGCACAACGCCGACCGTAGAACCTAAAGCGGATTCTTTTCCAGCGGGCTCACCGGCTCAGCATCCCTGTCCTCGCGGAAGCGGGAGCCCATGCCTGAGAGGCAAATTCAGAGTCCGTATCCTGTGAGAAGTTCTCAGGCATGGGCTCCCGCTTGCGCGGGAAATGGGGTAGGAGAGTGAGTCAACCAGTACCGAAAACGCGCTAAAGCCCGTCGACCAGCCGCCCGCCCTCCATGCGCACCACGCGGTCCATGGCCGCGGCCAGGGCCATGTTGTGGGTGGCGACCAGGGCGGCGACGCCGGTCTCGTGCGCCAGGCGCACCAGCTGGTCGGCGACGCGCTCGCCCGTCACCTGGTCCAGATTGCCGGTCGGCTCGTCGGCCAGCAGCACGCGCGGCCGGTTGGCCAGGGCGCGGGCGATGGCGACGCGCTGCTGCTCGCCGCCGGAAAGCTCGGCCGGCCGGTGGCTGGCGCGCTCGGTCAGGCCGACGGAGGCCAGCAACTCCCGCGCCCGCTCCTGGGCCGCCCGCCTGCCGACGCCGGCGATGAGCTGGGGCAGGACGATGTTTTCCAGCGCCGTGAACTCCGGCAGCAGGTGATGGAACTGGAAGACGAAGCCGATCTCCGCCCGCCGCACCGCCGAGCGCTCGGCATCGCTGAGGCGCGCGCAATCGCGGTTGCCGAGCCGCACGGCGCCCCGATCCGGATTGTCGAGCAGGCCCGCAATCTGCAACAGGGTGGATTTGCCGGCGCCGGAGGGCCCCACCAGCGCCACGATCTCGCCTGGCATCAGCCGCAGGTCGAGGCCGTCCAGCACGCGCAGCACATTGCTTCCCTGCCGGTATTCGCGCACCACGCCGGAGAGTTCGAGCGCCGGATCACTCATAGCGCAGCGCCTCCGCCGGTTGCAGGCGGCCGGCCCGCCAACTGGGGTAGAGCGTGGCCAGGATGGACAGGCCGATGCCCATCAACACCACCAGCAGCACCTCGAACGATTCCACCTTGGCCGGCAACTGGCTGAGGAAATAGATCTCGGCCGAGAACAGCTCGCCCCCGGTGAAGTGTTCGAGCCAGCCCTTGATCGTGTTGATGTTCTCGGCGAACGCCAGGCCCAGAACGAAGCCCGCCAGCGTGCCGCTGACCCCGATGGAGGCGCCGTTCAGGAAGAAAATGCGCATGACCATACCGCGGGTCGCGCCCATGGCGCGCAGAATGGCAATGTCGCGGCCCTTGTCCTTCACCAGCATGATCATGGACGAGATGATGTTGAACGCCGCCACCATGATGATGAGGGAGAGGATCAGGAACATGACATTGCGTTCCACCTGCAACGCCTGCACGAAGGCGGCGTTGGCGGTCTGCCAGTCGTTGACCTGGTAAAACGCGCCGCCCGGCAGCACCGCCCGCACCGCGGTTCGCGCCCGCTCCAGATCGTGCGGATCGGCCAGCATGATTTCGATGGCGGACACGCCCGCGCCGGTGCCGAACAGGCGCTGGGCGGTGGTGAGCGGGATGTAGACGAAGCCGGAGTCGTACTCGAACATGCCGACATTGAAGATCGCGGCGACCTCGAACGTCTTGGTGCGCGGCACCGTTCCGAACGGGCTGATATTGCCCTTGGGCGAGATCAGCCGCAGCTTCGAGCCGACGCCGAGGCCCAGCTTGCTCGCCAGCCGGTAGCCGATGACGACCTCGTCGCCGGTGCTGCCGAACCGGTCGAGGCTGCCCTTGACGATGTTGGAGGCGAGGATGGTCCGCTCGTGGATGGCTGGGCCGGAAAGGCCGCGGACGACGACGCCGCTGGTCTGGTCTCCCGCGCCGGTGGCCATGGCCTGGCCTTCGACCATGGGCTCGGCATAGGTGACGCCGGGGACGGCGGCCAGGCGGCTGCGGAGGTCGGGATAGGTGTCGTCGAGCGGCCGGCCATAGGCGCTGACCACCAGATGGGCGTTCACGCCCATGACCCGGTCGAGCAATTCGGCGCGGAAGCCGTTCATCACGCTCATGACGATGATGAGGGTCGCCACCCCCAGCATGATGCCGGCGAACGAGAAGCCGGCGATGACGCTGACGAACCGTTCCTTGCGGCGCGATCCCAGATAGCGCCAAGCCACCGTGCGCTCGAAGGCGGAAAAGATCATGCTATGGCCCTTACAGCTTCATCCCCAGATGGCCTCTAACGCTTTCATCCCGAGTCGCCTGGCGGTTCAAGCCATTCACCCGGCCAGCTTCGCCAGCGCGCTTTCCTGGGAAAGCTCTTCGCGTTCGCCGCTGGCGCGGTTCTTGAGCTCGACCACGCCGTTTTTCAGGCCGCGCGGGCCGACGATCACCTGCCAGGGCAGGCCGATCAGGTCCATGTCGGCGAACTTGCCGCCGGCGCGCTCGTCCCGGTCGTCGTGGAGCGGTTCCTTGCCGGCGGCGGTCAGCTTCGCTTCCAGGTCGGCGCAGGCCGCATCGCACGCGGCATCGCCGGAGCGCAGGTTGATCAGGCCGACCGGGAACGGCGCCACGCTTTCGGGCCAGATGATGCCGGCCTCGTCATGGCTCGCCTCGATGATGCCGCCGACCAGGCGCGAGACGCCGATGCCATAGGAGCCCATCTGCACCGGCGCCTGGCTGCCGTCGGGCATGGAGACAACAGCCCCCAGCGGCTTCGAGTAATTGTCGCCGAAGTAAAAGATATGGCCGACCTCGATACCGCGCCGGGTTTCCAGCTCGTCGGCCGGGATCGGGCAGTTGGCCGGGTCGTGCATCTCGTCCGTGGCGGCATAGATGCCGGTCAGTTCCTGGTACAGCGGCTCCAGGTCGTCGTCATAGGAAATGTCCTGGCGCGACAGGTCCATGTCGAGCCAGCGCTTGTCGCAGAACACTTCCGATTCGCCGGTGTCGGCCAGGATGATGAATTCGTGGCTGAGGTCGCCGCCGATCGGGCCGGTGTCGGCCTTCATCGGGATGGCCTTCAGGCCCAGCCGCTCGAAGGTGCGCAGATAGGCGAGGAACATTTTGTTGTAGGACCGCTTCGCGCCCGCCGCGTCCAGGTCGAAGGAATAGGCGTCCTTCATCAGGAATTCGCGCCCGCGCATGACGCCGAACCGCGGCCGCACCTCGTCCCGGAACTTCCACTGGATGTGGTAGAGGTTCAGCGGCACGTCGCGATAGCTGCGGCAGTGGTGGCGGAAGATGTCGGTGATCACCTCTTCGTTGGTCGGGCCATAGAGCATGTCCCGCTCGTGCCGGTCGGTGATGCGCAACATTTCCAGGCCGTAGTCGTCATAACGGCCGCTTTCCCGCCACAGGTCGGCCGACTGGATCGTCGGCATCAGGAGTTCGTGCGCGCCGGCGCGGTTCTGCTCCTCCCGCACGATCTGCTCGATGTTCTTCAGGACGCGATGGCCCAGCGGCAGCCAGGAGTAGATGCCGGCGGCCTGCTGCTTGATCATGCCGGCGCGCAGCATCAGCCGGTGCGAGACGATCTGCGCTTCCGAAGGGGTTTCCTTCAGCGTCGGCAGGAAATAGCGGGTCAGGCGCATGGAGCGGGCGTCCTTAAGACAAAGACAGCGACGGTTAGGGGGTTCGGCTACCTGTCTGCCCTGCCGCTGTCAATGACGGCGCCGTCGCGCTTGGCGCGGCGGGGCGGGTGCGTTAAGAGCGAGGCCATGAAACAGGAGACCGTACTCATCACCGGCGCCGCCCAGCGCCTCGGCCGTGCCATGGCCCTGGCCGTGGCGGAGCGGGGCTGCCGGGTGGCCGTCCATTACCACACCTCCGCCGCGCCCGCGGAGGCACTGGCCGCCGACATCCGCGCCGCCGGCGGCGAGGCCGTGGCGGTGGCGGCCGACCTGGGCGATGCGGAAGCCGTCGCCGGGCTGGTCGAGGCGGCGGCACAGGCATTGGGGCCGGTGACGGTGCTGGTCAACAATGCCTCCGCCTTCGCCAATGACGACGTTGGCAGCCTGACGGCGAAGGGCTGGCGCCGGCACCTGACCGTCAATGCGGAAGCGCCGGTGTTCCTGGCGCGGGCCATGGCGGCCGCCCTGCCGGTCGCAAGCGACGGCCTGGTGGTCAACATGCTGGACGAGGCGGTGCTGCGGCCGGGGCCGACCTTTTTCAGCTACACCGTCAGCAAGGCCGCACTGGCCGCCGCGACCGAGATGCTGGCGCAGGCGCTGGCGCCGCGGACGCGCGTCAACGGCATCGCGCCGGGCCTGATCCTGAACAGCGGCCACCCCACAGAAGACGCGTTCGAGCGTGCCCATCGCAACACATTGCTGGGCCGCGGCCCCGGTGCCGACGCCATCGTGCGCGCCCTGCTCTATCTGATGGAGGCGGACACGGTGACCGGCCAGATCCTCTATGTCGATGCAGGCAAGCACCTGATGCAGAATCACAAATACCTGCCGGCGAGCGGGTCATGAGCGCCCCCTTCCCCGGCGACTATGAGTGCGTGGCCCTCACCGGCCTGGTGCTGCCCCTGCATATCGGCATCCGCGACTGGGAGCGGCACCCCGACCGCAAGCAGCGGGTGCGGGTGGACGTGGAATGCTACCGCCCGCTGGGCGCGCCGCCCGAACGGATCGACCAGTGCGTGGATTACAGCCGCCTCTACCGGCATGTGACCACGGCCTGGCCGGCGCGCGGCCACACCGACCTGCTGGAGACACTGGCTCACGACCTGCTGGCCTTCGCCTTCGCCGACGAGACCGTGACCGCGGTGCGGGTGCGGCTCGCCAAGCTGGACGTCTATCTGGACGACGCCGTGCCCGTGGTGGAACTGGTGCGGCGGCGATAGCCGTGGCAGCATGGGGCGTTGTTTCCTTACGCCCCTTGAAGGCCCGCCCATGCCGCTTTCCCGCTACAAGCCCGAATGGGCCGGCTCCGCCACCATTGCGCCTTCCGGCCCGGTCGAGGCGGGGTCATGGCAGTCGTTCGAACTGACCTACACCGCCGGCAAGTTCGGAATCGACGACCAGGGCGGTATCGCCATCGTCATGCGCACCGCCTCCGACCAGTCGCGCTTGCAGATCGACGACCCGCAAGGGGCGAGCTATTGCACCGCGGAGGCCTCGAACGGCGCGGTTCTGGCGTTGGACTATGACGGCCGCAACGGCATCCGCCCCTGGTTCAAGCGCCTGCGCGTGCGGGTGGTGAAACACTTCCTGGCGGAGGGCGACACCATCACCATCCGCATCGGCGACCGGCGCTTCGGCGGCCCCGGCATCCGCATGCAGACCTTCTGCGAACCCACCTACGAGTTCAAGGTGCTGGCCGATCCCATCGCCACCACCGATTTCGTCGAACTGCCGGACCAGCCGACACTGGCCATCGTGCCGGGCCTGCCGGAGCGCTGGAAGGCGGTTCTGCCCACCCTGAAACAGCCGGGCGAGCCGTTCCGGCTCGGCCTGAAGGCGGAGGATGTGTGGGGCAATCCCTCCGACCGGATCGAGCGCACGGTCCGGCTGGTGGCCGACCGCCCGGTCGCGGGCTTGCCGGAGAGCGTGACCTTTCGGGCCGGCGAGCGGGCCAAGGTGGTCAAGGGCCTCTCGGTCGCCGACGAGTGCGACCTGGCGATCAGCGTGCTGGCCGCCGACGGCACGCCCCTCGCCACATCAAATGTCTGCCGTATTTCAAGCGACTACCCCTACCGGCAATACTGGAGCGACCTGCACGGCCAGAGTGAGGAGACCGTCGGCACCAACTCGGCCCGCGAGTATTTCGCATTCGCCCGCGACCTGGCCTTTCTCGACCTCGCCGGCCACCAGGGCAACGACTTCCAGATCACCGATGCGTTCTGGGCGGAGTTGAACCGCCTCACCGCCGAATTCGACAGCCCCGGCCGCTTCGTCTGCCTGCCGGGCTTCGAGTGGTCCGGCAACACCAATCTGGGCGGCGACCACAATGTCTGGTACCGCACCGAAGGCCGGCCGATCTTCCGGTCCTCGCGGGCGCTGATCGCCGATGACGGCCAGCCCGAGACCGACGCCTTCACGCTGCCCGACCTGTTCGAACAGTTGCAGGGCGAGGATGCGCTGGTGGTCGCCCATTGCGGCGGCCGCTATGCCGACGTCACCCTGGCCCATGACGGCGCGCTGGAGCCGTCGGTGGAAGTGCATTCGTCCTGGGGCACCTTCCCCTGGATCGTCGACGATGCGCTGAAAAGCGGCTATCGCGTCGGCATCGTCGCCGCCAGCGACGGCCACAAGGGCCGGCTGGGGGCGGAGTATCCGGGGGCGAGCCTGTTCGGCTGCTATGGCGGCTATACCTGCCACCTGATGCCGGACCTCTCGCGCGATGCATTGTTCGAAAGCTTCCGCCGGCGCAACCACTTCGCCACCACCGGCACCCGCCTGTTTATGGAAGCGAGCGTCGACCTGCCCTCCGGCGGCACCATCCACAAACGCAACCCGGACCTGGGCCCGACCGAGACGTGGGAGGCGCAACGGGCGCTGATGGGCGATATCGTGAAGGCAACGGACGACGCGGTGACGTTCACCCTGGATGTCGCCGCCTCCTCCCCCATCGAGCGGATCGAACTGCGCGACGGACTGGAAACCCTGGAGGTGATGCGCCCCTACACCGCCCGCGACCTGGGCGCCCGCATCCGCGTCGTCTGGGAGGGGGCGGAGTATCGCGGCCGCGGCCGCATGGTCTCGTGGGACGGCCATCTCTACCTGCACGGCAACCGCATCCGCCAGGCCCGCGCCATCAATTTCTGGAACGCCGACAACCGGCTGGAAAGCCGCGGCGACACGGGGCTGGCCTGGAAAGCCGTGACCACCGGCAGTTTCGGCGGCGCCGACATCTGGCTGGAGGACGCCGCCGCCGGCCGGATCGAGATCGACACCGCCCAGGGCCGGTTCGAACTGCTGCTGGAGGATATCGGCTTCGAGGACCGGGTGTTCGAATGCGGTGGCCTCGGCAAGCGCCTGCGCGTCTATCGCCTGCCGGAGCGGCTGACCGCCCGCACGCTGCGCTGGAGCCGCAAGCTGGCCGTGCGCGGCCCCGGCGAGGGCGACACCCGCCCCTATGTCTGCCTCACGCAGGAGGACGGCCATCAGGCCTGGAGCAGCCCGATTTACCTGTTCCGGTAAGATACCGGCGCGGCCGCACCGCCCCCGAGCTTTCCCGGAAGCGGCGGAGCCGCTGTCCGGGACCTCCCACCGAACGGCCGGCCGGCGGTCAAGCCGGCCGACACTCCCGCCCCACCGGCCCGCGACGCCGGGCAGGGCGATCCCCGCCCCCTGCCGGATGCAGGGCTGCCATGCGCACTCGCGACCTTGGTGGGGATTGTTCTGCGAGCGGCTCGCACCTATCATCAAACTCCATGCAAGCTTCCGTCCTGATGATTGTCCACCAGCGGCTGTCCTACCCTGGGCGTGTCGGCCAGATGCTCATGGCCCGCGGCTATGCCCTCGACATCCGCTGCCCGAATATCGGCCAGGCGCTGCCGCCGAGCCTCGATCCCTATGCCGCCGTGTTCATGTTCGGCGGGCCGATGTGCGCGCTGGATTGTCACCTGCCGGCGATCCGCCGCGAGCTCGACTGGATGCCGCAAATCCTGGAGGCGGAGAAGCCGTTCCTCGGCATCTGCCTGGGCGCGCAGATGCTGGCGCGGGTGCTGGGCGCCCGCGTCTGGCCGCATCCGGAAGGGCGGGTGGAAATCGGCTACACGCCGATCCAGCCGACGCAGGAGGGCGGCCGGTATTTCGACGGGCCGCTGAAGATTTTCCAGTGGCACCGCGACGGCTTCGACCTGCCGCACGGCGCCACCTTGCTGGCCTCCAGCGAGCATTTCCCGCAACAGGCGATCCGCTATGGCCGCAACGCCTATGGCGTGCAATTCCATCCCGAAGTGACGCCGGACATCATGGAGCGGTGGAGTGTCGGCGGCGGCCATATGCTGCACATGCCGGGCGCGCAGAGCCGGGACGAGCAACTGGCGGACTATCCCCGGTGCGACCCTCTGGCCGCGGCCTGGACCGCGCGCTTCCTCGACCGGCTGCTGGCCGACGATGCCGACCAAGCCGAGGCTGACTCCGGGGAATTGGCGGCCTAGCGGGGCTTTCGGCACTGGTTGCCCCACTCTCCTGCCCCCTCTCCCGCGCAAGCGGGAGCCCATGCCGGAGAGCTTCTCACAGGATACGGACTCTGTATTGGTCTCTCAGGAATGGGTCCCCGCTTGCGCGAGGACAGGGGCGATAGGGTGGTGAGCCCGCGGGAAAAGAACCCGCCCTAGCGGCGCGGCGCCCCCCGGCCCGGCCCAACAGCGTCGGGACCGGGACGGAGGCTCAGAACCGGCGAGCCCGGGCAAGGGTCAGGGGCTTCGCCCGTCACACCACCGGGCACATGCCGCCATCGACATTGATCGCCGTGCCGTTGATGTAGCCGCCCGCATCGCTGGCCAGGAAGCAGGCGAGATTCGCGAACTCCTCCGCCGTGCCCATCCGGCCCATGGGCAGGTTCTTGCCGACATCCGCCAGGAATTCGTCCAGCGTCTTGGACTGGTCGCCGGCCTTCCAGCGGCGGACGTGCTGATCGGAGACGATCAGGCCGGTGTTCATGGCGTTGACCAGCACGTTGAACGGCGCCCCCTCGCCCGCCAGAACCTTGCTGAGGGCCATGCCGGCGGCGCGTGTCACCGCTGTCGGAGCACCGCCGGCGCGCGGCGCCTTGGCGCCGGTGTTCAGCACGTTGATGATGCGGCCCCAGCGCCGCTCCTTCATCGCAGGCAGGCAGAGCCGGCTCATGCGCACCTGCGCCATCAGCTTCAGGGCGAGATCGGCCTCCCAGATTTCGTCGGTGATGTCCTCGAACTTGCCGGTCTGCGACTGGCCGGCATTGTTGACGAGGATGTCCACCTGACCGAACTGCGCCACGGCGCCGTCGTAAAGCGCCTGGCACTGGGCCGGGTCGGTGACGTCGGTGGCAATGGCCTTGGCTGCCCCCTGCACCTTGGCGTTGATCTGGGCTTCGGCTTCGGCACAGGTGGCGGCGTCGCGGGCGGCGAGCACCACTTTGGCGCCCGACTCGGCAAACTTGCTGGCCATGGCGAAGCCCAGCCCCTTGCTGCCGCCGGTGATAATGGCGGTTCGGCCGTCTAGTCTCACATCCATCGTTCGGGTTCCTCCCAGGGTTCGGATCGGGAGATTAGAGGCCGGCGGGGCGCTACGATCAAGCCACCCTTGGACCTTCGGCCAAAACGTGGCATGCAGTCGGGCGCCCTTGCCCCAGAGCGATCATGACCGAACCGCCAAGCCCTTCCCCCTCCGCCCCTGCGCAGTCGTCGGCCCAACATGCCCGGATCGGCCGATGGCCGCCCATGGCCCGGGTCGCCTTGCCGGTGGCGCTGGCCATCGGCATCGGCGTCGGCTGGATGATCGCCGGCGGCGCCGCCTCTCCCCCGCCGGAACTGGCAAACCGCATGGACGCGCTGGAACGGCGCCTTTCGGTCGAGGTGGAACAGCGCAATGCCCACGCCGCGAGCCTGGCCCGCGGATTTGTCCGGACCGAGGATTCCCTGTCGCGACGGATCGACGATCTGGCGCAGAACCTCGCCGAACGCGCACCGCCGGCGGAAAACGGCCCGGCGAGCGGCGGCGGTGACGATGGGCAGGTGCTGGCTGCCGTTCAAACCGACCTCGCGGCCCTGGCCGACCGGGTGGCCGCCATCGAAACGGCCCTGCAGGAGGCCGCAGCCCGGCCAGCCCCCTCCCCGCCGGCTCCCGCTTCCCCGACGGTGTCTTCCCCCGCAGTGTCTTCCCCCGCGGCGTCTTCCCCCATGGTGTCTGCATCGGACGGCGACCTTGCGGCGCTCAACCGGCGGCTCGGCAGTCTGGAGCAGGCGAGCAGAACCGCACTCGGCGCGCTGGACCAGGCCATCCAGGCGTTGAGCCGGCGCGCGGACAATCTGAAAGACCGCGACGAGGCGCTGGCCAAGGACCTGGAGTCCACCCGGCTGGCGCTGGATGCGGAACTGGCGGACTGGCGCGACCGAGGCGCGCCGCCTCTGGAGCGCCTTGCCGTGCTGCTGGCGGGCCACAGCATCCGCTTTTCCGAAGGCAATCGCTTCGCCGACCCGGACGCCGCCGACGCGCTTATGCGCAAGGTCGCAGGCTGGTTGGCGGAGGCCGGCCCGACGATCGGCCTGCGCATTGTCGGCTATGCGGATATCGACGGCTCCGGTGAGCCTTCCAACCGCATCACCTCCCAGAAACGCGCCGACGCCGTGCGCGAGGCGCTGGTTCGCCTTGGCGTCGACGGCAATCGGCTGGTGGCCGTCGGCCGGTCGACCGAGGACCGGCTGGTCAATGACGACTCCGGTGGCAACGCCAACCGGCGTGTGGCGTTCGAGCCCTTCTTTCGCGAGGGTTCGACCTGACCGGTCGGCGCCACACACGGGGATCGGCTATGAACGACACACAAAAAGCGCGGGCAACCGACAGACAATAGGGAGCTTGGCATGGCAGCCGACGATCGTGATCGCAGTCTCGACGAAGCACGGGATATCCTGTTCGGTGCGCAGCAGCGCGCCCAGGAAAGCCGCCTGGCGCAGATCGAAGCCAACCTGACCTGGAAAGCCGCCAACGCGGCAGCGCTGATCGAGGACCTCGACCGGCGCGTGACCGAACGGCTCGACCGGACGGTCGAGCCCTTGCTGGCGCGGATTGCCGACCTGGAAGCGCGGCTCGCGGCGCTGGAAGCGCAGAACAAGGCGGCGCTCGAAGCGCAAAACAAGGATGACGCCGGCAATGACTGACCCGATGCGCCGCAACGACCCCGGCGAGGCCGAGCGGCTGAAAGAGGCCCTGCTGGGGCCGGAACTGGCCCAGTTGCGCGATCTGGTGCAACGCTATGGCGACGATGCCGCGCTGGCCGAGAGCGTGCGGCGCGTGATCGTCGACGTGCTGCGCAAGGCCGGCGTGCAGGACCACGACCGGGTGGCCGAGGCGCTGGCACCGCTGGTGGTCGAGACGGTGGCCCAGGAAATCCCGCGCCAGCACAGCCGGATTGCGCACTCGCTGCTGCCTTACGCCAACCGCCTGTTCGCGCTCGGCGCCGGCGGCGCGGTCACCGGGCTGGCCCGCGTCGTGGAGGCCGTGGCCTCGCCCGTGGTCTGGGTGCAGCGGCTGCGGGGGCTGGTGCGCGGCCAGCCGACGGGAGTGGTGCGCCTGGGCCGGCGCCTGTGGTTCGAAGGCATGGCACTGCTGAGCGAGACCCGCGACATCGACGTGTTCAGCGATTTCCCGCCGGACCGGATCCTGAGCTTCCGCGCGGCCGCCGCGGCGCATTTGCGCTCGGCCGGCGACGGCTTGCTGCTGTCGAACCACCAAGGCTACCACTGGATGGTGCGCCTGAACGGTATGGTCTGGGTGGTCGTCGCCCATGGCGGACGGGCAGCCGGCATCGGCGATCGGCTGGCCCAGATTTTCGGCGAGTTCGAGCGCCACTGGCACGACACGATCGAGCACATGGTCGACGAGCCTCCGGGTCCGGTGCTGGCCGCGAATATGGCCCGCGACCTGGAAGGCCGCTGCCGCGCGGCCTTCGGCACCGCGCCCGGCGATCCGCTGCCGCGCCCGCGCCCCTGGTTCGGCTATGCGGTGCTGGCGGCGGGTCTCGCGGCCCTGGTGGCCTGGGGCGGCTGGCAGGCCTGGATGGCGCGCCAGGACCGGCAAATGGTGGCAGAGGCCGAAGCGGCGTTGAAGGACCAGCCCGCCCTGGCCCGCCTGCCGCTTTCGATCCGCTACGACCGGGAGGGCGAGCGGCTCATCGTGCGCGGCGTCGTCGCCGACCGGGCCTTGCCGGAACAGGTCGAAAGCGCGCTGAAAAGCGCCATGCCGGGCCGGGCGGTCGACGTGCTGCTGATCGCGCCGCCGCCGGTACCGAAGCCCGTGATCCGGGAGGTGAAGCCCGCCACCGGTTCGACCGAGCTGGCCAAACAGACGGCGGATCTCGCCAACCGGCTGAACGCGGCGGAACGACAGATCGCGCAACTCAACCTGCAAGCCTGGTTCGACCAGCAGATCATCCGCTTCAGCACCAACATCGAATTTTACGATCCCGCGCTGGTGGATCAGCAGATCCAGGCGATTGTCGGCCTGTTCCGCGACTGGCCGCCGGAATTCAACCTGCGCATCGTCGGCTATTCCGATGCGACCGGCAGCGCGGGCGCACAGGACAAGGTGGCGCTGGATCGGGCGCTGGCGGTGATGAAGGCGCTGATCGGCGCGGGCGTGCCGCCGACGCGGCTGATGGCCGTGGGCCGCGGCGCCACCAAGCCGCTGTCCTTCATCCAGGGCGACAACAGCATCAACCGGCGCGTGGAGTTCGAGGTCTATACGCCGACCGCGCTCGGCGGCTAACATCCGTCGGGAGATATCCCCTTCCCGGACGGAGACAGACCAGCATGGCGCACACGGCCTTTATCGGCGTCGGCAATATGGGCGGCCCCATGGCCCGCAATCTGGCGCGAAGCGGACGGGAGGTGAAGGTGTTCGACCTCTCGCCCGCCGCGATGCAGGCGGCCACGGAGGGCGGCGCCGTGCCGAGCCAGTCCGTCGCCCAGGCGGTGGAGGGCGCCGGCACCGTCATCACCATGCTGCCGGAAGGCAAGCACGTGAAGGCGGCCTATCTGGACGAGGGCGGGATTTTCGATCACGCCGAACCGGGCACGCTGTTCGTCGACTGCTCCACCATCGACGTCGCCACGGCCCGCGAAGTGGCGGCGGCGGCCAGGGCACGCGGCTTCCGCATGATCGACGCGCCCGTCTCCGGCGGCACGGTGGGGGCGGATGCGGCCAGCCTCACCTTCATGGTCGGCGGCGCGGCGTCCGACCTGGAGGAAGCGCGGCCGCAACTGGAGACCATGGGCAAGCTGATCGTCCATTGCGGCGGCAACGGCAATGGCGAGGCGGTGAAAATCTGCAACAACATGATCGGCGGCATCGCCATGATCGCGGTCTCGGAGGCGTTCTGCCTGGGCCAGCGGCTGGGCGTCAGCGTGGAGGACATGCAGCGCGTCATTGCCGCCTCTTCCGGCTCGTGCGTCGCCGTCACCGACTACCTGCCCCTGCCCGGCCCAACGCCCAAGTCGCCGGCGAATTTCGGCTACAAGCCCGGCTTCATGACCAAGCTGATGCTGAAGGACATGCGGCTCTCGCAAATGGCCGCGGTCGAGACCGGCCAGCCCTCGCCGCTGGGCGCGCAGGCGGCGATGCTCTATGCCATGGCCGAGCAGGAAGGCCTCGGCGAACTGGATTTTTCCTCCATCATCAAACTGTTCGATAAAGGGATGGCCTGAAATGCCCTTGCGTATGCGCCAAATCTGCCTGGTCGCCCACGACCTGGCCGCGACCGAAAAAGCCTTTGCCGACGTGCTGGACCTGGCCGTCTGCTTCCGCGACCCGGCCGTCGGCCGCTGGGGGCTGGAGAATTTCCTGTCGCCCGTAGGGTTCTCGTTCCTGGAAGTGGTGGCCCCCATGGCCGACAAGCAGCCGGAGGAGACCGCCGCCGGCCGCTATCTGGAGCGGCGCAAGGGCGATGGCGGCTATATGGTCATCCTCCAGGCGAGCGACGACCTGCACCCGCGGCTCTATGAGCGCCTGCCGGAGCTGGGCGTGCGGATCGCGACCGAGATGGACTATGGCGACTTCCGCGGCGTGCAACTGCATCCGCGCGATGTCGGCGGCGCGATTCTCTCCATCGACCGCAACGACATCCATCCGGGCGAGCCGGATCGTCCGGACCAGCCCTGGCACCCGGCCGGCACGAAATGGCCGGACATGGCGCCCTCCCGGCTCATCACCGGCTTCCGTGCCGCCGAGTTGCAGAGCGCCGACCCGGAAGCGCTCGCCCGGCGCTGGTCGGAGGTGCTGGACCGGCCGCTGGCCGTCGACGCCCGCGCCCATCCCTGCCTGGAACTGCACGACGCGACGCTGCGCTTCGTCGAGGCCCGCGATGGCCGCGGCGAAGGGCTGGGTGGGCTGGACCTGGTCTGTGCCGATCCGGCCGAGGTGGTGCGCCGCGCCCAGGCCAGCGGCTTCCCGGTCGAAGACGACACGGTCACGCTCTGCGGCATGCGCCTGCGGCTGGTGTAGGGAAGCGCTCGCGGCGGGTTGGCGGGCGCCTCCGCAACAAACGGCGGAGGAGCGACCCACCAGAAGCGTGGCGCCGTCTCGACTGGTTTTGAAGACCAGGCCGGCCGCGGACCGGATCCTTCCACCGCCGATTTCGAGCGCCGATGCAATCGGAGCGTGTCTCAGGCCCCGGGCTGGCGAGAAACGGCGCGCCGAAACGCAGTCCGAAGTATTGGCGGAGGGAGTGGAGTCAGACCCAAGACAGCGTGGGCGCCGTCTCGACTGGTTTTGAAGACCAGGCCGGCCACCGGACCGGATTCCTCTCTCCACCGCCGATCTTGCCGAGCCCAGGCGGATGCTTACGGAAACCGATCCTGGGGCCTGCGTCATCGTCTGTGTCAGGCCTGCCCCAGGACCGCTGGCCCAGGTGTGGAAGACAGGCGCGCCTCCCCGAGCCGGCTCCGGCTCAAGAGCCGAGGGGTATACACCTTGGAGAGGCGCGGCGGGTGGGGCGCAGGCTGGGCGGCGCCCGCACTGCGGTCGGCGGCAGACCGCAGGCGGACAAGTCTGGGCGCGCGCAGGCGGCGCGCACTGCGGTGGCGCGATCAAGTGGTGATGACCACGGCGACCACCAGCAAGCCGCCCGCCGCCGGGAACACCCAGGCTGCGCCACCGCGTCGACCAGGGCGCCGAAGACGACGCCGGCCAGGCCGGAGCCGATGGACAGGCCGACAAAGACGAAGCCGAACACCCGGCCGCTGCCGCCCGGCGGCGTGATCGCCGGACCATCAGGTCGCGGGCCGGCAACACGACGCCGAAGCCGAAGCCGGAGCGATGAAGATCGCGAACAGCATCACGCCCTGCGGTGACAGGACCGGCGGCAGCACCATCAGCGCCGCGGCGAACACCAGGCAGATGGCGGCGGTCAGTCCGTGGCGCTCGAACCGCTCGGCAATGACGCCGCCGGCGGAATGCCGGCCGCGATGGCGAACTGGTAGGCGCTCAACACCTGGGCGGCGCCGGCCTCGTCGGTCAGGCCCATCTTCACCATGGCGACCACGCCCTGGCTGCCAATGCCGCCGGTCGCCAGCCCGTAGACCGCCAGGAACAGAAATACAGCAGCACCGGCGCGGTCAGCAGCACGGGCAGGATTTCTCACCGGCACCTTGGCCTTCGGCTCCGCGCGTTCGCCGGCCAGGGCGTCGCCCTGCACCAGGATCACCGCCGCGGCGATCAACCCAGCAATCCCACCACGATGAAGGCCATGCGCCAGTCGAAGGCCGCAGCCAGCCGACCATGGCGACCGGCGCGACGCCGCCGCCGAAAAAGCCGGAGAAGGTGTGCAGGAATAGGCACGGCCAGGCGCTTTTCCTGCACCTTGGCGGCGATGATCGCATAGTCGACCGGATGGAACACGGCATTGCCGACGCCGGCCAGCACGGCGAACAGGGCGAAGCTCCAGAACCCGTCGGCCAGCCCGATGGCGGCAATGGCGGCGGCGTTGAGGCCAAGGCCTGCCGCCAGCATCTGGCGCGCGCCGATCTTGTCGAGCAGAACACCGACCGGCGCCTGCAACACGCCACCGATCCAGGAGTATCCGGCAATCGCGCCGCCGAGCATGGCGAAGCCCACCTCGAACTCGCGCGCGAAGATCGGCAGCATCGGCGGCAGGCAGAGAATATAGAAATGGCTCAAAAAATGCCCGATGCCGATCAGGGACAGCACCCGGGTCTCGCTGGCGGGCTGGGCGACGACGGTGGTCATGGGGCGGCCTCTTGCTGGCGCGGTTGGAGCGGAACCCTATGCCAGTGTGCCCGACCAATCCAAGCCGGTTTTCCATTTTTGCCGACAAGCCGACTTGCTTTGAAAGGCGGAATGCCACAACCTGTTAGTGTTTTTAACCACAATCATAACGGGCATCCGTGAACCTCGCCTGCCGCCCTGCCCTGCTTCTGCTCTTCAGCCAGTCCGCGCGGCTCGCGGGTCCGACCCTGGCCCTGTTGCTGCTGGCGGCGCACTGGCCGGCGGAGGCGTTCGGACGGTTCCGCAGCGGCCTATGCGCTGGCGTCCCTGCTGGGCCTGTTGCCGGCAACCGGGCTCTCGGCCTGGCTGTTGGACCGGAGCGCACGCCAGCCGGCAGCAGCACGGGCAATGCTGCGTCGGGCCTGGCGGATGCTGTCGGGGCTGGGTTTGCCGGTCCTGGGGCTGGCGGCAGCCGTCGCCGCGCTGGCCCCCGGCTATGACGCGCGAACGCTGGTGCCGCTGACCGCGGCCATGCTGCTGGCGGGCGCGGTGGATTGTGCCATTGCCGCCCTGCGGGCGCAGAAGCGCGAGGGCAGCGTGGCGGCCAGCGCCCTGCCCGCCAATCTGGCCCTGCTCGCCGCCGTGCTGCTACTGGAAGGCCGGGGGCGGAAGCGTTGCGCTCGCCTGGCTGGCGGTTCGGGGCGTGCAGGTCGCTCTTTTGGCGGCGATGACGGCACGGGTCCTGCCATCGGCGACGGCGGCCGCTCCGCCGGTTGAGCCATGCTGGCCGTTTTTCGCGAGCCAGAGTGCCGGGGTGATCTATGGTCAGGCGGATACGCTGCTGGTGCAGTCGGTGGCCGGCGACGCGGCGACCGGCGTCTATGCCATCGCGGTGCGCCTGTTGCAGCTGGCCGGGTTTGCGGCCCAGACGCTGGCGCAATGGTTCCAGCCGCGCCTCGCCGCCACCGCCATCGACGGCCGCGACTGGCAAACCCAGCGGCAGAGACTGCGGCTGGCGCTGGCGGCAGTGGGCGGCGGCGGTGCGTTGGGTCTCGCCCTGGCGGTGCCGCCCGCTGCCCGTTAGTGCTGGGGCCGGCCTACGCGGCGGCTCCGACGGTGATCGTGGTGGCCGGCCTGCTGCTGGCCGCCCGGTGCTTCGTTGCCGGCCAGTGGATCGAACTGACCGCGCGCGAGCGGGAAGCGCACCGCGCCCGCGATTCGTGGCTGCTGCTGGCGCTGTTCCTGGCGCTGGCCCTGCCCCTGACGGTGGCCTATGGCGCCACGGGCACCATGCTGGCGCATCTGCTGGCGCTCCGGGCCGATTGCCGCGTTGAGCGGTCGCAGTCTGGCCCGCGCTCGCCAGGCGTGAAGCGACGCGTTAAAACGGCGGGTATGTCGAACCTTTCCCCTCATATCGGACTGCTGGTCACCTGTCTGGTCGATGCCATGCGGCCGGAGATCGGCTTTGCCACCCTGAAGCTGCTGGAGCAGGCCGGCTGCCGGGTCTCGGTGCCGGAAACGCAGACCTGCTGCGGCCAGCCGGCGCTCAATTCCGGCGCCAGGCAGAGGCGCAGGCCCTGGCCAAGCGCGTGGTCGCGGCGTTCGAGCCCTTCGACTATGTGGTGGCGCCGTCGGGCTCGTGCCTGGGCACGGTGAAAACCCACTATCCGGAATTGCTGGCCGACGATCCCGTCTGGCGGAAGCAGGCCGAGCAGGTGGCAGCCAAGTCGTTCGAAATCTGTCCTTCCTGGCCGATGTGCGCGGCTGGCGGCCGGAGGGCGTGCGCTTCCAGCAAGGCCACCTATCACACACCTGCGCCGGCCTGCGGGGTTGGGCATTTACGACCAGCCGTTGCGGCTGCTGGCGGCGGTTGAGGATTGGAATTGGTGCCGCTGGCGGGCGAGAATGCCTGTTGCGGCTTCGGCGGCACGTTTGCGGTCAAGTATCCGGAAATCTCCACCGCCATCGTCAGCGACAAGACCCGCCAGATCGCCGCCACCGGCGCGGATACATTGCTGGCCGCCGACCTCGGCTGCCTGATGAACATCGCCGGCAAGCTCAGCCGCGAGGGCCGCGGCGACATCCGCGTCTTTCATCCGGTCGAGGTGCTGGCCGGCATGGCCGAGGGCAAGGAGTGGCCGGGCGATGAGCACCGCCGTCCGCTCCCCGCCAACTTCAAGGCCGAGGCCGCCGCGGCATCACCAAGCCCTCGCTGAAAGTGGCGCTGGACCGCACCACCGGCCTGTTGCAGCGCCGCCGGGTCGACGTGTTGAAGGCCTATCCGGAATTCGAGGCGACGCGCAGATCGGTGCCGGATCAAGGACCACGCTCGCCCATCTCGACCATTATCTGGCCGAGTTCGGGCGGAACGCCACCGCCGCCGGGGCCCGTTGTCCACTGGGCCGAAACGCCGGAGGAGGCCTGCCGCTGGTCGTCGACCTCTGCCGGCAGGCGGACGCAGAAGTCGGTGACGCGGGTCAAGTCGATGCTGGGCGAGGAAATCGGCCTGCCGCGGGCGCTGGGCCGCCGGCATCGAGCAGGTCAGAGACCGACCTGGCCGAGCACATCATCCAACTGGCCGACGAACCGCCCTCGCACATCGTCATCCGGCGATGCACAAGACGCGCGAAGAGGTCGCCGACCTGTTCGCCCACCACCACAAGAGCGCCGAAAATCGACGGCGAGGTGGGGACGCTGGTGGAGAGCGCGCGGCAGGAGTTGCGGCCGAAATACGTCGCCGCCGACGTCGGCATTTCCGGCGCGAACTTCCTGATCGCGTCCACCGGCAGCGTGGTCACGGTGACGAACGAGGGCAATGCGGGCTGACCACCGAACTGCCGCGCCTGCACATCGTCACCGCCGGCATCGAGAAACTGGTGCCGGAGCCGGAGCACGCGCTGGTGCTGCTGCGCCTGCTGGCGCGCTCGGCGCTGGGGACGGAATTCACCCAGTACACCAGCTTCTTCACCGGCCCGCGCCGCGCGGGCGAGACCTCGGGGCCGGAAGCGATGCACATCGTGCTGGTCGACAATGGCCGCACGCAGATGCTGGCCAGCGAGATGCGCCCGATGCTGCGCTGCATCCGCTGTGCGGCCTGCATCAACCACTGCCCGGTCTATGGCGCCATCGGCGGCCATCCCTACGGCGCCACCTATCCGGGGCCGATGGGCAGCATTCTGACGCCGGCGCTGCAATCGCTGGAGGTGGCGAAAGACCTGCCGCATGCCTGCACCCTGAACGGCCGCTGCCAGGAGGTGTGCCCGGTCAAGATCCCGCTGCCGGACCTGATTCGGTCGCTCCGCGACGACACCTGGCGGCGCAATCTGGTGCCGAAGCCGGCCCGCCTGGCGGTGCAGGGCTGGGCCTGGGTGGCGGCGCGGCCGCGGCTCTATCGGCGGGCGGCGAACCTGGGGAATTGGGCGCTGCGGCTCTGGGCCGGCCCGAAAGGCATGATCGCCCGGCTGCCGCTGGCCGGCGGCTGGACCCGCGGCCGCGACTTCCCGGCCCCGACCGGCCCGACCTTCCTCCAGCAATACCAGGCGCAGCAACGGAGGGCAGCCGATGAGCGATGCCCGCAGCCGCATCCTGGCCCGCATCGCCGCGGCGCGCGGTGCGCCTCTGCCGGCGTCCAACGCCATCGCCGCCGAGCGGCGGCACTGCTGCCGGATGCCAGCGCGACACAGCCGACCTTCACCGAGCAGGACACCTCGCCCGGTTCGAGGCCATGGCCACCAGCGAGCGCTGACCGCCACCGTCGCGCATCTCGACCGGATGGAGGTTGTGCCGGGCGCGGTCGCGGCCTATCTGGCGGACAAGGGCCTGCCGGCGGAAGCCGCGGTTGCTCCCGTTCTCGCCGACCTGGACTGGGGAGACGTGCGGGCCGCCACGGCGATCGCGCCGAATCCAGGCGGTGGCCGTGACCCTGGCCGAGGGTGGGGTGGCGGAGACCGGCAGCCTCGTGTTTCGCTCCGGCGCCGAAACGCCGATGCTGCACAATTTCCTGGGCCTGCACCATATCGCGGTGGTCCGAAAGGACGGCATTGGCCGCTATCTGGAAAGCGTGTTCGGCGCGGATGCCCCGGCCCTGCCCCGCATCCTGACGCTCGTCACCGGCACCAGCGGCACGGCGGATATCGAGGCCGTCAACATCCGCGGCGCACGGGCCGCGCTATCTGCACATTCTGGTTCTCGATTCCGATCCGCAGACCGGCGAGCGGGCGAAGCCGGCGGCAAGCGAACCTGTCATTTTCGATGACGATGACGCCTACCACAAATGGCTGCGACAACACCCCGATGGCTGGGTGTTGAATGTCCGCGCTCGCGGCGGGCCGGACCATGCGGTCCTCCACCGGGCCACCTGCCCGACACTTGCCCGAAGCGGCGCATCAACCGCCGCAGGCCACCGCAAGGTCTGCTGTTCGAGCCCGGAAGAGGTCGCGGCGGCGGCCAGGGCCGAGGGGCGGCCCGATGGCACGCCGTCGAAATGCTGTTCGGTCTGTTCGGCCTCGCTCGCGCCGGAGTGAGCGCACGATCCGGGTGGTTCTTCGCGCCGGCGAGCGCGATGTTAGAGGGCGAGACGAGATCACCGCTGGAGACTTCCCGCCATGAACGCTCCCCTGCCCCCACACCCGGACGACACCCAGCCGCAATACGCGCTGATCGAGGCCGCCATGGCCTGGCTCGCCGACATGCGCACCGAACAGCCGAGCCTGGAGGACCTGGCCGAGCATATCGGCTATGCGCCGGCGCATCTGCAAAAGGTCTTCACGCGCTGGGTCGGCGTCAGCCCGAAGCGGTTCCTCAGCTATCTGACCCTGGACTATGCCAAGGAACGCCTGGCGGAGGCCGACAGCGTGCTCGACGCCGCCTATGCCGCCGGCCTCTCGGCACCGTCGCGGCTGCACGACCTGTTCGTGGCGCATGAGGGGATCACCCCCGGCGACTACAAACGCCGCGGCGCGGGGCTGGCGGTTCAGTGGGGCTGGCACAACTCGCCCTTCGGCGACGCCTTGGTGATGCAGACAGAGCGCGGCGTCTGCGGCCTGGCCTTTGCCTCCGGCGAGGCGGGCCGGCAGGCGGTGCTGGCGAACATGCAGGCGCGCTGGCCCGCGGCGACATTCGCAGAAAACCGGGCCGCGACCGGGGCGACGGCCGCCGCCATTTTCGGCGAAGAAGGCCAGCGCATTCCGCTGCACCTGACCGGCACGAATTTCCAGGTCCGGGTGTGGGAGGCGCTGCTGCGCATTCCGGACGGCGCGCTGGTGCCCTATCAATGGGTCGCCAATGCCATCGGCCAGCCGAGCGCCGCCCGCGCCGTCGGCGCCGCCATCGGCCGGAACCCGGTCAGCTTCCTGATTCCCTGCCACCGGGCGATTCTGACCAGCGGCTATCTGCGCAACTACGAATGGGGCCTGCCGCGCAAAATGGCCATGATCGGCTGGGAAGCGGCGCATCGGCAAAAGGCCGCTTAAGCGCGGCTAGCGGCGTTAGCGGTTTCTTAACCCCCCGCCGGCCTATCCTGCCGACAGTCTTCGTTGCAGGGAAAGCCTACCGGCGTGGTCGCGCATATCCAGACGGCAGCGTTCAACGGGGTCGAGGTGTTGCCGGTCGACGTGCAGGTTCACCTCGCCCGCGGCGCCATTCCCGGCTTTTTCGTCGTTGGCCTGCCGAACAAGGCGGTCTCGGAAAGCAAGGAACGGGTGCGGGCGGCGCTGGCCGCCATCGGCATGGCGATCCCGCCGACGCGGGTCACCGTCAACCTGGCGCCGGCGGACGTGGTCAAGGAGGGCTCGCATTACGACCTGCCGATCGCCCTGGCGGTGCTGGTGGCGCTCGGCAAGGTCGATGCCAGCGCGGCGGCGCAGTGGCTGGTGCTGGGCGAGCTGGGGCTGGACGGCACCCTGGCGCCGGTGGCGGGCGTATTGCCGGCGGCGATCCATGCGCTCAGCCGCAATCTGGGCATTGTCTGCCCGCTGGCGAACGGCGGCGAGGCGGCCTGGGCCGGATCGGTGCAGGCGGTGGCGCCGCGCGACCTGCTGGAACTCATCAACCATCTGAACGACGACACGACGCTGACGCCGCCGAAGGCGGCCGCGCTGGCGGCGCCTCCCGCCGCACCGGACCTGCGTGACGTGAAGGGGCAGGAGACCGTCAAGCGCGCGCTGGAGATCGCGGCGGCCGGCGGCCACAACCTGCTGATGAGCGGGCCGCCCGGCTCCGGCAAGAGCATGCTGGCCGCGCGCCTGCCGGGCCTGCTGCCACCGCTCACGCCGGCGGAGGCGCTCTCGGTCAGCATGATCCACTCGGTGGCCGGCAATCTGGAGGGCGGCCGCATCCTGCGCCATCCGCCCTATCGCGACCCGCACCACTCCGCCAGCGTGCCGGCGCTGGTCGGCGGCGGCGTCGGCGCCAAGCCGGGTGAGGTGTCGCTGGCGCATTACGGCGTGCTGTTCCTGGACGAGTTGCCGGAATTCACCCGGCCGGCGCTGGAGGCGCTGCGCCAGCCGCTGGAGGGCGGCACCGTGACCGTCGCCCGCGCCAACCGACACGTGACCTATCCGGCGAACGTGCAGTTGATCGCGGCCATGAATCCCTGCCGCTGCGGCCATATCGACGATGCCGGCCGGGCGTGCTCACGGGCGCCGAAATGCGCCGCCGACTATCAGGCTCGCATTTCCGGTCCGGTGTTCGACCGCATCGACATGGTGGTGGAGGTGCCGCGGGTCTCCACCGCCGACCTGGCGCTGCCGCCGGCCGAGGACGGCACGGCGGAGGTGGCGGCACGGGTGGCGGAGGCGCGCGCGATCCAGCGCGAACGCTTCCGGGCGCTGGCCCCGGACCAACACCTGCGCGTGAACGCGGAGGCCGAGGGCGGGCTGCTGGAGACCATCGCCACGCCCGATGCCGAGGGACTGGCCCTATTGCAGCGCGCGGCCGAGCGCCTGCAACTCTCCGCCCGCGCCTATCACCGCACCCTGCGCGTCGCCCGCACGATTGCCGACCTGGACCGGGCGGAATCCGTGCGCCGCCCGCACATCGCCGAGGCGCTGAGCTATCGCCGCCGCAGCGGATAGCGCCGTCGTTCGGGCTGGCCGAATTGAGCGAAATCAAATCCCCGTTTGGTAATCGGGCGCAAACTTCCCAATATTGACGCAGGAGACTGCGCCCGGTCTCAGCAGACGGGAAGGAGATTGCCGATGCTGGTCAAAGACGTCATGACGAAAACCGTCATCACCGTAACACCGGAGACACGGGTCACGGAAATTGCCAACACGATGGTCTCGGCCGGCATCAGCGGCCTGCCCGTGGTCGATCCCCGCGGCAAGGTCATCGGCATTGTCAGCGAGGGCGACCTGATGCGGCGCGCGGAGACCGAGACCGCGCATCGCCGTTCGTGGTGGCTCACCCTGTTCGGCTCCTCCGAAGGCACGGCCCAGCGCTATATCCGCACCCATGCCATGAAGGCCGCCGACCTGATGAGCCGATCCATCGTCTCCGTACATTCAGACGACACATTGGAAACCGTGGCCAACCTGTTGGAAGAACACAGAATCAAACGGGTTCCGGTCATCGACAACGGGCAGCTGGTGGGCATTGTCAGCCGGTCGAACCTGGTGCAGGCGCTCTCGGCGATCTATGCCGCGCGGCCGCCGGCCCCGTCGATGAACGACACCCAGTTGCGGGCCGAGGTGGAGCGGCATATCGAAGACACCGGCGTCCCGGCCTTCTATCTGAATGTGGTCGTCGCCAACGGGGTCGTCGATCTGTGGGGCGTCGTCTCGACCCGGGACGAGGCCGATGCCCTGCGCGTCGCGGCGGAGTCGGTGCGCGGCGTCAAATCGGTTAGCATGCACGTGACCGCCAACGCCCAGCTCTTGAGCGGCGTCTGACCCCGGCTCCCGACAGGAACGCTTGCACCCCATGACCTCGAAACCCATCACCGACCAGGCCGAAGTCTCCATCGACTTTCCGGACAAGTTCTACCACGGCTCGTTCAGCCACAGCAGCCGGTACGACGTGAAGGCCGACGGCGAAGGCCTGCACCTCTACCTGCAACACCAGACCGGCGAGAAGCGGCAGGTGGGCTTTCACCTGCACTATTACCTGCTGGCCGAACTGCTGGCCGCCGCGGCCGAGGAGACGGCCAAGGTGGAAGGACTTCAGCCGCCGGTGCTGGAGAAGCTGCGCGAAGCCGGCGCACTCTGGCAGAAGGTCGGGACGGAGGGCTGAGCCCTCCCCCGTTCAGGCGCCTGCCGCTTCCGCCAGCTTGGCCAGCAGGCGGGCGTTGGAGCGCAGGCCGTGGTGGAAGCAGACCTGCTCGAACTTCTCGTTCGGGCTGTGGATCTGGTCGTCGTTCAGGCCGAAGCCCATCAGCACGCTGTCCAGGCCCAGAATGCGCTTCATCTTCTCCACCACGGGGATGGAACCGCCGGAGCCCACCGTCACCGCCGGCCGGCCGAACTCGTCGGCGAGCGCCGCCCGCGCGGCCTGAAGCTCCGGCAGGTCGAGGGGCACTTCCATCGCCGGGGCGCCGTGCAGGTCCGACACCTCGACCCTGGCGCCGGCCGGCGCGCGGTCGTCGCAGAATTGCTGGAAGGCGCGCACCACCTGGTCCGGGTCCTGGCCGGTGACGAGGCGGAAAGAGACCTTGGCAAAGGCTTCCGAGGCGATCACGGTCTTGGAGCCGGGGCCGGTATAACCGCCCCAGATGCCGTTGATGTCGGCGGTCGGCCGGGCCCAGAGCCGCTCCAGCCCGCTGCGCTGCGCCTCGCCCGACGGCGCGGAGAGGCCGACATCGGCCAGGAAGGCGGCCTCGTCGAAGCCCAGCGCCTCCCATTCCGCCTTCTGCTCCATCGAGCGCTCGGGGATATTGTCGTAAAAGCCCGGCAACTGGATCCGGCCAGCGTCGTCGGTCAGGTCGCCCAAGATCTTGGCAAGTGCGTTGATCGGGTTGAGCGCGCTGCCGCCATACAGGCCGGAATGCAGGTCGCGCGACGGGCCGGTCAGCTTCACCTCGGTATAGGCCATGCCGCGCAGCATGGTGGTGATGGCCGGCGTGTCCACGTCCCACATGCCGGTGTCGCAAACCACGGCGATGTCGGGCTCGGATAGCTCCGCCCGATTCGCTTCCAGGAAGGGAACGAGCGAGGGCGAGCCGCATTCCTCCTCGCCCTCCAGGAACACGGTGACGCGGCAGGGCAGGTTGCCGTGCACCGCGTGCCAGGCCCGGAACGCCTCGAAAAACATCATCACCTGGCCCTTGTCGTCGACCGCGCCGCGGGCGACGATGCGCTTGCCGTGCGGGCCGTCCACCAGGGTCGGCTCGAACGGGCCGGTGTGCCAGAGGTCCAACGGTTCCGGCGGCTGCACGTCGTAATGTCCGTAATAGAGCACGTGGGGCGCGTCGGGGCCGGCGCCGTCATGGTGGGCGACAACCATCGGATGGCCGGCGGTGGGCCGGATTTCGGCGCGAAACCCGCACTCGGCCAGCCGGTCCGCGGCCCACCCCGCCGCGCGCAGGCATTCGTCCTTGTAGGCGGGATCGGTGCTGATCGATGGAATGCGCAGGAAGTCGAACAACCGGCCGAGCGAGCCGTCGAGGTCGGCATCGGCATGGGCGAGAACGGCGTCGATGGGGCGGGACATGCGGAAACTCCGGAACGCGGGGAGGCTTTCGGGCCGAGGCCGCGGGCACTGTAGTCCAGGCCATCCCGAACGCCAATGTCCGGCGCCCCGATGCCGTGGGTTGCGACGGCATGCGACTTCACGCCCGTCGATCAATCCGATGATGTGTTGCAACATCGTTGGCCAATCAACGGTCGCTTACACACTGATAATTCCGGCTTCCCCCCGGGTCCGAGGGGCGGGTAAGGTGGTTGCAAGCGACTTGTCTGCGCTACTTCACCGTGCGTATCCGTGTTTGTTTTCGCCCTCCCGGTCGGGGGCAGCCATCGTGAGGCGGTGGAATGGGCTTTCCAACCCGTTCCCAGGTTGGATTCGGATCGATTATGGCTCTATCGGCCAAGAATAGGTCCATTCCGACGCCGCAGTTTCAAATCCCATAACTTGCCACCCCAGCCTTCAAGACGAACCTATGCCCACCATATTCAAGCGGAAGTCCAGGTACGAACTCGTCAAGCTATGCATTTTGGCGATCATTATCGGGGTGGTGACCGGATTTGGCGCCATCTTTTTCCGATTATTGATCGCCTTGATTCATAACGCCGCGTTTCTTGGCGTCTTTTCCTGGGAAGAAATCAGCCACGTGCCGACCCAGGTGGGCGTCTGGGGGCCACTGGTCATTCTGGTGCCGATCATCGGCGGCCTGGGTGTCGTCTACCTGGTCAAGACCTTCGCGCCGGAGGCTCGGGGGCACGGCGTGCCGGAGGTGATGGACGCGGTCTATTACAAGGAGGGCAAGATCCGCCCGGTGGTTGCGGTGGTGAAGTCGCTGGCCTCGGCGCTGTCGATCGGCACCGGCGCATCGGTCGGCCGCGAAGGCCCGATCATCCAGATCGGCTCGTCCTTCGGTTCAAGCCTGGCCCAGCTTCTGGGGCTGGCGCCCTGGCAACGCATCACCCTGCTGGCGTCCGGCGCCGGCGCGGGGATCGCCGCCACCTTCAACACACCGCTGGGCGGCGTGATGTTCGCGGTCGAATTGTTGATGCCGGAGGTCTCCAGCCGCACCTTCCTGCCGGTGGTGCTGGCCACCGCGACGGCGACCTATGTCGGCCGCATGTTCTTCGGCATGGCGCCGGCGTTCACGGTGCCGCTGATCTCCGACCCGGTCGTCGACGTCATCAACCTGCCGGAACTGGGCGGCTTCATCCTGCTGGGCGTGGTCATCGGCCTGGGCGCGGTCGCGTTTATTCGGCTGCTGTCCTATCTGGAAGACGTGTTCCCGAGCCTGCCGGTCAATATCTATGTCCAGAACATTATCGGCATGGCGATCATCGGCACGGCGATGTATGTGCTGTCGCTGGTCTATGGCCAGTATTTCATCGAAGGCGCCGGCTACGTCACCATCCAGGGCATTCTGGATGACCAGTTCAACTCCATCACCATCCTGGCGGTGCTGTTCATCGCCAAGCTGCTGGCGACGACGATCAGCCTGGGGTCGGGCGCGTCGGGCGGTGTGTTTTCGCCGTCGCTGTTCCTGGGCAGCACGCTCGGCGGGCTCGTGGGCGCCATCCTGGCCTATATCTGGCCGGACGGCGGCTTTTCGGTCGGGGAGTTCGCGCTAGTCGGCATGGCGGCGATGGTCGGCGGCGCCACGGGCGCGGCCATGACCGCAATCGTCATGATTTTCGAGATGACACGGGATTACAACCTGATCGTCCCGATGGTGACCGCCGTGGCGCTGGCGATTGGCGTGCGCCGCGCCCTGTCGCCGGAAAACATCTATACGATCAAACTGGTTGGCCGCGGGCACCGCATCCCGAAAGAGCGGCACACCAACATGTTCCTGGTGCGCCATGCCGGCAATGTCATGGACGAACGCTTTCTCGTCCTGCCGGTGGATACGGGCATGGCCGCCGCCGCCGCGCAGGTCAAGGCAACGGAGCCGCGCCCGCACTATGTGATCTTCCACGAGGGCGACCACATCAAATCCGTGGTGCCGTACGAGACCTATTTCGACTCGTCCGAAGAAACCGGGGCGACGGTCCGGCCGCAGAAGTCGCTACGGTTCGTGCTCGCCCGCCCCACCGACATTCTGCACGACGTGCTGAAACGGCTGGGACACGGGGTCGGCGGCGTGGCGCTGGTGGTGGAAAACAAGGGCGTGCCGCGGATCAACGACGTCCGCGGCGTGATCTCGCTCGAAAATATCGGCGAGGAAGTGTTGCGCCACTTCCGTCAGTGAGGCGTGAGGAAGTGCTGCGCCACTTCCGTCAGTGAGGCGTGAGGAAGTGCTGTGCCACTTCCGTCAGTGAGGCGTCGGGATCGGCCGTTGCCTCAGCGGCACTGGCCGATCGACCCTTCCGCGCAGCGGCGGCGGCCATCGGTCCAGAGCGCGCCGGAAAGGTTCGCCTCCAGCAGGTCGGCGCCGCGCATCTTGGCATTGGAGAAATCGGCGCCGCGCAGATCGGCCCGGAACAGCCGGGCCCGGCTCAAATCCGCCCCCTCGAACGTGGCCTGGCGCAGGTCCGCATTGGTGAAATCCGCCTCGCGCAGCCGCGCCTCGGTCAGGCGCACCCGCACCATGGTGGCGTGAATGAACTTGGCGCGGCTCGCATCGGCGCCGGAGAGATCGGCGTCGGTCAGGTTGCCGCGGCTGAACGTGGCGTCCTTCAACCGCGCCTCGACGAGGGTGACGCCGGAGAAGTTGCGCTCGTCGAAATAGCAGCGGGTCCAATCGACCTTGGGCCCCGGCGGGTCGACACAATCCGCATGCGCCGAAGCCCCCGGCAATGCCAGCAGGCCGGCGAACAGAGCGATGCAGAGAGAGCGTCGCATGGCGCGCCTACCCGGCCTTGCGCCGGATCCCGATGGTGCGGCCGACTTTTTCCGGGCGCGGCAGATGGCGGTGCTCCTGCATCAGGGCTTCGAGGCGCTCTTTCATCTCCGGCGCGAACGGCGCGGATCGGCGCTGGCTCATGTCGATATGGATGGTCATCAACTCGTTCGTGGCCGCCAGATAGCCTTCGGTGCCGTGGTACATCTCGTGGAAATAGTGAATGCGCTTGTCGTCATAATCCAGGAGGTAGGTTTTGAAGGCCAGGGGATCGCCCTCCAGCACCTCCCGATCATAGGTAATGTGGCCTTCCAGGGTAAAAGTCGAAAAGTTGTACTTATTCTTGTATGCCTCCCCCAGGCCCAGATAGTCGAAAAAGGCATCGGTGGCATAGTCGAACGCCAGCACATAAAAGGCGACGTTCATATGGCCATTATAGTCGATCCATTCGGGGCGCACGCTGTCGGTGTGGATGGCGAGAGGGGCCTTGGCCGTCATGGTTCCGGGTCGCTCCAAAAGGTGTTGCAGGCGGTCACGGGCACGCGCCGCGCCCAGTCTTGACATATTGTAGCGCCTCCATGACTGTCGAAGCCGCTTCGGCCCCTTGCATAACACGAACACGGAGGAACGCCATGGGTTTGGGTCAATTTGCCCGCGCGCTTGCGCTGGGAGCGGCAGCGGTTGCGATGATCGCAACGGCACACGCCGCAGAGAAGAAGATCAAGGTCGGCGTCATATACGATTACACGGGACCGCTGGCCGGCGGCGGATCGGAGTTGCAGGCCAAGGGCGCCAAGATCGCCATCGACTATATCAACGGCCAGGGCGGCGTTGACGGCTATATGATCGATCCGATCTATGCCGACGCCCAGTCCAAGCCCGATGTGGCAATCAACGAGGCCGTCCGCCTGATCGAGCAGGAACACGTCGACATGCTGCTGGGCTTCTACAGCTCGGCCCAGTGCGTGCCGGTGGCCGCCCGCGTCGACCAGCTGAAGAAATTCATGTGGATCACCACCTGCATTTCGTCGGCCGTGTTGAAGGACCGCCACCTGCAATACGTGTTCCGCCCGACCGTGCACAGCGACCAGTACGGCCAGACCTCGGTCGGCTTCCTGAACGCCATGTCGGAAGAAAAGCTGGGCATCAAACCCAGCAAGCTGAAGGTCGCCATCATCCACGAGGACGGCCCCTACGGCTCCGGCGTGGCCGCCGGCAATCTGGCGACCGCCAAGAAATTCGGCATGAAAGTGGTGCTGGACGAGGGCTATTCGGCAACGGCGCCCGACCTCTCGTCGCTGGTGACCAAGCTGAAGCGGGCGCGGCCGGACGTGATCCTGCACACCGGCTATAACCCGGACATCACGCTGTTCCTGCGCCAGGCCCAGGAGCAGGGCCTGCGGTTCAAGGTGCTGATCGGCCATGGCGCCGGCTATGGCGTGCCGAGCAAGCTGTACGAGGCCTTCGGCGACGGCGCCAATTACATCTTCAACGTCGACCCGGTGTCGATCTGGCTGCTGAACCCGAAATCGCTGGCGCCGGGCCTGGGCGAGATCACCGAGAAATTCGGCAAGGCGTTCGCCAAGGAGAACGGCACGCCGGACATGGACCTGAAGGAAATCTCGGCCCATGTCGGCATGGCCGCGTCCAACACCTATCTGTTCTTCACCAAGGTGTTGCCGGTCGCCATCGAGAAGTTCGGCGGCATCGACGCCGAGTCCCTGCGCAAGGCCGCATTGGAACTCGACATTCCGACCGGCGGGACCTTGCTGGGCTTCGGCGCCAAATTCCCGCAGCCGGGCAGTGACATGGACGGCCAGAACGAACGCGCCTTCCCGGTGATCGTCCAGTACATCAACCACGAAATCAAAGTGGCCTGGCCGAAAGAACTGCAGACCGTCGATCCGGTCCTGCCGCTGCCGAGCAGCTCGCCCTTCGCCAAATAGGCCTGGCGGGTCGCTCCCTTCCGAACGGCCACCCCGCACATTGCCTCGAATTCCCCGGGTGCTGGGTGCGGGGTGGCTTTCCCTGCCCCGGCCGGGACGGAAGGGTTCTTCACTGTAAGAGAAGAGAGTAACCGGCGGTGTTGGCTGTCAGAAATCTCGTTAAGCGGTTTGGCGGCTTCACGGCCGTGAACAATGTGTCCTTCGATGTGGAAGAAGGCGAAATCCTGGGTCTGATCGGCCCGAACGGCTCTGGCAAGAGCACGACCTTCAACATGCTGTCCGGCACGTTTCCACCGACCCAGGGCTCGATCGTGTTCGAGGGGCGCGAACTGGCGGGGCTGAAACCGCATCGCATCACCCATCTGGGCATCGGCCGCACCTTCCAGATTCCGCGGCCGTTCCGGCGCCTGACCATTCTGGAGAATGCGGCGCTGGCCGGCTATTACGGCCAGGACGACGTCACGCGGACGCAAGCCTGGGAATCGGCCGAGCGGGCCCTGGAAATCGTCGGCCTGCCGACGGACCCCAAGGCCGAAGTCGGCACGCTGGGCGCGGCCGGGCTGAAAAAGCTGGAACTGGCCAAGGCGCTCGCCACCCGGCCCCGCCTGTTGCTGGCCGACGAAAGCCTGGGCGGGCTCGACGATGCCGAGATGGACCAGGCGGCGGACATGCTCAACATGGTGCGCAAGGAAATGGGCATCACCATCATCTGGGTGGAGCACATCATGGGCGTGCTGATGCGGGTGGTGGACCGCGTCATGGTGCTGGATCACGGCGAGAAGATCTGCGAGGGCAGCCCGGCGGATGTCGCCGGCGACCCAAGGGTGATCGAGGTCTATCTGGGCACCGACGCCAGCCATGCGAGCGAGGCCGCCGAGCGCGGCGCCGCGGCGCGCACCTGACCCGTTACGGCTAGGCATTCTGACATCATGCTCAATTTATCGAATGTGGACGCCGGCTACGGCACCTTCCAGGCGCTGTTCGGCGTCAGCCTGGAGGTTCGGGCCGGCGAGGCGGTGGCCGTCATCGGGCCGAACGGCGCCGGCAAGACGACGCTGATGCGGGTCATTTCCG
Organism: Alphaproteobacteria bacterium; assembly: GCA_020638555.1. NCBI lineage: Bacteria > Pseudomonadati > Pseudomonadota > Alphaproteobacteria > Alphaproteobacteria bacterium. Next base: position 996,695 of record JACKII010000002.1, on the reverse strand, counting down.
GCCTGATCGCGGCCCGCGGCGGAACGATGGTCATGGAAGGCGCAGACCTGACCAAGACCCCGCCGCACGAGATCATCACGCTCGGCATCGCCCACGTGCCCGAGGGCCGGCGCCTGTTCCCCGGCATGACCGTGGAAGACAATCTGCGCATGGGCGCCTTCATCCCCTCGGCCCGGGCCAAGTTCGACGAGCGGCTGGCCTTCGTCTACGAACTGTTCCCGCGCATGAAGGAGCGGCGCCACCAGTTGGCCGGCACCATGTCCGGCGGCGAGCAGCAAATGTGCGCCATCGGCCGCGCGCTGATGAGCGAGCCGAAACTGCTGCTGCTGGACGAGCCGTCCGCCGGTCTGGCGCCGGTGATCGTGCAGCGCATTTTCGAACTGGTGCAGCAAATCCGCGAACGGGGCCTGACGGTCCTGATCGTCGAGCAGAACGTGCAGCAGGTGCTGCAGGTCGTCGACCGGGCCTATGTGCTGGAAGCCGGTTCGATCCGCATGAGCGGCTCGTCCCGGGAGCTTGCGGCAAGCGAAGAGGTCCGGCGCCTCTATATGGGCCTGTGATGGCCGGCGCGCTTGGGAGAATAGGCAAGTGAACAAAATCGACTCGCGCGTTTGGCTGATCATCATCGCAGCCATCGCCTTTTTCTGTCTGGCCTATGTGCCGGGCATCGTTGCGGAAGGCGATGTGGAATTCGCCTTCACCGACGTGTTCCTCTACGAGGCCATGATCAACGGGCTGTTGCTGGGCGGCGTGCTGGCGCTGCTCTCCATCGGCCTGAACCTGATTTTCGGCGTGATCGACGTGGTGTGGATCTGCTACGCCGAAATCGTGATGCTGGGCATGTACGCGATTTACTATGCCCACAACATGCTGGGCCTGCCCCTGTTCATCGCCATGCCGGTGGGCATTCTGGTCACGGCCCTGGTCGGTTATCTGGTGCACCGGCTGGTGATCGAGCACCTGCTGGACTCGGCGCCGATCAACCAGTTGCTGGCGACCGGCGGCCTGCTGTTCTTCTTCCAGAGCGCGGCGACCATCGCCTTTGGCGTTGAGTTCAAGAATGTCGGCGTCTCGCTGGGCTCGTTCGCCCTGACCGAGGACATTTACATCTCCGGTTCGCGGCTGGCGGCGTTCGTGGTGGCGGCGGTCTGCGTCGTGTTGCTCTACATGTTTCTGAGCCGCACCTTCCTCGGCACGGCGATCCGCGCGATCAGCCAGGACCGGGAAATCATGACATTGATGGGGGCGCAGCAGAGCAAGCTCTATGTCATCACCAGCGTGATCGGCGGCGGCCTGGCCGGCCTGGCGGCGTGTCTGCTGGTGTTGCAGTACGACATTCACCCGTTCGTCGGGCTCAGCTTCGGCCCGATCACCTTCATGATCTGCGTCCTCGGCGGGTTGGGGAACATGCTGGGCGGGTTCATCGCCGCCTTCATCTTCTCCGAACTGATCTCGCTCGGCGGCTATCACTTCGATCTGGAGTGGGGCTATGTCTTCGCCTTCGTCTTTTTCATCGCCATGATGTTCGTGCGGCCGGAAGGTCTGCTGGGGAAACGGTCATGAACAGCCTGATCCTGCCCATCGTCCTCGCGGTCGCGCTGGCCGTGATCTCGTTCGTGGGTGTGCCGCCCTATCCGCTGCACATCATGATCATCATCCTGATCTGGAGCTTCACCTATACCGGCTGGTCGCTGATGGGCCGGTTCGGGCTGGTGAGCCTGGGCCATGGCGCGTTCATGGGCATCGGCGCCTATGTAACGGCGCTGCTGTGGAACTATGCGGAACTGACCCCCTGGATCGGCATTCCGATCGCGCTGGCCTGTGCGGCGCTGCTGGCGGTGATCGTCGGCTACCCGTGCTTCAAGTTCAAGATCACCGGCCACTATTTCGCCCTGGTGACGCTGGCCCTGACCGAGGTGGTGCGCCAGGTCGTGGTGGCGACGCGCGACTACACCGGCGGCTCGCTGGGCTTCACGCCGGACCCGAAGGGCAACAACGATGTCTCGTCGCTGATGTCATTGCAGTTCGACACCAAGGAGGCCTATTTCCTGATCGCCATCGGCGTCTGGATGGTCGGCCTGCTGGTCTGGCGCGCGGTCGACCGCTCGATGATGCGCTATGCCCTGGACGCGATCAGCGAGGACGAGGACAGCGCATCCGCCTCGGGCATCAATGTCACGCGGGAAAAGCTGAAGATCACGGTGCTGTCCGCGATCATGACCGCGTTCGGCGGCGCGATGTACACGCAATACCAACTGTTCATCTCGCCCGACACCGTATCCGGGTTGGGGATTTCGTTGCAGATCGTGTTTGCGGTGGTGGCCGGCGGCATCTTCACCCAGTTCGGCCCCACATTCGGCGCGATCATCACCCTGCTGCTGGCGGAGATCCTGCGCGTCTATATCGGCACGGATGCGGTCGGCCTCGACAACGCCATCTATGGCATTGCCCTGGTGCTGTTCATCGTCTTCCTGCCGAAGGGCATTCTGGGCGGCATCATCGATGCGGTGCAGAAGGCCCTGGGCGGCGGCCGCCGCTCGGCCGCTCCGGCGGAGTAACCCGGCCGGCATCGGTCTGGCTTCGGCGGTGTCTTCCCGATAGGCTTTGGTGCAATCGCCAAGAACCCCTCGGGAAGACACGCCATGATCAGCAAATTCGTCACCGTCTATCCCGGGCATGTCGACATGCCCGACTATGGCCAGGACAACACGCCCGCCAACGAGCGCCGCTTTACGAACGGCGAACTCTGCACCGTGTTCGAAAAGTCGGAGGCGGTGGCCAGGCGCATGGACCGGCTCGGCTGGGACACGCTCTGGATGGCCGAGCACCATTTCCAGCACGAGGGCTATGAGGTCATCCCCAACCTGCTGATGATGGCGGTGCATCTCTGCCACATGACCGAGAAGCTGAAGATCGGCTGCGGTTTCAACATCGCGCCGATGTGGCATCCGCTGCGCCTTGCCGAGGACTATGCCCTGGCCGACATCATGACCAAGGGGCGCACCGTGTTCGGCGTCGGCCGCGGCTACCACACCCGCGAGGTCGAGACCTTCGGCGCGCCGATGCAGGACCAGGCCGCCAACCGCGACCTGTTCGAGGAACAGGTCGAAATCATCTTCAAGGCCTTCAACACCGAGCGCTTCAGCCACCGGGGCAAGCACTACACCCTGCCGCCGCAGGTGCCCTATCGCGGCTACACGCTGGAGGACATCACGCTGGTGCCGCGCCCGATCCACCGGCCGGTGGAATGCTGGCAGCCGGTGGTGAGCGCCAACCCGCGCGGGCTGGACTTCATGATCCGCCACGGCATCAAGGGCGCGGTCGGCGGCGGCGCCGCGACCATGGCGGACGGCCCGATCCAGGCCTATCAGCAAGCCGCCCACCGGGCCGGCAAGGATCTGAAACTGGGCGAGGACCTGACCGTCGGCATCTTCTTCCACATCGCCGACACGGCCGAGGAAGCCTATCGCGCCATCGTGCCGCTTTATGAGGAGCACGTGAAAATGTTCGCGCCGCTGGGCTTCGTGCCCGGCATCGACCAGACACAGGTGGAGGCGACGCAGCGGCGGGGCGGCTGGTATGCGGCCGGCGTGCCCCGGGTCGATCACTATATGGAAAGCGGCGCCTGGTTCGCCGGCACGGCCGAAGGGCTGGTCGAGCATCTGAAAATGCTGGAAGAGCGCTATCCCGGCATGCAGCACATCAACCTCTCGACGCCGCTGACGACACCGAAGGCGATGATGCTGGAGCAGTTCGAGCGGGTCTCGGAACAGGTCATGCCGCATTTCGGGCACTGAACTCTCAATCTGAGTACGTGCACTGCCATGAATTCACTCAAATAGAGGATTACAAATCCTATGTCCCCTCGGATTACTTTTTCGTCCTCCAATCTTGGTAACATTCAAGCAGGTGAACTAAGCGCAAAGTTCAGCGCAGCAGGCGACCGGATCCTGCGCTACTATATCGATTTTCGTCACCTTGCACTTGATCTACACAAGGAATTGAGCGTTCCCGAACTATCGATTTTGCAAAACAAAGTCGATACGCTCATGGTGCAGTGGGACAAAAGTATGAAGCACATGTCAAGAAGAAAGACGTGGCCGCAGGCAAAGTATTGGCCGATGATATGACTATAGAGTCTGAAAAGCGGCGCGATCAACTGAAGAACACATTGAAACATACATTATCCGTAAATGATGCCGTCAATTGGGATGTTCTCAAAGACCACTCTAAGTTTGAACGCAAAGAATATCCACACAAACCAAGAAAGATCACACTATTCCCTCTCCCCCACCTCCGCTAAAAGTTAATTTATTTCAGGCTTTATTCGGTCAACGCAAGAAACTCGAACACAAATACAAAGGTAAACTTGACGATCACACGAAAGAAGTTAAACGCATTGAAATGGAGAATGCCGCCGCTCATGCCGAGTGGGCCAAGCATCGGGACGCGTGGAATGCAGCGCAAGATGCAGAGGAAGAAGAATTTCTCAACCATCAAGTCAATGAAAACGAAAAGGTCGACGCACTTGAATCTGCGTGGAGAAATGGCCAACCGGAGGCAGTTGAAGAACATTCCTCTATTGTTCTTGAAAATTCAGATTATGACGACGTTGTGCCAAAGCAGTGGGAGGTTCAATATGACCCTGAAGCAAAATTACTTTTGGCTGAGTACCTTTTACCCACGCCTGATAAACTTCCTATCACGAAATCCGTTCGCTTCGTTGCTTCAACCGGTGAGTTGAAAGAGACCAACATCAGCGAACGTGACAAGAAAGCTCTTTTGATGACCTTTGCTTTCAAATCTGCCTACGTACATTGCAGAGTTATTTGAAGCGGACAGCGCCAATAATCTTCAAAGTATTGCCTTCAACGGATGGACGAAATCGATTGATCGCGCCACAGGCCAGCAGGTGGCATCGACCATTCTCTCGATTTGTGGCAAAAGGAAGAATTTCAGCAATTAACCTGGAATTGATTGACCCTAAAGCCTGTTTCAAAGCTCTGAAGGGCGTTTCGGCGGCTTCGCTTGTTGGACTTACCCTGATCGCACCTATCATCGAATTCCAGAAAGCCGACAAACGTTTTTATCGACCCTCGCACCGTCGAAGTTGCGAACGATGGCACAACCAATCTGGCCGCAATGGACTGGGAAGAGTTCGACATTTGGTACGAGAGCTATTCGAGAAGGAGTTTGCATCTCGTGGAGGCGAAGTACGTGTAACGCAGTCCAGCAGTGACGGCGGCGTCGATGCTGTAGCCTTTGACCCTGATCCGATCAGCGGCGGCAAGATCATAATCCAGGCCAAACGCTACACGCGCACGGTTGGTGTCGCGGCAGTGCGTGATTTGTACGGAACGACAATGAATGAAGGCAATCAAAGGCATCCTCGTGACAACTGCCGACTATGGCCCCGACGCACACAAATTTGCTTCCGATAAACCGCTAACTCTTCTGTCCGGCTCGCACTTGCTGCATCTCCTAGAAAAGCATGGTGTTAAAGCAAAGATCGATCTGAAAGAAGCAAGAACCGAAATGGGCCTACGGAATTGAGATATATGTGAATGCGATGAACAGCACTATGGCAAGTCCGCTAAAGGAATGTGCTGCCAGCCTCACCAATCATAGACGGGCGCCCTTGCGGGCGCTCGCGCCGCGCCGCTACAGTCCCTGTCACGCCAAACCGCGCCCAACCGATACGAGGACACCGCCCCCATGGAAATCGGCGTCGCCTTTCCGCAGGTGGAGATCGGAACCGATCCCATCGTCATCCGCGACTTTGCCCAGGCCGTCGAGGGAATGGGCTTCCAGCACATTTCCTGCATCGACCACGTGCTGGGCGCGCGCGAGCCGAACGAGGTGCCCTGGTCGGCCAGCTACACCCGCGACCGGCAGTTCCACGAACCGCTGGTGCTGTTCGGCTTCCTCGCCGGTGTCACGACCAAGGTGCGCATGGCGACCGCCATCCTGATCCTGCCGCAACGCCAGACCGCCCTGGTGGCAAAGCAGGCAGCGGAGGTGGACGTGCTCTCCGGCGGCCGGCTGACGCTCGGCGTCGGCATCGGCTGGAACGAGGTCGAGTATGTGGCGCTCGACCAGAATTTCCGCAACCGCGCCCGCCGCTATGAGGAACAGTTCGAAGTGCTGCGCAAGCTCTGGACCGAGGAGCTGGTGACCTACAAGGGCCGGTACCACGACATCCGCGACGCCGGCATCAACCCCCTGCCGGTGCAGCAGCCGATCCCGCTCTGGATCGGCGCGTTCGAGGATGTGGCGGTGGAGCGGGCCTGCCGCATTGCCGACGGCTGGTTCACCAAGCCCTGGATGCTGCCGGACGACGACGGCAAAAAGGTACTGGACCAGGTCGATGCCTGGCTCGACCAGTACAAACGCGACAAGTCGAAGTTTGCGATCAATGCCGTGGCGCTGGCAAAGCGCGGCTCGGTCAACCAGTGGGTGGCGGATACGGAGGCCTGGCGCGAACAGGGCGTCAGCCACTGTACCTTCCGCACCATCGACGCGCCGTTCGAGACCGTCGACCAGCATATCGAGGCCTGCCGCACCTATGCCGAGGCGGTGGGGCTGAAGGGCTGACGGACGAATGGCGAACCGTCCGATCGACTTCGGCACCTTCCTGCTGCTGCAAACCCCGTCGGCCAAGCCCCCGCGGGAGGTGTTCGGCCGCGGCGTGGAGATCGCGCAGGCGGCCGACCGGCTGGGCTTCGACAGCGTCTGGTGCGCCGAGCACCATTTCTCCACCTACGGCTATCTCTCGCGCCCGCTGATGCTGGCCACCCATCTGGCGAGCCGGACCGAGCGCATTCGCGTCGGCTCGGCCGTGGTGGTGCTGCCGCTGCATCATCCGCTGGTGGTGGCGGAGGAAATCGCCACCGCCGACCTCCTGACCGGCGGGCGGCTGGATATCGGCCTGGGGCGTGGCTACCAGACCTATGAGTTCGAACGCCTGGGCTTCACCCTGGGCGAAAGCCGCGAACGCTTCGACGAGGGCGTCGACATCCTGCTGAAGGCCTTCGAAGGCCAGCCGTTTTCCTATCACGGCAAGCACTATTCCTTCGAGGAAACCAGCGTCTACCCAACGCCGGTGCAGGCGCCGCACCCGCCGATCTGGGTGGTGGGCCAAAGCCCGGAATCCATCGTCGCCACGGTGAAACGCGGCTTCAACCTGGTGTCCGGCGGCTTCGGCGTCTCCATCGAGCGGCTGGGCGAGTTCCGCAAGAGCTTCGACGCGCTGGCGGCGGACCCGGCGGTGAAGGCCGGCATCCGCATCAGCACGCAGCGGCCGGTCTATGTCACCCACGACGAGTCGGAACTGCCGGCGGTGGTGGAACAGGCGCGCTGGAACATGCGCGTGACGCTCAGCCTGCGCCAGGGGCTGGAGCGGGTCGAGAAAGGCCATGCCATCGCCGTGCCGTTCGAAAACGAGCCCACGACCGAACAGTTGCTGGACCGGTATTTCGTCATGGGCACGCCCGCAACCTGCATCGCCAAGCTGAAGCAATTGCAGGAGGTCATGGGCATCGACCATTTCAACGCCAATTTCTGGTTCGGCGACCTGCCCCAGGACAAGGTGCTGCGGTCCATGAACCTGTTCGCCGAGGAGGTGATGCCGGCCTTCCGGTGAGGCCCCCTCCTCCCTTTGTCCCGCTTCGGAGCACTGCCGCCATGACCGGCCCGCTGGAGGGCGTCCGCGTCCTCGACCTTTCCCGCTATGTCTCGGGCCCGCACGCGACCCAGATGCTGGGCGATTTCGGTGCCGACGTGGTCAAGCTGGAACCGCCGGGCACCGGTGATCCCAGCCGCCTCATCGACCGCATGGTCGGCGAACCCGACAGCCTGTTCGCCATCATCCTGAACCGCTCCAAGCGCAGCCTGGCGCTGGACCTCTACAGCGACGAGGGCAAGGCGGTGCTGCGCGACCTGGTGCGGGCGGCGGACGTTCTGGTCGAGAATTTCCGTCCGGGCACGCTGGAGCGCATGGGGCTGGGCTGGGAGGCCCTGCACGCACTGAACCCGCGGCTGGTGCTGGTGCGCATTTCCGGCTTCGGCCAGACCGGCCCCTGGGCCGAGCGCGCCGCCTACGACCCGGTGATCCAGGCGCTGAGCGGCTTGCAGGAGCTGACCGGCCCGGCGGACGGACCGCCGACGGTGGCCGGCACCATCATCACCGACTACCTGACCGGCCTGCACGCGGTCATCGGCATGCTGGGGGCGCTCCAGGCGCGGGAACGCACCGGCGAGGGCCAGTGGGTCGACGTCTCCATGCTGGACGGCACCACGACGCTGCTGAACACGGTGATGAGCGAATATTTCCTGTTCGGCCGGGCCAAGCGGCGACAGGGCAACAAGAACCCGGTCTCGGTGCCCTCGCACACATTCGCCTGCGGTTGCGGCGGCTATGTCCACATCACGGCGGCGAACGACGGCGACTGGCGCAAAATCTGCACGGTCATGGGCCGGCCGGAACTGGCCGACGACGCGCGCTTTGCCACCATGGAGGCGCGCAAGATCAACTTTGTCGCGTGCGAACGGCTCGTCACCGACTGGACCATGGGCAGGGACGCCCAGGAGGTCGAGCGCCTGCTGCTGGAACAGCGCCTCGCCACCGCCAAGATCGCCACCATCCCGGACGTGGCCGAGAACCCGCAACTGGCGCATCGCGGCCATTTCGTCGAGGTGGAGCACCCGATCCAGGGCCGGATTCCCGTCGCCGGGCCGGCAGTGCGCTTTTCCGGGACGCCGGTTCGCTCGGATTTTCCGGTGCCGGTGGCCGGCCAGCACACGGACGAGGTTCTGGCCGAATGGGCCGGCTATGACGCCGACCGGCGGGAGACGCTGGCCAAGGCGGGAGCGATCGGCCGGGCGGCCAACCATGATCAAGGCGGGAAGGCGTGAGCCGTAAGCGCTGCGAGCGCCCCACGTAGCGATCAGCTTGACGTTGACGCCCAGTTCCAGGGCAAGAGCTCGTCGAGACGGTCGTTGGGGTGGCCGTGGGCTATCGCTTCGAGTGTCGCTTTCAGATAGGCGAACGGTTCGACACCGTTGATCTTCGCCGTTTCGATCAGGGAGGCAATCCGGCCCCACGCTTTGGCGCCCTCGTCGTGGCCGGCGAAGAGTGCATTCTTTCTGTTGAGGGCAATCGGGCGCACGAGGTTCTCGACGGCATTGGAGTCGATCTCGACCCTGCCGTCGGTCAGGAAGGTCTGCAGTCCGTCCCAAAGGCGGTGGATGTAGCCGAGCTTTTCGCCCAGGCGCGATTTTGCGGACACCCGCGCGCGGGCGCTGGTCAGCCATTCCCGGAAGTCGGCGACCAGGTGCGCCGTTCGTGCCTGGCGCACGGCGAGGCGATGGCCGGCATCGGTACCGCGGATCTCGTCTTCGATCTCGTAGAACCCGGCGATGCGCTCGAGCCCTTCGCGGGCGATGGCCGAGCCGTCGCGTTCGAAGACCTCGCAGAGCTTGCGCCGCGCATGCGCCCAGCAGTGGGCGACAGAGAGCGGTGCGCCGCCCTTGCGTGACAGTCTGGTGAGCCGGTTGTAGCCGGCATAGCCGTCGATCTGGAGAATGCCGTCGAAGCCGTCCAGGAAGGTCTCGGCATGTCCGCCGCCGCGGCCGGGTGCGTAGAAGTAGACGACGCCCGGCGGGTCCGGGCCGCCCCAGCGGCGATCGTCGCGGGCCAGCGTCCAAAAATATCCGGTCTTGGTTCTGCCCTTGCCCGGGTCCAACACCGGCGCCGTGGTCTCGTCCATGAACAGCTTGGTCGACCGTTTCAGGTGCTCCGCCAGCCGGTCGACGACCGGACCGAGGTGGAAGGCGGCCTTGCCGACCCATCCTGCCAGCGTTGAGCGGTCGATTTGAATGCCCGAACGCGCCAGGATTTGGGATTGGCGATAAAGCGGACAGTGGTCGGCATATTTCGAGACCAGCACGTGGGCGATGGCGCCCTCCGTGGGCAACGCGCCTTCGATCAGCCAGGACCGCGCCGGCGCCTGCCTCACGCCGTCGGTGCAGGTCCGGCAGGCGTATTTCGGCCGGATGGTGACGATCACGCGCAACTGGGCCGGCACAATGTCGAGCCGCTCCGTGCGGTCTTCGCCGATCCGGTGCATGTTTCCACAGCCGCAGGGACACTCGAGGCTTTCCGGCTCGATCACCTCCTCGATCCGGGGCAGATGCTCTGGCAGGTTGCCAATGTTGCGGTTGACAGGCGCGCGCCTCGGGCGCGACGCTGAAGGCGTCGCGTGGGCCGCTTCCGAGGCGGCCTCGATCTCTTCGATCGCGACCGTGAGATCTTCAAACGCAAGCTGGCGCTCATCGGCAGTCAGCTTCTCCGACGTCCGGCCGTGCAGCGCATGGCGCAGTTCCTTGATCAGCGCTTCAAGACGCCGGTTTGATACCGCCAGGGCGGAATTGTCCGAGCTCAAGGCGGCAATCTGTGCCTGCTGCGCTTCGAAGGCCGCCCGATATTCCGGCGGTAGGACGCTCAGGTCGAGATCGCTTGGGGCAGCTGACATGCCATGGATTATACCGCCGGATCGCCGGCCCATGGCCTTCGCGATACCGCCTGACTCACTCCGTCGCCGCTATTCCGTGAGGAGCGGCGGGCGTACCCGCCGGCCATGGACCCTCCGCCAATCGAGCCCCTCGAAAAGAGCCTCAAACTGCGCCTTCGAAAGCCGCATCACACCGTCCTTGATCGCCGGCCAGGCGAACTTCCCCGCCTCCAGCCGCTTGTAGGTCAGCACAAGCCCGTTTCCATCCCAGACCAGGATCTTGATCCGGTCGGCGCGCTTGGCACGAAAGACCACGACGATCCCGGAATGCGCCTTCAGCCCGAGTTCCTTCTCGACATAGGCGGCCAGGCCGTCATGGCCTTTGCGGAAGTCGACCGGCTTGGTTGCGATCACGATCTTGACCGCCTGGAAGGGAACGATCACCGGGCGAGGCGCAAGGCGGCGGCGATCTCGGCGATCCGATCGGCCGGCGTGTCGGCGCCAAGACGGACCGTGATGCCGTCGGCCTCGATCTCAATCAGTACAGACGTTCCCGCCGTGCCTTCTTCCATGATCTCGACTGTGGCGAAGGCCGGAAGATCGTCATGCCCGATGGCAACGTCGAGTTCTCCCTTTCGCGCCAGGCCCCGCCAGGTCGACAGATGCTGCGGTGCCAGCCCATGGCTCCGGGCGACATCGCACACCCGTGCCCCCGGCTCGAAACTCTCAGCCACGATCCGTGCCTTCACATCGTCCGGCCAAGACCGACGGCCGGTCGGCCCCTCCAGAACCTCCATTCGCGTAACACGGTCGCGAACGTCGTCTAACAAACCGATGTCGTTTTGGTCGAAACGTTTCATCTCACGATCCTTCTCATCAGGATCGTTTCAACCGCTCCATCACACAATCAGCAACGTGGGGCGTGCGCATCGCTTACCGTGAGCCGCCGCTCGGGGTCGGATCAGCGACCGGCTATCGCCGCTCGGGGCCGGATCAGCGACCGGCTATCGCCTCCGCGACGGCGTCGGCGTCGTCGCCAGCGTGGTTGAGGCCGCCGCCGAAGCCGGCGCGGATGGCGCCGACAGCGTAAAGGCCGGGCGCAGCCGTCTCCCGGCCTTGATCCGTGACCAGCGCACCGGCCGCATCGCGCAGCGCCTCCGCGGGCGCGAGCCCCGCCCGAGGCGCAAGCCCGACGAAGACGAAGACGGCACGGGTGGGGATTATCTCGTCCGCGGCCGAGGCGGCGTCGCGGATGCGGACGGCGTCCACGCCGTCGGCGCCGAGGATCTCCCGCACCTCGCAGCCGGTGCGGATGGCCAGATTGGCAGCAGCTTCGGCGCGTTCCACGAAAACGGCGCGGGCGCGAGGGTGGTTTCCGCGCAGCAGCAGGGTCACGGTGCAGCCGATCTCGGCAAGATGCAGCGCCTCCTGGAAGGCGGAATCGCCGCCGCCCACCACCGTCACCGGCTGGCCCGCATACAGCCCGCCGTCGCAAAACGCGCATTGCGAGACGCCGAGGCCGGTCAGCCGGTCCTCTCCCGGCACGCCGAGGGTGCGGAGTGCGGCACCGGTCGCCAGCACGATTGCGGGGGCGGCCAGTTGCAGGTTCGGCAGGGACCAGAGGCCGTCGTCCGAACGCTCCAGGGCAGCGATTTCGCCCATCTGATAGTCGGCGCCGGCTTCCATCGCCCGGCCGAGCAGGTCGCCGGCGAGGTCGGCTCCGGAGAGGCCGTCAAAAGGGCCGGGCGCTTCGAGCACGCCGACATTGGTGATCAGCCCACCCAGATAGCCGTCATCCACCAGAGCCGCCTGGACCCCCTTCTCTGCCAAGGCAATCGCGGCGGAGAGGCCCGTGATGCCGGCGCCAATGACGATGGCCTGGTGGGTCTGGCTGGGCATGGTCGATGTCCTTCATGCACGGGGAACGGACGGTATCACAGGCCCGACGCCCCTGTACCCCGGAGGTGGCGGAGCCGCCGTCCGGGGCCGGTGTCCGCCCCCGGTCTCGCGGGCTGGCGCGAATTCTTTTCCCGCTGGCTCACCACCCAACTTCCCTGTCCTCGCGGAAGCGGGGACCCATGCCTGAGACACAAAGACAGAGTCCGGTTTCTGTGAGACGCTCTCAGGCATAGGCTCCCGTTTGCGCGGGAGAATGGGGCGGGAGAGTGGTTCAACCAGGACCAAAAGCGCCCTAGCGCTGCCCCACCGCCAAAAATCACCATTGCCCCCGGCTGCACGGCGCGTCGGTCGGGAGAGTCGGGCGGCGGAGACCTAGTCCTTCGCCCGCTCCACATAGGTGCGGTCGGTCGGGTTGACGACGACGCGCGTGCCGGAGGCGATGTGCGGCGGCACCATGATGCGGACGCCATTCTCCAGCACCGCCGGCTTGTAGGACGACGACGCGGTCTGCCCCTTCACCACCGGGTCGGCCTCGACGATTGCCAGGGTCACGCTCTTCGGCATTTCGACGCCGATGGCCGAGCCCTCGACCAGGGTCACGACCAGGGTCATGCCTTCCTGCAGGAACACCGCCGGCTCGCCGACAAGGTCGGCCGGAATGATGAACTGGTCGAAGGTCTCGTTGTCCATGAAGGTCAGGTTGTCGCCGTCGGCGAACAGGAACTGACACTCGCGGCTGTCGGTCATCAGCCGTTCGACCGTGTCGCCGGTGCGATAGCGGGTGTTGGTCTTGGTGCCGGTGTTGACATCGCGCATCTCGATGGCGATGAACGCATTGCCCTTGCCAGGCAGGATCAGTTCATAGTTGATCACGATCCACCGCCGCCCTTCGTGCTCGATCACATTGCCGGGGCGGATGGTGTTGGCCTGAACCTTCATCGTCTTCGACTCGCGGGTGTAAATTGAAAATCGCGACGCGGTTTAGCGGCAACCGGACCGGAACGCAATGAGACCGGTTGCGGCACGTGTGCCCATCCGGCGCGCGCTCGCCCGATATTTCGAGGCCGAGGGCCTGATTCCGGTGGAAACGCCGGCACTTCAGGTCTCCGGCGGGCTCGAACTGCATCTGGCCGCCATGCCGGCGGAGGTTCAGGGCGAGCGGCGCTATCTGCACACCTCGCCCGAGTTCGCGATGAAGCGGCTGGTGGCGCGCGAGCGGCGCGCGCTCTACCAGTTCGTGCCGGTCTACCGCGACGAGCCGCGCTCGGCGACGCACCATCCCGCGTTCGAAATGCTGGAATGGTACCGGGTCGGCCAGGGAATCGGCTGCCTGATCGAGGATTGCCTGCAACTCCTCCGCCGCGCGCGCCACGCCGCCGGCAGGCCGATGCTGGCGGAATGGGGCGGCGAGCGCTGCGACCTGGCCGCCGACCCGGAGGTGATCTCCTGCGCGCAGGCGTTCCAGCGCTATGCCGGCATCGACCTGGCAGCGGTGGCGGGCGACCGGGCCGCCTTTGCCGCCGCCGCGCGCGAGCGGGCCGGCATCGCCAGCGACCCGGCCGATGCCTGGGACGACATCTTCTTCCGCGTGCTGCTGAACCGGATCGAGCCCTGGCTCGGGATCGGCCAGCCCACCTTCCTCACCGGCTATCCGCGCGAGCAGGCGGCGCTGGCCCGCATGGACCCGAGCGAACCCGCCGTGGCCGAACGGGTGGAGCTTTATGTCTGCGGCCTGGAACTGGCGAACGGCTTCGGCGAACTCACCGATGCGTTCGAGCAACGCCAGCGCTTTGCCCGCGACCGGACGGAGAAGCAGCGGCTCTACGGCCAGAGCTATCCCTTGCCGGACAGCATGCTGAAGGCGCTGGAGCGCGGCATGGTCCGCACCTCCGGCATGGCGCTGGGCTTCGACCGGCTGGTGATGCTGGCGACCGGCGCCAAACGCATCGACGAGGTGCTCTGGCTCACGATGGAGTGACGGCCACGCTTGCCCGCTTCGGTGCAAACCGGCGGGCGCCGACATCGCCGGCGACGATCACCACCGCCGCCGCCGCCAGCACGATCGCCAGCGGCCAGGGCGTGCCGTCGTGCAGCACGGTCACGCCGGCAGAGCCGATCATGGCGCCGGACATTTCCAGAAAGCCACGCCAGGAGGCCGCCATGCCCGTCGCCGCCTTGGTCGAGGCCAGCGCCTGCAACGGCGCCACCGCATAGATCAGCGCCAGCGCAACCGCGAACAGGCCCATCGCCACCACCAGCGCGATGGCGGTCATGGCCTCCGCCGCGACCAAACCCAGGGCCAGCGCGCCGCTCGCCACGGCGGCGATGCTGCCGCCCCGCAACAGGCCCGCCCCGCTGATCCGCGACGCCACGCGGTTCACGGCGATATTGGTACAGAAGAACACGCCGACGATCACCGCGTGGTAGTAGCCGAACGCATCCGGCGGCACGCCCAGCTGGTGGATCAGCACGAACGGCCCCTCGGTCACATAGGCGAACAGGCCGCCCAGCGCCGCCGCGGGGCCGATGGTGTAGAGCCAGAAGGCCGGCACGCTCAGCGCCGCCCGCGCCTCCACCACCAGCCGCGAGGGCCGCAGGGCGCTGCGGTCCGGCCGGGCGGTTTCCAGCAGGAAGCGCCAGCAGGCCGCCAAGGCCAGCAGCGCCAGCCCGGTCAGCAGCCAGAAATTCGAGGCCCAGCCGAAATGCACCAGCATCTGGCCGCCGACAATCGGGCCGACCGCCGGCGCCGCCGCGATCACCATGGCGTAGATGGCGACGATCCTGACGCCGTCCTTCTCGCCATAGAGTTCCTTGATGACGGCCATGCCGATCACCGCCTCGCAGGCGCCGACCAGGCCCTGGCCGATTCGCAAGGCGATCAGCGACTCGATCGACCAGGCCAGGCCGCAGAGCACGGAAAACACGGCAAAGGCCGCCAGCCCGAACAGCATGGCCGGCCGGCGCCCGAACCGGTCCGACAGCGGACCGTAGAGCAACTGTCCCAGTGCGAATCCGGCCAGGTTCAGGGTCATGGTCAACTGCACCGTCTCCGCCGGCACGCCGAACACGACGGTCAGGCGCGGCAGAGAGGGCGTGTAGAGGTCGGTCGCCAGAATGCCGACCGTGCTCGCCAGCATCAGCACGGCGGGCACCAGCCAGCTTCGGCGCGGCGCGGAACCAGCGGCGGGCGCGGTCATGGAGGACGAACCTTCACTCGGAGACAACGACGCTGCTTAGGCCACCGGTCGCAGTGGGCACCAGCCCGCGTGACGCCGCGGCCTGCGCATGGTAGAAAAGCAATGAACAGTATTGTGGTATTCAGTTGTTCACAAAAGGTTATGCAGATGAAAGCCCTGTTCGACTACAACCGCTATGTAACCCGGTCCACCAACCCGGGGGCGAAGCGGCGCTTTCATCTGGTGATGATCAAGCCCAGCCATTACGACGACGACGGCTATGTCATTCAATGGCTGCGCTCCGCCATCCCCTCGAACACGCTCGCGGCCCTGAACGGCCTCGCCGAGGATTGCGCCCGCCGGCAGGTGCTGGGCGCCGACGTGGACCTGATCCTCACCACCATCGACGAGACCAACACCCGCGTTCGCACCGACCGCATCCAAAGGCTGATCCGGGAGTCCGGCGGAGAGGGTCTGGTCGCGCTGGTGGGCGTGCAGACCAACCAGTTCCCGCACGCCATGGACATCGCCCGGCCGCTGCGGGCCGCCGGCATTCAGGTGGCGGTCGGCGGCTTCCACGTGTCCGGCTGCATTTCCATGCTGCCCAAGCTGCCGCCGGATATTCAGGAGGCGCAGACGCTCGGCATATCGCTGTTCGCGGGCGAGGCCGAGGGCGGACGCCTGGACGAGGTGTTGTTGGACGCCCTGAACTGCTCGCTCAAGCCGCTCTACAACCACATGAACGACCTGCCGGGCATGGAGGGCGCGGAACTGCCCATGCTGCCGGCCGAGCATGTGCGCCACACCGCCGGCTCGCATACCAGTTTCGATGCCGGGCGCGGCTGCCCGTTCCAGTGTTCGTTCTGCACCATCATCAATGTGCAGGGCCGCAAGTCGCGCTATCGATCCGCCGACGACATCGAAGGCATTATCCGCGAAAACCACGCCCGAGGCATCGACCGGTTCTTCATCACCGACGACAATTTCGCCCGCAACAAGGACTGGGAGGCGGTGTTCGACCGCATCATCCAACTGCGCGAGGACGAGGGCCTGGACGTCCGCTTTCTGATCCAGGTGGATACGCTCTGCCACCGCATCCCGAACTTCATCGCGAAGGCCGGCCGTGCCGGTGTCACCCGCGTCTTCATCGGCCTGGAGAACATCAACCCGGAAAGCCTGGTCGGCACCAAGAAGCGCCAGAACAAGATCACCGAATACCGCACCATGTTGCAGATGTGGAAGGACGTGGGCGCCATGACCTATGCCGGCTACATCCTGGGCTTCCCGACCGATACGCCGGAGACCATTGTCCGCGACATCGAGATCATCAAGAAAGAGCTGCCGCTGGACCTGCTGGAGTTCTTTTATCTGACTCCCCTGCCCGGCTCGGAAGATCACAAGAACCTGGACGCCAAAGGGATCTGGATGGATCCCGACATGAACAAGTACGACCTGAACCACGTCACCACCGGCCATGCCCTGATGAGCAAGGACGAATGGGAACGCGCCTACCGCCTCGCCTGGCAGACCTATTACACGCCGGAGCACATGGCGACGGTGATGCGCCGCGCCGTGGCCAGGGGCATCTCGCCGGGGCGGATGATGCTGTTGCTGATCTGGTTCGACGGCTGCATCAAGCTGGAGGGCATCCACCCGCTGGAAGGCGGCTATTTCCGCCTGAAATTCCGCCGCGACCGCCGCCCGACCCTGCCGCGCGAAAGCATGCTGGCCTTCTACCCCCGCTATTGGGCGGAGATCGTCTGGAAGCATCTGCGCCTTGCCGGCATGATCTGGAAGATCGGGCGCCTGCGCAAACGCATCAAGGCCGACCCGAACGCCCGGTCCTATACCGACCTGGCGCTGACGCCGGTCAACGACGACGAGATGGACGCGCTGGAGATGTTCGGCATCAGCGACGCCGCCAAGGCCAGCGTCAACCGCGCCCGGCGCGACGCGAAGCATCGCTCGAAGCTGGTGGCGGCGGAATAGGCCGCCCGCCTCCCCGCTTGCCCGCAAGCGTCCGGCCCCTTACATAGGGCGCTCCCGATTTTCCGTCTGACAGGACAGCCCCCATGCGTGCCGAATCCCAAGCCATCGTCGACGAAATCCGAGATGCGCTCGCCCTGCTCCGGAGGCATCTTTGACTGGGATAACGCCCTTGTTCGCATCGACGAACTGAACGCCCTCGCCGAAGACCCCGACCTCTGGAACAAGCCGGACAACGCGCAGAAGCTGATGCGCGAGCGCACGCGGCTGACCGATGCCATCGACGGCTATCGGGCGCTGGAGAACGGGTTGGAGGACGCGATCGGCCTGATCGACCTGGCCGAGGAAGAAGGCGACCAGGAAACGCTGGCCGAGGCGGAAGCCGACCTGGAAGGGCTGCGGGCCCGGGCCGAGCAGGCGCGGCTGCAATCCCTGCTCTCCGGCGAGGCCGACCCGAACGACGCCTATCTGGAAATCCACGCCGGCGCCGGCGGCACCGAGGCGCAGGACTGGGCGGAAATGCTGCTGCGCATGTACTCGCGCTGGGCCGAACAGCACGGCTACAAGGTCGAATTGCTGGAAGAAAGCCCCGGCGAAGAAGCCGGCATCAAGTCCGCGACCCTGAAAATCGTCGGCGACAACGCCTATGGCTGGCTCAAGACCGAGTCGGGCGTGCACCGGCTGGTGCGCATCTCGCCGTTCGACAGCCAGGCGCGGCGCCACACCAGCTTCTCGTCGGCCTGGGTCTATCCGGTGATCGACGACTCGATCGAGATCGAGATCGAGGAAAAGGACCTGCGCATCGACACCTATCGCGCGTCCGGCGCCGGCGGCCAGCACGTCAACCGGACCGAATCCGCGATCCGCATCACGCACGAGCCGACCGGCATCGTCGTGCAATGCCAGAACGACCGCTCGCAGCATCGCAACAAGGCGACCGCCATGGAGATGCTGAAGGCCCGCCTCTACGAGCGCGAGTTGAAGATGCGGGAGGAACAGGCGAACGCGGTCGAGGCCGACAAGTCCGACATCGGCTGGGGCCACCAGATCCGCTCCTACGTGTTGCAGCCCTACCAGATGATCAAGGACCTGCGCACGGGCGTGGAGACCGGCAACAGCCAGGCGGTGTTGGACGGCGACATCGACCAGTTCCTGGCCGCGTCGCTGGCCGAGAAAGCCGGCGCCAAGCGGGCCGGCGTCGAGTAGGCGCTGTTCCCCGGAGGGGGCGAAGCCGCCATCCGGGGCCGGCGTCATCCTTCGAACACCGCAAGCGACCGTGTTCGCAACAGCGACCGATCCCGGCCCGCCGCTCCGCAGCGGCCGGGAAACACCCGGCGCAATCGAAAGCTGATATTCCCCGGAGGGGGCGAAGCCGCCATCCGGGGCCGGTGTCATCCTTCGAACATCGCAAGCGACCGTGTTCGCGACAGCCACCGGTCCCGGCCCGCCGCTCCGCAGCGGCCGGGACACGGGGCCTCGGATTACGTCAGTGATCCGCTGGCTTTCAGCACCGCCGCCAGCCCCTCGCGGTAGGTGGGATAGAGCAGGCTCACGCCCAGTTCCCGCTTGATGCGCTCATTCCGCACCCGCCGGTTGTCGGCATAGAAGCTGCGGGCCATCGGCGAGAGGTCCGCCTGCTCGAACGACACCTCGGGCGGTGGCGCGATGCCCAGCAGGCGGGCGGCATAGGCGTTGACGTCGGCGGTCGGGGCCGGCTCGTCGTCGGCGCAGTTGAACACCGGGCCGGCCTCCGGCCTCGCCATGCCGGCGCGGACGATGCAGACGATGTCGTCCACATGAATGCGCCCCATGGCATGGCCGGGCTTGACGACGCTCTGCGCACCGGGCGCCCACACCCGGTCCAGCGTGCTGCGGCCCGGCCCGTAAATGCCGGCAAGGCGGAACACCTGCACCGCCACCCCCGCGGATCGCCCCCAGTCGAGCCAGGCCTGCTCCGCCGCCAGCCGTCGCCGCGAGCGGGCGGCCGTCGGCGCCGGAGGGGTCGTCTCGTCCACCCAGGCGCCGTCGTGATTGCCATAAACGCCGGTGGTGGAGAGATAGCCGACCCATGCCAGGCTCTCCAGCCCGGCCAGCGCGTCCGCATGCAGGCGCAGCGCCGGATCGCCGGCGTCGTCGGGCGGAATGGAGGCGACGACATGGGTGACGCCCGCCAGCGCCCCGGCCGGCAGCGGCGCCGTGCCGTCGAATGCCAGGCGGTTGGGGCCGGGGCCGCGGCCGGTGCCGGTGACGCGCCAGCCGTCGGCCTCCATGGCCCGGCGCAGGTGCGTGCCGGTGAAGCCCTCGCCGAAAATCAGCAGATGGCCGGCCATGCCCATCCTCCTCAGCCGAGGTCGAGGTCGATCCAGACCGGCACGTGGTCGCTCGGCTTTTCCCAGCCGCGGGCTTCGCGGTGAATGCCGGCGGCGCGCAGCGACGGCTTCAATGGCTGGGTGACCCAGATATGGTCGAGCCTGCGGCCCCGGTCCGAGGCGGACCAATCGCGGGCGCGGTAGGACCACCAGCTATAGAGTTTCTGCTCGGCCGGAACGAAATGGCGCACCGCATCGTGCCAGCAGATCGCCGCCTGAACCCCGTTCAGGCCGTCCACCTCCACGGGCGTGTGCGAGATCACCTTCAGCATCTGCTTGTGCGACCAGACATCGGTTTCCAGAGGCGCGATGTTGAAGTCGCCGACCGAGATGGCCTTCAGGCCCGCTTCCGGCTTGCGGCCGCCCCAGTAGTCCGCCAGTTCGGCGACGAAATCCAGTTTGTGCTGGAATTTGTCGTTCTCCACCGGGTCCGGCACGTCGCCGCCGGAGGGGATGTAGTAGTTGTGCAGTTCGGTGCCGTCGGCGAGCCGGGTCATGATGTGGCGGCCGTCCTCCTTACCGCAGAAGCCCCGGACGTCCGTGCCGGCAAACGGCTCCCGCGCGATCGTCGCGACGCCGTGCAACCCCTTGATGCCGTTCACCGCCTGGTGCGGAAAGCCGGCCTTTTCCAGCGCCGCCGCCGGAAATTCGGCGTTCTGGCACTTGATTTCCTGCAGGCAGACCACGTCCGGCTGCAAGGCCTCGATCATTTGCAGCACCAGCGGCAAGCGCAGGCGGACGGAATTGATGTTCCAGGTGACGATACGCACGGGGTCGGGCCCTTCGGTTATGCTGGCAGTCAGGCCGACGCTTCGATATGCGCCAGCAGATGGGTGAGGCAGTCGTCCGGCCGCTCGAACAGCATCATGTGGCTGGTGCCGGCCAGATGCACCAGTTTGGCGCCCGGCACCCGCTGCGAGGCCAGCCACTGCATGCGCGCGGCCCAGCTGGGCGGGCCGCCGGCCTCGGGCGGGTCGCTCGCGACGAACAGGGCCGGGCAGCGGAAGCGGTCGACATAGCGAAAGGTGGAGCTGTTGAGCGTCATGCGATAGCCCGCCGCCTCCACGGCAGGGTCGCAGGCCAGTTCCCAGCCATCGCCATCGGACTTGCAGCGCAGCGTGGCGCGCGCGTGCGCGGCCATCATGCCCCGGTCCCAGTCGGCGAAGTGCGGGTTGGAGTCGAGGCGGGCGAAATACGCCTCCGGGCTCTCCCACTCGCGGCGACGGCGCAGGGCGCCGTTGATCAGGCCCTGGGAGAGTTCGCCGGAAAGGGCGTGCTCCGGCAGGTCCGCCGTCGGCGAGATCGGCGGCTCGAACAGGCTGGCGCTAGCAAATGGCATCCGGTCCAGCACCGCGCCGAGGCGAAGCGCCGCCAGGCCGGACAGGGAATGCGCGGCGAAGTGCAGCGCCGCCCCCTGCCCCACCTGCCCGCGCACGGCCGACACAATGCGGGCGAGGTCCTCCGCGAAAACGTCGATATGCGTGCTCTCCGCCAGCGGCTCGCGCGGTCGTGCCGAGCCGCCGTGACCGCGGGAGTCGTAGGCGAACACCGGCATGTGCTCGGCCACCCGTTGCAACCAGGGCAGATAACTGCCCGCGGCAAAGCCATTGGCGTGACCGAACAGCAGCACAGGGCCATCCGCATTTGGCCCATCCGCATTTGGCCCATCCGCATTTGGGCCGTGCAGACGGTACAGGCGCAGGCGCGTGCCGTCGCAACCATCGACCCAGGCGGCGGTCGCGGCGGTGTCGGGAATCGAGGGGGGAATCATCGGTGCGTCAGGCAGCCTTGCGCTTCTCGCCGCGGGCGAAGGCCTGAACCGCCTCGCCGAACAGCGCGAACAGGTCGTGGCTGAGGCGGTCTTCCTGGTACAGCGCTTCCGGATGCCACTGCACGCCCAGCACATAGCCGGCGGCGTTCGGGGCGGAAATCGCCTCCACCACGCCGTCGTCGCTCACCGCCTCGACCATCATGTTCGGGGCGACGCGGTTGACCGCCTGGGCGTGCAGCGAATTCACCAGCACGCGGTCGCCGCCGACCAGCTTGTTGAGCACGCCGCCCTCGGCCAGCGTGACCCAATGGGCGAGCGCCACCTTGCGCTCGAACGACGCCGCCTTGTCCGAGCGGTGGTCGCGCTTGCCCGGCTCCCGATGCAGGAACTGGTAGAGCGAGCCGCCCAGGGCGACGTTCAACTCCTGAATGCCGCGGCAGACGGCGAACACCGGCACCCCATGCTGCACCGCCAGCCGGATCAGCGGCAGCGTGGTGGCGTCGCGGAACGGGTCGTGCTTGATATCGGGGGCCGCGCGCGGCGTGTCGTAGTGGTGCGGCTCGACATTCGAGGGACTGCCGGTCAGAACCAGCCCGTCGATACGGGACAGCAGGTCTGCGTGCTCCCATTTGTCGCCGAGGGCGGGGATGATGACCGGCATGGCGCCGGATACGTCGTGAATGGCGTGCATGTAGCGCTCATTCGCGGCGTGGTAGTTCAGAGTGGAGTGCATCTCGCGCAAACACGCGGACACGCCGACCACGGGCCGGGGCATAGGCGGAAACTCCATCGCTGGTAATCGGTCTCATTATATGCCACGCAACATCGGATTCGGCAATTGGAGGATCGGGAATGGCAGCCATGACACACCGAATTATCGTGGCGGTCTGGCTGACAGCGGCGCTGACCGCAGCAACGGCGGCCCATGCCGAGGCGCCGAAATGCGCCACAACCCAGGCGGACATGAACCGCTGCGCCAGCGCGACCTTCGCAGACGAGGATGCCGAACTCAACCGTCGCTACCGCCAGGCGCTGAAAGACGCCCGCGATGACGAGGCCCGAAGCCTTCTTCGCACCGCACAACGCGCCTGGGTTGCCTTTCGCGATGCGGAATGCCGGCGCCAGGGAGACAGTGGCCGCGGCGGCTCGATCCGGCCGCTGCTGGAAGCGGGCTGTGCGACGCGGATGACACGGCAACGCCTGCTGGAATTCACGGTCGGCCCGGAAGAGCCGCCGCCGGGGCTGGAAAACGGCATTGCCCTGGCCCGGCTTCTCGACCGCGCGCCGGCGGACCTGCGCACGGGCATCTACTGGCTGCCCGAAAGCATCCAGGAGGCGGACTTCAACGACGACGGCGTGTTCGACCTCTCTGCGGTCGGTCTGCGGCCGGCCGATGCGAAGGGCGAGGGCGGGAGCGTCCATGTCCTGTTCCTGCCGGGCGGGTCGGACCGGCTGTTGCGCGCCTCCATCGCCATCGGCGGTTCCGGGCTTTGCGCGCCGCCCCAGTCGGTGCGTCTCGACTATCCGGAAAGCGGGGACGCCCCCCTGATCGTGATCGAGGACGGAGCCTGCAAGCCGTTTCGCCTCGGCCTGACGGGCGGATCGGCGCCCGCCCTGCTGCTGCGCCACTAGCCCGCTCTCCGGCCGGGCGGCGCATCGGACTTTACCGCTGGGGCAGGGCGTTGCATGGTAGGCCAAACAAAACACACCCGATGGGAGCACGCCAATGCCCGACACCATCGTCCCGGCGTCCGAAACGCTGGCCCAGCCGCTGCACTGGCCCGGCGAGGGGCCGACCCGCGTGCCCTACCGGGTGTATCACGATCCCGAAATCCTCCGCCTGGAGCATGAGCGCATCTTCCGCGGCCCGGTGTGGAACTATCTCTGCCTGGAGATCGAAATCCCGGAGAAGGGCGATTTCCGCACCACGTTCGTCGGCGAGATTCCGGTCATCGTCACCCGCAACCGCGACGGCCAGGTCCACGCCATGGTCAACCGCTGCGCCCACAAGGGCGCGCTGGTCTGCCTGCAGGAGCGCGGCAACCGGCAGCGGCTGTCCTGCGTCTACCATTCCTGGAATTACGACCTGACCGGCCAGTTGCGCGGCGTCGCGTTTCAGGACGGCTTGCGCGGCAAGGGCGGCATGCCGCCGGACTTCGACCTGAAACAGCACCGGCTGGAGCCGCTGCGGGTCGCGGTCTACCACGGCGTCGTCTTCGGCACCTTCTCCGATGACACGCCGCCGCTGGAGGACTATCTGGGCGAGATGGTGTGCGGCATGATCCGGCGCAACTTCTCGCGCCCGCACAAGATCATCGGCTATCACTCGCAAATCATTCACAACAACTGGAAGCTCTACGCGGAGAATGTGCGCGACAGCTATCACGCGACGCTGCTGCACACCTTCTACACCACCTTCAAGATCAACCGCCTGGACATGGACGGCGGCATGGTGCTGGCCGACCCGATCCCCTGGCATTCGCTCTCCTACGCCAAGCGCTCCACCATTCAGGAGGACGAGGGCTACAAGGAGGTGCGCTCGGCCCAGTTCGACGAGACCGCGCTGCAAGGGCCGGAATTGCTGAACACCTTCCACGAGTTCGACGACAACATCACCCACATGATCCAGAGCAACTTCCCGAACCTGACCTTCCAGTTCACCCTGAACTCGTTCGCGGTGCGCCATTTCGTGCCGAAGGGCGTCGGCAAGACCGAGTTGCACTGGTATTATCTGGGCTATGAGGATGACACGCCGGAACAGGCCGACATGCGCATCGCCCAGGGCAATCTGACCGGCGCCGGCGGTCTGGTCAGCCTGGAAGACGGCTGCATCAACGAGTTCGTGCAGCGCGGCTCGCACGGCAGCGAGGACGAGGCGGAGTTCCTGGAAATGGGCGGCAAGACCGCCGAGACCTCGGAGGGCAGCCGCGCCACCGAAACGGCCATTCGCGGCTTCTGGACCGGCTATCGCCAGATCATGGGTTTTTAGGGCCAAGCAGCATGACCATCACGCCGGAACTGCAACAGCGGGTCGAAGACCTGCTGGCCGACTATGCCCAGGCCATCGACGACGACAATGTCGAGGCCTGGCCGGATTTCTTCACCGACGACGCACTCTATCTGGTCACGACGCTGGAGGCCGAATCGCGCGGCTATCCCATGGCGATCATGCGCTGCCAGGGCATCGGCCAGATCCGCGACCGGGTGACCGCCTTGCGCAAGGCCAACATTTTCGAGCCGCACCACCACTGCCACATCCTCTCGCGCCCGCGCCTGACCCGCGCGGAAGACGGTTCGATCCGCGCGCGCTCGGCCATGCTGATCTACCGCACCATGGAAACCGGCAAGCAGGATTGCTTTGCCGTCGGCCGCTATCAGGATACCCTGGTCGAGGTTGACGGCGCCCTGAAACTCCGGGAGCGGCGGGCGATCCTGGACACGCGGCAGGTCGACGTGCTGCTGGTCTATCCGCTGTAGTCCGGCCCTGTAGTCCGGGCGGTCGCGGACCCCGAACCCCCTGCGGCGCCGGAGGCCGCGGCCACAGGGCTTGTACCCCGGGCCCGGCATCGCACATAAAGTGCTCTATCACGGTCTGTTCCGGAGACATTCGGCATGCAGCGGCTCCTTGTCCTAGCCCTCACCATGCTGCTGTGGATTCCCAACGCCCAGGCGTTGGACTCCACGGCCCGCACCCCTCGTTCCGCCCCTGAAATGCAGTTGTCCTTCGCCCCGCTGGTGAAGCAGACCGCGCCGGCCGTGGTGAACATCTATACCAGCAAGACCGTGCGCGAACGCCGGGTCAGCCCGCTGTTCAACGACCCGTTCTTCCGGCGCTTTTTCGGCGCGCCGCCGGGCGGCCCGACGCGGCAACGGGTGCAGAACGTGCTCGGCTCGGGCGTGATCGTCGCCTCGGACGGACTGATCGTCACCAACCACCATGTCATCGAAGGCGCGGACGAGATCCGCGTGGTCCTGGCCGACCGGCGCGAATTCTCGGCCAAGGTCGTGGCCATGGACGAGCGTGTGGACCTGGCCTTGTTGCGCGTCGACACCGAAGGCGCCCGCCTGCCCTCGCTCCACTTCGGCAATTCCGACCGGTTGGAGGTCGGCGATCTGGTGCTGGCCATCGGCAACCCGTTCGGCGTCGGCCAGACCGTGACCAGCGGCATCATCTCCGCCAAGGCCCGCACCAGCCGGTCCATTGGCGAGGGCGGCGTGTTCATTCAGACCGACGCGGCCATCAACCCCGGCAATTCCGGCGGCGCGCTGATCGACATGGACGGCAATCTGGTCGGCGTGAACACCGCGATTTTCTCGAAGTCCGGCGGGTCGCTCGGCATCGGCTTCGCCATTCCGGCCAGCCTGGTCCAGCGCATGGTCGATTCCTACACCACCGGCGGCAAGCTGGTGCGCCCCTGGCTGGGCGGCAGCGGCCAGCCCGTCGGCCAGGACATCGCCCAGGCGCTGGGCCTGGAGCGGCCGCGCGGCGTGCTGATCTCGTCGCTCCACCCGCGCAGCCCGCTGAAACGCGCCGGCCTGCGACGCAACGACATCATCCTGAGCGTCGCCGGGCAGCCGGTCGACGACTTCGTCGCCATCCGCTTCCGGTTCGAAACCGCGGCCGGCAAGTCCGTGAAGGTGCAATACTGGCGCCGCGGCCAGCTCCTCACCGCGGCCGTCCCGATCGAGCCGCCGCCGGAGGACCCGCCGCGCAACCAGACCGTACTCAGCGGCAGTTCTCCGCTGAACGGCCTGCGCGTGGTCAATATCTCGCCGGCGGTGATCGAGGACATGGGGCTGGACGGGGTCGACGAGGGGGTCGTGGTGAACGGCATTCGCGGCAACTCCCTGGCGCGCCGCGCCGGCTTCCAGCCGGGCGATGTCATCGAGCAGGTGAACGGGCAGGATATCCACAAGGTCCACGATCTGGTCGTGATCGACCGCACACGGCCGTCGCGCTGGCAGATCGTTATCCGTCGGGGCGGCAAGCGGCTGCGCATGGAGTTCCGCGCGTGAGCTCCCTGTTCGAGGCCGCAGGGCTGGAGCAGGCGGCACCGCGCCCCCTTGCCGACCGGCTGCGGCCCCGTTCGCTGGACGAAGTGGTCGGGCAGGATCACCTGCTGGGGCCGGACGGCGCCTTGGGCCGCATGCTGAAGGCGGGATTGCTCGCCAGCATCGTGCTGTGGGGGCCGCCCGGCTGTGGCAAGACCACCATCGCCCGCCTGCTGGCGGAGCGCGTCGGCCTGGCCTTCCAACCGCTTTCCGCCGTGTTCAGCGGGGTCGCCGACCTGCGCAAGGCGTTCGACGAGGCCAAGAAACGCCGCGCGACCGGCCAGGGCACGCTGCTGTTCATCGACGAAATCCACCGCTTCAACCGCGCCCAGCAGGATGGCTTTCTGCCTTTCGTCGAGGACGGCACCGTCGTGCTGGTGGGCGCCACCACCGAAAACCCCTCGTTCGAGTTGAACGCCGCGCTGCTGTCGCGCTGCCAGGTGATGGTGCTGCACCGCCTCTCCGCCGCGGCTTTGGAACGGCTGCTGTCGCGGGTCGAGGCGGAGGTGGGGCGCAAACTCCCCCTCACCGACCGGGCGCGCGAGGCGCTGGTGGCGATGGCGGACGGCGATGGCCGCTATCTGCTCAACATGATCGAGCAGGTGCTGGCCCAGACCGGCCCGGATGCCGAGCCGCTGGGGCCGGAGGCGATTGCCGACGCCGCCCGCGCGCCGGTCTATGACAAGGCGCAGGAGGCGCACTACAACCTCATTTCCGCGCTGCACAAATCGCTGCGCGGCTCCGATCCGGATGCGGCGCTCTACTGGCTGGCGCGCATGCTGGCCGGCGGCGAGGACCCGCGCTACATCGCCCGCCGGCTGCTGCGCTTCGCCAGCGAGGATATCGGCCTGGCCGATCCGGGCGCCATGCCCCAGGCCATTGCCGGCTGGGAGGCCTATGAGCGCCTCGGCTCGCCCGAGGGCGAGTTGGCCATCGCGCAGGTGGTGCTCTATCTGGCGACGGCGCCGAAATCGAATGCGGCTTATGTCGGCTTTGGCCGGGCGATGAAGTCGGCTAAGACGTCGGGATCGCTGCCGCCGCCGGCGCACATCCTGAACGCGCCGACCAAGCTGATGAAGGAATTGGGCTACGGCGCCGGCTATGCCTATGACCACGACACCGAGGCCGGTTTTTCCGGCCAGAACTATTTCCCGGACGGCATGACCCGAGAAACCTATTACCGCCCCACCGACCGCGGCCACGAAAAGCGCGTGGGCGAGCGCCTCGCCCACTGGGCCCGCCTGCGCGCGGAGGCGGCGGCATCCTCATGAAAATGGTGCTGTTCGTCGCCGCCGGCGGAGCGCTGGGCGCCATGGCCCGCTATGGCACGGTGGTCGCCGTCGGCCGGCTGACGGGGATCGGCTTTCCATGGGGCACGGTCACCGTCAACCTGGTGGGCTCGCTGGTGCTGGGCCTGTTGATCGGCGCCCTCGCCCACGGGCTGCATCTGAGCCAGGAGATGCGCGGCATGGTCGTTGTCGGCTTCCTGGGGGCGTTCACGACCTTTTCCACCTTCTCGCTCGACGCCGTCACCCTGATGGAGCGCGGCACCTGGTGGCCGGCATTCGGCTATATCGTCGGATCGGTGGTGACCGGCCTCGCCCTGTTCTTCGTCGGCTTGCGCTTTTTCAGGCTATTCGTATGACCAGTCGCGTCCAAACCCTGACCATCAGCGAACAGGAGGCGGACCAGCGCCTGGACCGCTGGTTCCAGAAGCGCTTCCCCACGCTTTCCTACGGCCATTTGCAGAAGCTGCTGCGCTCGGGCCAGATCCGGGTGGACGGCAAGCGGGCCAAGGCCTCGGACCGGCTGGCGGAAGGCGCAGCGGTGCGCGTGCCGCCCCTGGGCGAGGCCGACGATGCGTCCGAGCGGCAGGCGCCACGGGTCAGCGACGCAGACGCGGCCTTCATCCGCAGCCTGGTGATTTACGAGGACGCCGACATCATCGCCCTGAACAAGCCCGCGGGCCTGGCCGTCCAGGGCGGCACCAAGACCCGTCGGCATGTCGACGGCATGTTGCCCGCGCTCGCCGGCAGGGACGGGGAGCGGCCGCGCCTGGTGCATCGCCTCGACCGCGACACCTCCGGCGTTCTGGTGCTGGGCCGCACGGCGCAGGCGACGCGCGCGCTGAACGACGCCTTCCGCCTGCGCGAGATGCAAAAGCTCTACTGGGCGATCACCGTCGGCATTCTCAAGCCGGCCGATGGCTTCATCGACCTGCCGCTGTCGAAGCAGGGCGACGTGTATGAGAAAATGAGCGAGGATCACGACGGCCAACGCGCCATCACCGACTATCGCACCGTCGAACAGGCCAGCCGCCGCCTCGCCTGGGTGGCGCTGGCGCCGCGCACCGGCCGCACCCACCAGCTCCGCGCCCATATGGCGGCCAAGGGCAAGCCGATCCTGGGCGACACCAAATATGGCGAGCACGCGGACGGCATGGCCGACGGCCTGGTCGAGGCGCTGGACGTGGCGCCCGGCCTGCACCTGCACGCCCGCGCCCTCTGGCTGCCGCCATTCGGCCGGCGCAAGGGCGAGACCCATCTGGTCGCGCCGCCGCCGGAGCATTTCCTGCACACGCTGCGGGCGCTGGATTTCAATCCCGAAAACCCGCTGGCGGACGAGCCCATCCCCAATATGCGCGAGGAATACCGCCACGCCGTGATGGCGCGGGAGAAGAAGAAACGGCGATGAAACGGTTTTACAAGCAAGCCGCAGCCGGCGAGCACGAGGGCGGTCTGGCCGTCCTGCTCGACGGCCGACCGGTGCGGACCCCGAAACGGACGCTGCTGCATCTGCCGACGCCGGCGCTGGCGGCAGCGCTGGCCGAGGAATGGCAGGCGCAGGGCGACGAGATCGAGCCGGCGGCGATGCCGTTGACGCAACTCGCCTCCACAGCCCTCGACCGCGTCGCGCCGCAGATCGGCGCCGTCGCCGCCGAGATCGCCAAATTCGCGGAGACCGACCTGCTCTGCTATCGCGCCGATCAGCCGGACTCCCTGGTCCAGGCCCAGCATGCGGCCTGGGCGCCCCTGCTCGCCTGGGCGGACGAAGCCCTGGGCGCGCGGCTCGTCGTCACCCAGGGCATCAACCCCATTCCGCAGCCGGCCGAAGCGATTGCGCGGATCCAGGCCGCCGTCGCCGGCTACGACGCCTTCCCGCTGGCCGCGCTCTCGGTCGCGACCGCGGTCACCGGCTCGGTGGTCATTGCCCTGGCGCTTGCGCAGGGGCGAATCAGCGGCGATCAGGCGGCCGACGCCGCACAGGTCGACGAGGCCCACCAGATGGAGCGCTGGGGCCATGATCCGGAGGCGGAAGCGCGTCTGGAGCGCCTGCGAGCCGAACTCCGAGCCGCGGAACGCTTTCTGGCCTTGCTCTGAGGGCGGTTTCGGCCTATTTCGCCCGGATCGAATGCGCGGGCCCGCCTGATTGCGCCCGATTTCTGCTGCCCGAATTTGGCAGCCACGTAGCGCCCGTCCGGGCCGTTCGCTTTGGGAGTCCCAATGCAAGACATCGTCAAAATGTTGGAAGAAAAGCGCGAGCATGCCCGCATGGGCGGCGGCCAACATCGCATCGACGCGCAACACGCCAAAGGCAAGCTGACCGCGCGCGAACGCCTGGAAGTGTTGCTCGACGAAGACTCGTTCGAAGAATACGACATGTTCGTCGAGCATCGCTCGACCGATTTCGGCATGGCGGGCCAGAAAATTCCCGGCGACGGCGTGGTGACCGGCCACGGCACCGTCAACGGCCGGCTGGTGTTCGTCTATTCGCAGGATTTCACCGTGTTCGGCGGCTCGCTGTCCGAGGCGCATGCGGAGAAAATCTGCAAGATCATGGACCAGGCCATGAAGGTCGGGGCGCCGGTGATCGGGCTGAACGACTCGGGCGGCGCCCGCATCCAGGAAGGCGTTGCCTCGCTGGGCGGCTATGCCGAGGTGTTCCAGCGCAACGTGCTGGCCTCCGGCGTGATTCCGCAGATTTCGGTGATCATGGGGCCGTGCGCCGGCGGTGCGGTCTATTCGCCGGCCATGACCGACTTCATCTTCATGGTGAAGGACACCTCCTACATGTTCGTCACCGGCCCGGACGTGGTGCGGACCGTGACGCACGAGAACGTGACGCAGGAGGAATTGGGCGGTGCGCGCACCCATTCCAGCAAGTCCGGTGTCGCCGACATGGCGTTCGAGAACGATATCGAGGCCTTGTTGCAGGTCCGCCGCTTCGTCGACTTCCTGCCCACCTCCAACCGCGAGAAGCCGCCGTCCCGCCCGACCGCCGACCCGGTCGACCGGCCGGAAATGTCGCTCGACAGCCTGGTGCCGGAAAACCCGAACAAGCCCTATGACATCAAGGAATTGATCCACAAGGTCGTGGACGAGGGCGATTTCTTCGAGATCCAGCCGGACTATGCGGGCAATATCGTCATCGGCTTCGGCCGCATGAACGGATCGACCGTCGGCTTCGTCGCCAACCAGCCGATGGTGCTGGCCGGCTGCCTTGACATCGATTCCAGCCGCAAGGGCGCCCGTTTCGTGCGTTTCTGCGATGCGTTCAACATTCCGATCGTCACCTTCGTCGACGTGCCCGGCTTCCTGCCCGGAACCAGCCAGGAATATGGCGGCATCATCAAGCACGGCGCCAAGCTGCTGTTCGCCTATGCCGAGGCGACCGTGCCGAAGGTGACCGTGATCACGCGCAAGGCCTATGGCGGCGCCTATGACGTCATGGCCTCCAAGCACCTGCGCGGCGACGTCAACTATGCCTGGCCCCAGGCGGAAATCGCGGTGATGGGGGCC
The DNA here is from genome assembly GCA_020638555.1 of Alphaproteobacteria bacterium. Taxonomy (NCBI): domain Bacteria; kingdom Pseudomonadati; phylum Pseudomonadota; class Alphaproteobacteria; species Alphaproteobacteria bacterium. Next base: position 965,132 of record JACKII010000002.1, on the reverse strand, counting down.
AAGGGCGCGGTGGAGATCATCTTCCGCCAGGACATCGGCGACCCCGAGAAAATCGAAGCGCGCACGCAGGAATATGCCGACAAGTTCGCCAATCCCTTCGTCGCGTCCTCCCGCGGGTATATCGACGACGTGACCCGGCCGCACAACACGCGGCGGCGCCTGATCAAGGCGTTGGGCATGCTGCGCAACAAGCAGCTGCAAAACCCATGGAAGAAACACGACAACATCCCGCTCTAGAGGCTCGGTGCGGAAATGCCCTGCCCCACCCCCGCCCCGTCATTGCGAACCGCCGCGGCCGACGCCGCCCGGCGGCCTCGCCTTGAGGGAGCGGCGGCGGCCCGGATGGCACCAAAGCTGAAACCCGTCAGATCCATAAGGCGCTAGCCCCCATGTTCTCCAAAATCCTCATTGCCAACCGCGGCGAGATCGCGGTCCGCATCATCAAAACGGCCCGCCGCCTCGGCATTCAAACCGTGGTGGTCTATTCGGAGGCGGACAAGGGGTCCAAGGCCGTCGAACTGGCGGACGAGACGGTCGCGATCGGCGGGCCGACGGCCGCGGAAAGCTATCTGGTGCAGGAGCGCATCCTCCAGGCCGCCAAGGACACCGGCGCGGAGGCGATCCACCCGGGCTTCGGCTTCCTGTCCGAGAATGCCGGCTTTGCCGAGGCGGTGGCCAAGGCCGGCCTGGTGTTCATCGGCCCGACGCCGCACGCGATCCGCGCCATGGGCGACAAGATCGAATCGAAGCTGCTGGCGCAGCGCGCGGGCGTCTCGGTCGCGCCCGGCTATGACGGCGCGCTGACCTCCGACGCCGACGCCCTGAAAGTCGCGCGCGAAATCGGCTATCCGGTCATGATCAAGGCTTCGGCCGGCGGCGGCGGCAAGGGCATGCGCATCGCCTGGGACGATGCCGGCCTGAAAGAAGGCCTGGCCAGCGCCGCCAGCGAAGCGCGCTCCAGCTTCGGCGACGACCGGGTCTTCATCGAGAAATACATCCACCAGGGCCGCCATATCGAAATCCAGGTGCTGGGCGACAGCCACGGCAATGTCATCCATCTGGGCGAGCGCGAATGCTCGGTCCAGCGCCGGCACCAGAAGGTGCTGGAGGAAGCGCCGAGCCCGCTGGTCGACCCCGAGATGCGCGCGCGCATGGGCGCCCAGGCGGTCGGCCTCGCCCAGGCGGTCGGCTATCAGAGCGCCGGCACGGTGGAATTCATCGTCAGCCAGAACAAGGAATTCTACTTCCTGGAGATGAACACCCGCCTGCAGGTGGAACACCCGGTGACCGAGGAGATCACCGGCTTCGACCTGGTGGAGGAAATGCTGCGGGTGGCCGCCGGCGAAAAGCTGCGCTGGCAGCAGGACGACGTGCGCATCAACGGCTGGGCCATGGAAGCCCGGCTGTATGCGGAAGACCCGTCGCGCAACTTCCTCCCCTCGATCGGCCGTCTGCGCCACTACAACGAGCCCGATGGCCTGGAGGGCATCCGCGTCGACAGCGGCGTGCGCGAGGGCGACGAGATCTCGATGTTCTACGATCCGATGATCGCCAAGCTGATCGCGCACGGCCGCGACCGGACCGAGGCCATCACCCGGCTGCAACGGGCGCTCGACACCTTCATCGTCGAGGGCATCGGCAACAATCTCGTCTTCCTGAACGCCGCATTGGCGAACGACACGTTCCGGTCCGGCACCTTCTCCACCGCCTTCATCGAGCAGGAATTCCCGGAAGGCTATTTCGGCCCCGAGCGCACCGACGCGGTGCTGGAAAACATCGTGCCCATCGCCGGCATGGTGCACACCGTTGGCGCCCTGCGCGATTCCTGCCTGACCGGTCAGGTGCCGGGCCAGCAATGGCGCCCGTCGCGCAACTGGGTGGTGCGGATCGACCGCAAGGATTACCCGATCACCGTCACGCCAAGCGACCGGGGCTGCACCGTCGACTGGAACGGCGCCAGCCTGCGCGTCACCAGCGACTGGTCGCTGGGCGAGCGCGTGTTCCACGGCTATGTCGACGGCCGGCCCGTCACGGCGCAGATCGCCGCCATCGGTGCCGGCAGCTATCGCGTCAGCCATGCCGGTGCGGCGGTGGTGGTGCAGATGCTCACCCCGCGCATGGCCGAACTGGCCGACCTGATGCCGATCAAGGAGCCGCCGGACCTTTCCAAGCTGATCATGTCGCCCATGCCCGGCCTGTTGCTGCGCGTGACCGTCGCCCCCGGCGACGAGGTGCAGGAAGGCCAGGAAATCGCCGTGGTCGAGGCGATGAAGATGGAAAACATCCTGCGGGCCGAGCGCCGCGGCACCGTCAAGACCGTCAACGCCACCGCCGGCGACAGCCTCGCCGCCGACCAGATCATCGTCGAGTTCGAATAGGCGAAGAAGCTCGGACACCCCACCGCCCGTCCGGCCCGGCCCACGGCCTTTGCCGGGCCCGGGCGGCATCCACGTCTTGGCTGGCCGTTGCCGCCGCCGTGACCTTTCCGCCCATCGCCTCATGTGTTTGGACAACCAAGCACCAGGAGGCTTACGGTTTGCGCCGTGCTGGCCAGGATCTGGCCGGCACATAACGTCAACCCGGAGTATGATGGGTATGCACAAGACACCAAACGCATTCCACGTTGTCGGCGGCCTGCTGGCCGCTGCCGCGCTGGCAGGGTTTGTCTCGTCGGCATCCGCCGCCACGGCGATGCTCAAAGACCCGAAGGGCAACGCGGTCGGAACGGTGGAACTCACGCAGTTGCCGCATGGCGTGCTGTTGCACGCGCAGCTGATGAACCTGCCGGAAGGCACGCACGCCTTCCATGTGCACGGCGTCGGCAAGTGCGAGCCGCCGTTCAAGTCCGCCGGCGGGCACTACAACCCGACCGGCGCCAAGCATGGTCTGGCCTCGGACATGGGCGCCCATGCCGGCGACATGCCGAACATTCACGTTCCGGCCTCCGGCAAGCTGGATGTCGAGGTGTTCAATAGCCAGCTCGCCCTGGACGACAAGCTGTTCGACGCCGACGGTGCCGCCATCGTCATCCACCAGGGCGCGGACGACTACACATCCGACCCGGCCGGCGCTGCCGGGCCACGCATCGCCTGCGGCGTGATCACGAAATAACCCGGCCGAGCCGGCCGCGAGGGACCCCGGACCGGCGCTCCCGCACCGTCCGGGGACGCTCACGGCGGAGGCGCACTCGTGCTTCGCCGCTGCGGTCGCCCTCCCCCACAAGGCCGATGTATCCCGGACGGTGCGGAGCGCCGATCCGGGACCGGCGTCGCCATCCGAACACCGCCGCCTCCCATGTCCGCACGCCCCGACAGGCCCCGGATGGCGGCTCCGCCGCGTCCGGGGAAGCCCGGTTCTCTCAGCCCGCCTCGCCGGCCTTTGCGGCTTCGGCCCGCTTGCGCCGCACCTTCGCCCACAGGTTCAGCGCTTCCACCAGGATCGAGAAGGCGATGGCGAAATAAAGATAGCCGCGCGGAATGTGGAAATGCAGACCGTCGGCGATCAGCGCCACGCCGATCAGCAGCAGAAAGCTCAGGGCCAGCATTTTGGCGGTCGGGTGGGCGTGGATGAAACGCGAGACCGGCGTGGCCGCGAACATCATCACCCCGATCGCAATCGTCACCGCGGCCACCATTACCCCGAACACCTCCGTCATGCCGATGGCCGTAATCACGCTGTCGAGCGAAAACACCAGGTCCAGTGCCACGATCTGACCGATGACCAGGGGCAGGGACGCGCCCTTGCGCTCGCCCTGCTGCTCCTCCTCGCCTTCCACCGCCTCGTGGATCTCCGCCGTGCCCTTGGCCAGCAGGAACAGGCCGCCGGCCAGCATGATCACGTCCCGCCAGGAGACCGCGTATTCGAGCACCGTGAACACCGGTTGGGTCAGGCCCGCGAGCCAGACGGCGCTCGCCAGCAGCAGCACCCGCATGCCCAGGGCCAGCAACAGGCCGATGCGCTGGGCCATGGCCCGCTGGTGCTCCGGCAAACGGCTGGCGGTCACTGTCAGGAAGACCAGATTGTCGATCCCCAACACGATTTCCAACGCCGTCAGCGACAACAGAGCGGCCCAGATTTCGCCGCTCAACAGGATATCCATCGCGACACACTCCCTCGACAGGTGTTATAGGCCTGCCATAGTCGAACCAGAGAACTCGTTGCGTTTTCGGTCAATTCCGCCGCAAAATGCAGCCAACCATTAGCGCCTATATGGGGTACGCCGCCATGTCCGTCACGACCGCCGACCGTCGAAACTTCGACCTTTCCGCCGCGTTGGACGAGGCCGAAAAGCGTTTCGCAGCGGCCAACCCGGCAAGCGAAACGGCCTTCCGGTCCGCCGGCCGCTCCATGCCCGGCGGCAACACGCGCACGGTCCTGTTCTACCCGCCCTATCCCCTCACCCTGGCGGGCGGCGATGGCTGTTTCGTGACCGACATCGACGGCCACCGCTATACCGACTTCGTCACCGAGCAGACCGCCGGCCTTTACGGCCACTCCGACCCGCGCATCCAGGCGGCGGTGCGCGGCGCGCTGGAGCACGGCATCACCCTTGGCGGCCCGACCGCCAAGGAGGCGGAACTGGCCGACCTGCTGACCGCCCGCTTCCCGGCACTGGACCTGGTGCGCTTCACCAATTCCGGCACCGAGGCGAACCTGCTCGCCCTGCAAACCGCCCGTGCCATCACCGGACGCAACGCCGTCATGGTGTTCGACGGCTCCTATCACGGCAGCGTGCTCTCCTTCGGCCCGTATGGGCGCGAGATGAACGTGCCGATGACCTGGGTCATGGCCACCTACAACAATGTGGACGACACGGCGGCCACGATTCGCGCCTGCGCCCGGGATCTCGCCGCGGTGATCGTCGAGCCCATGACCGGTTCCGGCGGCTGTATCCCCGCGACGCCGGAATTCCTCGCCATGCTGCGCGAGGTGACGGCCGAACAGGGCGTTCTCCTGATCTTCGACGAGGTGATGACCTCGCGCCTGGGCCCCGCCGGCTATCAGGGCGTTTGCGGCATCACACCGGACATGATGAGCATGGGCAAGTATCTGGGCGGCGGCCTGACCTTCGGCGCCTTCGGCGGGCGCGAGGACATCATGGCCCATTTCGACCCCGCCCGGCCCAACCATCTGAGCCATGCCGGCACATTCAACAACAACGTCCTGACCCTGGCCGCGGCGACGGTCGGCCTGTCGGAGGTCTTCACCGCCGACGCCGCCCGCGCCATGAACGACGCCGGCAATCGCCTGCGCACCCGCCTGAACGAGCGGCTGGCCCATCACGGCCTGAAGGGACAGGTGACCGGCTACGGCTCGATGATGATGCTGCACCTGACCGACCAGCCGCTGTCGAGCCCGGCGGACAGCGGCAAGGTGCCGGCCGCCGCGCGCGGCCTGTTCCATCTCGGCATGATCGAACGCGGCTATTACGTCGCCCGCCGCAACATGATGGTGCTCAGCCTGCCCATGGGCGAGACCGAGTTCGACGGCCTGGTCGACGCGGTCGACGACTGGTGCCGGGCGAACAAGACCCTGTTCGCCTGATCCCGGCACGGCGGAGCCAAGGCCCCCACCCGGATCGGGGCGCGGGCGGGATTATTCGTCCCCGGCTTCGAAGGTCTCGCTGAGCACGGTACCGTTGTCCCGGTCCACCGCCACCAGCGACACGCCATAGCCCCACAGCACCTGCAAGTGCTTCAGGGCCAGATCGCGGTCCTTTTCGTCCAGCGGAATGCCGTCGCGCACCGTATGCTGCACGCGCAGCACGCGGTCGCCCTTCAGATCCGCGTCGACCACCTGGATATCCGGGTCGGCGGTGCCGGGGTCGTAGCCGCGCGCCAGGGACTGGCGCACATGGCGGTAGCCGCGGTCGTCGTGAATGTCGGCGACGCGATAGAAGCTCTCCTCCGCATCGTCCGAAAGCACGAACAGGCGCATGTCACGGATCAGTTTCGGGCTCAGATACTGCTGCACGAAGCTTTCGTCGCGATAATTGGCCCAGGCGTATTTGAGGGCCGCCCGCCAATCGCCGGTGCCGGCCAGGTCCGGGAACCATTCCCGGTCCTCGTCCTTCGGCTCGGTCACGATGCGCTTGATATCGCACATCATGTTGAAGCCCAGGGCATAGGGGTTCAGGCCGGAATAGCGCGGGTCGTCATAGGCCGGCTGGAACACGACGTTGGAATGCGAGTGCAGGATTTCCAGCATGGCGCCGTCGCCCAACAACCCTTTGTCGTACAGCGCGTTGACGATGTGATGGTGCACGAAGGTGGCGCAGCCCTCGTTCATCACCTTGGTCTGGCGCTGGGGATAGAAATACTGGGCCAGTTGGCGGACGATGGACAGAAGTTCGCGTTGCCAGTCTTTCAGATTGGGACTGTACAACTCCAGGAAGTAGAGCAGGTTCTCTTCCGGCAGGTGCAGCGCCTTCTGCCGTTCCTTCGCCTCGATCTCCGCCAATGTCGGTTCGGGGCGGGAGGGATCGCGCGGCACGGTGCGCCAGAGGTCGTTGTAGGACCGCTCCTGCTCCTCGGCAATGCGCCTGCGCCGTTCCTGCAACTCCTTCAGGGTGGGTTCCGGCCGGCGATGATAGCGGAACACGCCGTGATCCATCAGCGCGTGCGCGGCATCCAGCACCGCCTCGACCTCCAGCAGGCCATAGCGTTCCTCGCAGGCCGCAACGAAGCGCCGGGCATAGTCCAGGAAATCCAGGATCGATTCGGCGTCGGTCCACTCGCGGAACAGGTAGTTGTTCTTGAAGAAATGGTTGTGCCCGAAGGCCGCGTGCGCCATCACCAGCGTGTGCAGAGCGGCGCTATTGTCCTCCATATTGTAAGAAATACAGGGGTTCGAGTTGATGACGATCTCGTAGGCGAGCCCGGTCAGCCCTTTCTGATACAGCCGCTGGTCGCGGGCGAAGCGCTTGCCGAACGACCAGTGCCGGTACAGGATCGGCATGCCCAGCGAGGCATAGGCATCCAGCATCTGTTCGGAGGAAATCACCTCCAACTGGTTCGGATAGACGTCGAGGCCCAGGTCCTCGCGGGCAACGATCTCGATTTCCTCATAGAGTTGCTGCAACAGGTCGAAGGTCCATTCGGTGCCCTCGAACAGGGGCGTCGCCGATTTGATCGCAGGCGCAGAAACAGCCATTGCGTGACTACGCCTCCTTCCTGGCGAACAGTTCGCGGAACACCGGATAAATGTCCGCCGCGCGGCCGACCCGCTTCATCGCGAAATTGTCGAACTCGGTGGCCACGCCGCGATACGACCGCCACAGTGCGGCCCCCACCTGCGGGTTCGCGAACAGTTCGATTTCGCGCTCGTCCAAGATTTCGACATAGGCGTAGTATTGGAGCTGGGGCATGACCTCCTCCAGCATCAGCTTGGCGCAATACTCGCTATCGCCGGCAAAATTCTCACCGTCCGATGCCTGTGCCGCATAAATGTTCCAGTCCCGCGGCGAATAGTTCTTCTTGATCTCCTTCAGCATTTCGACGATGGCCGACGAGACCACCGTGCCGCCCGTTTCGCGGCTGTAGAAAAACGTCTCCTCGTCGACCACGCTCGCCTGGTGGGTGTGGCGGATGAACACCAGGTCGATGCGGTCATAGCGCCGGCGCAGGAACAGGTGCAGCAGGATGAAGAAGCGTTTGGCCAGGTCCTTTTCCCGCTCGCCCATGGAGCCCGACACATCCATCAGGCAGAACATCACCGCCTTGGAATTCGGCTGCGGCTTCGGCTGGTAGTTGCGATAGCGAATGTCGAGCGGGTCGATGAACGCCACCAGCCGGCGGCGGGTCTGCAACGCCTCCTGCCGGGCATAGAGCGCGGCGAGGCCCGGATAGTCGTCATCGCCCAGCGCCTCGATCCGCTTGATCTCTGCCTCGACCTCCTCCAGTTCGGCGTCGGCCGGCCGGTGCAACACCAGCCGCCGGCCGAGCGAGTTGCGCATGGTGCGGCGCAGCGCCAGCCGCGTCGGCGTGCCGGCCGTGGTGAAGCCGGCCCGCTGCGGCTTCGTCGCCTGCATTTCCTGCAGGTCCTTTTTCACCAGGTCCGGCAGTTCCAGGTCCTCGAAGAACAGGTCGAGGAACTCGTCGCGGGTGAGGGCGAACTGAAAGTCGTCATCGCCCTCGCCGCTGTCGGCGCCCTCCTTGCCGCGACCCTCGCCCTCGCCGGTCTGCGGCTTGCGGATGCGGTCGCCGGTGGAGAACTCCTTGTTGCCGCCCAGAACCCCTTCGCGGAAGCCGCCCTGGCCGCTGTTGCGGAAGTGCGGTTCGTGGATGGACCGGGTCGGGATCGAAATCGTCTCGCCCGAATCCACGTCCGCGATCCGTCGCCCCTGGATCGACTCGTTGATCCGCTGGCGAATTTGCTCCTTGGCGCGGCGAATGAATCTCTGTCTGTTCCCGAGATTCTTGTCTTTCGGGTTCAGGCGGCGATCAATGAAGTGGCGCATCAAAGCCCTACTTTCTGGCGGAGCTTACCCCGCCTTGTTCACGCGCATATACCATTCGACGAGCCGCCGCACCTGCCGCGGGGTGTAGCCGCGAGCGGCCATGCGGTCGACGAATTCCTGGTGTTTCTTGTCGGTTTCACTGTCCTTCTTGGACCCGAAGGAAATGACCGGCAGCAGGTCTTCGACCTGGCCGAACATGCGCTTTTCGATCACGTCCCGCAGTTTCTCGTACGAGGTCCAGCGCGGGTTGCGCCCGTCATTATGGGCGCGGGCGCGCAAGGCGAATTTCACCACCTCGTTGCGGAAATCCTTGGGATTGGCGATCCCGGCCGGCTTCTCGATCTTGGCGAGTTCGGCGTCCAGCACCGCCCGGTCCAGCAACTGGCCGGTATCCGGGTCCTTGTAGTCCTGATCCTCGATCCAGGCGTCGGCATAGGCGATGTAGCGGTCGAACAGGTTCTGCCCGTACTCGCCATAGCTTTCCAGATAGGCTTTCTGGATTTCGTTGCCGATGAACTCCGCATAGCGCGGCGCCAGCTCGGCCTTGAGGAATTCCAGATAGCGGCTCTCCGCCTCGGCCGGGAACTGCTCGCGCTTCACCGATTGTTCCAGCACATACATCAGATGCACCGGATCGGCCGCGACCTCCTCCGAGTCGAAGTTGAAGGTCTCGGACAGCACCTTGAAGGCAAAGCGGGTCGAAAGCCCGGTCATGCCCTCGTCGACACCGGCGGCATCGCGATATTCCATCACCGACTTGGCCTTCGGGTCCTTGTCCCGCAGGCTATCGCCGTCATAGACGCGCATTTTCGAATACAGGTTCGAGTTCTCGTGCGTCTTCAGCCGCGACAGCACGGTAAACTTCGCCAGCGTGTCCAGCGTCTCCGGCGAGCAGTTGGCGCCCGCCAGTTCGCTTTCGCGCAGCAGTTTCTCGTAGATCTTGGCCTCATCGGTCACCCGCAGGCAGTACGGCACCTTGACGACGCAGATCCGGTCCAGGAACGCCTCGTTGTTCTTGTTGTTCCGGAACTGCTGCCATTCCGCTTCGTTCGAGTGCGCCAGGATGATCCCCTGGAACGGCATGGCGCCAAAGCTCTCGGTGCCGGTGTAATTGCCTTCCTGGGTCGCCGTCAGCAGCGGGTGCAGCACCTTGATCGGCGCCTTGAACATCTCGACGAATTCCAGCAGGCCCTGGGTCGAGCGGTTCAGGCCGCCGGCATAGCTGTAGGCATCCGGGTCCGCCTGGCTGAAATGCTCCAGCTTGCGGATATCCAGCTTGCCCACCAGGGCGGAGATATCCTGGTTGTTCTCGTCGCCCGGCTCGGTCTTGGCGATGCAGACCTGCCGCAATTTCGACGGCATCATGCGCACGACCGAGAAGCGGGAAATGTCGCCGCCGAACTCGTCCAGGCGCTTCACCGCCCACGGGCTCATCAGGCCGGTGATGCGACGCTGCGGGATGCCGTATTTGTCCTCCAGCAGTTCGCCATGGCGTTCGGGGTCGAACAGGCCCAGCGGCGACTCGAAGATCGGGCTGATCTCGTCTCCGGCCTTGAGCACATAGACCGGGTATTCTTCCATCAGACGCTTGAGTTTTTCGGCGAGCGTCGACTTGCCGCCGCCCACCGGGCCCAGCAGATAGAGTATCTGCTTGCGCTCTTCCAGCCCCTGCGCGGCATAGCGGAAATAGCCCACGATCCGCTCGATCGTGTCCTCCATGCCATAGAAATCGGAAAAGGCCGGATACCGCTTGATGGTGCGGTTCTGGAAAATGCGCCCCAGACGGGGGTCTTGCGAGGTGTCGACCAGGACCGGTTCGCCAATGGCAGCGACCATTCTCTCGGCAGCCGAAGCATAGAACATCGGATCGGACCGGCAGCCTTGGAGATAGTCCTGCAATGACATCTCTTCCTGGGCTCGCTTTGCATAGCCTTCGGCGTAGGTCTCAAAAATGTCCATTCGTATTCACCTCCGAACGGGCGCCTCAACGCGCGTTCCGCTAGACCGGCTTGAATCCTCCCACTGACACTTCCTCTCTCGGACCTTTTGCTTCCCACCCTGACTGTGAGATGGGGGCCAAGGCCCTGCTCTGCCAGTCAAGTATGGTTGATGAATCGCGTTAACGCGAGGTTATTGAACAGCAGTGTTGCGCAAGTTCAACACAACAAACGATGGAAAGACGGGGGGCATATTCGTGTGAAAATCCCGCCAATGCCCTGCCATATCGAAGGGATTTGCCCTATCCGTCATCCGTCGCTGCCTGCAAAAATTGCAATCTTGGAATGGATGAAATCGGCGGCCGCAGGATAATCCGCGAACCCTCCGCCACCCCGAATCGCCCCTCCGGGAGCCCTTGCCGGCGTCCGGGATCGCAGCCCCCGCACCGCCGAAACCGGCGTTTGCTCAAAATTTACGCAATTTCGATAGTGATGAAAATGTTGGCGTCAGGCCCTAAAACCGACCGCAAATGCGCTATTATATTAGCGCATTTGCAAGCCCTCCCTGCGACGCCATGGACCAGTTTTATGCCAACGGCGCCAGGAGCCGGCCCGAATCGCATCTTGTGCGCGCCCGAGCCGGCCCCCGTTCCCGCGCGCTTATCGCGGCTGGTTCAGGCGCGCCGCTTCCGCCATCACGTGCATGGCCTGTTCCTGCGCACTGCGCACGGTCAGGGAGGTGGCGCCGCAATCGTCCCACGCCTTGTAGCGCTCCTTGATCCGGGCCGGCGGCCCCATCAGCGCCTTCAGGTCGACCCACTCGTCCGGCACCGCCGCCGCGGCCTCGTCCTTGTGGCCGGCGAGGTAGAGCTCCTGGATGCGCGCGGCGGCATCGGCGAAGCCGCGGCGGCACATCAGGTCGTTGTGGAAGTTCTTCTCGCGGGCGCCCATGCCGCCGACATACAGCGCCTCGCGCGGTTTCAGGCGGTCGATGGCGGCCTTCACGTCGTCATCGACATCGACGAACACGCCGGCATGGATCTCGAAATTGTGCCAGCCCTTGTCGACGCCCTTCTTGCGCGCCCGCTCGAAGCCCTGCTCCAGCCAGGGCTTGTACTCGTCCAGCGAGCCGGGAACGAAGCCCAGCGGCAGCCAGCCGTCGGCGATCTCGCCGGTCAGCCGCACCGATGCCTCCTGGCCCGAGCCGATGAACACGGGGATGTTCGGGTTCATGTGCAGGATCGACTTCAGCGGCTTGCCGATTCCCATCGCGCCCTCGCCGGTATAGGGCAGGCGGATTTCCTTGCCGTCATGGGTAACCGGCTCCTCGCGCCGCCAGATCTTGCGGCAGATTTCGACATAGTCCTTGATGCGGTAGTAAGGCCGACCCCAGGGCTGGCCGTACCAGCCCTCGACAATCTGCGGCCCGCTCACCCCCAGGCCCATGATGAAGCGGTTGCCGCCGGCCATGGCATCGACCGTGCCGGCACACATCGCGGCATTGGCCGGCGTCCGCGCGGCCAGCTGCATGATGCCGGTGCCAAGCCGGATGCGCTCGGTCTTGGCGGCCAGATAGGCCAGCGGCGTCACCGCGTCGGAGCCATAGGCCTCCGCCGTCCAGACGCTGTCATAGCCGAGCCGTTCGGCCATCTGCACGCGCTCGACCGGCAGGTTCATCTCGGCGTCGGAATAGCCGATGGAAAGACCGAGTTTCATGAAAGGCGTTCCTCGTTGGGTCCTACTGGAAGAAGGCGAGCATAGCGGCTGCGCACTCGTTCGGTAACTCTTCCGCCACGAAATGGCCGCAGGCAAGGCCGGTTTCGCCAACAGCGTCCGCCCATTGCTGCCAGACCGGCAGCGGCGAACCGGAGCGGTTCGAGAGATAGCCCCGGCCCCAGATCACATGCACCGGACAGCGGATTTTCTCGCCGGCGTCGCGGCTCGCCTGGTCGTGCTGGCGGTCGATCCCGGCGCCGGCGCGGTAATCGTTGCAGGTGGCGTGGATGACCTCCGGCTTGCGGAAGGCCTCGCGATAATCGTCGAGCGAGCCTTCGCTCAGCGCATCGTAATTGCCGGCCCAGCGGCGCAGCAGGTGGTCCAGGTAGAAATCGGGATGGCTGCCGATCAGCATTTCCGGCACCGGCGCCGGCACCGCCAGGAACTGCCAGTGATAGCCGCCCAGCGCCCGGTCGGCGGTCAGCCGCTCCCACTGGTCCAGGGTCGGGATGATGTCGAGCGCCGCGAATTGCTCCACCCGGTCCGGATGGTCCAGACACAGCCGGAAGGCGACCCGCCCGCCACGGTCGTGGCCGGCGAGGCGGAACCGGTCATGGCCCAGATGGCGCATCAGATCGGCCATGGTCCGGGCGGTGGTGCGCTTGGAATAGGCTTCGTGGGCGGCGTCGCATGGCGGCCCGATGCTGCGGCCATAGCCGGGCAGGTCCGGAATGACGAGCGAGAACCGAGCCGCCAGTTGCGGTGCCACCTGGTGCCACATGGCACCGGTCTGCGGATAGCCGTGCAACAGCAGCAGCGGCGGGCCGGAGCCGCCGGTGCGGACATACAACTCGCTCTCGCCAATGCGGATGCGCTGGGCGGTGAAACCGGCAAGCATGGCGGCACCCTTTCCGGGCCGGACCGAAGAAACGCTCCCGGCGCGCCGCGCGCGGGCGACCGGGAGCAGGCGGAGAGGCTACAGCACCTCTTCCGCGATCACGCGCATGGCCTCGACGCTGGTGGTGGCGCGCAGCAGCATGGAATCCACCTTGCGCTCCTTCGCGGCGGCCTTCCAGTCCTGCAGGCGCTCCTTGATCCGCTCTTTCGGGCCGACCAGGGCGACCTCGTCCACCAGCGCGTCCGGCACGGCGGCATAGGCGCCGTCGCGGTCACGGCCCAGGAACTTGTCCTGGATTTCCACCGCCGCGGCCTCGTAGCCGAGATTCTTGCAGTAATCGTTGTAGAAGTTCTTATCGCGCGCGCCCATGCCGCCGATATAGAAGCCCATATGCTCCTTGATCGGCTTGCGGCAGGCGTCGAGATCGTCGCCCATCTCGCACTCGACGAAGGGCAGGATGTCGAAATTCTGCAGCGACTTGCCGGGCGCCTTGGCAAAGCCCTTTTGCAATGGCCCGCCGAACAGGTCGAACTTGTCCGGCGACATGAAGATCGGGAAAATGCCGTCGGCACATTCCGCCGCGTTTTCAACACCTTTCGGCGAGAAGCTCGCAGAATAGATCTTCATCTTCGGGTCGCCGTGCAGGATCGAGCGCAACGGCTTGCCGAGCCCGGTCGCGCCCGGGCCGCTATAGGGGATCTGGTAGTGCTCGCCGTCGTATTCCAGCGCGCCCTTGCGCTCCAGAATCTTGCGGATGATCTCGATATATTCCTTGGTCCGCTTCAGCGGCTTGCCATAGGGCACGCCGTGCCAGCCCTCGATCACCTGCGGGCCGGAGGGGCCGATGCCCAGGATGAAGCGGCCGCCGCTCATGGCGTTCAGCGTCATGGCCGTCATGGCGGCCAGCGCCGGCGTGCGCGACTGCATCTGGCAGATGGCGGTGCCGACCTTGATCTTGCTGGTCTTGGCCAGCACCCAGGCCGCCGGCGTGATCGCGTCCGACCCCCAGGCCTCGGAGGTCCAGACCGAATCGAAGCCGAGGCGTTCGGCCTCCAGCACCTTCTGCATCGGGTCGTCCATGTCGGCGCCGGAATAGCCCAGCAACAGCCCAAGTTTCATGGCGTGCGTCTCCACGTGTGATCGGTGATTGCCCCGCACAGTTCCACGGGACGCGGCGAAGGGCAAGAGGCGTTCGCCCGCCCGCCCCGGCCGCACGTCAAACCGCGTCAGGCCAGCTTGTTCGCGCTTTCCAGCAAATCCTCAACCAACCGTTCCAAGTGATTGAGAGTCGAGCATTCTTTCATCACATGACAATAGGGCCGGTAGCGCCGGGTCTCGCTGTCGCCCGTGCCCCAGAGCGGCGGCGGTTCCGGGTTCAGGAAGATCACCCGCTTGGAGCGCTCGTACAGCTCCTTCATGATGTCGGCGCGCGGATCGGAGTAGTTGGAGCGCGCATCGCCCAAAATCAGGATCGTGGTGCGCTTGTCGACCTGGTCCAGCCAGCCCTCGCGGAAATCGCTCAGCGACTGGCCATAGTCGGTGGACATGTAGCCGACCGCGTTCATCACCTTGTCGACCGCTTCGTCCACCAGATGGCGCTCGAAAAAGTCGCTGGTCTCGATCAGCTTGCCGCTGAAGGCGAAGCTGCGCACGCCGCTCAGCACCTCGTGCAGGGCGTAGAGGAATTGCAGCAGGAAGCGCGCCACCGCCGCGACCGAGCCCGAGACGTCGCAGATGACGATGACCTTGGGCTTGTCCAGCTTGCGCATCTTCCATTCGAGATGGAACAGGATGCCGTCATTGGCATAGTTCTTGCGCATGGTCTGGCGCACGTCCAGATGGCCGCGATCCTTGATCTTGCGCTTGCGGGCATAGAGCGCCACCAGCCGCTTGGCGATCTTGTCGACGATCTTGCGCATTTCCTCCTGGTCGCGCTTGTCGAGATTGCCGAGGCGCGAGCGGCGCAACCGGTCCTCTTTCAACTGTTTGGAGGTGGCCTGGCCGTGCAGTTGCAATTGCTGCTCGACGAAATCGCGCACCTGCTCGAACAGATAGGACCGGCCTTCCTGCAATTGCTGGCGCATGCCCTGGCCGCCGCCACCCTGGCCCTCGCCGCCGGAGCCCGGCATGCCGCCGCCGCCTTCCCGGCCCAGTTGCGAGATCTGGGCGTCCAGGTCCTGCAAGCCCATCTCGTTCATGATGCGCTGCACATAAAGGCCGCGCTGGGTGAAGAAGCGGATGTTCTCGACGCCGATGGCCGCCGCCGCCTGTTCCATACTAAGGGCGAGGCCGGTCTGGTCGTCCTCCATCAGCATCTGCGCCAGCGCGCTGTCCGCATCCCCGGCCATGGCGGAGCGGTCGCGACTCTTGCCTTCGTCGTCCTCGCGGTTGCGGAAGCTGTCGGCGCGGAAAAAGTCGTCGAACGTGTCGCTGAACGCCTCCTTCTCCTCCTCCGACTTCGCCAGCGCGAACGAGAGCGAGGTTTTCAGCATCTGGCGGTCTTCCCAGCCGACCAGCTTGGCGACTTCCATCGCATCCAGCGTGTCGGCGACCGACACGGGCACGTCGGCGCCGCGCAGGGCTTTCAGGAAGTTGGTGAAGGTGCGTTCCATGGGGCGAACAATCCGGGCCGGCGAGAGTTTCGCGGGACGCTAGCACACCCTATGCTGGAGGCAAACGCACCGCATGCGCGCGCCACTCCCATTCGCGAGGTTTCCCATGGCCCAAACCCACCAGGCCCCCCAAGCCATCCTGCTCCGCGACCATGGCGGCCCGGAGGTCCTGCGCCTGGAGGACATAGCCGTCGCCACTCCCGGCCCCGGCGAGGTGCGCCTGCGCCAGAGTGCGGTGGGCGTGAACTTCCACGATTGCTATGTGCGCTCCGGCCTCTACCGGACCCTGAAACTGCCGGGCATTCCCGGCCTGGAGGGCGCGGGCACGGTCGAGGCGGTTGGCGCAGGCGTCACGGGCTTCGCGCCCGGCGACCGCGTCGCCTATTTCTCGGCGGCCTATGGCGGCTATGCCAGCCATCGCCTGATTGCGGCCGACCGTCTGGTGAAAATCCCCGCGGGCGTGAGCGAGACCGTGGCCGCCTCGCTGATGATCAAGGGCCTGACCGCCGGCATGCTGGTCAAAAAGGTCCACGCCATCGGCCCCGGCGACACCGTGCTGGTGCATGCGGCGGCGGGTGGGGTCGGCCTGCTGCTCTGCCAGTGGGCCCGGCATCTGGGCGCCCGCGTCCTGGGCACGGCCGGCAGCGCGGAGAAAGCCGCCCTCGCCCGCCAGGCCGGATGCGAGGCGGTCATTCTCTACCGCGAAGAGGACTTCGTCGCCCGCGTCCGGGACCTGACCGACGGCCAGGGCGTCACCGTCGCCTACGATTCCGTCGGCAAGGACACGTTCTATGGCTCCATGGACTGCCTCGCGCCGCTGGGCCATCTGGTGAATTTCGGCCAGTCCTCCGGCCCGATCGAGCCCATGGCGGTGTCGCTGCTGAGCAAGGGTTCCTACAGCCTCACCCGGCCGATGCTGTTCCATTACTGCGCCACCCGGCCGGCGCTCGAAGCCATGGCGGCCGACCTGTTCGCCGCCGTCGCCGGTGGCGTCCTGAGCGTGCCGGAGCCCGCCGCCCTGCCGCTTGCCGAGGCGGCCGAAGCCCATCGCCGGCTGGAAGCGCGCGAGACGACCGGCGCCCTCGTCCTCACCCCCTGATCCGTCTTCTCCGGAGCCCTGCCATGACCGCCAAAGCCCGCTGGTTCTTCGTCGTCAGCATGGATGTCGCGCCCGAACACGAGGCGCTGTTCAACGAGGTCTATGATACCGAGCACGTGCCCTATCTGACCGGCGTTCCCGGCGTCCTCTCCGCCACCCGCACGGTGCGCGAGCCGCTGGACCTGCTGCTGGGCGGCAGCACCCACCGGGTCGACCCGGGCGACGAGCCCAAATACAGCGTCACCTATGAGATCGCGGGGCCCGAGGTGCTGACCAGTGCCGCCTGGGGCGAAGCCGGCGAGCGGGGCCGCTGGGCAACAGAAGTGCGCCCGCTCACCCACAACCGCCGCCACGTCCTGCGCCGCCAGATCGGCTGAAAACACATCAAATCCAGCGCGTTGCAGCGCGGGGCTAGACCAACCCCAGCGTCTCGTCGAGAGCGTCCAGCTTCGGGTCGCGCTTGGCGACCGGCCCCCAGCCGCCGCCACCACCGGAATGGACGCGGAACACGTCGCCCGGCTGCACCGGAATGCCCTCCACCTTGGTCTTGAGCTTGTCGACCGAGCCATCGGCGGCATGGACCAGCCGGTAGTCGTGTGGCGCCCCGTCCTCGCCGCCGGCAATGCCGCGGGCGCCGTGGCGGATGCCGTCGCCGGCGGTGTTGGCGCGGGCCGGGCCGGCGGTTTCCACCTGCATCTCCATCACCGCGCCGACGCCGCCGCGGAACCGGCCGCGCCCGCCGGAGCCGGACCGGAATTCGTGGCTCTTGAACAGCAGCGGAAAGCGCACCTCCGCCACCTCGACCGAGCCGAATTTCAGGCCACCGGCGGAATGCCACTCACCGGAGGTGTGCCAGCCATCGCCGGCGATCGAGCCGCCACCGCCCGGCCGGGCGTGGAACATGTGCCAGATGAAGCGCTTGCCGGTGCGCGGGTCGTCGCCCTGGATCGCCAGCCTGAGCCGCCGCCCCCAGCCGCCCATGGCCCGTTCCGGCGTCGCCTGGCTGAGCGCGACGATCACCGCCTCGATGATCTCGTTGCCGCAATGGCTGGTGCACATGGTCACCGGCAGGCCCTCGTTCGGCCAGACAATGGTCCCTTGCTGCAACTTCACGGTCAAAGGCCGGATCGTGCCGGAGTTTTTCGGCGTTTGCGGGTCCAGCAGGAACGAGAACGCCATGGCGATGGCGCTTTGCGTGTTGGCATGGGAGGAGTTGACGAAGCCCCGGCTTTCCGGGTCCGAGCCGGTCATGTCGATTTCGATGGCATCGCCCTTCACCGTCACCTTGGCGTGGATCAGGATGTCCTCGCGCCCGAACCCGTCGTCGTCCAGCCAGGCCGAGCCCTCATAGACGCCGTCCGGCCAGGCGGCGACGGCGGCGCGGGCCTGGCGCTCGGCGCCGTCCAGGATCTGCTCGACCGAGGCGACCACGGTCTCGGCGCCGAAATCGGCAAACAACGCCTCCAGCCGTCGCTCGCCCAGGCGCACGGAGCCGAGCTGCGCCGCCAGATCGCCGCGGAAATCGCGCGGCAGGCGGGTGTTGAGCGCCAGCAGGTCCAACAGGTCGTCGCGGCAGACGCCCTGGTCGTAGAGCTTGATCGGCGGCAGGCGGATGCCCTCGTGGAAAATCTCCGTCGCCTCCGGGTTGTAGGCGCCGTGGGTGGAGCCGCCGATATCGGAATGGTGGGCGCGGTTGATGGTCCAGAACAGCAGCTTGCCGTCCGCAAACACCGGCACGAACGCCGTCACGTCCGGCAGGTGCGAGCCGCCGCGATAGGGGTCGTTCAGCAGGTAGAGGTCGCCCTGTTTCACGCTGTCGCCGAAGCGCTCCACCACCTCCTTCAACGCCCAGGTCAGCGCGCCCACATGCACGGGGATATGCTCCGCCTGCGCCACCAGGCGCACCTCTGCATCGCAGATAGCGGTGGAGAAATCGCGCGAGGAGTTGAGGATTTGCGAATAGGACGTGCGCAGCATCGCCTCCCCCATCTCCTCGACAATGGCGGTCAGCCGGTGCTGAACGACCGAGACAGTGATGGGGTCGGGCGCGTTGGGCGTCGTTGCAGCGGACATGGGCGGGTCTCGGATCCTCAATCGGGCCAAGGCGTTGGGAGGCGCGAACGGGCGAATCCCGGTGCGCATCCGGCTCGCCGCATGCTAACCTGTCGCCCAAGCCGCGGCCAGCCCCCTCACCGCCCGGCTTGGAGCCAAGGCCATGACCGACTCCCCCGCCAAACGCCTTGTCCGCCACCTGAAGGCCGAGGGCATTCGCGACCTGCGCGTGTTGACCGCGATGGAGGCCGTGCCGCGCGACCGGTTCGTGCCCCTGGACCAGCGCGACCTGGCCTGGGAGAACACGGCGCTGCCCATCGGCTATCGCCAGACCATCAGCCAGCCGAGCGTGGTCGCCATGATGACCGAGGCGCTGGACGTGCAGCCCGGCCACAAGGTGCTGGAGATCGGCACCGGCAGCGGCTACCAGGCCGCGGTGCTGGCGCATCTGGGGGCGGAGGTCTTCACCATCGAATACGTGCCCGAACTGGCGGAGCGCGCCCGCGATGCCCTGGCCGCGCTTGGCGTGAGGCGCGTGCATGTCCGCGCCGGCGACGGCAATCTCGGCTGGCCGGAGGAAGCGCCGTTCGACCGCATCATCGCCACCGCCGTCGCCCCTCGCCTGCCGCCCCGCCTGATGGAGCAATTGAAGCCCGACGGCGTCCTGGTCATGCCGCTGGACCAGCCGGCATTCGGCGAGAATCTGGTGCGGGTGACGCTGGGGGCCGACGGCGAACCCCATATCCACCGCTTCTGCCCGGTGCGCTTCGTGCCCTTTGTCGGCAGCGCGGAGGCGCCGCCGTGAGCACGGTAGAGACCTGGATTGGCCTGTCGGAGGTCGTCCGGAATATGGCGTTGGCAGCGGTCGCTGTCATCGGCCTCTACGCGGCCTGGCATCGGATGCAAGCGGCCACCCGGCAGGCCGATGCTTCGCTGAGGCAGCAACAGACCGCCAACGACGCCTTGTTGCACGAGACCTTCACCAAAGCGGTCGATAGCCTCGCCAGCGATTCGCTTACGATCCGAGTCGGTGGTATCCTGACGCTCGGCGGACTGGCTCGGGCCGAGCCCGCCTATAAGGAGATGGCGATTGCGATCCTTTCCGCCTATTTAGAGGAACATCAAGCGCCCGAAGCCGACGAAACGGCACGCCGCGATATCGCTGCCGTAGCGACGGTACTGGCAGAGTTGGAAACGGACTAACGCAATGACATTTGCATTTCAGTCAGGACGGCCGATCGATCTGCATAGCACCAATTTGCCTGGCGTGAATTTCGAAGACATTCGGTTGACCGCAGGCAATATCCGCAACGTGAAATGGCGCCGAACGATCCTGAAGCGGGCCGATCTGACAGACGCCATCGCCACCGAGGCAAACTTCACCGGCGCAGACCTTCGAGAGGCGAAACTCATTCGGACCGACCTGCAAAGGGCCATTTTGGTCGATACGGACTTGCGGCGAGCAAATCTTACCGACGCGAATCTCGATGGCGCCGACCTCTCGAGCGCGGATTTGCGCGGCGCCAAGGTGACAGTGGAACAGTTGGCGCTGGCGACGGTTTCGCCCGAGACCGAATTGCCGGCCGGTATCACGCATGCCGCGGTCGCTGCCGCCAAAGCCGCCCGCCGAGACCTGCCCGAGGGAGCCATAGCGAGCCCAGCCCCATGATCCACAAAGACACACTCTACGCCACCGCCCACGAACTCACCCGCCGCGCGGCGATCGAGATCCCCTCCGACTATCTGTCGGGGCTGGAGGCCATGGCGGCCCAGGAAAGCGAGGACCTGTCGTCCTTCGTGCTGCGCGCCATGCTCGACAACTACAAGGCCGCGAAAGAGGACGCCCGCGCCATGTGCGCCGACACCGGCGTGCCCCGCTTCTATGTCAAGGTCGGCAATGAGGCCAAAGTCGAGGGCGGCATGATCGCGCTGGAGGAGGCGCTGCGCTCCGGCCTGGCTCAGGCGACGCACGACATTCCGCTCCGGCCGAACCGGGTGCATCCGCTCTGGCGGACCGACAACAACAACAATGTCGGCCTGAACGCGCCGGAGGTCGAATACACGTTCGAGCCGGATGCCGACTGGATCGACATCACCACCGTGCACAAGGGCGGCCTGTTCGGCACCGACTATCGCATGCTGTTTCCGGGCGACGGCATTGACGGCATCAAGCGGTTTTTCCTGGACGCCATGATCGCCTTCGGCAAGCGCGGCCTTGCCTGCCAGCCGGCCATTGTCGGCATCGGCCTTGGCGGCTCCAAGGACACGTGCATGGTGCTGGGCAAGCAGGCCGCCTGCCTGCGCACTGTCGGCGACCGAAACCCGGACCCGAAAATCGCCGAACTCGAGCGCGAACTGATGGACATGGGCAACACTATCGGCATGGGGCCGATGGGCTTTGTCGGCTCGTCCATGGTGGTCGATTGTCATATCGAGGTCGGCTACACCCACACGGGCGGCATGCCGATGAGCGTCCATTCCTTCTGCCTGTCGTCGCGCCGCGCCGTCGCGCGCCTCCACGCCGACGGGCGCGTGCAATACCGCACCGACCCCGAATGGTTCACCCCCTATCACCGCAGGAACGATGTTTCATGGCAGCCGGAAGCCGCAAGACAGTCCGCCTGAAAACCCCGGTCCGCCGCGAGGACCTGGAGTCGCTGGAACTCGGCGACGTGGTCTATCTGGACGGGTATGTCTACACCGCGCGCGAGGGCGTCTATCGCCGCGTCCTGACCGAAGGGCACAAGCTGCCGGCGGGGCTGACCGACCTCACCAACGTCTCGTTCCACTGCTCGCCGGCGGCGAGCGTGAACGAGGACGGCAGCTACAATATCGGCGCCGTCACGGCCACCGCCAGCTTCCGCTTCGGCGCGCTGATTCCCGCCTGGTTCGAGGCGAGCGACTGCCTGCTGATCCTCGGCAAGGGCGGCATGACCGAGGACGACTACCGCAACGTCTTCGTGCCCCGCGGCGCCCGCTATCTGACCACGGTCGGCTATGGCACCGGCGCCCTGCTCGGCCGCGGCATCAAGCGCGTGCGCGAGGTGCACTGGCTCAAGGAGCTGGGCATCGCCCAGGCGATCTGGGTGCTGGAGGTGGAGAATTTCGGGCCGTTCCTGGTCGATAGCGACGGCGAGGGCCGCTCGCTGTTCGAGCAGCACAACAAGCGGCTGAACCAGCGGATCGAGGGCCTTTATGACGGCCTGAAACAGCCGGCGCTCTCCCGCTATGGCGAGACCGACGACCGGCGCGAGGAGTTAATCTGATGCCCGATTTCGCGATCAAGGCGCTCGACCATGTGGTGCTGCGCGTCGCCGATATCGACCGGGCGATTCGCTTCTATTGCGACGTGCTCGGCTGCCGCGAGGAACGGCGGGTGGAGAGCATCGGCCTGGTGCAGTTGCGCGCCGGCGCGGCGATGATCGACCTCGTGCCCCGCGCCGCGGGAGAGGCCGAGGCGCCCGGCAATATGGACCATTTCGCGATCACCATCCAGCCGTTCGACCCGGCGGCTCTGAAGGCCCATTTCGCCGCCCACGGCATCACACTGGGAGACGTCGCCCGACGCTATGGCGCGGAAGGCTATGGCCCCTCGCTTTACCTCTACGATCCGGACGGCAACCAGGTCGAGTTGAAGGGGCCGCCGGAGGCCTGAGGCGGCTCCAGCGCCCTGGCGGGACGGGCGCCACACGCCCGCAACCCGCCTCCCCGGCCCCACGCAGCTTCCCCGGACCCCAACTTGCTTCCCCGGACTTGATCCGGGGCCTCCCACCACCGGCGACGCCCGGGGCAAACGGGCGCCGCGGCTGAGGGCGAGAGATCCCGGGTCGAGCCCGGGAAAGCTGGGAGGAGCGGCGAGAGATCCCGGGTCGGGCCCGGGAAAGCTTGCGGCTCAGCCGGCGGTGGCCGCCGCGCTCGGCCGGGCGGCGACGCGGTCGTACCAAGCCTGGATGTTCTTGTGATCCGGGTTGATCGGCTGGTTGATGTTCTTGAAGAAATCCAGCCAGCAGAACAACAGGATGTCGGCCACGGTGAAACGGTCGCCGCAAATCCACTGCTTGCCGGCGATCCAGCCGTCCAGCTTGGCCAGATTGTCCTGGGCAATCGCCTTCAGCCCGTCGGAAGCCTCCGGCAGGCAGCGCATGCGGCTGCCGAACATCTTGATGCCCTCGCCGAAGCGGAAACCGTTGGCCATGGGCTCGCAGATGTTCAGGTCGATGCGGCGGGTCCACATGCGCGCCTCGCCCCGTTCCTCGGCATTGGTGCCGATCAGCGGCGGGCTCGGCTGCTTCTCCTCCAGATACTCGCAGATCACGGTGATCTCGGAGAGATAGTCGCCATTGTCCAGTTCGAGGCTGGGGCTGGTGCCGGACGGGTTGCGCTTCAGATGCGCTTCCTGGCGGTTTTCGCCGCCGCGCAGGTCGATGTCCTGCATCGGAATGTCCAGGCCCTTTTCGGCCATGAACATCCGGACCATCCGGGGGTTGGGGCCGACCGAGTTGATGAGTTTCATTTGCAATATCTCCCTGGAAATCGAGACGAAAACGGCGGCCAATCCATGCAGGGACCGCGCCGCCGTCAAAGCGTAGCACGCCCACCGGCCCGCGACCGCGCCCTTGCGGGGCCGGTCACGGCGATGGGCGCAACACGCGGATCAGGGATCGATCCGCGCCGTGGCCGTGCCGGTGATGACGGTCTTGCCGTCCTGGTTCACCGTCTCCAGCGTCAGGTCCACCAGCTTCTCGCCATTCTCCTCGCGGATTTCGGCCACGGTGGCCTTGGCGGTCAGCGAATCGCCCGGCCAGACCTGGTTGGTGAAACGCACGCCATACTTCTTCAGCCGGCCGTCGCCGACATAGTTGGTCACCATCTTACCGGTCAGGCCCATGGAGAGCATGCCGTGGGCGAACACGCCCGGATAACCGGCCACTTCCTTGGTGTATTTGTCGTCGGTGTGCAGCGGGTTGTAGTCGCCGGAGGTGCCGGCATACATGACCAGCTGGGTGCGGGTCAGATCGTCGACCACCACTTCCTCGTGGGTGTCGCCGACTTTCAGCTTGCTTGCAGAGAGAGCCATGAATCCGTTCCCCTTATTTCTGGTCGACCGGGCGTTCGGTCTTCACGCCGACGCCGCGCGAGGTGACGACGAGTTCGCCGTTCTGGTCGCGATATTCCTGGACGGTCTCGGTGAAGATCAGCTTGCCGGCCCGAGCGCTTTGTTTTTCCCAGGTTTTGCCGGGCTTGGTGGTCACGGTGTAGACATCGCCCGGCTTCGGCTGGCGATGGTATTCGAAGTGCTGCTCGGCATGCAGACCGCCGGTGGACTTCGCCGGCTCGGTCAGGCCGGTGCCGTTCTTGCCGGAGCCGAACCATTTCTGGCCCGGCTTCGGCCGCAGGTGATAGTCCGGATCGAACTGGGCGACCGCGCGCGGGAAGGTCGGCGGCACGAGGATATGGCCGGCCTCGGACTTCTTGGCGTATTCCTCGTCATAATAGATCGGATTGGGGTCGCCAACCGACCGGGCGAACATCATGATATGGGTCGCTTCGACCGGAAATTTGATCTCGTCAGCCACGGGGGGTTCCTCCGATTTGCAGATGGGGCTGTTCTTGGAACTGCGGTTACTATATCCGCACGGTTCGGCCGGCTCCAGCCGTAACACGCAGTTTTCGACACGCGAAGGATCAAAACCATGCCGCCCCGCCGCCACATTCCCCAGCGCTATTTCGAGGATTTTAAGGTTGGTGAGAAATTTTATGCGCCTTCGCGCACGCACACGGAGTCTCTGTTCTACGCCTTCCAGCTGGCCAGCGGCGACAATGCGCCGATCCACTACGACATCGAATATTGCCGCCAGAAGGGCTATCCGAACCTGCTGGCGCATGGCTTTCAGACCCTGATCCAGACCTGCCCGGGCGCCAGCGATCTGGCCGAACAGATGGAAGACGCCCTGCTGGGATTCATCGAACAATCGAGCCGCTTTCTGAAGCCGGTCTTTGCCGGCGACACGCTGTATCCGGAGTTGGAAATCACAGCCTTAACGCCGCAGCGGACCACCGGGGTAATGACACTGGCCAACCGGGTGTTTAATCAGCGGGACGAACTGTGCTTAGAAGGCGAACTCAAATTCTTGCTTAGGTTGCGTGAGGCATCTTAATCGCCCAGTATCGAAATTCGAATGGGCCATCGCGAAAGCGAAACGAAACTGCGCCGCCAGGGCATGCAGCAGAGGCGTAGGAAACGCCCAGCGATCACGGGAGATGGGGAAGCTTTGTGTCGGGTCCGGTCAAGGCGCACCTTGCAACATGATTCTTATTTGGCATCGAAGCTCGCCTAGCTCTGGCGTCGCAGCAGAGCGGAACGCGCCGAACCGATGAGCGCGCCGCAACCGCCCTCGTCCCGAGGCGAACCCCATGTGAGACAGCAACTCTTGCAACGCCGGGGCAATTCGGCACCGCGATGGTGGCAGCAGGCGCTGCGCCGTTTCGACGATATGGTCATCGCCGCATCGACCCGGATCTGCGGGCCGGGCAGTTCGCTGGTGATCATGATGTCCCACGGCATCTATCGGGATGAAGACGAGGCGTTTTCCGGCTCGGTCGATCCCTACCAGCCCCTGACCACCGCCAATCTTGCCATCGTGATCGAATGCTTTCTGGCGGGCGGCTATCGCTTCATCACGCCGGCGGATCTCGACCGCCCGTTCGAGGCGAATGCGCGGTGCGTGCTGCTCACGTTCGATGATGGCTATGCGAACAATCTGCGCGCGCTTCCGATCCTGCAACGCTATGGGGTGCCGGCCACATTCTTCATCGCGGCAGGCCATGTCGCGTCGGGCGAGGCCTTCTGGTGGGATGTCCTCTATCGCGAACGCCTGAAGCGCAACAACAGTCTGAGCGAGATCGTCGCCGAGCGGCAGAAGCTGAAATCGCTCGATAACAAGGGGATCAAGGCGCATTTGCGCACGACGTTCGGCGACGGCGTGTTCCAACCGGTCAGCGAGATCGACCGGCCGTTGACCGTCGCGGAATTGCAACGCCTCGCGGCCGATCCGCTGGTGACCCTCGGCAACCACACCGTCGATCACGAATTGCTGACGCGCATCCCCCTGGACGAGGCCCGCGCCCAGATCCGCGACTGCCAAACCCTGCTGGAGGAATGGACCGGGGTGACGCCGCCGATCATCGCCTACCCGAACGGCGTCTACAACGAGGCCGTCGTGGCGGAGGCAGAGAAGGCGGGGCTGCGGGCGGGCCTGATCTCGGTCTGGGGCCGGACCCGGCTCCCCCTGGACAGCACCAATCGGATGCGCCTGCCGCGCTACGCCACGTCCGGGGGCCGGAACACGGAGCGGGATTGCCGGGTGATCATGGCGCCCTTCAGCCTGAGCGCAGTGAAACAGTCGATCCGCTCGCGCCGCCAGCAAAGAGCCCTGCCCTAAAAGCCAATTCCGACGAGCGGAGGCCACCGGAATTGGCTTGCTCTATTTGCTCTGGCGCGTTTTCGGCCCTGGTTGCCCCACTCTCCCGCCCCATCTCCCGCTTGCGCGAGGACAGGGATGCTGAGCCGGTGAGCCCGCGGGAAAAGAAACCTCCCTAACCGATCTCCATATCGTCCCGCCAGCCGCGGCGGATCAGCAGCGCCATGACCAGGCTGCCGCTCGAAAGGCCGGCCATGACCCAGAAGGCATGCCCGCCCAACTGCGCGTAGAGCCAGCCGCTCGTCATCATGGTCAGGCCCATCGCCATGCCCATGCCGAGCGACGAATACAGCGCCTGCGCACTGGCCGACATGGCCGGCGCGATATGGCGCTGGATGAAGGTCATGCCGCCCAGATGGGTCGCACCGAAGGTGAAACCGTGCAAGACCTGCATCGGCCCCAGCAACCACAGATCCGAACTGGCGCCGGTGCCGGTCCAGCGGACCATGCCGCAGACCGCGCCCAGGATCAGCATGCCGGGAATGCCGATGCGCGCGATCAAGGGCTTGGCCCAGGCGAACAGGGCAATCTCCGCGATCACGCCCACCGCCCAAAGGCTGCCGATCAACCCTTCGGAATGGCCCGCGGACTTCCAGTGCAGGGTGGCGAAGCCGGTCAGCACGGCATGGCTCGCCATGTTCATGGCCGCGCAGGCCAGGACCATCAGGAACAGCCGGTTGGCGAGCAGCCGGCGGATGGCCGGCCGCGTGCGATGGGTCACCGGTGCCGTGATCGCCGGCAGGTTCAGCGCCGCCAGCCAGATCAACGCCAGGGCGAGGATGAACAGATACATCATCCAATCGGGCGAGCGGCCTTCCAGGAAGGTCCCGAACCCCATCGACGTCGCGATGAACGCGGCCGAGCCCCAGGCGCGCAGGCGACCGTAATCGAGCCCCCGCGCCCGCAGGTTCAGCAGGATGAGGTTCTCGCCCAGCGGGTTGACCGGCGCCTGCACCGCCATGTGCAGCAGCGCGAACACCAGCACCGGCCAGAATCCGTAGGCCGGCAACATCAGGGACGCCGTCACGATGCCGCCGAAGGTCAGCCAGCAGACCAGCGCCTTGCGCTCCGGGCGGGTGTCGGCATAGCGGGCCACCATCGGATTCACGCTGGCGCGCACGAAACTGCCGGCCGACAGCAACAGGCCGATCTCCGCCGCCGTCAGGCCGCGGTCGGCGAGCCAGACCGGGAAAAAGGGCTGGTAAATGCCGACCATGCCGAACATGCAGCTGTAATAGAGGGCGATGCGCAGGCGCACATGCGAAACGGCGGCGGGGACGATCTCGGTCATGGTGTAGTGTCTCTACACGGCTTCGCACGCAAAGGCTTGCCTGATGGCGCCGCAGGGTGCTTATCTCCGCCGCGAATTTTTCCTCCCCGACCCGTTGCCCAAGGACCGACTGCCCCATGAGCGAATGGCGCGACGATATTTTCGACTGCTTGCAGGAGGCCGGCGTGCGCCAGGTCGCCTATGTGCCCGATGCCGGCCATGCCCGGCTGATCGACCGCTGCCACGCGGCGAACAACATGCACGCCCTGTCGCTGACCACCGAAGAGGACGGCGTGGCCCTGCTGGCCGGCGCCTGGCTCGGCGGCGACAAGGGCGTGCTGCTGATGCAGTCCTCCGGCGTCGGCAACACGATCAACATGCTGAGCCTGGTGAAAAACTGCCAGTTCCCGCTGGTCACCCTCGTCACCATGCGCGGCGAGTGGGGCGAGTGGAACACCTGGCAGGTGCCCATGGGCCAGACCACGCAACAGCATTTCGAGGTGGCCGGCGTGATCTGCTATCGCTGCGACCGGGCCGAGGACGTGAAAGAGACCGTCGCCACCGCGCTGCGCTTTGCCTATTACACCAATTCCGCCGTCGCCGTGCTGCTGGGCCAGCGGCTGATCGGCGCCAAGATCTTTGCGGAGGACTGAGACCCATGGCTGCTCTGAACCGCCGCGACCTGGTCGCGAAACTGCTGGCCGACCGGGGCGAGGACCTGCTGGTCGTCACCGGCCTGGGCCAGGCCACGTACGATTGCTTCGCCGCGGGCGACGACCCGCGCACCTTCTATCTTTGGGGCGCCATGGGCGGCGCGCTGCCCGTCGGCATGGGCCTGGCGGTCGCCCAGCCGGAGAAGCGCGTGCTGGTGGTCACCGGCGACGGTGAATTGCTGATGGGCCTGGGCGCGCTCGCCGCGGCCGCCGCCGAGGGGCTGCCGAACCTCGCCGTCGCCGTCCTTGACAACGAGCGCTATGGCGAGACCGGCCAGCAGCAAACCGCCACCGGCCGCGGCACCGACCTGACCGGCATGGCCGCCGCCGCCGGCTTCGCGGCGACGAAGCTGGTGACCGACGCGGCCGACGTGGCCGAGGGCGTGCGCCTCTGCCGCGAGGCCCAGGGTCCGGTGCTGGTCACCTTCAAGGTCGATCATGCCAGCCAGGAAATGGTGCTGCCGCCGAAAGACGGCGCCTTCCTGAAAACCCGCTTCCGCCAGGCGGTGCTCGGCAAAATCTGAGGGCCCGGTGTGTCCCGGCCGGTGCGAAGCGCCGGGCCGGGACCGGTTGCCATCGCGAACACCGGCGCCGGCGGTGTTCGCACATCGATGCCGGCCCCGGACAGCGGCTCTGCCGCCTCCGGGGACCATCGGCTCTCGGGCGACTAAGCGACGGTCGGCGGTACCCGGCCGCCGAAGTCGGTCGCCGCCTCGAACGCATGGCCGATGCGCAGCGCCATCGCCTCCCGCTCGCCTGGACAGACGATCTGGAGCGAGGTCGGCAACCCCTCACCCGTGAAGCCGTTCGGCAGCACGCAGGCGCAGCCCTCGATCAGGTTGACGAAGCGGGTCAGCACCGCCGGCGTGTTCATCTGGTCCACGGCCGCGACCGGAATCGCCGCCGTCGCCGTGGTCGGCGTCAACAGTGCGTCATAGCCGGCCAGAGTCTCGGCAAATTCCCGCTTGATCCGCTGCTGCTCGTCGAGCGCCGCGATATACTCGGTCGCCGGCATATCCTTGCCGATCCAGATGCGCGGCCGCACCGCCGGATCGATCGGCAGGCTCAGATCGTCGACCAGCGCGCCGACATGGTAATAGCCGTCGCCGCCGATGATCCGCCCCAGCGCCATGCCCAGATCCATCAACCGATAGGGTAGAGCCACCTGCTCCACCGTGGCGCCGAGCTGGCGGAACGTCTCCAGCGAGGCGTCATAGGCCGCCAGCACCTCGGCATCGCAGATCATCCGGTCCACGCTCGGCATCGCGGCCAGGCGCAGGCCGGCAACGCCGCGCTTCAGCGTCGGCATCGGGTCCTCGTAGGCGAGACCCTGGGTGCGTGGCTCGCGGGCATCCGGCCCTTGCAAGACGCGATAGAGCAGCGCCGCGTCCTCGACCGTGCGGGTCATCGGCCCCGGCGTGTCCAGCGTGTGGCTGAGCGGCAACACCCCCAGGGTGGGAATGCGGCCGATGGTGACCTTCAACCCCACATGGCCGCAGAACGCCGCCGGCAACCGCACCGAGCCGCCCGTGTCTGTGCCGATGGCCGACGGCGCGAGCCCGGCCCCGACACTCACCCCCGACCCCGCGGACGAGCCGCCCGGAATGCGCTGCACCGCGTCGTCCCAGGGGTTCCAGGGCGTGCCCATGTGTTCGTTGGTGCCCCAGCCGCCCATGGCGAACTCGACCGTATGGGTCTTGCCGATGACGATCATGCCCGCGGCGATCAGCCGGTCCGCCAGCACCGCGGTGGCCGGCGACACGCGCTCGCGCCAGACCGCGGAGCCGCCGGTGGTGATGCGCCCTTCCAGGTCGACCAGATCCTTCAGGGCGATCGGCAGGCCGTGCAGCGGCCCGATGCGGTGGCCGGACCGGATCGCCTCGCCCGCGGCATCGGCCGCCGCGCGGGCTTCGTCGGCATAGACCGATACGAAGGCATGCAATTTCTGATCGTACCGCGCTATCCGCTCCAGATAGGCGTCGACAATCTCGCGCGGGGTCAGATCACCGGCCTCGACCGCGGCGGAAAGCGCGGCGAGGGATTGAAATGCATGCATGATACGGCTCCATGGCGGGCTGGGAGCCAAAACTATAGGGTTGCACTCACAACCGGTCGATGATGGGCACCCGGATCGGCCAGTGGCAATCCGCCTCGGGCTTGTCATTGGAATTGTGGCACAAAACGACGCAATCCGGACGGACGCCGATTCCTATTACCATAAATTGAACAACATTGGCGGAACACCCTGTGACAGGAGATATTCCTCAGTCCTTTCAGGTGTATGCACGCATTTAACGGAGAGAAATGATCGCATTCACAAATTTGCAATTTTCCTGAAATTCCATCTCGGATTTTTTGCATTCGCCCGAACGATACTGGCTATTATTGCGGTCTCATGCGAGTTGTTTGCGCAATTTGAGGCTATATTATTCTGCCCGCAGAGAAGGTTAGTACGAACAAACTCTTGCAATTCCGCGGAAATCCAGTATACCGGCACCATCTGAAAGATGGCTGTTGGGAACAGCCTTTTTCAATGCGCGCCAGGCCATGTGCAATTGGCAAGTCCGTTGGGGTCGGTAGAGCGTGAAAGGAACAAATCCGATGCTAGAGTTTCGGCCCGAGAATTTTCGGTACGCCTGCGAGAGCGGGGACGATGAGGCCCAGCTATACGCGTTTTGGACTCACAGCCGCACCGGTTTGACGGCTGCGCGTGAAGGCGATGCCGCGACGGTCGACTCCTGTCGGCGGGCGCTGATGGCCATGGTGGACTTCTTCGACGGCATGCCGGTTGCCTCCCAGGCACTGGCCGCGATCAAGCGCATGGACAATGTTCTGCTGGCGACGATCGACGCGGAAGACGCACCCATCGTGACCCGCCGCGTCTGGGCTGCGGACGGCGGAGAATCCGCCTGAGCCGACCGGCTCTACGGCAGCCCCCTTCAATTCCCTTAAAGTGAACCTGCGAACCTCCCACGATTGAGAATATCGTGGGGGTCGAAATTCGTTTTGATCCGCTGTTGCAGCGCGGTCAGCCCGGCGCTCAGTGGCGGAAACACCGAAATCCCGGAGCGCAGTCCGGCGCTGCCGCGGATCAGCGTCGCGTGGCCGCCGCCATTGGCGGCCACGGCCTGGCGAATGGCCGCGGCACCGCCATCCGCCAGATTGGGATCCACGGCCAGCCAGAGCAGGCCACCGCCCCAGTCGAGATAGCCGGCCAGCCCCACCGCACCGACCAATTCCCGCCAGACCGCCGGCGCGCTGGCCGGGGGCAGGGACAGGCGCCAGACCGGCCGGTCCGCCGGCAACTGCAAGGGGGACACGTCCCGGATCGCCTGCCATCGCGCCGAGCCTTCGCCCGCATCCAGCACCGATTGCTCCCTGCCCTTCCCGGCCAACAGCGCCCGGGTCGCCGCGAGGCGGGCCTTCACGGATTCGGGGAAGCCCTCGATGCGCAGCAGGGTCTCGCCGGACTCCGGCAACCAGGCAGCGCCGGAGATTTCGTGCGGGCTTTGCAGGGCGAGCGTCATGGCGGCCACCGCATCCTCGACCGGCTGGCCGCGCAGCACCAGGGTCTGTGTGTCCTCCGGCGCGGGCAGAACCTTGACAGTGACCTCGCCCAGCAGCGCAACCGTGCCCCAGGAGCCCGCCAGCAGCTTGCAGAGGTCGTAACCGGTCACGTTCTTGACCACCTTGCCACCGGCCTTGAAACTCTCGCCGCGGCCGCTGACCGCCTCGACGCCGAGGAAATGGTCACGCGCCGCGCCCGCCTTGAACCGGCGCGGGCCGGAGAGATTCGCCGACAGCACGCCGCCGATCGTGCCCCGCCCGGCCGGGAGGCCCAGCAACGGCCCATAGTCCGGCGGTTCGAAGGCCAGTTGCTGCCGGTTGCTCTCCAGCGCATTTTCCAGCACCCAGAGCGGCGTGGCCGCGCCGCAGGTCAACACCAGTTCGTTCGGCTCGTAGTCGCGAATCCCGGCGAGTTTCGACAGGTCGAGCCGGTATTCGGCGTTGGTGGGGCGGCCGATGGCGCGCTTGGTGCCGGCGCCGACGATCTCGGTCGCGACCTTGCGGTCGGCCAGCATGGCGACCATGTCGCGCAGCATCGCGGTGTCGGCGGGGCGGAGGTCGGTGGTCATCGCGGACGGTGGCCCCTCAGAAGCGCGGCAGGTCGGGGAACGGCATCTGGCCGGCCCGGATATGCATGCGCCCGAGTTCGGCGCAGCGGTGCAGGGTCGGGAACACCTTGCCGGGGTTCAGCAATTGCTCCGGGTCGAAGGCGCATTTCAGGCGCTGCTGGTGCTTGAGGTCGTCCTCGCTGAACATGGCCGGCATCAGGTCACGCTTCTCGACGCCGACGCCGTGCTCGCCGGTGAGCACGCCGCCGACCTCGACGCACAGGCGCAGGATGTCGGCGCCGAAATCCTCGGCCTTCTCCAACTCACCGGGCTGGTTGGCATCGTAGAGAATCAGCGGGTGCAGATTGCCGTCGCCGGCGTGGAAGACGTTGGCGACGCGCAGGCCGTAATGCTCGGACAGTTCCGCCATGCGGGTCAGCACCCGCGGCAGGGCGGCGCGGGGGATGGTGCCGTCCATGCAGTAATAGTCGGGCGAGATGCGCCCCACCGCCGGGAAGGCCGCCTTGCGCCCGGCCCAGAACGCCTCGCGCTCGGCCTCGGAATTGGAGATGCGGAGCGAGACCGAGCCGGCGCCCTCGGCAATGATGCGAACGCGCTCGATCAGTTCGTCAACCTCGGCCTTGGGGCCGTCGAGTTCGACGATCAGCAGCGCCTCCACATCCAGCGGGTAGCCGGCATGGACAAAGGCCTCGGCGGCGTGGATGGCGGGGCGGTCCATCATCTCCATGCCGCCCGGAATGACGCCGGCGCCGATGATTCGGGCGACGCAGTCGCCGGCACTCTCGTTCGAGGGGAAGCCGATCAGCAGGGCGCGGGCGGTGGCCGGCTTTGGCAGGATGCGCACCGTCACCTCGGTGATGACCCCCAGCAGCCCCTCGGAACCGCAGATAATGCCCATCAGGTCATAGAGTTCCGAATCCAGATGCTTGCCGCCGACGCGGATGACCTCGCCATCCATCAGCACCATTTCCAGGCCCAGAATGTTGTTGGTTGTGGTGCCGTATTTCAGGCAGTGCACGCCGCCCGAATTCTCGGCGACATTGCCGCCGATGGTACAGGCGATCTGGCTGGACGGGTCGGGCGCATAGTAGAAGCCCAGATGCTGCACCGCCTGGGTCACGCCCAGATTGGTGACGCCCGGCTGCACCACGGCGCAGCGGTTCGGCAGGTCGATCTCCAGCACCTGCTTGAACTTGCCGAGGCCGAGGGTAATGCCATCCTCCAGCGGCAGCGCGCCGCCGGACAGCGAGGTGCCGGCACCGCGGGGCACGATGCGGACCTTGTTGTCGTGGCAGTATTTCAGCACCCGCGACACCTGTGCCGTCGTCTCCGGCAGGACGACGATCATGGGCAGCTGGCGGTAGGCGGTGAGGCCGTCCGATTCGTAGACGCGGCGCTCGTGTTCCGCGGTGATGACGCTTTCGCCCGGCAGCATGGCGCGCAGGTCGGCGGCGATCCGCTCGCGGCGGGCGAGGACGGCGGCGTCGGGCTCGGGCATGCGCAGCATCGGGTGGGCTCCGGCGTGGACGGGGCGGTTGGTCCGCCGCACCTTAGCCGCACTGGCCCCGGCAAGGCCAGAGCGGTTCGCATCCTGCGGAAACGGCCGTCCCTCAGCCTCGCTGTTCACACATGCGAGGCTCGAAGCGAACCCAACCGCACAAAATCAATGCGTTAAGCCGCCCGATGGGACGGCCTGAACCAATCTTACCATTTCTGAACAATCCGGCCCGCCATGCCACGGGGCGGGGCGGGGCCGGAACGCGGCGGCTCTCAGCCCTGGCGTGCCTTGAACTTGCGCACGGTCTTGTTGATCACATAGACCCGGCCACGGCGACGCACCAGGCGGCAATCCTTGTGGCGGTTCTTCAGGGTTTTCAGAGAGTTGACAATCTTCATCGGTCCGGCCTTCGTCGGCTGTCGTCTGCTTGGAATGAATAACGGAGCGCGGCTTATACGCCGGAGAGCCCGCCAAAGTCAAGGCCGGGCGCCAGCGTATAATTGCCCTCGAGCCCCGAAATACGCTAGCGTTTGCGGCAAGTCGCGGCCATGCGGGCCGCGCCGAAACCCGCCACGAGGAGACCCTGCCCGAATGGACCCGATCCGTTATGTGGATGCCCTGGCCGAGAAATACGGCGCCATGGGCTTTCCCGCTTACGATTGGAGCCGCTACGACGACGCCCCCCTGACCCCGCTTGCCAAGCCGCTGACGGAATGCACCGTCAGCCTGCTGACAAGCGGTGGCGTCTCGCAATGCTCCATGCCCGCCTGGGACCCCGATGCCCGCAACGACTTCCGCCTGGACCAGGTGCCGGCGGATGCCGATTCGGCTGGGTTCCAGATCCATGACAGCTATTACGACCATTCCGACGCCGACGCCGACCTGAACTGCGTCTTCCCGATCGACCGCCTGCGCGCGATGGCCGACGCCGGCGAGATCGGTGCGGTGGCGCCGCGCTTCTGGAGCGGCTTCATGGGCCGCATCTACAAGCGCCGTGCCGTGCTGGAAGAGTATGGGCCAGCGCTGGCCCTGGCCTTGAAGGCCGACGGCGTCGATGTCTTTGTCGCGGTCCCGGCTTGACCGCTCGATCACCAAACCGTGGGTCTGGTCTGTCGAGTTGTTGAAGCCGCCGGTATCCCGACCGTCTGCGTGTCCACCGGGCGCGATCTGACAGCGCTGGTAAAGCCGCCGCGCTCCCTGTTCGTGAACCATCCGATGGGCAACCCGTTCGGGCGCCCGGACGATACCGAAGGGCAAACCGCCGTGCTGCGGGCCGCCCTGCGTCTGGTCGCCGAATGCGACGAGGCGGGCGCGCTGATCGACTTCCCCACCGAGTGGGGCGAGCCGTTCGAGTTCCGCATCCGCGAGACGCCGAAAGACTATCAGTTGAAGAAGTAAGGGTCGCCTGCGTCCCGGAGACCGTGTCCCGGAGACCGTGTCCCGGAGCCTGCGGAGCGGGCATCCGGGATCGGGGGGCACGGGCGAACACGGGCGGGGCCGGTGCTCGATGGAGGACACCGGCCCCGGCTCACCGCTCCGCGGGCGGCCGGGGAACATCGCACCGGGATGTGTCCCGGAGCCTGCGGAGCGGGCGTCCGGGATCGGTGGCCGTGAGCGAACACCGGCGGGGCCGGTGCGGACGCAAACCGTGCCAGCTTTATGCCGGCTCCAGGTCGCAGAAGGTCTCGTTGTAGCAGGCGCCGTCCTCGATATCGGTGCGCACGTCCGAGGGCAGCAGGGCGTTGACCGTCTGGCCCGTGGGGCTGGTGCGAAGCCAGGTGCCCTTCGGCGAATAGACCACGCCCGGCCGCACCGCATCCGTCACCCGCGCCCGCAGATGCACCTCGCCGCGGGCGTTGTAGAGGCGCACGGTCTGGCCGTCGGCAATGCCGCGGGCGGCCGCGTCGGCGGGGTTGATCTCCAACCGTTCGAGGCCGTCCGAGGCGGCGCTGGCGCCGAACGTGGCGTTGGTGCGCTTGTCGGACGAGGGCGAAATCAGCACCAGCGGACGGTCCTGCGGCGGCGGCGCGTAGCGCGGCAGGCCGAAGCCGAACCGGTCCTCCAGATCCCGGTTGAACAGCGTGATCCTGCCCGATGCCGTGCCGGGCGGGAGCGTGTCGCAAAGAATCAAATCCCGGCCGCCGGGGGCGGTCATGGCGATGGCCCGGTCGAGCGGCACTGCGCTCGGCTTGAAGCCTTCCAGGCGCGGATCGGCGTCGGCGAAGGCATCGTCCATCAGCTCCGCGTCGGTGGCGCGGAACAGCGGCTCGTTGAAGCCGAAGCGGGCGGCCAGACGGCGGAAAATCTCGGTGTTGGGCAGGCTCTCGCCGACGCAAGGGATCACCGGCTCGGCCCGTTGCAGATATTGCTGGCCGTAGGCGCCGTAGATGTCGGCGAACTCGAAATGGCTCGCCGCCGGCAGCACCACGTCGCAATAGGCCATGCTGTCGGTCATCACCACGTCGGCGCCGCAAACGAACACGTCCTCGCGCGCCAGCGCCCGGCGCATCAAATTCTGGTCCGGGTGGGTGGCGACCGGGTTGTGGTTGTAGATCATCAGCGCGCGGATCGGCGGGTCGCCCGACTGGTCCTGCAGCAGGCGACCGACATCGACGATGTTGATGGTACGGGTGCCGGCCGGGGCCAGGTCCGGGCGTTGCAGGCGGGCGGTGGTCTTGGGAAAGCTGTTGCCGGGCTTGGCGAACACGCCGGCGCCCTTGCGGCCGTGCTGGCCGGTCAGCGCCTGCAAGGCCATGGCCGCCCGAATGCCGGAGCCACCCGACGCGCCGCGCTCGATGCCGTTGCCGACGGAGACGCCAATGGTCTTGCGCGTGCAATAGAGGCCAGCGAGCGCGTCGAACTGCTCGGGGGCAATGCGGCAGGTGGCGAACACCTGCGCGCGCGTGACCTTGCGGGCTTCGGCCATGTAGGCGTCATAGCCCTCGACCCAGCGGTCGATAAAGGCGCGGTCGTGCGCGCCCCGCCGCTCCAGTTCCGCCGCCAGGCCCAGGGCGAGGACGACGTCGGTGCCGGGATGGATGGCGATGTGCAGGTCCGCCTGCTCGGCGACCTTGGTGCGCTTCGGGTCGATCACCACCAGCTTCGCGCCGTTCGCCTGCCGGGCCGCGTTGATCGCCCGCATCAGGTGCAGGTTGGAGACGGTGACATTGTTGCCCCAGACCACGATCAGGTCCGAATGGCGCAACTGCTCCGGCGGCATGCCGGGGGCGGTGCCGTAGAGGCTGGCGTAAGCCGCGCCGCGCACCAGGCCGCAAAGCGGGCCGCGCGACAGGAAGGAGGCGCCGAGGCGGTGGAAGAAGCGGCGATCCATGCTGCCGCCGGCCAGTTCGCCATGGGGGCCGGCATAGTTGAACGGCAGCACCGACTGGGGGCCGTGCTCGGCCATGGCGCGGGAGAAGCCGGCGTGGATGCGGTCCAGGGCGTCGCCCCACGAAATGCGCTCGAACAGGCCGGAGCCGCGCGGGCCGGTGCGCTGCAACGGATGGGTCAGGCGCGCCGCGCCATGGACGAAATCCGGGTAGTGGCGGGCGACCTTGTTGCAGATCACGCCGGCGGTGTAGGGGTTGGCCTTGGAGCCGCGCACCTTGACCAGACGGCCGTCCGCGACCTCGGCGGCGAGGCTGCAGGTGTCGGGGCAGTCGAGCGGGCAGACGCTGGGCAGGGTCCGGGGGGCGGCCATGGCGGAAGCTCCTTCGAGGCGGCCCGCCAAACTAGCCCATTGGCGCGGCGCTGGCCACAACCGGAGCGATGATCCCCGGACGGTGCGGAGCGCCGAGCCTGGGCCGGCGTCGTCCTTCGAACACGGACCGGGGCGGTGTTCGCGAAAGCAACCGGTCCCGGATAGCCGCTCCGCGGCTTCCGGGATACACGATCGCCACGTACGGACCATGTACGCC
Source organism: Alphaproteobacteria bacterium (assembly GCA_020638555.1). NCBI lineage: Bacteria > Pseudomonadati > Pseudomonadota > Alphaproteobacteria > Alphaproteobacteria bacterium. The sequence continues at coordinate 927,345 of JACKII010000002.1, read as the reverse complement.
TTTGGGGCGGTGCACCCCGGAGGCGACAGAGCCGCCGTCCGGGGCCGATGTCACGCTTCGAACACCGCCGCTGATGGCGTACGCGAGAGCGGCAGGCCCCGCCCCTCAGGCCGGGGCGAACACGTCTTCGTGCTTTTCCTTGAAGTCGGCGCTGATGCCGGCCGGCGTGATCGGCTTGCAGAAGGACTCGTCGGTCTGGAGGATCGGCACGCATTTCTGGGCGAACAGACGCAGATTCTGCTCCGCCCGCTCGTGCGGCATGCCGCCGAACGAGTATTCGCCGACCAGATGCTCGGTCCCGGTCAGGCGGCGCAGTTCGGCGATCTGCTCCAGACAATCCTTCGGCGTGCCGACCACCTGGATCGAGACGTAGAACTCGTTCGCCTTGGAGCGGAAGCCCGGGTCCTTCATCTTGGTATAGGTCTTGGCCATCTTGCCGTAGGATTCATAGCCCTTCACGTTGGCGAGGCCGCCGTCGGAGAACTTGTAGTGGGCCTCGATTGAATCCCATTTGTTGCCCAGATATTGCTGGCCGAGTTCCACCGCCTCGTCCCGGCTTTCGGCGCAGGCGATGTTGGTGGAGATGATCGGCGGGCGCGGCTTGTGACCGGCCTTCACGGTCATCTCGTGGAACTTGATCACGTCCTCGGCGCACTTGGCCCATTCGTTCTGCATGATGACGAGCATGCCGAGGCCCATTTTGGCGATCACTTCCGCCGATTCCGGGCTGACGGACGAGGCGTAGAACCGCTCCTCCGGCCGGGAGATCGGGCGCGGGCGGATCGACATTTCCGGGATCTTGTAGAATTCGCCGTCATGCGAGAACGTCTCCTCCCGCAGCGCCTTCATGACGATCTCCGCCGCCTCGACGAAGCGGGGCCGCGCTTCGCCCATATCGATGCGGAAGCCCTCGTACTCGGTGCGGCCGGCGCCGCGGCCGAAGCCGAACAGACAGCGGCCGCCGCACATGATGTCGAGCTGGGCGATCATCTCGGCGACGCGCACCGGATCGTGCCAGGGCAGCACGATCACCGCGGTGCCCAGCTTCACCCGCCGGGTGCGGCCGGCGAAATAGGCCAGCAACTGCGTCGGCTGCGGGCTCATCGAGTAGCCGGTGAAATGGTGTTCCAGCGCGAAGATCGAGTCGAGGCCCAGCGGCTCGGCCAGGTCGCCCATCGCCATGTGGTCGCGCATCACCGCCGCGTCGGAACGGCCCTGCTGCTGCAAGATGTTGAGGGAAATGCCAACTTCCATGGGGGTGTCTCCTTTGGCCTTGTACTTAAGGCCTAGGATGACGGAGAGCGGCCAGAGGGGCAAGGCCATTGGGCAGCCGCCTCCCCCTCAGCACGCGCCCCACACGGCGCGATCTTGCCAGAAATCCGTAGCGGATTCAGACCGGCTGCCTACATAGAGGGCGATCGGGTCCAGACCGGTCGGTCCGAACAACGGCAAGAGGCTTATGCCATGCAATTCCCCCGTTCCCTTTGGAAGCCCGCGCTGGCGCTGCTGCTATGCGTCTGGCTGGCGCCGACGGGCGCCTATGCGAAATCGGCCCAGCAGATCGACGCCGAGGTCAACGCCGCGCTCACCAAACTCTATGAGATCAACGGCACCGCCAAGGCGCTGGCGCCGCAGGCGAAGGGCATTCTGGTCTTCGGCAAGGTGGTCAAGGGCGGCCTGATCATCGGCGGCTCGCGCGGGCTCGGCTCGCTGATGATCAACGGCAAGAAGGTCGCGTATTACCAAACCAATTCCGGCTCCATCGGCCTGCAGGCCGGCATCGAGGAACGGTCCGAGGTCATCATGTTCATGACCGACGAGTCCCTGAAGAAATTCCAGAACAGCGATAACTGGGAAGCGGGCGTGGACGGCTCGATTGCGGTGATCAACGCCGGCACCGGCGGCGACGTCACCACCAAGACGGCGCAGGCGCCGATCATCGGCTTCATCTTCGGCAATAGCGGCCTGTTCGCGGGCGTCAGCTTCGAGGGCTCGAAGATCTCGCACTACACGCCGGAGTGATCCGGCCGAAGTCCTCCAACCGCGCCAATGCCTGAAAGGCGCGGGTCAGATTCTGTTTTGACGATTGAAATGCCGCTCGCACCGGTTGGTGCGGGCGGCTTTTTTCTGGCCGGGCCCGGCGCACCGCTCCGCGGTGGCCGGGATGCTCACGGTGCGAACCGGCGGCGCGGCCCCATGCGATGCGCGCGCGTGGCCCTATTCCGCCGCCACCGCGCGATGGGCCGGCGCCGGGCGCTGGCCGCGCACCAAGCGTCCCGGCAGCGCGCCGGTGGGCTGGCCGTTCTCGTGCGTGACCTCACCCGCAACGATGGTGTAGGCGTAGCCGCTCGCGCCCTGCATCAGGCGCTTGCCGCCGGCCGGCAGGTCCTGCACCACATAGGGCGTTTCGAAGTCGAGGGCCTCCCAGTCGATCACGTTCAGATCCGCCTTCAGGCCGATGCGGACGCGGCCCCGGTCGCCGAGCCCGGCGGCGTCGGCGGTGTCGCTGGTCAGGCGGCGAACCAGTTCCGGCATCGGGAATTTGCCCTCGGCCTTGCCCCAGTGGGTCAGGAGCCAGGTCGGGAAGCCGGCATCCAGGATGAAGCCGACATGGGCGCCGCCGTCGCCGAGGCCCATGATTGCCATGTCATCGCCCAGCATCTCTTCCGAGGCCGAGAACGAGTGGCCGACATAGTTGGCGGCCGGCATGTAGACGAAATTCCGGCCGTCATTTTCCAACAGCCAGTCATAGACGACCTCCTGCGGCGTGCGCCCCTCGCGCGCGGCCACCGCGGCGGCGCTTTCGTGCGCCTTCGGCTGGTAGTCCTTGTCCCGGAACGGGAACATCCATTTGTAGCTGAGCAGGTGGATCAGCGTGAACGTGCTCTCCTTCACCGGGTCTTCGGCGAGGATCCTGGCGCGGATGGCCGGGTCGCGGAGCTTCGCGACCTTCTCCGCCAGCGGCAAATGGTTCAGCGCCTTGAAGGTGGGGCAACCGCTGAACGGCGTCTGCGTCGCCTGCAACCCCAGCAGGAAGCCGACGGCCCGCGGCGGGAACACCGGGCGGATATTCACCCCTTCCTCCGCATTGGCCTTGCGATTCATCGCCAGCACGTCGGCATAGAGGTTCGGCTGGCTGTTGATCTGCACCATGGAATAGACCAGCGGCCGGCCCGACTCCCTGGCGACCCGCTTCAACACGTCGAACGCGCCGGCCGGGTCCGACGGGGCATTCTGCGGGTCGCGGCGGGGATCGGTGATCCAATCGGTGATCGCCTCGATAAAACCGCTGCCCGCATCCTTCAGGCCATTTGCGATGCCGACGAACTCGTCGACGGGCGCGCGCATGGTCGGGATATAGGCGCCGGCCACGGTCTTATGGAACAGCGCCCGGCTGGTGGAAACGCCGAACGCGCCGGCCTTCACCGCCTCGGCGGTCAGGGCGCGCATCTGGGCAATGTCGTCGTCGTTGGCGGGCTCGAAGGCAACGGCGCGGTCGCCCATGACATAGACCCTGAGCGCGGCATGGGGCACCAGCGCACAAACGTCGACGTCACGCGGCCGGGCGGCGATGGCGTCCAGATATTCGGGGAAGGTCTCCCAGGACCATTCCAGGCCCTCGTGCATGACGGCGCCGGGAATGTCCTCGACGCCCTCCATGAGTTCGATCATTTTTTCGCGGTCTTGCGGGCGACAGGGGGCGAAGCCGACGCCGCAATTGCCCATGACCACCGTGGTGACGCCGTGCAGGGAGGACGGGGCCAGATGCGAGTCCCACACCGCCTGGGCGTCGTAATGGGTGTGGATGTCGACGAAGCCGGGCGTGACCAGCTTGCCGGCCGCGTCGATCTCCCGGGTCGCGGTGCCGGAAAGGTCCGGGGCGATGGCGGCAATCCTGCCATCCGTGATCGCGACATCGGCCGCATAGGGTTCCGCGCCGGTGCCGTCGACAACGGTGCCGTTGCGGACGATCAGGTCGTAGTGCTGGGCCATGGCTTCCTCCGTTCACATTGGGACCGACCGGACCCGCAGGCCCGTACCGGAGCGGCGATCACAAATTCCCGGCCCTGTGGGAAAGTCTCAGGCGTGGGCTCCCGCCTGCGCGGGAGAAAGGGGAATGTGAAGCATCCGGGGCCGATGATACCTGTCTACAGTATTGAAAATAATAGAATGTGTTACCGAAAGAGAAAACGCCCCGGATCGGCCGATCCGGGGCGCTCTCGTTCACCGTTTGGCGGCGCCCTATTCGGCCGCCATCGCCAGCGGCTCCGGCGCCGGGCGCTGGCCGCGGACCAGACGGCCCGGCAGCGCGCCGGTGGGCTGGCCGTTCTCGTGGGTCACCTCGCCCGAGACGATGGTGCAGGCATAGCCGCTCGCGCCCTGCATCAGGCGCTTGCCGCCGGCCGGCAGGTCCTGCACCACATAGGGCGCTTCGAAGTCGAGCGACTCCCAGTCGATCACGTTCAGGTCCGCCTTCAGGCCGACCCGGATCGCGCCACGGTCACCGAGGCCGGCGGCGCCCGCGGTGTCGCTGGTCAGGCGGCGCACCAGTTCCGGCATGGCGAACTTGCCGCTGGACTTGCCCCAATGGGTCAAGAGCCAGGTCGGGAAGCCGGCGTCGAGGATGAAGCCCATATGGGCACCGCCGTCGCCGAGGCCCATGATCGCCATCTTCTCGCCCAGGAGCTTCTCGGACGCCGACAGCGAGAAGTCGGAATAGTTGGTGATCGGCATGTAGATGAAGTTCTTGCCGTCATTCTCCAGCAGCCAGTCATAGGCCACTTCCGGCGCGCTGCGGCCGGTGCGCTTGGCGACGGCCTCGGCGCTCTGGTCCTGCTGCGGCTGGTAGTCCTTGTTGCCGAACGGGAACATGTAGCCGTAGCTCATGCGGTGGATCAGCGGGAAGGTGCTTTCCTTCACCGGGTCCTCCGACAGGATTTTGGCGCGGATCGCCGGGTCGCGCAGCTTCGCGACCTTCTCCGCCAGCGGCAGGTGGTTCAGGGTCTTGAAGGTGGGGCAGCCGCTGAAGGGGGTCTGGCTCGCCTGAAGGCCCAAAAGAATGCCGATGGCGCGCGGCGGGAACACCGGGCGGATGTTGACGCCCTCGTCCTCATAGGCCTTGCGGTTCATCTCCAGCAGGTCGCGGAAGACGTGCGGGATGCTGTTGCGCTGGGCCAGGGTATAAACCATCGGCCGACCGCTCTTCTGGGCGACGCGCTTCAGGATGCCGAACGCCTCGACCGGGTCGGGCTCCGCATTCTGGGTGTTGGGGGTGGCGTCGGTGATCCAGTCGCTGACCGCCTCCAGGAAGCCGCTGCCGGCGTCGTTCAGACCCTCGGCCAGGCCCATCAGCTCGTCCTCATAGACGCGCAGCGTCGGGATATACTCGCCGGCCAGCGTCTTGTGGCTGGTGGTGCGGCTGGTGGAGACACCGAAGGCGCCGGCCTTCACCGCCTCGGCCGTCAGGGCGCGCATCTTGGCGATATCGTCGGCGGTGGCGGGCTCGAACGCGGTGGCGCGGTCGCCCATCACGTTGACGCGGATCGCCGAGTGCGGAACCAGGGCGCAGATGTCGACGTCGTGCGGCTTGGCCTCGATCGCGTCGAGATATTCGGGGAAGCTCTCCCACTTCCACTCCAGGCCCTCGTGCATGACGGCGCCGGGGATATCCTCCACGCCTTCCATCAGCTCGATCAGCTTTTCCCGGTCCTCGGGGCGGCAGGGGGCGAAGCCGACGCCGCAATTGCCCATGACCACGGTGGTGACGCCGTGCAGGGACGACGGGGCCAGATGCGAGTCCCACACCGCCTGGGCGTCGTAATGGGTGTGGATGTCGACGAAGCCGGGGGTGACCAGCTTGCCCTTCGCGTCGATCTCCTTCGCGGCCGTGCCGGAGAGATTGGCGGCGACGGCGGCGATCCTGCCGTCCTTGACGGCGACGTCGGCGGCGAACGGCTCGGCACCCGTGCCATCCACCACCGTGCCGTTGCGCACGATCAGATCATACTCGTGGGCCATGAAATACCTCCTATCCAAGTTGGCGAGAAGAATAATGCGAAAGTTGCAAAGACGCTACGGGGAAATTGCCGAACGGTCTGACAAATCCATGCAATCATCCACCTAAACCCGGGTTATAGGCGCCTAAACCGCTGTTGGAGCGCGGGGGCGGTGCCGCGGCAAGGCGGTCGCATGGCACTGCGGACCCATGGTCTTTGCCGCGCCGCCACCGCAAATGGCCAGGGCAAGCGCGGCCCGCTCGGCCCGCTTCGCTTGACCGAACCCAACCCGATGGGAGCATCGTTACCATGAACCGGATTGCCGCCGCCCTCGTGGCCGCCACCCTGTCGCTCACCGCCGCCGGCGCCCTGGCCAGCGAAGGCCATGAACGCCTGGACGCCCAGACCGAACGAGCCATCCGCGAGAAACTCGCCGCGGACGGGTATGACGTGCGCAAGATCAAGGCCGAGGACGGCCTGTACGAAGCCTATGTGCTGAGAGACGGCAAGCGGGCGGAACTCTATCTCGACCGCGACCTGAACCTGGTGCGCACGAAGGACGCCGACTGAACCCGACCGCCATCCGGAACGCGTGCCCGCGTTTCCCGGCCGTCGCGGAGCGGCGGGCCGGGACCGGCGTCATCCTTCGAACACCGCCCCCGCCGGTGTTCGCGAGATGACACCGGCCCCGGATCGGCGCGCTGCACCGTCCGGGGTACAGATCGGCGCGCCGCCACCTCCGGGGAACAGATCGGCGCTCCGCCACCTCCGGGGAACAGATCGGCGCGCCCCGCCTCTCCCCTCCGGCTCCACAGGAACCGTCATGACCCATCGAATCCGCGTCTGGGACCCGTTCGTGCGGCTGTTCCACTGGACGCTCGTCATCTGCTTCGCCCTGAATGCGCTGCTCGTCGAAGACGAGAGCCAGTGGCATATCTGGATCGGCTATACCGTGGCCGGCCTGGTGGCCGCGCGGCTGGTCTGGGGGGTGGTCGGCAGCCGCTATGCCCGCTTTGCCAGCTTCCCCCCCAGCGTCGGCGGCGCGCTGCAACAGGCGGGCGACATCGCCAGCGGCCGGGTGCGCCCGCATGTGGGGCACACGCCGCTGGGCGCCTGGATGATCTACAACCTGCTGCTGACGCTCGCGGTGATCGCGGCCTCCGGCTATCTGATGACCACGGACGCCTTCTGGGGGCTGGAATGGCCGGAAGAACTGCACGAGGCCGCCGTCACCTGGGCCGAAATCTCGGTCGTCGCCCACATCGCCGCCGTGGTCTTTGAGTCGCGCCGCACCGGCATCAACCTTCCGCGCGCCATGGTCACGGGCTATAAGGAGACCCCCGCCGATTCCTGAGCGATGGATGGATGGCCCTTCCATTCCCGACCCGGACCCCACTGCCCTGGGCGCTGCTTCTGCTGATCGCGGCGCAGGTGTTCTGCGCCGTGTTCTTCGGCCTCGACGCGGTGACCGACCTGTTCCGCTCGGCGGAATCCTCACAGGCCGAGGGGCCGGACTGGCATCTGGCCATCGAGGGCCTGGCGGCCGTGTCGCTCTGGGCCGCCATCGCCTTCGAAGTGCGGTACGTCCTGAGCCTGCTGCGCCGCAAGGCCCAGCTGGAGCGCAATGTCTCCATCGCGTCGGCCGCGGTGCAGGACGTGATCGCGGCCGCGCTGGACGCGTGGCGCCTGACGGCGTCGGAGCGCGACGTCGCCAATCTGCTGATCAAGGGGCTCTCCATCGCCGAGATCGCCGCGGTGCGCGGCAGCGCCGAAGGCACGGTAAAGGCACATCTGAACGCGATCTACCGCAAATCCGGCGCCGGCAATCGCGGCGACCTGCTGAGCCTGATCATCGACCAGTTGCTGGAGCATGATGCCGGCACGGCGACCGACGCGGTCCGCACCCATGGCGCATCGGCCAACGCCGCACCCGAGCGTCGGGACCGCGCGGCGGTCTGACGAAAGGCCCCGCCGATCGCACGGCCATGAATGAACCGAGCGGCGCCTTGTTGCCCACACGCAACAGCTACTGAATTATGTCTTCACCACCGCATCGGCGCAATTTTGCCTCGATGGAAATCCTATTAGGATACCGTCATCCAAAGGGCGTTCTGCAAGGCAAGGGGAAGCCCTGACGCGATGGGTGAGATAGCCGATGAGGCGGAGTTGTTTCGGCACGGCGGGTTTGCTGGCGATAGGAGCCGGCGCCTTGATTCCGGGTGCGGCGGCGGGCCAGTCGCTCGATGAGATGCGACGCATGCTGTTGCAGCAGCAGCAAATGATCGAACAGATGCAGCGCCAGCAGCAACAATTGCAGCAGAAATTCGACGAGACCCTGACCAAGTACAACCAGTTACAGGCCAAAACCGATCAGGTTGCCAAGGCTACCGAAGCGGCGTCAACCCAGTCGAAAACCGTCACCAACGGCAATGAGCGCGTCAAGATTGCGCTCAGCGGCCATATCAACCGCATGGTCACCGTGGCCAACGACGGAGAAGCGACGGACTTCTATAACGTCGACAACAACAATTCTTCGTCGCGCGTGCGCGTGGTCGGCACCGCCAAGGTGGACGACAAAATGTCGTTCGGCACGGTGCTGGAGGTTGCACTCCAGTCGAACAGTTCCGGCAAGGTCAGCCAGAACGACCAGGATCTGGGCAGCTTCACCTTCGAGGGCCGCAAGGTCGAAGCCTATTTCCAGCACGACGATTACGGACGCCTGACCATCGGCCAGGGCAGCACCGCCAGCGACAACACGGCGGAGGTGGACCTGTCGGGAACGAGCGTGATCCAGTACGCCTTCCTTGAGGGCCAGGCCGGCGGCCTCCAATTCTACGACAAGAAGAGCGGCGCCTATGGCCCGAGCATCGGCACGGTCTTCGACGATTTCGACGGCAACAGCCGCACCAGCCGGCTGCGATACGACACGCCGCGATTCGGTGACAAAACGGCGAGTATCGGCTTTGCCGGCGATGTCGCGTCCGACCGGCGCTGGAGCGTGGCCTCCACGGGCAGGCTGGACCTCGACGACGTCAGGGCCGAAGCGGCGGTCGCCTTCTCCGAGCGCCATTCCGGCACCGACGCCCAGCGGCTGGACGGGTCGGTTTCGGTGCTGCACAAGCCCACCGGCTTGAGCCTGACCGTATCCAGCGGCCAGGATTTCCGCGACGGTTCGAACAGCGACGATGCCTGGGGCGTCTATGGCAAACTCGGTTGGATGGCGCGGGACCTGGTGTCGATCGGACCGACCGCGTTCAGCCTCGACTACGCCTATAACGAGAACGTGAATCCGCAAGCCGGAACCGACAGCGAGGCCCAATCGGCCGGCTTTGCCGTGGTGCAGAACTGGGCCGAATACGGCGTGGAATTCTATGCCGGCTATCGCTGGCACACGCTGGACGAGACCAATGCCGACTATGAGGACATCCACGTCGTCTCGGTCGGCACCCGCGTGAAATTCTGACGGTCATGGCCGCATGACACACACAGACGGTCATGGGCGCATGACACACACAAACGCCTCGCCCCTGTCCGGTCGGGCCCGGGCGCTTGTTCTGGCGCTGGGCCTGGCGCTGGCGGCCTGTAGCGGCGTCCAGACCCAACCGCCGGACCCGGACTCCCAGGACCACCGGGGCGTTCCCAAAGGCCCCGGCGTCCTGTCCGGCCAATCCGGCGAGTGGGTGATCCTGTCGAAATAGGTCCGCTTTGCCGGCGGCGGCGGGCGCGGGCGGGAGGCAGCGCAAGACCGCATTCGGTACTGGTTGCCCCCTCTCCTGCCCCATCTCCCGCGCAAGCGGGAGCCCATGCCTGAGGGTTTCTCACAGGACAAGGAGTCTGTATTGCTCTCTCGGGCATGGGGCCCCGCTTCCGCGAGGACAGGGAAGATGGGGTGGTGAACCGGCGGAAAAAGAACTCGCGCTACCCGTCCAGGAAGGGCAGCACCGCCTGGCAGAAGGCTTTCGGTTGCTGGCGGAACATGCTGTGGCCGGCGTTGGGAATCATCGCGACTTGCGCGCCCGGCACGTGCGCCGACAGCGCCTTGAGGACGATCGGCAGCATGCCGGTGGTGTCGGCGCCGCCGACGAACAGGGTCGGCACGGCCAGGGCCTCGGCCTCCGCCCGGGTGAAGGGCTGGCGGCCCTCGTTCACCTGGGCCAGCAGGGTGTAGACATTGTCCTCGCGCATCATCCGGTCCGCGGCGGCGAGATTGTCCCACGAGCCGGGGCCGTTGATGCCATCGATGAAGACACGGAGCCCGCCTTCCACGTCGCCCGCCGCGATCCTCTCCGAGGCGGCGGCCACATGCGCGCGCGAGCCGGCGCCGGGCGGGAGGCTTTTGGCTTCCTCCGGCAACAGCGAGTCGTCGAGCGTGCCGCCGGGCTCGGCCAGCACCAGACGCCGCAACAGGTCCGGCCGCTTCGAGGCGAGACGGAAGCCCAGATGCCCGCCGCGGCTATGGCCGATCAGGTCGACCGGCCCCAGGGCCAGATGGTCGAGGAAGGCGATCACGTCCTCGACATGCTGGGCCATGGTGAACCGGCCGCCCTGCCCGTCCCAGTGCTCCGGAAAATAGTGGCGCAGGCTCGGCATGATCAGGCGGCGGCCGGCGGACAGCGGCCCCATTACCGGCACCCAGGCGCGGAAATCGTTGAGCGAGCCGTGCACGCAGACCAGCGGCGGCCGCCCGCCCTCCGCCTGTCCCAGATCGAGATAGGCCATGGCGTAATCGTTGATGCGTGCGGTTTTCATGAGGCGCCCTCCGGCAGGCATTCGGTTGCGTTGGCGGTGCTTTTACCATGGCCCTGCGGCCTTTGTCCGCTGGCGCGGCGGACAATCGCGCCTTGATCCGGCGCGCGCGTCCTTCCTAGACTGCATACGACAAAAGTCGAAACCCGCCTATGGAATAAGGAACCAGCCCCATGGATGTTGGCTTGCAGATGGTTTTCGCCACCTATGGCTGCCCGCCCGGCGTCACCGACCAGCAATGCTGGGACGAGGAACTGGCCATCGCCGAAATCGCCGCGGAAGGCGGGTTCGACTGCCTCTGGGCCGTGGAGCACCACGACGACGACTACTCGTTCTGCCCCGACAATCTGCAATTGATGAGCTATCTGGCGGCGAAATATCCGCAGATCGACGTCGGCACCGCGGCGGTGATCCTGCCCTGGAACGACCCGCTGCGCGTCGCGGAAAAGGTCTCCATGCTGGACCATTTCTGCAACGGCCGCCTGCGCTTCGGCATCGGCCGCGGCCTGGCCCGGCGCGAGTTCAACATTTTCCGCACCAGCATGGACGAAAGCCGCACCCGGTTCGACGAGGCGGCCAAGATGATCGTCGAGGCGCTGGAGACCGGCTTCATCGAGGGCGACGGCCCGCACTACAAGCAGCCGCGCGCCGAACTGCGGCCGCGGCCGCGCTTCCCGATCCGGAACCGGCTCTATGCCGTCGCCTCCAGCGACGATTCCGTGGTTTCGGCGGCGAAGATCGCGGCGCGCATGGTCATGTTCTCCGACCGGCCGTGGGAAAGCCGCCTGCCGGCGATCGAGCGCCACCGCCAACTGTTCCAGGAAATGCACGGCCGCAAGGCGCCGCCGCCGCTGATGGCCGATTTCTGCGTCTGCACGCCGACCATGGACGGCGCGCGGGAGAAGGCGCGGGATTGGATGGGCAAGTTCGTGATGTCGAATTTCGACCATTACGAACTGCTGGGCGAGCATTTCGCCACCGTCAAAGGCTATGACGCCTATGCCGCCAAGATCGCCACGGCGAAGGAAATCGGCATGGACGGCATTATCGACGGCTTCATGTCCGCCAGCGTCTGGGGCACGCCGGACCACATCCTGCGCATGCTGGAAGAGCGCCGGAAACTGGTCGGCGACTACGAACTGGCCACCAGCTTCCGCTTCGGCGGCATCCCGTTCGAGGCCGCCAAGACCGGCCTCGAACTCTATATCAAGGAAGTGCTGCCGGTGGTGAAGTCGTGGAAGGTGGAGGACGAACTCTCCGCCACCCGCATGGCGGCCGAGTAAGGGGCGAGCCTCCGCTTCCCCTGCCCGGCCGGGAAGTTCAGGCCCGGGTGCCCCTCACGGAGTGGGAACTGCGTGAGAGGCACCCGGGCATGGGCCCCCGCCTGCGCGGGGGCGGTGGGAGAGGGATGCACGGGCGACGCGTCCGCGTCGTGCGGATCAGGGGCCGTCGGCAGTGGATACCCTGAGGGTACAGCGCCGCCGGGGGCGGGTGTCGGTCAGGAGGCGTATTCGACCAGGGTCGTCACCGGCACGTCCAGCCGCTTGCGACCTTCGAGAAAGGTCAGTTCGATGATGGTGGCAGCGCCCACCACTTCCGCGCCCACCTTGCGGAACAGGTCGACCGCCGCGGCCATGGTGCCGCCCGTTGCCAGCAGGTCGTCCAGGATCACCACGCGCTGCCCCGGCTGCACGGCGTCCTTCTGGATCTCGATCGTATCGCTGCCGTATTCCAGGTCATAGGAATAGCGTACGGTCTCGCCCGGCAGCTTGCCTTGCTTGCGCACCATGGTGAAGCCGCAGCCGAGCGCCAGCGCCAGCGGGGCGGCGACCAGGAAGCCGCGGCTTTCGATGCCGGCCAGCACGTCCGGCTCATAAGGCGTCAGGTGCGCCGCCAGCTGGTAGACCGTGTGGCGCCACGCCTTCGGCTCGGCCAGAAGCGTCGAGATGTCGTAGAACAGGATGCCCGGCTTCGGGAAATCCGGGATGCCGCGAATATGCTCTTTCAGGTCCATCGCTTGCAAAGGCTCCTGGCTGGCGGTTGAAAGCGGCGCGACCATAGCGAAACCGCATTTTGGGCGCTAGGTATAGGGAAAACCCCCGTTCGGAGAGTTTCCCATGCCGAGCCACGTCTTCCATCGCTCGCTCGCCTCGCCGCCGCTGACCGCGGTCGCCGCCGAGGGCGCTTTCATTTTCGACAACCAGGGCAAGCGCTATCTGGACGCGTCGGGCGGCGCCGCGGTCTCGTGCCTGGGGCACAGCCACCCCAAGGTGGTGGAGGCGATCCGCGAACAGATCGGCCGGCTGGATTACGCCCACACCGGCTTCTTCACCAACACGGCACAGGAAGCCCTGGCGGACGACCTGATCGCTCACGCGCCCGCCAACATGGCCCGCGCCTTTTTCGTCTCCGGCGGGTCGGAGGCGATCGAAAGCGCGATCAAGATGGCGCGGCAATACTGGCTGGAAAAGGGCGAGCCGCAGCGCACCCGCATCATCGCGCGGCGCCAGAGCTATCACGGCAACACGCTGGGGGCGCTGGCGGTCGGCGGCAACATGGCGAGGCGCGCGCCCTATGCGCCGCTGCTCTCCGACGCCATGAGCCATATCGCGCCCTGCTACGCCTATCGCGACCGGCGGGACGGCGAAAGCGAGGCCGACTATGGCCGCCGCGCCGCCGACGAGTTGGAAGCGGAAATCCAGCGCCTGGGGCCGGAGACGGTGGCGGCCTTCGTCGCCGAGCCGGTGGTGGGCGCGACCCTGGGCTCGGCGCCGGCGGTGCCGGGCTATTTCCGGCGCATCCGCGAGATCTGCGACGCCCACGGCGTGCTGTTCGTCGCCGACGAGGTGATGAGCGGCATGGGCCGCTGCGGCACGCTCTATGCGCTGGAGCATGACGGCGTGCAGGCGGACCTGATCGTCATGGCCAAGGGGCTGGGCGGCGGCTTCCAGCCGATCGGCTGCGTGCTGGCCTCGGACGCGGTGGTGGAGGCCTATCGCCTGGGCTCGGGCGCCTTCACCCATGGCCACACCTATATGGGCCACCCGGTCGCCTGCGCCGCCGGCCTGGCCGTGCAGCAGGTGCTGCGCGAGGAAGGGCTGGTCGAGCATGTGCGCAACAACGGCCCACGCCTCGAAGCCCTGTTGCAGGAGCGGTTCGGCAACCACGCCCATGTGGGCGACATCCGTGGCCGCGGCTATTTCTGGAGCCTGGAATTCGTCGCCGACCGCGCCTCCAAGGCAGCGTTCGACCCGGCGGAGAAACGCCATGTCCGCCTGGGGCAGGAGGCGCTGGCGCGCGGCCTGATCTGCTATCCCATGGGCGGCACCATCGACGGCGTGCAGGGCGACCATGTCACCCTGGCGCCGCCCTACAATGCCAGCGACCGCGAACTGGAACTGGCCGTGACCCTACTGGGTGAAGCGGTGGATGCGTCGATCGACGTATAAGACAAAACTATCAATACACTCTCGGAAACCTTATTCTCCCATCCGACACTCTTGCCACAATTATAATGGGAGAACGGTACATGAAGTGGACACTTGGATTTGCGGCGCTGGCGCTGGCCGGCAGTCTGGCCTTCCCGGCGCAGGCGGAACAGCAGTTCATCTCCATCGGCACCGGTGGCGTTACCGGCGTCTATTACCCGACTGGTGGCGCCATTTGTCGGATGGTCAACAAGGGCCGCAAGGAGCACGGCATCCGCTGCTCGGCCGAAAGCACCGGCGGGTCGATCTACAACATCAACACCGTGCGGGCGGGCGAGCTGGAATTCGGCGTGGCGCAGTCGGACTGGCAGTATCACGCCTATCACGGCACCTCGAAATTCGCGGAACAGGGGCCGTTCACGGACGAGCGCTCGGTGTTCAGCGTTCACGCGGAGCCGGTCACCATGCTGGCGCGCGCCGACAGCGGCATCAAGAACATCCACGACGCCAAGGGCAAGCGGGTCAATATCGGCAATGCCGGCAGCGGCACCCGCGGCACCTGGGAGGTGCTGGAGCAAGCCATGGGCTGGCAGCGCAGCGACCTGGCGCTGGCGGCCGAGCTGAAATCGGCCGAGACCGGGCAGGCGCTTTGCGACAACAAGATCGACGCCTATTTCTGGCTGGTGGGCCATCCGTCCGCGCTGACCCAGGAAACCGTGTCGAGCTGCGACGCGAAGCTGGTGAACGTGACCGGCCCGGACATCGACAAGCTGGTGGCCGACAACGCGTTCTATCGCCATGCGATCATTCCGGGCGGCATGTACAGCGGCAACCCGGAGGACATCCACACCTTCGGCGTCGGCGCGACCTTCATCACCTCGGCCAAGGTGCCGGACAATGTGGTCTATGTGGTCGTCAAGGCGGTGTTCGACAATTTCGACGACTTCAAGAAGCTGCACCCGGCCTTCGCCAACCTGAAGCCGGAAGAAATGATCAAGGACAGCCTGTCCGCTCCGCTGCACCCGGGCGCGATCAAGTATTACAAGGAACGCGGCTGGATGTAGCCGTTTCGGGCCCCCGGATTCGGACGCCGTTCGGATCCGCGGAGCGCTCGGACTCTCGACCCCGGACGGCCCGCTGGGCTTTCCGGGGATCATCGGTTTAACGCTTTGACCCTGTCGGGAGAGCGCCCATGAGCGGCCAGCACAGCACCCAAGCCGACCTCGAAGACCTGGTGGCGGCCACCGACACCGGCGGCCGGCAGCCGCTGGGGTGGCAGGCCAAGGCCCTGGCCGGGATCGCGCTGCTCTGGTCGCTGTTCCAGATCTATTACGCCTCCAACATCCCATTTTTCCTGACCGACCTGACCGGCTGGAACGTGACGCTGAACAGCGACTCGGCCCGGTCGATCCATCTGAGTTTCGCCATGGTGCTGGCGGCGCTGTCCTACCCGCTCACCCCCCGGTCGCCGCGGGACCGCATCCCGCTTTACGACTGGGGCCTGGCGGCGCTGGGCGTCGCCGCCTGCATGTATATGGTGGTGTTCTCCGACGACATCGCCGGTCGCGCCGGCCTGCCGACCACCGCCGACCTGGTCATGTCGACCATCGGCATGGCGCTGCTGCTGCTGCTCGCCTATCGCACGCTGGGCCTGCCGATGGTGCTGGTGGGCGTGGTGTTCCTGCTCTACGTCTTTTTCGGCGACAGCCCGATCCTGCCGGACGTGATGCAGTGGAAGGGAGCCTCCTACAACAAGGCGATGTGGCATTTCTGGATGCAGACCGAGGGCGTGTTCGGCATAGCGCTCGGCGTATCCACCTCCATGATCTTCCTGTTCGTGCTGTTCGGCGCGCTGCTGGAGAAGGCCGGTGCGGGCCATTATTTCGTCCAGGTCTCGTTCGCGTTGCTGGGCCATCTGCGCGGCGGACCGGCCAAGGCGGCGGTGCTGTCGTCGGCGCTGACCGGCGTGGTCAGCGGTTCCTCCATCGCCAACACGGTGACGACCGGCACCTTCACCATTCCGCTGATGCGCCGGGTCGGCTTCTCGCGCGAGAAGGCCGGCGCGGTCGAGGTCGCCTCCAGCGTCAACGGCCAGTTGATGCCGCCGGTGATGGGCGCGGCCGCCTTCCTGATGGTCGAATATGTGGGCATCTCGTACAATGAGGTGATCCGCCATGCGGTGCTGCCGGCCATCATCTCCTATCTGGCGCTGGTCTATATCGTCCATCTGGAGGCCTGCAAGGCGGGCATGACCGGCCTGCCGAAGCCCGGCGCGGACCGGCCGCTGCTGCGCCGCCTGATGGGGCTGGTCGGCGGCTTCGGCGTGTTCGGCGGCGCCTGCGCGGTCATCTACTATGTGCTGGAATGGGCCAAGCTGGCCTTCGGCGACGCCACGTTCTGGGTGGTGCTGGCCCTGTTCGCGGCCGCCTATATCGGCCTGCTTTTGATCGCGGCGATGCGGCCGGACCTGGAACTGGACGACCCGAACGCGCCCATCGTCTCGCTGCCGGAGACGCTGCCGACGGCGCTGACCGGGCTCTATTACCTGCTGCCGCTGGTAGTGCTGGTCTGGTGCCTGATGATCGAGCGCTTTTCGCCCGGCCTCTCGGCCTTCTGGGCCATGGTGGCGATGGTGGCGATCCTGCTGACCCACCGCATGCTGAAGAGCATGTTCCGCGGCGCCGTCAACATTCCGGACGACATGGGCCTGGGCTTCCGCGACATGATCGACGGGCTGATCGCCGGCGCCCGCAACATGACCGGCATCGCGCTGGCGACCGCGGTCGCCGGCATCATCGTCGGCACGATCAGCCTGACCGGCATGCAGCAGATCATGGGCGAGCTGATCGAGTATCTCGCCGGCGGCTCGCTGATGGCGATGCTGGTGCTGGTGGCGGTGCTGTCGATCGTCCTCGGCATGGGCCTGCCGACGACGGCGAACTATATCGTCGTCTCGTCGCTGATGGCCTTCGTCATCGTCGATGTCGGCGCCCAGAACGGCCTGATCGTGCCGCTGATTGCGGTGCACATGTTCGTGTTCTATTTCGGCATCATGGCCGACGTGACCCCGCCGGTCGGCCTGGCCTCGTTCGCAGCGGCGGCGATTTCCGGCGGCGACCCGCTCAAGACCGGCTTCACGGCGTTCTACTACTCGCTGCGCACGGTGCTGCTGCCCTTCCTCTTCATCTTCAACACCGACCTGCTGCTGATCAATGTCGGCTGGCTGGAAGGCATTTTCGTCTTCCTGGTGGCGCTGGCGGCGATGCTACTGTTTGCGGCTTCGACCCAGGGCTGGTTCCTGGTGCGCTCGCGCCTGTGGGAGAGCGTCGCGCTGGCGCTGGTCGCCTTCACCCTGTTCCGGCCGGGCTACTGGCTGGACCAGTGGCAGGACCCGTTCGATACCCGACCGGGAACGGAGGTGCTGGCCGCGGCCGAGGCGGCGCCGGCGGGCAGCGACCTGCGCATGGTGGTGAAGGGCGAGGACCTGGACGGCAAGATCCAGGAGAAGACCGTGAACTTCTTCATGGGCGACGCCGCACCGGGAGCCGAGCGCCTGATGCGCGACGCCGGCATCGCCGTGCGGCTGGAAGACGGCAAGGCGCTGATCGACGACCTGGCGTTCGGCGGCCCGGCCGAGAAGGCCAAGATCGACTTCGACTGGGAGGTGGTGAACGTCCAGACGCCCGCCGAACGCTGGCCGAAAGAGGTGTTCTACCTGCCGGCGCTGCTGTTGCTGGCCGCGGTCGTGCTGGCGCAATGGGCGCGGCGCGACGAACGCCAGGGGTAACGGAAGGCTTTCCGCGCGCGAGTTTGGGTTCCCCGACGGTGCGGAGCGCCGATGTTCCCCGGACGGTGCGGAGCGCCGATGTTCCCCGGACGGTGCGGAGCGCCGATCCGGGGCCGGTCAGCGACGTGCGAACACCGGCGGCGGCGATGTTCGAAGGATGACACCGGTCCCGGCCCACCGCTCCGCGGCGGCCGGGAAACGCCCTATCGCGAGTGGGGGATGGCTCTGTCCCCCGGCGCGGGCCTACCGGTCGGGTGCGAGGCAGCCGACCAGCGCATTCGCCATGGTGCGGAGGGTCCCCTCATAGGCCATGGGGCCGGCCGGGACCGCGGTGCCGAGCGGGTCGAGCACGGCAACGCGCAAGCCGGTGTCGCGGGCGAGGCTCAGCAGTGCGCGGTCCGAGAACTGGGGCTCGCGGAAGGCACAGACGGCAGCGGTCTCGGCGAGATGCCGGTGCAACTCGGCCAGATGGCGGGCGCTCGCTCCCTGCTCCGGCGTCAGGACGAGGGTGCCGGCCTGGTGTAGGCCGAAGGCCGCGATGAAATAGTTGTAGGCCGGATGGAACACGACGAACGGCCGCTCGCCCACGGGGGCGAGTTCCGCCGCCAGCGCCGTTTCCAAAGCCGCCAGACGCCCGTCGAGCGCGGCGGCGTTCCGCGCGAGGCGCTCCGGCTGGCCGAGCGGGACGAACACCTCGGCCAGATACCGGGCCATGGCGCGGGCATTGGCGGGTGAAAGCCACATGTGCGGGTCGACCGCATCCGCGCCGCCATGGTCGCCGTGCCCATGGTCCCCGTGCCCATGATCCCCGTGGCCATGGTCATCGTGGCCATGGTCATCGTGGTCGTCGTCCTCGCTCAGCGGCAGGCGTTGCAGGCCGGGTGTTTCCGCCAGCAGACCGACCACGCGGACCCGATCCGGCAGCACGGCCAGGGAGCGGGTGAGAAAACTCTCCAGTTCCGGCCCGACCCAGACGACGACGCGGGCGTCCTCCAAGGCGCGCCGCTCAGACGGTCGCAGGGCGTAGGTGTGCGGCGAGGCGGTGCCGTGGAGCAACAGCACCGGCTCGGCTATGCCGTCCAGCAAGGCCGCCGCCAGGCCATAAATCGGCTTGATCGAGACGACGACCGACCGGGGCTCGGCCGCGGCGGGCGCGGCCCAGACCCAGAGCGCCAATAGCGCCAGCAGCGCGCGCCTCATGGCTGCTGCTCCAGGCCGACCGCGGCCAGGGCCTCGGCCTGGCGGCGGGCCAGGGCCGCGCTGTCGAAATCGCCCACCAGATCGTGGAACAGCCGGTACCAGTTGATTTCCGCTTTCAAATGCATGAACACGCTTCCCAGGCCGATGGCGGCCCGATCCATCAGTACAAATTCCCGCGGCGGCCGGACGCCGCCAAGCTTTCGTAACTCGGTATGGACCTTGTCCGCAACCCTGGCGCCGTAATGGCCGCTCTCGCTTTCCTGGATTTTCTGCACCTTGTCCTGCATCAGCGGCGCATAGATGAACTCGGCCCAGAGGTTGAGGACGCGGATCAACTCCTTGGACGGGTTTTCGAATCCCCAGGTCTCGTAGGCGTGGACGGCCAAGGCCTCGTCGCGGTCGCGGATCGCCTTGTAGAGGTCGATCACGCCAGCGACGAAGGGCGGCGAGAACACGCGAATGCAGCCGAAATCCAGCAGGTTGACGCTGTTGTCCTCGCGCACCGTGTAATTGCCGAGATGCGGGTCGCCATGGATGATGCCGTAGTCGTAGAACGGCACATACCAGGCGCGGAACATGTTGTGGGCGATGCGGTTGCACTCCTCCGCCGGGCGTTGCGCGGCTTCCAGCAGCGGCACGCCATCGAGCCAGGTCATGGTCAGCAGGCGGCGGGTGGAGAGTTCCTCCACCGGCTCCGGCACGTGCACGCCCGGCTCGTTCGCCAGCATGCGGCGGTAGAGGCGCATCTGCTTCGCCTCGCGCTCGTAGTCCAGTTCCTCGCGCAGGCGGGCGGCGACTTCCTCGTAGATGTTCTCGGTCTGGATCGCCTTGTCGAAGCGGGAATAGAGCGAGAAGATCAGGCGCAACTGGCCGAGATCGGCCTCGACCACGCTGGCCATGTCCGGGTATTGCAGCTTGCAGGCGACGGCGCGGCCGTCGTGGAGGCGGGCCTTGTGCACCTGGCCGAGGCTGGCGGCGTGCGCGGCCTGTTCGCCGAAGTCGGCGAAGCGCTCCTGCCAGCCATGGCCGAGCTGGCCGGTCATGCGCCGGCGCACGAACAGCCAGTCCATCGGCGGCGCGTTGGCCTGCAACTGGCGCAGTTCCTCGGCGTATTCCTTGGGCAGGGCGTCGGGGATGGAGGCGAGGATCTGCGCCACCTTCATCAACGGCCCTTTGAGGCCGCCCAGCGCCTTGCGCAGGGTCTGGGCGTGGCGCTCCCGGTCCATTTTCAGGCCGAGATAATGCTCACCCGCCACCTTGGCCGCCAGACTGCCCACGGTGCGCGACGTGCCGACATACCGGCGCGCGCGGCGGGAAAAACGGGAGGCTTCGTCGTCAGCGGTCATGGGTGGGGCTCTGGGGTTGCGGAGGGGCATTGGTAGGGGAGTTCGGCGGCTTCCCCACCCGCTTCCCCGTCCCGAACTTGATTCGGGACCCATGCCGGAGAGCGTATGACAGGCAATGAATCTTGATAGATACTCTCAGGCATGGGCCCTGAAACGAGTTCAGGGCGGCGGATGGAGCGGGTCGAACGAGATGCGCCGACCGAAAATTCGAACATCATCGTGCTCACAGGAATTTCACCAAGTCTTCCCAATGCGGGTTTTGCGCTTCGATCAGATTGATTTTCCATGACCGCCGCCAGTTCTTGATCTGCCGTTCCCGTTGGCGCGCTTCGAAAACCGTTGGAAAGGCCTCCACATAAACCAGCCGCGTGACGCCATACCGCTTCGTGAAGCCGTCGAGCACCTTGTCCCGATGGTCCTGCACGCGCCGGGCAAGATCGGTGGTCGAGCCAATATAGAGCGTGCCATTCTTCTGGCTGGCGAGCATGTAGACACAGGCGGGCATGGTCACGGTGCTCCGTCTCTGCGACAGCCCGTCGGGATAATGGCGCCCGAATCACAAAAACCCAACCCAGCGGGCACTCTCAGGCATGGGCCCCCGCCTGCGCGGGGGAAATGGGTGGGAGCGGTGGGGGCGATCCGACCGCTCAAGTCAGCTCAGCGCCTCCAGTTCGTCGATCATGCCAGCGATGATGTCCAGGCCCTGGTTCCAGAAGGCCGGGTCGCTGGCATCGAGACCGAACGGGGCCAGCAATTCCTTGTGGCGGTAGCGGCCACCGGAGGCGAGCAGGGTCAGGTACTTCTCCTGGAAGCCGTCCGGGTTGCGCTGGTATTCGGCGTAGAGCGCGTTCACCAGACAGTCGCCGAACGCATAGGCGTAGACGTAGAACGGCGAGTGGATGAAGTGGCCGATATAGGTCCAGTAGCCGCGATAGAGATCGTCGAAGCGCAGCGCAGGGCCGAGGCTCTCGGTCTGCACCTCCATCCACATGTCGCAGATCTGCTCGGCGGTGAGTTCGCCCTCGCGGCGGCCGGCATGCACCTTTTCCTCGAAGCAATAGAAGGCGATCTGGCGGACGACGGTGTTCAGCATGTCCTCCACCTTGCCGGCCAGCAGCACGCGGCGCTTGGCCGGGTCCTGCTCCGCATCGAGCACGCGGCGGAAGGTCAGCATCTCGCCGAACACCGAGGCGGTCTCGGCCAGCGTCAGCGGCGTCTGGCACATCAGATGGCCCTGGGCCTGTCCGGCCAGCACCTGGTGGCAGCCATGGCCGAGTTCGTGCGCCAGCGTCATCACGTCCCGCACATTGCCCTGATAGTTCAGCAGCAGATACGGATGCGCGCTCGGCACGCACGGATGGGCGAAGGCGCCGGGCGACTTGCCCGGCCGGGTGGGCACGTCGATCCAGGCATGGTCGAAGAACCGGCGGCCGACATCGGCCAGCTTCGGCGAGAACGCGCCATAGGCGGACAGCACCGTGTCGCGC
Source organism: Alphaproteobacteria bacterium (assembly GCA_020638555.1). Lineage (NCBI taxonomy): Bacteria > Pseudomonadati > Pseudomonadota > Alphaproteobacteria > Alphaproteobacteria bacterium. The sequence goes on along the minus strand of JACKII010000002.1, from coordinate 905,355 downwards.
GCCTCGTCCCAGCCGATGACGCGGTCGTCGGCGTCGGGCAGCGGCGCGTTGCGGTCCCAGTAATCGAGCCGGTCGCCGCCCATCCACTTGGCCTTCAGCGCGTAATAGCGGTGGCTGAGGCGCGGGTAGCTGTCGCGCACGGCCTTGACCAGCGCATCGACCACCTCGTCCTCGACCTGGTTGGCGATGTTGCGGGCGGAGACGCTGCGCTCGTAGCGCCGCCAGCGGTCGTCGATTTCCTTGTCCTTGGCCAGCGTGTTGGTGATGCGCGCGAACAGGGTCAGGTTCCGGGTGAACACCTCGCCCAGGGCATGGGCCGCGGCCTTGCGCTTGTCGCGCGAAGGGTCGGAGAGCAGGTGCAAGGCCTGGGCGCTGGTCAGCTCCTTGCCGTCGAGCGGAAAGCGCAACCCGGCCATGGTCTCGTCGAACAGCCGGTTCCAGGCGGCGGTGCCGACCACGTGCTGCTCGTGCAGGAATTTCTCCATCTCGTCCGAGAGTTGGTGCGGACGGTTGATGCGGACATTGCGCACCCAGGGCGCGTATTGCGCCAGGGCGGGCGCGGCCAGCCAGCGCTCGACGGTGGCATCCTCGATCTTGTTCAGTTCCAGGCAGAAGAACAGCAGGTGGCTGGAAATGGTGACCACCTTCTCCTGCGCGTTCTGGAAGAAGGTGCCGACCTTGGGGTCGAGCTGGTTTTCGGCGTGTTTCAGGCCGGCAAAGCTCATAATGCGCCAGAAGCGTTCGTCCATGGCCTCGTAGCGCGCGATCGCCTCGGCGAGGCCCTGGGCCGAGAGGCTGGCGAGCTTGCCTTCGTACTCGGCCGCGAACGCCTTGGCCTCGCGGTCGGCGGCCTCGAAATCGGCGGCCAGTTCCGGCGCGTCCAGGCCGGGATAGAGGTCGCTCAGATCCCAGGTCGGCAGATCGGCAAGCAGGGCATCGGCGGCGGAAGCGTCGGGCATGGGCTTTACTCCAAAAGGCACTCCGCCGATATAAGGATGCAGGCAGGCGGGACCAACCCGCGCGAGCGTCACAGGGAATCGCCGTTTTGGGAAGCACCGCTTTGCACGATCCGCTCCGGTCCATCGCCGACCCCGCCCGCCGTGCCGCGCTGGAGCCCTATCTGCGCTGGCCCTCGCTGACGGCCATGGCCTTCGACGTGATGCAGCGGCAGGAAGACCGGCCGTTCCTGTGGGCCAAGCGCAACAGCCATTTCCGCAGCCAGAGCTTCGCCACGGTGGCGGGCCTGATCGCCGACTGCGCCCACGGCCTGCGCGACCTGGGGCTGGCGCCGGGCGACCGGGTCTGTCTGGTGGCGGAAAACCGGCCGGAATGGCTGGTGGCGGACCTGGGAATCATGGCGGCCGGCGGCGTCACCGTGCCGGCCTATATCACCAACACGGTAGAGGACCACGTCCATATCCTGGGCGACAGCGGCGCCCGCTTCGTCATCGTCTCCACCCCGGCGCTGCTGGCGCGGGTGCTGCCGGCGGCGGAACAGGTGGCGAGCGTCGAGCGGGTGATCCTGATCGACAGCGACCCGCCGGAACACCCGCACAAGCCGGTGCAATCCTGGGCCTCGCTGCTGACCGAAGGGCGGGTGCTGCGCGGCGACGACCCGCCAGGACCGCTGCACGACGCCGGGCGCGGCGATCTCGCCTGCCTGATCTATACCTCCGGCACGGGCGGCGCGCCCAAGGGGGTGATGCTGTCGCACGGCGCCATTCTCTGCAACGCCATGGGCGCCTGCGATTTGCTCTACGAGCTGGACGACCGCATGCCGGACGACGAGGTCTTCCTGTCCTTCCTGCCGCTCAGCCATTCCTACGAGCACACGGCGGGGCAATTCTTCCCGCTCTCCATCGGCGCGCAGATCTATTACGCCGAAAGCGTCGAGGCGCTGGCGCGCAATATGGCCGAGGTGAAGCCGACCATCATGACCGCGGTGCCGCGGCTCTACGAGACGCTGCACGGCCGGGTGCTGTCGGGCCTGCGCGGCCAGCCGAAGCTGCGGCAGAAGCTGTTCTGGAAGACGGTGGAGCTGGGGCGGAAAAAGCACCTGCGCGGATGCCTGTCGCTGCCGGAACGGCTGGTCGATTCGGTGCTGGACCGGCTGGTGCGATCCAAGGTGCGCGAGCGCTTCGGCGGGCGCAACAAGGCGCTGATCTCCGGCGGCGCGCCGCTGAACCACGATATCGGCCTGTTCTTCACCGCGCTGGGCCTGCGCCTGCTGCAAGGCTATGGCCAGACCGAGACCGCGCCCATCGTCTCGTGCAACCGGGCGCACAAGATCAAGCTGGAGACGGTGGGCCCCGCCTTTCCCGGCGTCGAGGTGAAGATCGCCGACGACGGCGAAATCCTGGTGCGGGGCGAGCTGGCCATGCTCGGCTACTGGGGCGATCCGGAGGCGACGGCGGCGGCGTTGCAGGATGGCTGGGTGCACACCGGCGATGTCGGCGAGATCGACGCGGACGGCTATATTCGCATCACCGACCGCAAGAAGGATATCATCGTGCTGTCGGGCGGGGACACGCTGTCGCCGCAGCGGGTCGAGGGCATGCTGCAACTGGCGCCGGAAATCGCCCAGGCCATGGTGGCCGGCGACAAGCAGCCCTATCTCGTGGCCCTGATCGTGCCCGATGCGGAGGCGGCGCGGGACTGGGCCAAATCCCTTGGCAAGCCGACCGACCTGGCGAGCGTGGCCGCGGACCCGGCCTTCCATGCGCATATCGAGCGCGTGCTGGAGGCGACGAACAAGCATCTGGGCCGGCCGGAACAGGTGCGCCGCTTCGCGCTGGTGCCGGAGCCGTTCACCACCGAAAACGCCATGCTGACCCCCAGCATGAAAATCCGCCGCCACGTCATCCGCGAGGCCTATGCCGCGCAATTGGCCGCGCTGCATCCCTAGATGCTTGCACCGACGCGCCACCGCGATTATACGGGCGTTTTGCAAACGAGGGCCGCCATGAAAGCCGACATTCACCCGGAATACCACGAGATCACCGTCATCATGACCGACGGGACCGAGTTCAAGACCCGCTCCACCTATGGCAGCGAGGGCGCCACCCTGCGCCTGGACATCGATCCGCTGGTGCATCCCGCCTGGACCGGCGGCGGCCAGCGCCTGCTCGACACCGGTGGCCAGATCGCCCGCTTCAACAAGAAGTTCCAGGCCTTTGGCCTGAAGCGCTAAGGCGCCTTCCCGTGACAGCGCGGCCTTGACGAGGGCCTTCCGCCTTGGCCGCGCCCGTCCCTCCTGCCCCCGCCTCCGACCCGCCGTCGTATCGCCTGGCCTGGCCAAAGGCCTGGCGGGTGCCGTGCGTGTTGTCGGTGCCGCATAGCGGGCAGGCAATCCCGGACGACGCCCGCGGCGGCATGAACCCAGATGCCGACCTGGGCGCGCTGGAAGATCCGCATCTGGACCATCTGGTGCGCGACCTGCACGGCCTGGGCCTGCCGGTGCTGACCTGCCGCTGGGGCCGGGCCTATTGCGACGTGAACCGGGCCGCCGGCGAGTGGGACCCGGGCATGTTCCGCGAGCCCCTGCCTTCGCAACTGGCCAGCGATTCGAGCCGCGTTCGCGCCGGGCTCGGCACCTTTCCCCGCTTCCTGCCGCCGCGCCAGCCCGTCAATCTGAAACGCCTGACCCTGCGCCAGGGCACCACGCGCTGGCTGACCGGCCACCGGCCCTATCATCGCGCCCTGAACCAGTTGCTGGCGGCGGCGCGGCAACGATTCGGCTATGCGGTGCTGCTGGACCTGCACTCCATGCCGCAATTGCCGGGCGAGCGCCTGCCGGATCTGGTGCTGGGCGACGGCTTCGGCCGGTCGTGCGCCAGCACCCTGCCCCAGGCCGCGAGCCGCGCGGCGCAGGACCAGGGCCTGAGCGTCGCCCGCAATTATCCCTATGCCGGCGGCTTCATCACCCAGCATTACGGCCGACCGGCCGGCGGCCTGCACGCGCTGCAACTGGAATTCGCCCGGCCGCTCTACATGGACGAGCGCTCGCGGCGGTTGCTGCCGGAGGCCGCTGTGGTCACGGAGACCGTGCGGGCCATTCTGGCGGAAATCGGCGCCGTGCCGCCGGAATTGCTGCGGCCGCTGCCGGCGGCCATGGCCGGCGAGGACTGAGGGCGCTACCCTGACGCCGACACCCCCTGGCGCAGCCGCAGCCATCCCCGGCGCCCCGCCTTCGAACGATTTCCGGATTTCGGTGCAACATGGAACGAATCACGACGGACGGAATGGACTACTGGCTGGGCGGCGAAGGCCCGGCGCTCCTGGTTCTGCACGGCGGCGGCGCCAGCGCCGAGGCCATGCTGGGCCTGGTCGAGGGCATCGGCGCCGGCTATCGCGTGCTGGTGCCGAATCTGGCCGGCTATGGCCGCAGTGCGGCCCAGGACCCGGAGCGCCCGGCGCTGGACCAGCACCAGGAGGTGGTGCGGAGGGCGTTCGCGCTCTGCGACGGACCGATCGACCTGGTCGGCCACTCCATGGGCGGGTTCATGGCGCTCCGGGCGGCGGCGCGCTGGCGCGAACGGGTACGCCGGCTGGCGGCGGTGGAGCCGATGTGCTTCGGCAGCCTGCACACTGGCGAGCCGGAGGATAGCGCGGCCCTGGTGGAGGACCGGCTGGCCATCGACGCGATGATCGCCGCAGTGGATGCCGGCCGGCTCGAACCGGGCGTGGCGGCGTTCATCGACTATTGGGGCGGCGCGCCCTGGGCCACGCTGCCGGAGCATGTCCAGGCGCGGTTGCTGGCCATGGGCCGGCAGTTGCGGCGCGAGGCCTACGAGACCTCGTATGACGAGACACCCGCCGGCGTCTACGCGGCGCTGGGCGGGCGGACCTTGCTGCTGGCGGGCTCGGCCTCGCCGCTGCCGGCCCGGCGCATCGTTCAGCGGCTGGCCGAGGCAATGCCGGGCGCGCAAACGGCAACGATTGCCGGCGCGGGCCATATGAGCGTGGTGATGCAGCCGGAGCGGTTTGCCCCGGCGATCCGGGCGTTTTTGACCGGCGATTAGCCAAGCGGCTGCTTGATGCGGCGGGCGCCCCTTCGATACGGCCCTGACGGGCCTATTCAGGGTGAAATGGGGAGGAAAGGGGCGCCGGCGCAATGCGCTTTGGTGGTGCCCAGTCGGTCTTTCATCCCGAGTAGCCGCACACGCGGCGTATCGAGGGGCGGTTGCGCACCGCCCCGCGCGCGGCCGTCAGCCTTTCAGCGGCTCCGGGGTGAAGCCGAGCTTTTCGGCGAAGCGTTGCTGGTATTTCGGCCAGACTTCCGGGTTGATCAGGCGCGGCGGCACCTTGCCCTGGAAAATCTCGATCCACTGGCTGGCCGCCCATTCGCGCATATTGGTCACCGCCTCGTGCGTGACGCCGGCGCTGTGGGGGGTGGCGATGACGTCGTTGCGCTGCAACAGCGGATGGTCCTTCGGCGTCGGCTCCTCCCACCAGACGTCGAGGCCGGCACCGGCGAGCCGGCCCGCCTCCAGCGCCTGCAACAGGTCGTCTTCCTTGTGGATGCCGCCGCGGGCGGTGTTGACGAAATAGGCGGACGGCTTCATCAGCGCGAACGCCGCCGCGTCGATCATGCCCAGCGTCTCCGCCGAGCGCGGGCAATGGACGGTGATGAAGTCGCTCTCGCCGAACAGCGTCTCCCAGTCCACCTTCTCCGCGCCGCGGGCCTGGCATTCCCCGGCCGAGACATAGGGATCGTAGGCGATGACGCGCATGCGGAAGGCCTTGGCGATCTCGGCCGAGCGGGTGCCGATCTGGCCCAGGCCGACCACGCCCAGCGTCTTGCCCAGAATGTCGTTGCCGGTGACGGTGCGGCGGTTGAACATGTCGGTCTCGCGCATGCCGCGGTCGGCCTGGGCGATCTTTTTCGACAGGCCCAGAATCAGGCCGAAGGCGTGCTCGGCCACCGCTTCCTTGTTCGCGCCGGACTGGTTGACGACGATGACGCCGGCCTCGGTGCAGGCGTCGACGTCGATCATGTCATAGCCGGCGCCGGTGGAGGCGACCGCCAGCAGGTTCGGCATGCGGGCGATGAAGTCGGCATTGGTGAGATAGTCCTTTTGCAGCTCGGTGCGCGGCAGGCTCTGATAGCCGTGCATGGAGAGCAAATGCGGCTCGTTGGCCGCCAGGCCGTCGGCCTGTTGCAGATGGCAGAGGTCGATCACGTCGCTCGCGCGGAGCATGTCCATGGCCTTGCCGGCCATCCAGGTGTCGAAAATGACCAGCTTCGCGATGTTCGCGGTCATGGGCGGGCGGTTCCTTCGGTGTGGTTTTGCGTTTGAGTGCCTATCTTAAGACCGGGCGGGCGCCAAGGGAAACGCCGCGGCGGGCGTGTGCCATCAGGGCCGCTGCGCCTTGGCCCAGGGCAGGACGATGCGGTCGCCGAGCCGGATGCCGAGACGCCTGGCGGAACCGCCGGCCAGTTCCAGCACGGCGGCCACGGCCTTGCGCGTGCCGCGCACCCGCCGCGACAACGGCACCGCGTCATGCTCGATATGGATGATGACGCCGGTCGGGTCGGCAAACAGCATGTCCAGCGGCTCCGGCGTGTTGTCCATCCAGAAAAAGGCCGGGCCCGGCGGGCGCATGTCGAACAGCATGCCGCGGTCGGGCGCGAGCGCCGGCCGGCCCATCAGGCCGCAACCGCGCTGCTCGTCGGTCGTGGCGAGTTCGGCGGTGATGGCGCGGTCGCCGCCGGCCGATTGCACCACCACCTCCGCCGTCGGCAGGGGCGGCTGCGGATACCGTTCGCAGGCAACGGCCTGCCCCGTCGCCAGGGCGGTTGCCAGAGCCAACACCGTCAGAGCCAACATCCCCAGGGCCAACATCGCCAGGGCCAGAAATCCTACGCGCACGATTGTCCTCCATTCGCGACCGGATAGGGGCGTCTTGCCGAATTGCGCGCGACTTGGCAAACTTACGACCAAAGACCAATGCGGAGAAACGCCCCATGCGCAACGACTACCAGCATATCACCGTGAGCCCGATCGCCGGCTCGCTCGGCGCGGAAATTGGCAATGTCGACCTGGCGGCCGACAATCCGGAGGGGGTGTATACCGAAATTCACCGGGCCCTGCTGGAAAACCTGGTGATTTTCTTCCGCGACCAGGACATCACGCCGGACCGGCAACTGGCGTTCGCGCGCCGCTGGGGCGACCTGCATCAGCATCCCTTCATGAAGGGGATGGAGGATTATCCGGACATTCTGGAAATCAAGAAACTGCCGACCGACAAAAAGAATTTCGGCGGCGGCTGGCACTCGGACCAGATGTTCGCGCCCAAGCCCGCCATGGGCACGATCCTGCTGGCGCGCGAAACGCCGGCGGCCGGCGGCGACACGCTGTTCGCCAACATGTATGCCGCCTATGACGCGCTCTCCGACGGCATGAAGGCCATGCTGAACGGGCTCAAGGCGGTGTCGGCGGGTGACAATTTCAAGCAGGACGGCGGCAAGTCGCGCAGGGAGGTCTATGGCCAGTACCACACCATGCAGGTGCGCGAACCGCCGACGACCGAAAAGACCACCAACGCCCACCCGGTGGTGCGGACCCATCCCGAAACCGGTCGCAAGGCACTCTATGCCGGCGGTCACTGGCGCCATTTCGAGGGCATGACCGAGGCCGAGAGCGCACCGCTGATGGCCTATCTGCGCGAGCATTCGACCCGGCCGGAATTCACCTGCCGCTTCCGCTGGCGGCCGGGCTCCATGGCGTTCTGGGACAATCGCTGCACCCAGCATTTCGCCATCGACGATTATCCGGGCCAGACCCGCATCATGCACCGCATCACCGTCTGCGGCGACGAGCCGTTTTGAGGGCCCACCCGGAAATTCCGCAATCGCGTAGCACACTTGCGCGCCACGCGCATAGCCATGCAGTCAACGCATGGCTCGTTTGCTTGCGTCGGTACTCCCAAAAATGGTATTAAAGGATATATTCACCTAGGTTACGGTTTTTCTGTCCGATGGATGACGACGACATTCTGTTCGCGGTGCTGGTCTCGGATGTGGCACGGCTGCTGCGGACCGAATTGGACCGACGAACCCGCGGACAGGGCCTGACCCGCTCGCAATGGGTTGCGCTGTCCCGGCTCGCCCGTTTCCCCGGCGTCAGCCTCTCGGCGCTGGCGGACATGCTGGAAATGGAAAAGGCGCCGGCCGGCCGCCTGATCGACCGCCTGGAAGACGGCGGCTGGGTGCGGCGGGAGCCGGACCGCGAGGACCGGCGGGTGAAACGCCTCTATCCGACGCCGGAAGCCGAGGCGGTCTACCAGAAAATGCGCCGTATCGCGCGCGAAACCATGGAAGAGGCCTTCGACGGGCTCAGCAGCGCCGATCATGACCGGGTCTGCGGCGTGATGGTGGCCGTCAAGGCCCGTCTCCAAGAAATGACCGGCCTGCCGAACGGCAACGGCCCGTCCAACCAAATGCAACGCCTAGAGGCGATCTCATCATGAGCGACCGCAAATCCCGCAGCTTTCTGATCCGGGCGATCCTGTTGATCGGGGTGCCCGCCATCGCCATTGCCATTGGCGGCTATTTCTACCTGATCGGCGGCCGCTTCGTGACGACCGAAAACGCCTATGTGAAGGCGGATATCCTGCAAATCAGCGCCGATGTCGAAGGCCGCGTGACCGAGGTGGCCGTGAAGGACCACCAGCGCGTGAAGCAGGGCGACCTGTTGTTCCGCATCGATTCCGCGCCCATCGAAATCGCCGTCGCCCGCGCCCGGGCGGAAATGGGCATGGTCTATACCGAGGTCGAGACCATGCGCGCCCAGTACGAGGAAGCGAAGTCGGCCTTGGGCGAGATCGACGCCCGCATCGCCTATCTGGAACGCCAGACCGCCCGGCAGGAAACCCTGCGCAAGCGCGGCGTCACCAGCCGCGACGCCCTGGACAAGGTCACCTCCGACCTGGCCGTCGAACGGCAAAAGCGGGTCGCGGCGCAACAGACCATGCACCGCCTGCTGACCGCGCTGGGCGGCGACGCCAACATGGATGCGCGCGAGCACCCCATGTACAAGGAAAAGGTCACCATGCTGCGCGACGCGCGGCTCGACCTGGAGCGCTCGGCGGTCTATGCGCCGACCAACGGCATCATCACCAACATGAAGCTGCAAACCGGCGAGTATGTCGAATCCGGCAAGCCCGTGTTCTCGCTGATCTCCACCGGCCAGCCCTGGGTCGAGGCGAACCTGAAGGAAACCGACCTGACGCATGTGAAGGTCGGCCAGGAAGCCACCGTCGTGGTCGACGCCTATCCGGACAAGATGTTCACCGCCACCGTCGAAAGCATCTCGCCCGCGACCGGCGCGGAATTCGCGGTGCTGCCGCCGCAGAACGCCACCGGCAACTGGGTCAAGGTGGTGCAGCGCCTGCCGGTGAAGCTCCGCATCGTCGACGACCATGACGAGGCAACCCCGCTGCGGGCCGGCATGACGGTGAGCATCAGCATCGACACCAAGCACAAACGCTCGTCGCTGGTGGCGCTGGAACGCACCTTCGGCACGAACGCGCTGGCCGCCGCGGACTGAGGACAGCAACCGACCGGGGTCCCGCGCGGGATCTTGAAGGGCTATTTGGGGCGGCGCCGGCCTTGCTGGCGCCGCCCTTTTCGTTGCGCCATGTGCGGTGATGGGCTCCAGCAAGGGAGCCGGCGCCGCGGCCCCCAGGCGGTTTCGGCACCGGTCGACCCACTCTCCTGCCCCATCTCCCGCGCAAGCGAGAGTCCATGCCTGAGAGCTTCTCGCAGGACACGGACCCTGAATTTGCCTCTCTGGCATGGGCTCCCGCTTTCGCGAGGACAGGGAAGATGGCGTGGTGAGCCTGCGGGGAAAGACCTCGCTCCGCCGTTTTGCCCTTGCCGGCCGGCCGATCACGTTTGAGGGATAGCGGGCCGGATGCGACGACAATGGATTTCTCTCGGCCCGAAAATGCCCCATACTGGCGCACGCGAACGCTGCCGAATGCGCAGAGGACAGGCCCGATGACGGTGGCCCCGAACCCAGAAGACGTCGCGGCTGCGATCTGTCGCCGGCATGGCGACAACCCGGCCGCATTGCTGGAAATCCTGCACGACCTGCAGGCGGCGACCGGTTGCGTGCCCGAGGCCGCCCTGCCGACCATTGCCAAAAGCCTCAACATCGCCCGGGCCGAGGTGCACGGCGTCGCCAGCTTCTATCACGACTTCCGCACCACCCGGCCGCCTGCTGTGGTGGTGAAGCTCTGCCGGGCGGAGGCGTGCCAGGCCATGGGCGGAGAGCGCCTGGCCGGCACCGTCGCGGCGGCACTAGGGGGCGCGGACGAAGTGGCGGTGGAGCCGGTCTATTGCCTTGGCCTCTGCGCCCTGGCGCCGGCGGCGCTGGTGAACGACCGGCCGGCGGCGCGTCTGACCGCCGAGCGCCTGCTGGAATTGGTGCGGGAGGCGCAGTCGTGAGCGTCCGGGTTTACGTTCCGCAGGACGCGGCGGCTCGGGCCGTCGGTGCCGACGCGGTGGCCTCGGCCATCGCCGCCCATGCGGCGGCCCAGGGCGAGGCAGTGACCATCGTGCGCAATGGCTCGCGCGGCCTGCTGTGGCTGGAGCCGCTGGTGGAGGTCGAGACCGCCGCCGGCCGCATCGCCTATGGGCCGGTCGCAGCGGAGGATGTTGCGGACCTGTTCGACGCCGGCTTTCTGAATGGCGGCGCCCACGCGCTTTGCCGGGGCGAGACCGCGGCCATCCCCTATCTGGCCGGGCAGACCCGCCTCACCTTCGCGCGCCTGGGCCTCGCCGATCCGCTGGACCTGGCGGCCTATGAGGCCGGCGGCGGCCTCGCCGGGCTGCGGGCCGCCCTGGCCCTGGCGCCGGCGGCGATCTGCCGGACCGTCACCGACTCCGGCCTGCGCGGCCGCGGCGGCGCCGGTTTCCCGGCCGGGATCAAATGGCAGACGGTGCTGGACCAGTCCGCGGACGGGCCGAAATACGTCGCCTGCAATGCCGACGAGGGCGACAGCGGCACCTTCGCCGACCGGCTGCTGCTGGAGGGCGACCCGTTCGCGCTGCTGGAAGGCATGGCGATTGCCGGCCTCGCCACCGGAGCGGAGCAGGGCTTCGTCTATATCCGCTCCGAATACCCGGACGCGATCCGGGTGATGGCGGCGGCCATCGCGGCGATGGAGGCGGCTGGCTGGCTCGGCGCCGATTTGGGCGGGTCTGGCCGGGCCTTCCGGGTGGCGCTGCGGCGGGGCGCCGGCGCCTATATCTGCGGCGAGGAAAGCGCCATGCTGAACTCGCTGGAGGGCCGGCGCGGCACCGCCCGGGCGCGACCGCCGATCCCGGCGGTGGCCGGCCTGTTCGGCCGCCCGACCGTGGTCAACAACGTGCTGACGCTCGCTACGGTGCCGGCGATCCTCGCCCGCGGCGCCGACTGGTACAAGGGCTTCGGCGAGGGCCGCTCGGTCGGCACGCAGCCGTTCCAACTGGCCGGCAATATCGCGCGCGGCGGGCTGGTGGAGGTGCCGTTCGGCGTGACGCTCCGCGAACTGGTCGAGGGCTATGGCGGCGGCACCGCCTCCGGCCGGCCGCTGAAGGCGGTGCAGATCGGCGGGCCGCTGGGCGCCTATGCGACGGCGGACCAACTGGACCTGCCCATGACCTATGAGGCGCTGGCCGAGGCTGGGCTGATGCTGGGCCATGGCGGTCTGGTGGTGTTCGACGACACGGCGGACATGGCGGCCATGGCCCGGTTCGCCTTCGATTTCTGCGCCATCGAAAGCTGCGGCAAGTGCACGCCCTGCCGCGTCGGCGCGGTGCGGGGCCGGGAAACGGTCGAGAAGGTCATGCGCGGCGAGGATGTCGCCCGCAACCTCGCCCTGATCGAGGACCTGGCCGAACTGATGCGCGACGGCTCGCTCTGCGCCATGGGCGGGCTGACGCCGAACCCGGTGCTGTCGGCGATGCGCAACTTTCCGGAGGATTTCGAACGGCGGAGGAGCTCCGATGCTGCTTGATGCGTGTCTTTACGGGGGTCTGCCATCCGTCTCGCCGTCATTGCGAGACCGCGAAGCGGGCGTGGCAATCCAGACCGGCAGCGCAGCACATCGAGACGCCGCCTGGATGGCCGCGTCGCCTACGGCTCCTCGCAAGGACGGCGAAGAGTTAAGGGACGTCGCCCTCTCCCCGCCGTCATTGCGAGACCGCGAAGCGGGCGTGGCAATCCAGACCAGCAGCGCACCACGCCGGGAGGCCGCCTGGATGGCCGCGTCGCCTACGGCTCCTCGCAAGGACGGCAAAAGAGACGATTGCGCTGACCCCCTTATGGGAGTGGCACCATGACCTTGCTCCGCGAACCCGACCACGGCACGCCGGCCAGGGACGGCGCGCCCGTCACGCTCTGGATCGACGGCGCGGCGGTGACCGTGCCCGCCGGCACCAGCGTCATGCGCGCGGCCGCGCTGGCCGACCGCAGCGTGCCGAAACTGTGCTCCACCGACAGCCTGGAGGCCTGGGGCTCGTGCCGGTTGTGTCTGGTGGAGATCGAGGGCGTCAAGGGCACGCCCGCCTCCTGCACCACGCCGGTCGCCGACGGCATGCGCGTGACGACGCAAAGCGACCGGCTCGCCCGCCTGCGCAAGGGCGTGATGGAGCTCTATATCTCCGACCACCCGCTCGACTGCCTGACCTGCGCCGCCAACGGCGATTGCGAGTTGCAGGACATGGCCGGCGCCGTCGGCCTGCGCGAGGTGCGCTATGGCATGGCCGGCGACAACCATTTCGACGCCGCGCACGCGGTGCCCGTGGACGGCTCCAACCCCTATTTCCAGTACGATCCGGCCAAGTGCATCGTCTGCTCGCGCTGCGTGCGGGCGTGCGAGGAGACCCAGGGCACGTTCGCGCTGACCATCCAGGGCCGCGGCTTCGAAAGCCGCGTCTCCGCCGGCATCGCGTCCGACGACTTTTTCGGCTCCGACTGCGTCTCGTGCGGCGCCTGCGTCCAGGCCTGCCCGACCGCGACCCTGGTCGAAGCCTCGGTGGTGGAACACGGCACGCCGACGCGCACGGTGGAGACCACCTGCGCCTATTGCGGCGTCGGCTGCTCGTTCAAGGCGGAATTGCAGGGCGAGCGGGTGGTGCGCATGATGCCGGCCAAGAATGGCGGCGCCAACGAGGGCCATTCCTGCGTCAAGGGCCGCTTCGCCTGGGGCTATGCCACCCACAAGGACCGCATCACCACGCCGATGGTGCGCGAGACCACCACCGATGCGTGGCGCCCGGTCGCGTGGGACGAGGCCATCGCCTTTGCGGCCGAGCGCTTCCGGGCGATCCAGGCGCGCCACGGCCAGGGCGCCATTGGCGGCATCACCTCCTCGCGCTGCACCAACGAGGAAGTGTATGTGGTGCAGAAAATGGTCCGGGCCGCCTTCGGCAACAACAATGTCGACACCTGCGCCCGGGTCTGTCACTCGCCCACCGGCTATGGCCTGAAACAGACCTTCGGCACCTCCGCCGGCACGCAGGATTTCAAGTCGGTGGAGAATGCCGACGTGATCCTGCTGATCGGCTCGAACCCGACCGACGCCCACCCGGTGTTCGCGAGCCGGCTGAAACGGCGCCTGCGGGCGGGGGCGAAAATCATCGTCGTCGACCCGCGCCGCATCGACCTGGTGCAGAGCCCGCACATCAGCGCCGCCCACCACATCCCGCTGCGCCCCGGCACCAATGTCGCGGTCATGAATGCCATGGCGCATGTGATCGTGACCGAAGGGCTGGTGGACGAGGCCTTCGTCCGGGCGCGCTGCGAGGACGACGCCTTCGCCCGCTGGCGCGCCTTCATCGCCGACGACCGCAACAGCCCGGAAGCGCTGGCCGAGATCATCGGCGTCCGGGCGGAAACGCTGCGGGCCGCGGCCCGGCTCTATGCCACTGGTGGCAATGGCGCGATCTATTACGGCCTGGGCGTGACCGAGCATTCCCAGGGCTCGACCATGGTCATGGCCATGGCCAATCTCGCCATGGCCACCGGCAATATCGGCCGCCCCGGCGTCGGCGTGAACCCGATGCGCGGCCAGAACAACGTGCAGGGCTCGTGCGACATGGGCAGTTTCCCGCACGAACTGCCGGGCTATCGCCATGTGGAGGATGCGGCGGTGCGAGCCGAGTTCGAGGCGGACTGGGGCGTGCCGATCCTGGCGGAGCCGGGCCTGCGCATCCCCAACATGTTCGCCGCCGCCCTCGACGGCTCGTTCCGCGGCATGTTCATCCAGGGCGAGGACATGGCCCAGTCCGACCCGAACACCGCCCATGTGCAGGCGGCGCTGGCCGCCCTCGACTGCCTGGTGGTGCAGGACCTGTTCCTGAACGAGACCGCGGCCTATGCCCATGTCTTCCTGCCCGGCACCAGCTTTCTGGAGAAGGACGGCACCTTCACCAATGCCGAACGCCGCCTGAACCGGGTGCGCCCGGTGATGCCGGAGGCCGCGGGCCTGAGCGAGTGGGAGACCGTGTGCCGGCTGGCTCGCGCCATGGGCTATCCGATGCAGTATGACGGCCCGGCCGCGATCATGGACGAGATCGCGCGGCTCACCCCCACCTTTGCCGGCGTCAGCCATGCCCGGCTCGATGCCGAGGGCTCGATGCAATGGCCGGTGAATGCCGAGCATCCAAACGGCGCGCCGATCATGCACGTGGACGGCTTCGTGCGTGGCAAGGGCCGGTTCATGCTGACCGAATACGTGCCGACCGACGAGCGCACCGGGCCGCGCTTCCCGCTGCTGCTGACCACCGGGCGCATTCTGAGCCAGTACAATGTCGGCCAGCAGACCCGGCGGACCGAGAACAGCCGCTGGCATCGGGAAGACGTGCTGGAAATCCACCCGCACGATGCGGAGGAACGCGGCGTTTCCGACGGCGACGCGGTGCGGCTCACCAGCCGGATCGGCGAGACGACGCTCAGGGCGGACATCACCGACCGGGTGCCGCAAGGGGTGGTCTACACCACCTTCCACCACCCGGTGACGGGCGCCAACGTCATCACCACCGACTATTCCGACTGGGCCACCAACTGCCCGGAATACAAGGTGACGGCGGTGCAGGTCTTCCCGACCAACCGCCCGTCCGCGTGGCAGGAGGAGCATGAGGCGCTGCACGCCTCGCATTATCGCGTCGCCGAAACCGCGGCGGAATAGGGCGGTGGCCACGCTGCGCCCCTCCCCTGCCCCGGTGCCGGCAGTGCCCACGCATTCGCCGGAGGTCTCGCCGCTCGTGGCGGGGCGATTGCTGACCGCCGTGGGCGCGCGCCCGGCGGAATGGCGGGTGGCCGAAGAGGTGCCGCTGGCGGTGCTGGTGAACGGCGAGAATTTTGCCGTCATGATGCTGACCCCCGCCGACCTGGAGGATTTCGCGCTCGGCTTCGCCCTGACCGAAGGGCTGGTGCGGCGCGCCGCGGACGTCGAGGCCATCGCCCTCGGCGAGGCGGCCGAGGGACTGGTGGCGAACCTGAAAATCGCGCCGGGCCTGCTTTCGGGGGTGGAGGCACGGCGGCGCACGCTGGCCGGGCGCTCCGGCTGCGGCGTCTGCGGCGCCCAGACCATCGCCGCGGCGGTGCCGAAGCCGCGGCCGGTCTCCGGCGCCCTGCCCGACTTTGCCGCGCTCGCCCGCGCCTATGCCGCCCTGCCGGCGGCACAGGCGATGAACCGGGCGAACCGCACCACCCACGCCGCCGCCTGGTGCGCCCTGAACGGCAGCGTGCAGGCGTTGCGCGAGGATATCGGCCGCCACAACGCCCTCGACAAGCTGGCGGGCGCCCTGGCGCGCGATAACCGTGACGCCGGCGCCGGCTTCGTGCTGCTGTCGAGCCGGGTCAGCGTCGAGATGGTGCAGAAGGCCGCCGCCATCGGCGCGCCGGCACTGGCCGCGGTCTCGGCGCCGACGGCGCTGGCGCTGCGCATGGCCGGCCGCGCCGGCATGACGGTCTATGTGCGGACGCCGGAGGGCATCATGGCTTTCTCCCCGGAGCCGCCGCGATGAAATCGGACGAGCTTGTGCGCATGGCGAACCAGATCGCCGCCAACTTTCACCTCTACGCCGAAGACGAGGCGGTGGCGGCGATCGCCTCGCACCTGCGCCGCTTCTGGGAGCCGCGCATGCGGAGCGCCCTGCTCACCGCCGCGGCGGAGGGACGGGCGCCGGGACTGACGCCTCGGGTACAGGCGGCCTTGCGGACGCTGTGAGAGCACGCTGATAATACATTGAAAATTATCATAAAATAACCAGAAAAGGTATTTCCCGGACGGTGCGGAGCGCCGATCCGGGATCGGTCACTCTCGCGAACACCGGCGGCGGCGGTGTTCGCACGCCGATTACCGGCCCCGGACGCCGGCTACGCAGCCTCCGGGGTACAAGGGCGCTCCGCCATCTCCGAGGTACATCCGCCTCGGCTCACAGCTTGTTTGGCCTTCAAGTCCAAGGTATCAGCGAGATCGTTCCAGTCGGGTTGGCGGTCTCGATCAGCGCGATTTTCCAGGCCCGCCGCCAGCGCTTGATGCGCCGTTCGCGGGTCTGGGCCTCGGCCACATCCGCATGTTCCTCGGCATAGACGAGGCGATGGATGCCATAGCGGCGCGTGTGCCGAATGCCGGCCGCTGCGGTGCTGGGCGAGGCGCTCCGACAGGTCACAGGTCATGCCGACGTACAAGGCGCCGTCTTTTGTGGGCCAGGATGTACACCCAATAGGTCATGCTGGTTGCCCGGACGTGAATTTCAGAGGTCTTTCGCAGCACATTGTTCACCAAAACCCTTAACAATGTATTTCCCGGACGGTGCGGAGCGCCGATCCGGGATCGGTCGCTCTCGCGAACACCGGCGGCGGCGGTGTTCGCACGCCGACACCGGCCCCGGACGCCCGCTCCGCAGGCTCCGGGGTACAAGGGCGCTCCGCCATCTCCGGGGTACATCCGCCCCCTCCGGGGATGATTGGTCCTGGGGATTGGCCGTGGCATAGTGGCGGGGAACGCATCCTCCCGCCATGCGAGCCGCCGTCATGACCCAGCCTGCCCCCTCGCCGCCCATCGCCTGGCCCGCCGAGGGGCTGACGCGCGTGCCGAACCGGCTCTATGCCGACCCGGACATCCATGCCCTGGAGCAGGCGCGTATCTTCCAGGGCCCCACCTGGAATTTCGTCGGCCTGGAAGCGGAAATCCCGAAGGCCGGCGACTTCAAGACCGGGTTCGTCGGCGAGACCCCGGTGATCGTCGTGCGCGACCGCGAGGGCGGCGTCAACGTGCTGGAGAACCGCTGCGCCCATCGCGGCGCGCTGGTCTGCCTGAAGGAGCACGGCAACGCCCGCAGCCTCGCCTGCGTCTATCATGCCTGGAACTACTCGCTGAAGGGCGACCTGATCGGCGTCGCGTTCGAGCGCGGCGTCAAGGGCCAGGGCGGCATGCCGCCGGGCTTCGACAAGGCAAACCACGGCCTGCGCAAGCTCAGGGTCGCAACCCTGAACGGCCTGATCTTCGCCACGTTCCACCCCGAAACGCCGCCGCTGGACGCCTATCTGGGGCCGGACATCCTGGCCCGCATCCGGCGGGTCACGCCGCGGCCGCTGGTGCCGCTCGGCCACAGCCGGCAGGTGATGCACAACAACTGGAAACTCTATGTGGAGAATGTGAAGGACAGCTATCACGCCAGCCTGCTGCACGCCTTCTTCACCACCTTCAAGCTGAACCGCCTGACCATGCAGGGCGGCATCGTCGTCGACGGATCGGGCGGCCACCATGTCAGCTGGTCCAAGGCGGCCGAGGACGCGCAAACCAGGACCGAATACGAATCCGGCGATATCCGCGCCCATGTGGACGACATGGCGCTGGCCGACCCGAACCTGATCGCCGGCCATGACGAGTTCGGAGACGGCGTCACGCTGCAAATCCTGACCGTGTTCCCGAACTTCGTCATGCAGCAAATCCGCAACGCGCTGGCGGTGCGCCTCGTGCTGCCGAAAGGCCCGGACCGGACCGAACTGGTCTGGACCTATTACGGCTTCGCCGACGACGACACGGCCATGCTGCAAACCCGGCAGCGCCAGTCGAACCTGGTCGGTCCGGCGGGCTATATCTCGATGGAGGACGGCTGCGTCGGTGGCTTCGTGCAACGCGGCATTGCCGGCGCGGCGGACGAGCGCTCGGTGGTGCAGATGGGCGGCGACGGCGCAGAGACCCAGGCGACGCGGGCGACCGAAACCTCCGTCCGCGGCTTTTGGAAGGCTTACCGGCCCTTGATGGGTCTGTGATACTGTCGCCTTTCCTCACACGGACCCACGGGAGCCCGCCATGGCCCGGACCGTCGTCCCGGTCCCTCCGTTCGACCTCGTTGTGTTCGGCGCCACCGGCGACCTGGCGAAACGCAAGCTGATCCCCGGCCTCTATCACCGCTTCCGCGACGGGCAGATGCCGGCGGATGCGCGCGTCATCGGCACCGCGCGACGCGCGATGAGCGCGGACGACTTCCGCCGCCTCGCCGACGCGGCGCTGGGCGAATTCGTGCCCGCCGCAGCACTGGATGCGGAGACGCGCCGGCGCTTCCTTTCCTGCCTCGACTATGTGGCGGTGGACGTGGCCGGCGACGGGCCGCAGGCCGCCGCTGGCTGGGCCGCGCTGGCGGCATTGCTGAACCGGCCGCCGGAATGCGTGCGCGCCTTCTATCTCTCCGTCGGCCCGGACCTGTTCATGGCCATCGGCGAGAAATTGCAGCAACACGGCCTTTGCCGGGGCGACAGCCGCATTGTGCTGGAAAAGCCGATCGGCCACGACCTGGCCTCGGCCCGCACCCTGAACGCCTGGTTCGCCGACCGGTTCTGCGAGAGCTGCCTCTATCGGATCGACCATTATCTGGGCAAGGAGACGGTGCAGAACCTGATGGCGCTGCGCTTCGGCAACGCCCTGTTCGAGCCGCTCTGGAACAGCCGCTATGTCGACCATGTGCAGATCACCGTGGCCGAGAGCGTCGGCGTCGAGGGCCGCGGCGGCTATTACGACGCGAGCGGCGCGCTGCGCGACATGGTGCAGAACCACCTGCTGCAACTGCTCTGCCTGATCGCCATGGAGCCGCCCGCCCGGTTCGAGGCGGACGCGGTGCGGGACGAGAAGCTGAAAGTGCTGCGCGCGCTGGCGCCGATCACCGACCCGGAGCGGATCGTGCGCGGCCAGTACCAAAGCGCCTATGGCGTGCCCGCCTACCGCGACGATGTCGGCTTGGACGAGAGCCGGACCGAGAGTTTCGTCGCCATCAAGGCGGAAGTGGCGAACTGGCGCTGGTCCGGCGTGCCCTTCTACCTGCGCACGGGCAAGCGCCTGCGCGCCCGGCTCTCGGAAATCGCCATCCAGTTCAAGGAGCCGCCGCACTCGATCTTTCCGCAAGCCGCCTACCAGCAAACCCGCCCGAACGTGCTGGCGATCCGGCTGCAACCGGACGAGGGGATCACGCTCGGCATGACGGTGAAGGAGCCGGGGCCGGGGGGCATGCGCCTGACGAGCGCCGACCTGGACATGACCTTCGCCGAGAGCCTGGGCGGCGGCCATGGCCGCATGCCCGACGCCTATGAGCGGTTGCTGATGGACGTGATCCGCGGCGACCAGACCCTGTTCATGCGCGGCGACGAGGTCGAGGCCGCCTGGGCCTGGGTCGACCCGCTGGTGGCGGCCTGGGCCGAGAGCACGGCCCGGCCGCACCGCTACGACCCCGGCTCCTCCGGCCCCGACGATGCCCTGGGCCTGTTGCACCGCGACGGCCGGCGCTGGCGCTCGATCGTGGTGTGAGCCCGTGGGAGCGGCGCCTGACCGCGCCGACGGACGTCCCGGAACCGGCTCTAGGCCGCGTCCGCCAGCACCAGGTCGGCGGCTTTCTCGCCGATCATGATCGAGGGCGCATTGGTGTTGCCGCTGGTCAGCGTCGGCATGATCGAGGCGTCGGCTACCCGCAACCCCTCGATCCCGTGCACTTTCAGGCGGTGATCCACCACCGCCATCGCATCCTGGCCCATCTTGCAGGTGCCGACCGGGTGATAGGTGGTCTCCGCGGTTCGCTTCACCCAGTCGATGATCTCGTCATGGGAATTGCGCTCCGGACCCGGCCCGACCTCGGTCAGTTGCAGCTTCGCCATGGCCGGCGCCCGCATGATCGAGCGGGCGATGTTGACCGCCGCCACGGTCAGTTCCGCATCCACCTCCGCCGACAGGAAGTTGAAATTGATCGCCGGCGCGTGCCGCGGATCGGCCGAGGTGACATGGATATGACCCTTGCTTTCCGGCCTCATCGGATGGGCGTAGCAGGTCATGCCCGACTCCTTTGCGATCACCGGGCCGGACGGCCGAATGTCCGACAGCATCGGCACCCAGCCCAGCAGGCAGTCCGGCGCCTCCAGCCCCTCGCGCGAGCGGACGAAGGCGCGCATGGGCGCGGCCACCGCCGCCATCATGCTGGTCTGCCCCAGCACATAGCGCAGCGCCTGATAGGCCAGCCCCAGCCCTTTGGTGCGGTCGTTCAGGGAATAGCCCTTCGCGCCGATCAGCCAGCGGGTGCGCGGCGCATAGTGATCGCGCAGATTTTCGCCGACGCCCGGCAGATCGTGCTGCACGGCAATGCCGAGCGCCCGCAACCGCTCCGCCTGGCCGATGCCGGAGAGTTCCAGCAATTGCGGCGAGTTGATCGACCCGCCACTGACCACCACATCCCGGCCGGAGCGCGCCTCGCGCTTCGCACCGTTCACCGAATAGCGCACGCCGACGCAGCGTTGGCCCTCCAGCATCAGGCTTTCCGCCTGGGCATCGGTCTCGATGTGCAGGTTCGGGCGCTTGCGGATCGGCTCCAGATAGCAGGCGGCGGTGCTCATGCGGCGGCGGCCATAGATCGTCGCCTGGCTCATGGCGATGCCGTCCTGGGCCGCGCCGTTGTAGTCCGGGTTGTAGCGGATCCCCACCTGCTCCGCCGCCTGCACCACCGTCGCCAGCAACGGGTCGGTCGGCTTCGGATTGGTGACGCGGAGCGGCCCGCCGCGGCCGCGGAAGGCATCCTCGCCCTCGCTGGGCGTAAAGCTCTCCATGCGCCGGAACAGGGGCAGCACGTCGCGATAGCTCCAGCCCTGGTTGCCCATCTGCGCCCAGGTGTCGAAATCCTGCGCCTGGCCGCGCACGAAGGCGAGGCCGTTGATCGAGCTGGAGCCGCCCAGAATCTTGCCCCGCGGCACCGCCACCCGGCGGCCATGGGTGCTTTCCTCCGGCTCGCCCTCGTAGAGCCAGTTGGCCTTGGGATTTTTCAGGAGCTTGGCATAGCCGATCGGGATGCGGGCCCAGAAATGGCCGGCCGGCCCCGCCTCCAGCAACAGCACTTGGTGCTTCGGATTCTCGGACAGCCGATGCGCCACCGCCGCCCCGGCGGAGCCGGCACCGACCACAATAAAGTCATAGGTTTGCATGTCGTCCTGCGCCTCGCGCCGCCGGCACACGCCGCGGCCCTTGTGGGAGAGATTTGCAACGATTGTACCGGGTTCGCCCGCCGCGGGTAGGGGCAAACGGCAACAACCAAGCGCCCATTCCGCCCCGGCTTTCCCGGACGCGGCAGCGACGCGATCCGGGACCTCTCGAAAGTCGGAGCGCTCCCCTGCCAGAGGTCCCGGCTGTCCGCCCGCCCTGCGGGCCGGCTCCCGCCGGGAGAGCATGGCGGACGGATGGCCCGCCTATCCCGGAAAAAACCGGTTCGCCGGCCGCGGCACGCCCAGATTCTCGCGCAGGGTGCGGCCCTCATACTCGGTGCGGAAGATGCCGCGGCGCTGCAGTTCCGGCACCACAAGGTCGACGAAATCGTCTAGGCCCGCCGGCAGATAGGGGAACATGATGTTGAAGCCGTCGCTGCCGCCCGCCATCAGCCAGTGTTCCATTTCGTCGGCGATCTGGGCCGGCGTGCCGACAAAGCTGAGGCCGGCATAGCCGCCCCAGCGCCCGGCCAGTTGCCGCACGGTCAACCCCTCCTCCTTCGCGACCCGGAGCACCCGCTCGCGGCCGCTCAGGCTCGCCTCGGTCGGCGGCAGGTTCTCCGGCAGCGGACCGTCCGGGTCGAAGCCGCTGGCATCGCAGCCGAGCGCGATCGATAGCGAAGCGATGCCGCTGTCGTAGTGCACCAGGCTGTCGAGCAGCGCCCGCTTCTCCCGCGCCTCGGCCTCGGAGGCGCCGACGACGACCAGGGCGCCCGGCAGGATTTTCATGTGTTCCGGGTTGCGGCCCGCCGCCGGCATCCGCCCCTTCACGTCCCGGTAGAATTCCTGCCCGTCGGCCAGGGTGCGGTAGGAACAAAACACCATCTCCGCCGTTTCCGCGGCGAGTTGCTTGCCCGCCTCGGAGGCACCGGCCTGCACGATCAGCGGCCAGCCCTGCACCGGCCGGGCGATATTCAGCGGCCCGCGCACGCTCAGATATTGTCCCTTGTGGTCCAGCACGTGCAGCTTCTCGGGATCGAAGAACAGGCCGCTTTGGACGTCGCGGACGAAGGCGTCATCGGCCCAGCTGTCCCAGAGCCCCGTCACCACATCATAGAATTCCCGGGCCCGGGCATAGCGCTCGTCATGCGCCATCTGCTCGTCGTGGCCGAAATTTTGGGCGGCGTCGGGGTTGGAGGTGGTGACGATGTTCCAGCCGGCCCGCCCGTTCGAGATGTGATCCAGGGAGGCGAAGCGCCGGGCGATCATATAGGCCGGCTCGAACGTGGTCGATGCGGTGGCGATCAGCCCCAGATGCCTTGTGTGCTGCGCCAGCGCCGGCAGCAGGGTCAGCGGGTCGAAGCTGGTGACGGTGGCCGAGCGCTTCAGCGCCTCCATCGGCATGTTCAGCACGGCCAGATGATCCGCCATGAAGAAGGCGTCGAACCGCCCTTGCTCCAGCTTCTGCGCATAGCGGATCAGCGCATCCAGGTTGAAATTCGCGTCCGGCGTGCCGCCCGGATAGCGCCAGGCGGCGGTATGGATCGAGACCGGGCGCATGAACGCGCCCAGCTTCATCTGGCGTTTGACGGTGGACATGGCGTCTTGTCTCGTGGCGGGCCGATAGCGGCTGCGAGCCTAGCCGATGCGCGTGCGCCCGTCGACGCTGCGGCCCGGTCCAACACCTTTGCCCTGCGCCCTTGCCAGCCCGCCGTCGCGGCAGGATACTCCGGCAAGCGGCCCTGCCGCCCACCAAGAGCCGAACGGCCCCTTTCTGAGGAAACACCCCATGGACCCGAATCACAAGAAAACCGCCCTGCGCATGATCCCCTACGGCATCTACGTCCTGACCGCGGAGGCCGACGGCCAGACCGCGGCGGCGACGGTCAACTGGGTGACCCAGACCTCGTTCGACCCGCCGCTGGTGGCGGTGGCGGTCAAGGCGGATTCCGGGGCCCGCGCGGCGGTGGAAGCCGCCGGCTCGTTCGCGCTCAACATTCTGGGCAAGGGCCAGCAGGGCACCGCCTTCGGCTTCTTCAAGACCGTCGAGCGCGACGGCGACATGCTGGGCAAGGAGAAAATCCGCGCCGGCCACAGCGGCCACCCGGTGCTGGAAAGCGCCCCCGCCTGCGTCGAATGCCGGGTGGAGGAGATCGTCAGCCGCGGCGACCACCACATCGTCATCGCCGAGGTGATCCACGCCCACCTGCCGCAGGCGCCCGAGGGCCGGGCCGACGACGCCACCCTGCACATGCGCGACCTGGGCGACAACGTCTTCTACGGCGGCTGAGACGCCCCCGCCGGCCGGGCCGCCGCGCGTCAGGCGGCGGCCTGCCGGTCGATTTCCAGGGCGCCGGCCTTGATGCGCGGGATCAGCTCCCGCCCATAGTCCGCGACATCGTTCAGCGGGTCGAAGCCGCGCATCAGGAAGGACTCCACGCCCAGCCGGTAATAGCCGAGAACGGCGTCGGCCACCTGTTCCGGCGTGCCCACCAGGCAGGAGGTGTTGCCGAGCGCGCCGGTGGCCTTGGTGATGCCCATCCACAACCGCTCGTCATGCACCTCCTTTTCCAGCGCAAAGGCGAACTGGCGCTTGCCCGCATTGTCGACCGGCGCCCGTACGCCCTCGCTTTCCTGCCGCGACCAGCCGAGTTTGTGGCCCGTCATGCCCTCAAGGATGCGGTGCGCCTTGTCCCAGGCTTCGCCCTCGGTCGGGGCGATGATCGGGCGGACCGACATGTTGAACCCGACGCTGCGGCCGAAGCCGGCGGCGCGGGCGCGGAACTCCGCGATGCGCTCGGCGGTGGTGGCCCGGGGCTCGGCGTAGATGCCAAAGACGTCGCACTCGGCCGCCCCCATGTCCAGCGCGCCTTCGGAGGCGCCGCCGAACATGATTTGCGGGTGCGGCTGCTGCACCGGGCGCACGTCGGAATGGGCGCCGCGCACGCGGTAGAACGCCCCCTCGAAGTCGAACGGCTCGGTCGCCGCCCAGGTCTTTTTGACCAGATGCAGATACTCCTCTGCCCGGCGATAGCGCTCGGCCTTGGGCGTGAAGTCGCCGTCGCCCTCCTGCTCCGCATCGGTCTTGCCGGTGATGATGTGCAGGGCGACGCGGCCGCCGGTCAGGTGGTCGAAGGTCGCCACCTTGCGCGCGAACAGCGTCGGCGCGACGAAGCCGGGCCGGTGGGCGATGAAATAGCCGAGCCGTTCGGTGTGCGCCGCCGCGTGCATCGCCACCAGGAACCCTTCCGCCGACGACGAGGTATAGCCCACCAGCGCCAGGTCGTAGCCGGCGGCCTCGTGGGCGCGGGCGTGCTCGACGATATAGGCGGGCGACACGTCGCCCTCGATCACCAGCAGGGTGGATGAGCTTTGCGGCGGCGTCACGCCGAGCATGCCGACAATGCGCGCGGGCATGGGGGGTCTCCTTGACTAGCGGTTTGTCTAGCGGTCGCCAACCCTAGCACGCCCTAGGCAGCGGCGGCGACGCGGCTATGATATGCGCCAACAACAATCCCGATCCCGACAGTGGAGACGCCCGATGCGCGGACGCGACGTATTCTTTGGCAGCCTGAAAGCCCACGGGGTCAGCCGGATTTTCGGCAATCCCGGCACGACCGAAAGCCCCCTACTCGACCATCTGGCCGACCATCCGGAACTGGACTACATCGTCGCCCTGCACGAGGGCGTCGCCGTGGGCGCCGCGGCCTATTACGCCCAGGCGACCGGCACCACCGGCATCGCCAACCTGCATGTGGCGCCGGGCCTCGGCAACGGCATCGGCATGGTGTTCAACGCCCTCCGGGCGAACGCGCCACTGATCGTCACCGCCGGCCAGCAGGACACGCGCATGCTGCTGCGCCAGCCGGTGCTGAGCCACGACCTGGCCGCCATGGCCGCGCCGGTTACCAAGTGGAGCGTGCAGGTTCCCCACGCCGACGACATGGCCGACATCATGCGCCGGGCGTTCAAGATCGCGAACGACCCGCCCTACGGCCCGGTCTTCGTCGCCCTGCCCATCAACGTGATGGAGCAGGAAACCGCCAACGCCGCCTTCACCGCCGGCGCCCTGCACCGCGCGCCGCGCCCGGATGCGGACGCGCTGGCACAGATGGCGGCGAAACTCAGCGCCGCCCGCAACCCCGCCATCGTCGCCGGCGATGACGTCGCCCGCGCCGGTGCCTCGGCCGAACTGGCTGCCCTGGCGGAAAAACTCGGCGCCACGGTCTGGCTGGAAGGCATCCGGGCGCAGTCGCCGCTGCCGAACCGCCACCCGCTGCTGCGCGGCACGCTGCCGCTCGAAGCCGGCAACATCGCCAAGGCGTTGGCCGAATACGACTGCCTGCTGTTGCTGGGCGGGCCGTTCTTCGAAGAGGTCTGGTACGACGACGCCTCGCCCTATCCGCCGGGCCTGACCGTGCTACAGATCGAGGAATCGGCCGCGCAGCTCGCGCGCAACAACAGCGTCGCGCTGGGCGCGGTCGGCGGGATGAAGCCGGCGCTCGGCGAGTTGGTGGCGAAGGTTGCGCCGGACGCCGCTGCCGCCAGGGCGCGCTGCCAGGCGCTGGCGGCCGCGCGGGAGCAGGAACGCGCCAGCCAGGCCGCCCGCGCCGAGCGCGCCGCATTGCGCCGGCCGATGGCGATGTCGGTGGCGATGGAAACCCTCGGCGCCGCCGCCCCGGCGGGTGCGGTGTTCGTGGAAGAGGCGATCACAGCCGGGCCGGATTTCAACCGCTCGGTCGAGATCGCCGGCACCGGCCACTATTATTCCGGCCGCGGCGGCGGCATCGGCCAGGGCCTGGCCGGCGCGCTGGGGGTCGCGGTCGCCAAACCGGAGGCGCAGGTGGTCTGCGTCTCGGGCGACGGCTCGGCCATGTATTCGATCCAGGCGCTGTGGAGCGCGGCGCACCACAACCTGAACATCGTGTTCGTGATCCTCTCGAACCGCGAATACCGCATCCTGAAGCACAATATCGACAACTATCGCGGCCGCTTCAGCGTCGAGAGCAACCGCGGCTACACCCATATGGACCTGGAAGGCCCGGACCTGGGCTTTGTCGACCTGGCCCACGGCATGGGCGTGCACGCCGAGCAGGTGACCGAGCCGGACGACTTCCGGGCAGCGCTGAAACGCGCCTTCGCCAAGGACGGCCCGTCGCTGATCCAGGTAATGATCGAGGGCAAGGCGTAACGCGAGCCGTATCCCGGACGGTGCGGAGCGTCGATCCGGGACCGGCCGGCAGCGGGCGAACACCGGCGACAGCGGTGTTCGATGGAGGGCGCCGGCCCCGGATGCCCGCTCCGCGGCCTCCGGGGTACACCGGGGCTTCGTGCCGCCCTTTGAGCAGGCCCGCACCGCACCCCTGTTTCCCGGACGGTGCGGAGCGCCGATCCGGGACCGGCCGGCGGCAGGCGAACACCGGCAACAGCGGCGTTCGATGGAGGACGCCGGCCCCGGATGCCCGCTCCGCGGCCTCCGGGGCACACCGAGGCTTTGTGCCGGTCGTTAAGCAGGCCCACACCGCGCCCCTGTTTCCCGGACGGTGCGGAGCGCCGATCCGGGACCGGCCGGCAGCGGGCGAACACCGGCAACAGCGGCGTTCGATGGAGGACGCCGGCCCCGGATGCCCACTCCGCGGCCTCCGGGGTACGCCGAGGCTTTGGCGCGATCCCTCGGACGGCCGTCAGCCCTCGGCGATGAGGCGGGCGAGGTCGTCCGGGGTGGTCAGCATCGGGTAGTGGCCGGTGTCGATCTCGTGCCAGCGCGCGTTCAGCTTGCCGGCACAGCGCTCCTGGTGGGCACGGCCCGGATTCTGGGCCTGCGGGCAATAAATCACGCTCGCATCCCAGGTCTGATCCCAGAAGCGCTCCAGCTTCACCGGCTCATAGAAGCAGGCGCGCGGGTGCAGGGTCATGCGGTCGGCGGCCCATTCGGCCAGCCCGCGCTCCATGTCCTTGAAGCTGCGGTTCAGCAGATCGTTGCGGTCCGGGCCGATGGCAACCCGGCCCTCGACCGTGGCCGGCATGGTGACGATGTCGCGGATTTTCTCGCCGTCGAGCAGCGACAGCGCGTCGGCGAACACCAGCCGCGCCACCCGGTCCCGCGCCCGCTCGGCAACGCGGGCCATGACCATGCCGCCCGATGACGTGCCCGCCAGCACCACCTCCGACAGGTCTTCGAGGCGCAGCATCTCCACCACCTCCTCGGCCTGGGTTTCGGTGGTGATGCCGGGGCGCACCGCCGCCGCCCGCTCGGCACAGCCGTCAAGGCAGGGAATGTAAACCGTATGCCCGGCCCCGCGCAGGCGCTCGGCCACCATTTTCCAGATCCACGGTCCCTGATAGGCACCGTGCAGCAGCACGAACGTGGTCATGGCGTTTCCTCAGGTGAGTTGTTCAAATTCGGTTTGCGGTGCGCGACGCACCCGGCGCCCCCACTTCTCTGCGTCATTGCCGCGGCGGCAGAGCCGCCTCGCAATGACGCAGAGAAAGGGAAAGGCGGTCCGGACCGTCAGAGGCTCGGCGCCATGGCGAACGCATTGTCCTCGTAGCCCGGGACATAGTTGCGGTTGGTCATGCGCGGGTCGCGGTTGATCATCGGCCGGGCGTACATCGGGTGGCGCATGCTGCGCACCTCGTGCTCGATCCGCACCAGAACCTTGCCGTCGGCGGGGTCGAAAACGTCCAGGAACCGATACTGGTGCTGGTCGCTTTCCTCCGAGACCATGCCGTGCTCCAGCAGCTTTTTGTACGGCCCGGAGAAGTCGGCGATGTAGACCGCAATGTGGTGGCCGTCATAGTCCGGCAGCGCCGCGTCGGTCTCGCGGAACAGCAAGAGTTGCCCGTCGCCGGCGGAGACGCGGGCGACGGCGGCCCCGTCCTCCTGCACCACGTCGGCCTGGGTGTTCATGATCTGGTTGTAGAAGCGGGCGATGCCGTCGGCCGTGCCCTTGGGCGCATCGATCTCCACATAGGGCATGCCGAGACGCATGGCGCCGAAGCGCTCGCCCGGCTCGTAGCAGCGGATGCGGTTGCCCCAGGGGCAGGTCACCTCGACATAGTCGTTGTGCTCGGCATAGGCGAAGCGGGTGCCGGCCAGCGCATCCTTCACCGCCGCCAGCCGCTCCAGCAGGGCGCCGCGATGTGGGATCACCAGGCCGGTGTGGCCGGTCAGCACCTGCGAGTCCGCGTGGGTCGGCAGGTGGAACTGGCTCTTGCCGACATTGATCCACATGTTGTTGGTGCCGGCCATCAGATACGGATCGCGGGTCAGGCCCAGCCCCATCAGGTAGAAGGTCACGGCCAGTTGCTGGTCCGCCACGCGGGTGTTGACGTGCTCCAGCAGCACGATATTGCCGACATCCTCAACGGTCCGGTCGAAACGGGGCATGGGGCGGGTCTCCTGCGGGGGGTTCCGTCAAAGGAACATGGTGGAATTCGGTTCGAGGTCCAGCAGATAGCGGCCGACATTCTCGTAATGGTCGATGCGCGCCTGCACCTGCTGGCTGGCGGTGAGCGCGTCGCGGAAGCGGCGCTCGAACGGCTGGCTCGGGAAGATCGCCGTGGCGCCGGCCGCGCGATAGACGTCGGTGGTCAGCGCCACCGCCTCGTTGATGCCGTGGGTGCAGGCGAGCCGCAACGCCACCCGGTCTTCCATGGTGAAGGCGTCGGTGCGCACGACATTGCCATAGACCTCGTCGGCGGTGGCAAAGACCGAGGTGCGGATCATGCGCAGCCGCGCCTCGAACTGGGCCAACTGGCTCTGGAAGACGGCGCTCTGGCGCAGGGGCGAGGCCGCGCCGCGCGGCGTTTTCTGCATCGCCAGATCGCGCAGCGCGTCTAGCATGGCGCGGGCAATGCCGATCTGCAGCCCGGTGAAGCCCACCGCATAGACCAGCGCGGTGTTGATCCGGTAGATCGGCGCAGAGTCGGTGAGCGCCGCCTGGTCCTCACGGTCGACGGTTTCGTCCTCGGGCACGAACAGGTCGGTGACCTCGAACGTGTCGCTGCCGGTGCCGCGCAGGCCCATCACGTCCCAGACATCGTGCACGATGGCCTTCTCGCGCAGGAAAATGGCCGTGCGGTCGACCCGGCGGCCGTCCGCATGCCGGCGCGGGGTTTCCCCGTCCGCCTCGTAGACGAAGCTGTGGCCGCCCAGCACGGTGGCATGGCGCGAGCCGCTGGCGAACTGCCATTTGCCGGTGACGCGATAGCCGCCCTCGACCGCCACTGCCTTGCCCTGGATGCCGGCGCCCCAGGCGAGAACCGCATTCGCCGGGCCGAACATCCGCTCCGCCCCGCCGGGGTCCATGAAGGCGGCGGCCATGGAGCAGCCGCCGCCCTGGCTCATCACCCAGCCGGTGCTGGCGTCCGCGGAGGCGATCAGTTCGATGACTTCGCCAAAGGTGCGCAGATCGATGGCCTCGCCGCCGACCGCGCGCGGCAACAGCAGCCGAAACAGGCGGGCCTCGTGCAGGGCGCGCAGCACCCGGGCCGGCAGTTCGTTTCCGGCCTCGATCTCCGGCGCCGCCTCCCGCAGCAGCGGCAGAACGCTCGCCGCCCGGGCACGGGGGTCGACGGCGGCGGCTTCGGTCACATTGTTCATCGGCTGCGCCTTCGAAAACGGATCCTCTAAAACCTATTCGCCGGCATTATCAGCGTCCGACCGGCGCCCCACAAGACTTTCGTGCTATCGCCCCTCTTGCGCACCTGACAAATTCTGGAAATATGTCCTAGCGCAATTGCCATCATTCCAAACCAACGCGAACAACGCCTGGTGGCTCCGGTGCCGCGAACGCACCCAACGCCATCAAAAGAACAGGAAAGATCGGTCATGACGAAACCCGCTTTCGTCCGCCTCGCGCTTGCCCTCGCCAGCCTCGTCTGGTGCGGCACGGCGTCGGCGGAAACACCGCTGGAACGCGGTGCCTATCTGGTGAACTCGGTCGCCGCCTGCGGCAACTGCCACACGCCGTTCGGGCCGAACGGACCGGATATGACCCGGAAACTGTCCGGGCGGCTGGTGGAGAAGAACCCCGCATTCGACGCCTACGCCCCCAACATCACCCCGGACGAGAAAACCGGCATCGGCAGCTGGACCGACGCGCAGATCGTCAAGGCGGTGCGCGAAGGCGTGCGGCCGGACGGGTCGATCATCGGGCCGCCCATGCCGATCGGCCTCTATCGCGGACTTTCCGACACCGATATCCAGGCCATCGTCGCCTATCTGCGGACGGTGAAGCCGGTCGGCAACACCGAGCCGAAATCGCTCTACCGCATTCCCCTGCCGCCGTCCTACGGCCCGCCGGTCGGCCATGTGCCGGACGTGCCGGAAGGGGTGACGGTCGCATACGGCGCCTACCTCGCCGGCCCGGTCGCGCATTGCGTCGAATGCCACTCCACCCCGGGGCCGATGGGGCCGGACTGGCAGCACGCGCTCGGCGCCGGCGGCATGAAGTTCGAGGGCCCGTGGGGCGTCTCGGTCGCGCCGAACCTGACCCCGCACGCGGACGGCATCCGCGACCTGACGGACCAGCAGGTCGCCACCATCATCACCACGGGAACACGGCCGGACGGCTCCGAGATGTTTCCGCCCATGGGCTATGGCTATTACGCCCACATGAAGCCGACCGACGTCGCCGCGATCATCAAATACCTGCGCAGCATCCCGCCGCTGCCGGACCCGAAATAGCGTCCCGCCGGTCGCAAGAGAGGCGGCGGCGGCGCCGCCTCTCCCCTACTCCTCCAGCAGGATCGGCAGCGCCTGCCGGTAGGCCATTTCCGCCCGCGCCTTCAACTCCGGCAGGGTGCAGGAGCCGATCGGGTGGTCGACCAGCATGAAGGGAAAGTCGGCCAGCCCCATGACCCGCGCGATGTTCTTGGCTGTCACCTCAAAGGGTTCGGTGCACAGAACCAGCGCCCGTTTCCCCAGCTGTTCGAAGCTGATGCCGTCATGCAAACTGCACGTCGAGCAAGAGCCTCAGTCGCCAAGGCCGGTGATCAGGAAATCCACCTCCGCCGCCGCCTTGCCCAGCGTCTCCGCGGGCGCGGGCGCGCTGGCATTGGTCTTGGCATAGATCGGGCGGATGGTGCAGCCATGGCGTTCGGCGAACAGGGCCGCGATCTCGCCCAGCATCGCCTCGGCGTTGAGCTTGTTGTTGTGCAGGACGCCGACGGTCCTGCCCTCCAGGCCGGAGAGCGCCGGCGCGCGGTGCAACTGCCGCTCCGGGCCGGAGGATGTGGGGTCGTAGAGTTGCATGGTGGGGAAACGCTCTCCTTCGTCAATCGCAGTCGATGCAGACGCCGATGGGCTTGTGCTGGATCAGCGACGAGCGCCCGCGGCTCCAGCTTGGGATGAAGCAGGAATGCCCGCCCGCATCGCCGCCGCCCATGGTGATCAGAATGTCGTCCGGCGACAGGCCGCGGTGCACGAAGCCCTCCCGCACCAGCGCGTGGGCGTCGTCGCCGTGCTGCTTGGCGTATTCGCTGTCGCGGTATTTGCCGACCCGCTGCATGCCCGCGACCGAGCGCTTCGCCTCGGCGAACAGGAATTCCTGGGCGTCGCGGCGGCTCCAGCCGGCGCCGGCGACGATGCGCATATGCTCCGGCGCCAGGATCACGACGCTCTGGCCGAGCGTGATGCAGCCATAGTTCGCCATGCTGTCGGCGACCGCGCCCAGCACCTGCTCCGGCGTGTTGCCGCCGTGATTCTCCACGTTGCAGAAGCCGCCGCCGGCAAAGCAGGTGACGCTGGACACGCCCTCGGGATAGTCCTGTTCCTGGCAGAGCAGCGGCCAGGGATTGCCGCGGGCGCGCTCGGCGATGCAGAAGGAATACTTGCCGGGATTGCCCTGGGTCGACTTGTCGGAAATGCCCGGGATCATCTGAAACACGTTGCGCAGGATCAGCCGCACCGCCCGGCCGATGGTGGCGTTGGCCCGGTTGCCGGGGCCGAACAGGTTCACGTCCCCGTTCATGCCGATATCGTCGGCATAGCCGCCGCTCACGATCAGCAGCGGCGCCGAGCCGCCGGTGGACGCGGTCGAGCCGTGGAAGTTGAAGCCCGGCAGGTTCATGGCCTCGAAGGCCGCGACGATCACCGGAAAATACTCCGGCAGGCAACCGGCCATCACCGCGTTGACGGCAGCGGCGTGTACCGAAAGCTCCAGCGTCGTCGCCGGATGGGTGCAGATGATCGTCTCCGGCGGCCGCCCTTCATAGGCCAGCATCGCCTCGACCCGGTCGACCACGGGCGGCACCACCGGCAGGCCATCGGTCCATCCCTGCTCGTAGCAATAGTCGATGGCGGCCAGCAGATCGTCCGGCACTTCGTGGATG
This sequence comes from Alphaproteobacteria bacterium, assembly GCA_020638555.1. Taxonomy (NCBI): domain Bacteria; kingdom Pseudomonadati; phylum Pseudomonadota; class Alphaproteobacteria; species Alphaproteobacteria bacterium. The sequence continues at coordinate 872,563 of JACKII010000002.1, read as the reverse complement.
CGGGCGGAATCGAGCGGCATGGGCGGAACCTCCAAAGCGATGGAGGCGAAAGCTTACTCCGCTTCGCGCGCGTCGGCCATGGCCTCCAGCGTCGGGAAGTGAAAGTCCGGCGTGACCGGCGCTTCCGGCGGCATGGTCGCGCCCCAGCCATCGGCGTCGATGCGGCGGTCGATCCAGGCGGAATGCAGGCCGTGCGCCTTGGCCTGCACATGGTCGTGGAACAGCGACTGCGCCGTGTGCAGGATCTTGCTGGGCGGGATTCCGGCCGCCGCCTCGTGCTCCAGCATATAGGCGAAATTGCGCGGATTGGGCTTGTACGAGCCCACATCCTGGGCCGTGTAGACCGCATCGAACACATTGCCCAGCTTGGCCTTGGAGGCCTCGAAGCTGACATGGTCGACATTGGAGAGGATGACGAGGCGGTAATGCCGTTTCAGCCGCGCCAGCGCCGCCGCCGCATCGGGAAAGGCGGGCCAGTCCTTGACCGAATTCCCGAACGTCGCCGCCTCGGCATCGCTGGCCTCGATCTCCCAGGCGTGGGCCATGCGGCGCAGCGTGTGGCCCAGCAGTTCCGGATAGCGCATCGCCGGCGTATCGCGCTGCTGCGAGGATTCGGCCGTGGCGAAGGCGGACAGGATGTCGTCGTCGCTCTTCTCGGCCCCCTTGCCCGTGAGCCAGGACCGAACGGCGGCGACAATGCCGGCCTCCCAGTCGATGAGAGTCCCATAGCAGTCGAATGTCAGGGTGGTGAAATCGGAAAGGCGCATGGAAAACACTCCTTCAGGGCAGGATCGGCCCACCATCAACCGCCCAGACCATAGGGCCGGGCCGCACCGCCCCACAATGGGGCCAAATGGTTAGCCCGGAGGCGATGCCTTCGTCCCCTGCCAACCCTTATGGCCGGATGCCGAAGCTCTTCGGGCCGAGCAACTGCCGCTGCGGCCCTTCCGACCACTCGACCCAGCGGCAAAGATAGGGGCGGGTTTCGCGCGGGTCGATCAGTTCGTGCATGGCGAAACTCTCGGCGCGGGCGTTCGGCGAGAGCTTGGCTGCCATGTCCGCTTCCAGCCGCGCGCGCTCCGCCACCGGGTCGTCCGCGGCGGCGATCTGGCGGCGGAAGGCGACGGCGACGCCGCCTTCCAGCGGCAGCGCCCCCATCTCAGCCGAGGGCCAGCCCAGCACATAGGCGTTGGCGCCATAATGGGCCGCGCCGGCCACGCCGTAATTCTTGCGCACCACCACCGTCGCCCATGGGTTCTCGCACATGGCCGCCGCCAGCACGGCGGACGTGCCATAGCGGATGGCGCCCGCCGCCTCCGCACCGGGGCCGATCATGAAGCCCGGCTCGTCGACGAAAGTGACGATGGGCAGGTGGAAGGTCTCCGCGATCTCGATCAGCCGGCGCACCTTCTGCGCCGCTTCCGCCGTCATCGCGCCGGCCAGATAGCGGCCGTCATTGGCGAACAGCGCCACCGGCCGGCCGTTCAGCCGGGCATAGCCGGTGATGAGTGCCGAGCCATAGGCGCGGGCGAACTCGAAGAACGAGCCCTCGTCCACCACCATGGCGATCAGCTTGCGCATGTCGAAGGCGTGGCGCCGCTCGGTCGGCACCAGCGACAGCAGGCGGTCGTCGCAACGGTCGACCGGGTCGCTGCACGCGGCGACCGGCGGCAGTTCCCAGACATTGCGCGGCATGTAGGACAGGAACCGGCGGATCAGGCCCAGCGCCGCTGCCTCGTCCTTGGCGACCGCGTCGACGACGCCGGACTTGGCGTGCACCTTCGGCCCGCCCAGTTCCTCCTTGGTGATGGGCTTGCCGAGGGCGCGCTCGACAAGGGCCGGGCCGCCGATCATCACCTGGGCATTCTCGGCCATGACGGAAAAGTGCGAGGCGACCAGGCGCGAGGCCGGCAGGCCGGCCACCGGCCCCAGGCCCGCGGTCGCCACCGGCACCTGGGTCATGCACTGTGCCACCGACTGGAAGCGCGGCTTCTCGTAGACCGGCGAGCCCACCGGCCCCTTGCCGGTCGAGCCGGTCACCGAGCCGCCGCCGCCCTCGTGAATGCGCACCAGCGGCACCTGGAACTGCAACGCCAACTGCTCGACATAGACGCTCTTGCGCAGCCCCGCCGCGTTGGGCGAGCCGCCGCGCACCGTGAAATCCTCGCCGCCGACGGCGACCAGCCGGTCGTCGATCTTGGCGAGACCGGTGACATAGTTGCCCGGCGTGAAATCGGTGAGATTGCCGGCCTCGTCCCGCTCCGCGCCACCGGCGCCGCGGCCGTGCTCGGCGAACGAGCCTTGGTCAACCAGGGCCGCGATCCGCTCGCGAATGGTGAGATGGCCCCTGGCGTGCTGGCGCGCCACCGCCTCGTCGCCGCCCTGTTTCAGGGCGAGGTCGCGCTTGGCGTTCAGGTCGTCGACTTGGCGTTGCCAGCTCATGGGATAGGCCCTTTCGGGAGGGGATCGGTCGGAACGGAGCCATACCATAGCCCCGCCCCGGGCCGGGAATCCAGCCCTGGCCCCGGCCCGTTCCATTGGCTACAATTCAAAACAGGCAAGCAAAGCAGGAGGTTGAGGGATGGCCGATGATCCGTTTTACCCGTATCTGAAACTGATCTTGGAGAATGTCTCCATCTGGCCGGTGCTGATCGTGGTGGGCATTGTCTGGCTGGTGCGCCATCCGGAATTGTTCGACACCCTGGCCCGCTATGTCTCCGATCTGAAACTGGGGCCCCTGGAAGCCAAGTTTCGCGAGGTTCAGAAGGAACTGGCCGACACCAAAGAACAGGTGGCGGTGTTGGAGGCCGATCTCAGCCATGAGCAAGAGCGCTTTCAGGCCCTCGCCGGAAGCTTCGACCCGCATGCCCCGGTGGCGGAGCTGGAATCCACCCGCAGCGCCCTGAAGGCCATGGCAGCCAGCATGGACGACCTGGAGCCCGTGCGGCTCAATCTGACCCAATACAAGGATGCCGGTGAGTTGTACGCCGCCGCCGAAGTCGCCCGAACCCGGCGCGATCCGCGGCTGTTCGACGATCTCGTCGACTGCCTCGACCGTCTGGCGCGCGACGACGACCTCCACGGCATCCGCCTGCACACGGTGTGGACGCTGACCAGCGCCTTGCACCGCACCATCCTCGCCGATGTCAAACACGGTGCCGGCGTTCTCACCGCCGATCAGTTGCGCCGCGCCAAGGCGATGCTCGCCCGCCTGGTCGCCAATCCCCGCGTCCAGGCCGACGAGCCCAACAATCCCACCCGCGGCGTGAGAGGCCCCGCGAAATGGGCGGGCGACTGGATCGAGAAGGGGCTGGCCGGCGAAGGCAAGCCCTGAGCGCTTCCGGCGAAAGGTCCGGTTTCGCCGCTCATTGTCCGCGTCTGCGCAGCGCCTGGGCAAGCATTGCCCACAACCGCATCATTTCGCACAAATAACGGGCAATTCGTATTCCCTGCTGGAATATCAGGCGGCTTTTGCTTGAATTGCCGATTGCCCGGGCGCATTCAGCGGTCAATGCTGACAAAATATGCAGGGAGACTGCCTCCAATGTTGCCTCGCTTTCGCGTGGGCGCTGCGCTGACCCTGGGTCTGTTGCTGCCGCTTCCCGCCTTTGCCCAGGACGCCCTGAACTCGGGCGATACCGCCTGGATCATCGTCGCAACCGCCCTGGTGCTGTTCATGACCCTGCCGGGTCTGGCATTGTTCTATGCGGGGCTTGTGCAAAGCCAGTCCGTGCTTTCGGTGATCATGCATTGCTTTGCCATTGCCTGCCTCGCCAGCGTGCTGTGGCTGGTGGCGGGTTACAGCCTGGCATTCGGCGACAGTGTCTCGGGCTGGATCGGCAATCTGGACAAGGCGTTTTTCGCCGGTGTCACGCCGGAGGCCCTGCACGGCTCGATCCCGGAGATCGTGTTCGCGATCTTCCAGATGACCTTTGCCATCATCACCCCCGGCCTGATCGTCGGCGCCTATCCGGAGCGCATGAAGTTCTCGGCCGTGCTGTGGGTCAGCGGCCTCTGGCTGCTGCTGGTGTATGCGCCGGTCTGCCACTGGGTCTGGGGCGGCGGCTGGATGGCGGGCATGGGCGTGATGGACTTTGCCGGCGGCATTGTCGTGCACGCGACGGCCGGCATCTCCGCCGTGGTCATCGCGGTCATGCTGGGTGCGCGCCGCGGCTTTCCGGAGCATGTGCGCCCGCCGCACAATCCGGGCATGACCGCGACCGGCGCGGCCATGCTCTGGGTCGGCTGGTACGGCTTCAACGGCGGCTCGCAACTGGCGGCGGACGGCGGCGCCGGCATGGCGATTGCCGCGACCCATATCGCGGCCGCCACCGCGGCGCTGACCTGGTCGGCCATCGAATGGGTCAAATTCGGCAAGCCCTCGGTGGTGGGTGCGGTCACCGGCGTCATCGCCGGCCTGGCCACCGTGACGCCGGCCAGTGGCTTTGTCGGGCCGATGGGCGGGCTGATCCTGGGGTTAGCGGCCGGCTTTGTCTGCTTCTATGCGGTGCAGATCATGAAGTTCTCGCTGAAGCTCGACGACTCGCTGGACGTGTTCGCCGTCCATGGCGTCGGCGGCATTCTCGGCTCGCTGCTGCTCAGCGTGCTGGCGCTGGCCGCCTTCGGCGGCCGCGGCCTGGCCGAGGGGCAGACCGCCATCGGCCAGTTGGGCGTGCAGGCGGTCGGCGTCGGCGTGACGCTGATCTGGTCTGCGGGCCTCACCTTCCTTATCGTGAAAGTGACGGGTGCCCTGACCGGCGGTCTGCGGGTGACCGAGGAACAGGAAATCGAAGGCCTCGACCTCGCCTATCACGGCGAGCGCGGCTATGACATCGGGCGATAGGCAGGGCCGCCGGGACGGCCCGGGCAGGAAGGACAACCAGCCATGAAACTCGTGATGGCGATTATCAAGCCGCACAAGCTGGACCCGGTGCGGGAGGCGCTGACCGAAATCGGCGTCGCCGGCCTGACCGCCAGCGAGGTCAAGGGGTTCGGCCGGCAGAAGGGCCACACCGAAATCTACCGCGGCGCGGAGTACACGGTGGCCTTTCTGCCCAAGGTGAAGATCGAGATCGTCGTGCCGGACGATCTGGTCGAGCAAACCATGGAGACGATCCGCACCGCCGCCGAAACCGGGCAGATCGGCGATGGCAAGATCTTCGTCCTGGATGTGGAGCGCTCCATGCGCATCCGCACCGGCGAGACCGGCGAGGACGCGCTGTAGCCGCGCCGGCGTATCCCGGACGGTGCGGAGCACCGATGTATCCCGGACGGTGCGGAGCGCCGATCCGGGACCGGTGTCATCCTTCGAACACCGCCGCCGTCCGTGTTCGCGAGAGCGACCGGCCCCGGGTCTCGGCTCCGCCTCGCCCGGGGAACAGTGGCGCTCCGCCTCGCCCGGGGAACAGCCTCTCCCCTAGCCGTAAAGCCGCTTCATCACGCCGTTGGCCGCCTGACCGTCGATCCAGCGCAGCACGACGACCAGGTCGCGCTCGCGGTCGACGATGACCCGGTTGGCACCGGCGCCGTGCATCATCACCAGATGGGCCGGCGCATCCGGATACTGCACCCGGCCCGTGTTGAGCCAGAACATCAGGCCATAGCTGGCGTTGAGCGCCGACGGCCGCGCCGCCTCGTCCAGATAGGCGTGGGAGAGCAAGCGGCGCCCCTCCCAGACGCCGTCGCGGGCGACCAGCAGGCCGGCGCGGGCCAGGTCATAGGCGGAAATGAACATGCCGCCGCCCCAATGGCCGCCGCCGGAGACACTCTGCACGCGCTTGCCGCGGGCGGTCACCCAGGAATTCTTGTAGCCGTGCCACTCCCAGGTGGCCGACGCGCCGATCGGCCCCATCACGCGCTCGCGCAGCAGGTCCGGCAGGCCACGGCCGACGACGCGCAGCAGCGCCAGCGCCAGCCGGTTGACGCGCACGTCATTGTATTCCCAGTGCGTGCCCGCCGCCTGCAACGGCCGCGCCTCCCCCTTGGCCGCGTTCTTCCCCTCGGTCGAGAGGTCGCGGTTGCGGTCGACCAGGTCGGGCTTGCTCCAGAGCTCGCCCTCCCATTCGCTGGTGAGTTGCAGCAGCATGCGCCAGGTGATCGGCGCGTTCTGGTCGGAATCGAAGCCGCCATCGTGCACCAACCGGCGCACCGGCGCGTCGAGGTCGGGGATCAGGCCGTCGTCATGGGCGAGACCGACGCAGAGCGAGATGAAGGACTTGGCGACACTGAACGTCATGTCGGGCCGCCAGGGCGTGCCCCATTCCGCGACGATCCTGCCGCCGCTGAGAATGACGCCGGACGGGCCGCCGCGGCCGCGGGTCGGGCCGATGATGGCGTTCCAGGGCGGCGGCTCGAAATGGCCGGCCTCCAGATGCTCTTGCAGGTTATGGGACCAGGGCGAATCGTGCGCCTCCGCATGGGCCACCGCCGCGGCGACGCCGTCGGCGGAGAGGCCGGCCTCGGCCGGAGCGATGTGCGCCCAGGCCTCATCGCCCGGCGGGGGAAAATACTGGCTCATGCCACCACTCCCATGGCCCGCAATTCGGCGATGCGCTCCACATCCAGGCCGCAGAGCGTGCCCAGCACCTCGTCCGTGTGCTCGCCCAGCAGCGGCGCGCGATGGCGGTCGTCCACCGGCGTGTCGCTGAAATGATAGGGCGAGCCGAGCTGGCGCATGGGCCCGCCCGGATGATCGACGGTGCGGACCATCTCCCGCGCGGCGACGATCTCGCCGTCCAGGCTCTCCGCCACGGTGAGGACCGGCCCGACCGGCAGGCTGCGCAGCTTTTCGGCCCAATAGGCGCGGGGTTCCGCACCGAACACCGCGTCGAGCGCCGCATAGAGCGCATCCCGGTGCTCGCGCCGGGCGGCCATGGTGGCGAAGCGCGGATCCTCGGCCAGGTCCGGGCGCTCGATCAACCGGCAGAGTTGCTCCCAGAGGCGCTGATTGCCGAGTGCCAGATAGACCGGCCCGTCCCTGGCGGTCAGCACGTTCACCGGCGCCGCGGTCGGATGGGCGTTGCCGGCGCGGGCCAGCATGGTGCCGCCGGTCAGATAATGCTGCGCCGCGTTCGAGGTCGCCGCCACCGCCGCATCGAACAGCGCCAGCTCCACATGCTGCCCCTTGCCGGTCTCGGTGCGGGCATAGAGCGCCGTCGCAATCGCCGTGGTCGCGTGCAGTGAGGTGAAGGTGTCGATGATCGAGAGCGGATGGCGCATCGGCGGTCCTTCGATCGGGCCGTTCATCGCCATCATGCCCGCCTCCGCCTGCAACACCGGGTCGAAGCCGGGCCGGTCGCTGAACGGCCCCTGCCCGCCATAGGCGCTGATCGAGACATAGATCAGCCGCGGATTGACCGCCGCCAGCGCCGCATAGTCGATGCCCAGGCGCTCGGCGACGCCGGGGCGGAAATTCTGGATGGCGACGTCGCTCTGGGCCGCCAGCGCGCAGACGATGTCCCGCGCCGCGGCCTTGGACATGTCGAGCGCCAGCGAGCGCTTGCCGCGGTTGAAGGCCAGAAAGAAGTGGCTCTCGCCGCCATGGCTGGGGCCGGCCATGTTGCGGGTGTCGTCGCCGCCGGCGGGGTTTTCGATCTTGATGACGTCGGCGCCGAAGTCCGCCAGCGTCTGCGTGCAGGCCGGGCCGGCGATCACCCGGCTGAAATCCAACACCCGCAGCCCTTGAAACGGCGGGGTTCCCGATGCCGTCATGCGGCGTTCTCCTTCATTGGTCGATACCCTTGGCATCCCTATGCTGGCCGGAACTATAGCGCAGGATCGCGCCTGCGAAAGTACGGCCCCATCATCAGAGGAAACCGCCCCATGCACGCCTTCTCTCTCGACGGACAGCACATCGCCATCACCGGCGCCGGTGGCGGCATCGGCTCCGCCGCCGCCCGCATCGCCTCGGAACTGGGCGCGCGGGTCAGCGCCACGGACCTGCGCGCGCCGGCACTGGAGGGCGTCCGGGGGCAAGGCCACCGCGCCGACGCGCTCGACGTCACCGACCAAGCCGCGGTCGAGGCGTGGCTGGATGGCCTCGGCGATTTCGACGCCCTGATCGATTGCGCCGCCATCTGTCCCTTCACCGACTGGGACAATCAGGGCTGGAATCAGGAGGCCGAACGCCTGTTCCAGGTCAACATGGTCGGCCCGCTGAACCTGGTGCGCGCCGCCATGCCGAAGATGAAGGCCCGCGGCAAGGGCTCCATCGCCCTGGTGGGCTCGATTGCCGGGCGGATCGGCGGTGTCCGGGCCTCGGCGCACTACGCCATGAGCAAGGGCGGCATCCACGCCTTCGTGCACTGGGCGAGCCGGCGGATGGCGCCGCATTGCACCATCAACGCGGTGGCGCCCGGCCCGGTCGACACGCCCATGACCCAGGGCGAGCCCTTCGACCCGGAGGCCTTCCCGATGCAGCGCATGGCCCGGGCGGACGAGATTGCCGGGCCGCTGGTGTTCCTGGTCTCACCGGCGGCGACCTACATCAACGGCGCGGTGCTGGACATCAACGGCGGCCTGCACTTCAGCTAGCGCGTTTTCGGTACTGGTTGAGCCATTCTCCTGCCCCATCTCCCGCGCAAGCGGGAGCCCATGCCTGAGAGCTTCTCACTGAACACGGACTCTGTATGTGTCTCTCAGGCATGGGTCCCCGCCTCCGCGGGGACAGGGAAGCTGGGGTGGTGAGCCAGCGGGAAAAGAATCCGCTCTAGAACGATTGCGGTCCTGTTTGCCCCCTCTCCTTTCCCATCTCCCGCGCAAGCGGGAGCCCATGCCTGAGAGCTTCTCACAAGACACGAACTCTGAATTGGTCTCTCCGGCATGGGTCCCCGCTTGCGCGAGGACAGGGAAGATGGGGTGGTGAGCCGGCGGGAAGAGACCCCGCTCCAGCCGCCCCGCGAGCGGCGGCGCCGCCTCAGCGCCCGCTGAGCCGCGCCAGAATGCCGACGGGCACCACGCCGGCCACCACGATCGCCAGCGCCGACAGCGAACAGGCTTCGAGCTGCTCGGTGCTGGCGAGCTGGTAGACCTGGCTCGCCAGGGTCTCGTAGTTGAACGGGCGCAGCAGCAGGGTGATCGGCAGTTCTTTCATCGTGTCGACGAACACCAGCGCGGCGGCGGTCAGCAGGCTGCCGCGCAGGATCGGCACATGCACCCGCCACAGCGTCTCGCGCGGGGTCAGGCCCAGGGTGCGGGCGGCATCGTCCATGCTGACGGTAACCCGCTGCAAGCCGGCGTCCACCGTGCCGTGCGCCAGCGCCAAAAACCGCACGGCGAGCGCGAACACCAGGGCAAACACCGTGCCGCCCAGAATGGCCTGCGGATGGCCCCCCAGCCACTCGGTCAGGTCGGCCAGGCCCAAGTCGAGCCGGGTCACCGGCACCAGCACGCCCAGGGCCAGCACCGCGCCCGGCACGCCATAGCCCAGCGTCGCGAGGCGCACGCCGTGGCGCATGATGCGGGTCGGCCTGAGGCGGACGCCATAGGCCAGGATCAGCGCCGCGACCACCGCCACGGCGGCCGTCATGGCGGCGACCGTCAGACTGTTGCGGGCGAGGGCCGCGAACTCCGCCAGGCTCTCGCCTTCCAGGCGGCCGATGGCGTAGTAGAACAGCCGGCCGGCCGGGGCCAGGAAGCCCAGCGCGAACGGCAGGCTCACCAGGGCCGCGGTCAACCAGCCGCGCCAGGGGGAAAGGCGCCGCCGCGGCCCGGCCGCGCCGGTGGTGTGAAAGCGCCGGCCGCCGCGGGCGACATGTTCGGCGGTGACCAGAACGACGATCAGGAACAGCAGCAACAGCGCGATCTGCGCCGCGCCGTCGGGGCGGCCCAGATGCAGCCAGACGTCGAATATGCCGACGGTCAGGGTCTGGATGCCGAAATGCTCGACCGCGCCGATATCGTTGATGGTCTCCATCCAGGCGATGAGCACGCCCGCGGCCAGCGCCGGCCGGGCCAGCGGCAGGCCCACCCGCCAGAACGCGCCGAACGGCCCCTGCCCCAGCAGCCGCGCCGCCTCGATCTGGCGCGCGCCCTGGCCCAGAAACGCCGCCCGCGCCAGCCAGTAGACATAGGGGTAGAGACAGAGCGACAGCACGACAATGCCGCCGCCGAGCGTGCGGATTTCGGGGACGCTGTAGTCGCGGGCGCTCTGCCAGCCAAAGACGGCGCGCAGCGCGGCCTGCACCGGGCCGGCATAGTCCAGCAGATCGGTGTAGACGAAGGCGATCAGATAGGTCGGCATGGCCAGCGGCAGGAACAGCAGGCTGTCGAACCAGCGCCGGCCGGGAAACTCGTAGACGCTGACCATCCAGGCGAGCGGCACGCCCAGCAGCAGCGTGCCCGCCCCGACGCCGAGGCCCAGCAGCAGGGTGCTGCTCAGATAGTCCGCCAGCACCGACGACCAGAGGTGCTGCCACAGGTCCAGGCTGGGGGTCAGCGCCAGCCATACCACCACCAGCAAGGGCAGCGCCACCAATCCCGCCAGCAGTCCGACACCGCAGGCCCAGGCCCGGCCACCGCCGAGCCCCCGTGTTCCGGTCATCGGCTACGACCTTATTTTGCGGCCGTACAGTTCCAGGCGATGGTCGATCAACTCATAGCCGAGTTCCTTGGCGATGCGTTCCTTCATCGCCTCGATCTCGTCGTTGTGGAACTCGATGACCTCGCCCGTTTCGATGTCGATCAGGTGCTCGTGATGCTCGCCGCTTTCCTCATACCGGGCGCGGCCTTCGCCGAAATCGTGGCGAATCAGGACGTTGGCATCCTCGAACAGCTTCAGCGAACGATAAACGGTCGCAATCGAGATGCGCGGGTCGATCTCGGTCGCCCGGCGATAGACGGTCTCGACATCGGGATGGTCGCTCGCCTCGGAGATGACGCGGGCGATGATCCGGCGCTGGTCCGTCATTTTCAGCCCGCGTTCGACGCAGAGCTGCTCCAGGGTTGAGTGATCGGCCATCGCTACGTCCTCGCACACGGGTTCGAGGCGTTATAGCCAAGCACGCCTCTTTTGGCGAGAGCCGGATGGTTACTCTTAAGATCTAACGCTACCGCCTTGATCCGGCATGGAGCGCGAGAGGATCGCGCCGAGCGGCACCATGCGGCTGATGGCATAGCCGATGAACAGATCGACCGCCGCTTCGGCCTCCGCCCGGACCGCGGGGTCGAGGTGCACGTCGCGCGCCGGGATGGCGGCGGCCAGCCGGCGGCCGATGCCCCGGGCGGTCTCGCGATTGCGCGCGATCATTGGCCCGACCGCGCCGGCGGCATCCAGCGGCGCGAGCCGCGTCCAGGCCAGGGCGAGGAAGGGCGGCCAGTGGGCCAGATGCCGGTACAGGCTGGCCAGCACCCGCTGCTCCGGGTCGCCGATGGCGTTGAGCCGGTGCACCAGATCGGCCAGGGCCGGCGCCATCTCGCCGATGGGGATGAGCGGCGGCAGGCTGGCCTCGATCCCCGTGCCGGGGGCGGTGGCGGGCAGCGGCGTCGGGTCGGCCTCGCCGCGGGCGTGGGCGCGGAAGGCGGAGAGCGCCACCAGGTTCAGGGAATTGCCGCGGTCATAGGTGGCGAGCATCTGGCGGATGCTGGTGCAGGCCGCCGCGTCCAGCCCGGCGGCGGCAAGCGCGGAGGCCGGCCAGGGCGGCAGGTCCGGCAGGTCGAGCGCCCCCTGCAAATGCGCCGCCGCACTCGCCACCTGGCCGGAGGCATAGAGCGGCCGCAGGCTGCCCCAGGTCCAGGCGAGCGCGCCGGGCATGGTCGCCAGATAGCGCCAGATCAGGTTGACCACGGGCACACCCAGCGTGGCGCGGATGTCGGCATAGATCGCCGCGATGTCGCCGGTGGCTTCGGCCTCGGTGATGGCAGGGACGGGGTCGGAAGCGGTCATGGCGGAAATCCAGCCGTTGCGGGGAGTGATGGCAGGTCGGTGTTCGCGAAAGCGAGCTTTCCCGGACGACGCAGCGCGGCGATCCGGGACCTCCCGCCCATTCGCTCGGAGGTCCCGGCTCTCGCCTCCGGCTCGGCCGGGAAAGCTCGGATGGCGCGAACTCCGCTCAGGCGGCGGCGCGGCGGCTGTCCTGCGCGTCGGCCAGTACCATGGCGGCGCATTTCTCGCCGATCATGATGCTGGGGGCGTTGGTGTTGCCGCTGGTCAGCGTCGGCATGATCGAGGCGTCGGCGATGCGCAGCCCCTCGATGCCGTGCACCCGCAGCCGGTCGTCGACCACGGCGCGCGGGTCGGTGGCGGGGCCCATCTTGCAGGTGCCGACCGGGTGGTAAGTCGTTTCCGCCGTGTTGCGGACCCATTCCAGCAACTCCTCGTCGGTCTGCTTGTCGGCACCCGGCGCGATTTCCCGGCCGGTCCATTCGGAGACGGGCGGCGTCGCCATCAGCTCGCGCCCCTTGCGCATGGCGGCCAGCAGGCCGTCGCGGTCGTGCTGGGAGGACAGGAAGTTGAAGCGGATCGCCGGCTGCTCCGCCGGATTGGCGGACTTGATGTGGATCGAGCCGATGCTTTCCGAACGCAGCACGTTGATATTCATGGTGATGCCCTTGAAATTGGGCGAAACCCGGCGCTCGCGCCCGATCATCTCATAGATGAAGGGCAGGATGGAGATGGTGGCGTCCGGCGTCTCCAGCCCCTCTCGGGTCTTGATATACATGCGCAGCGGCACCGAGGTGCGGGACAGGAAGCCTTCCTTGAACAGCCCGTATTTCATCGCCTCCACCGCCAGGCGCCAGCCGCGGGCGCCGTCGTTGAAAGTGGCGTTCTTCTGCTTGATCTCGAACTTGACGCGGGGGGAGTAGTGGTCGCGCAGATTCTCGCCGACGCCCGGCAGTTCGTGCACGCAGGCAATGCCGAACTGGCGCAGCAGGTCGGTCTGGCCGATGCCGGACAATTCCAGCAGCTTCGGCGAGTTGATCGACCCGCCGGAGACCACGACCTCGCGCGTTGCGCGGGCCTCGCGCGGTTCGCCCTTCACGGAATAACGCACGCCGACGCAGCGCTTGCCCTCCAGGACCAGGCTTTCGGCCATGGCGCCCTGCTCGATGGTCAGGTTCGCGCGGCCCCGCGCCGGGTCCAGATAGCAATAGGCGGTGGACTGGCGCCGCCCCTTGGCAATGGTGACCTGGGACATGCCGATGCCCTCCTGGGTCTTGCCGTTCAGGTCCGGGTTGAAGGGCACGCCCATGGCCTCGGCCGACTGGATCAGCTTCTCCAGCAGCGGCACCTGGTGGCGCGGCGTGTCGCGCACCTGGAGCGGGCCGTTCCGGCCGCGAAGTTCGTCGTCGCCGCCGGTGTAGGTCTCCATCTTCTTGAACACCGGCAGCACGTCCTCCCAGCTCCAGCCGCGATTGCCGAGCTGCGCCCAGTGGTCGTAGTCCTGCGCCTGGCCGCGGATGAAGACCATGCCGTTGATCGAGGACGAGCCGCCCAGCATCTTGCCCCGCGGCACCTCGATGCGGCGGCCGCCCGAGCCCTCGTCCGGCTCGGAGGAATAGCACCAGTTGACCGCCGGGTTGTCGATCAGCTTGGCGATGCCGACGGGCACCTTGGACCAGAAAAAGTCCGACCCTTCCGTGCCCGCTTCCAGGCAGAGCACGCGGTATTCGCCGCTCTCGGACAGCCGGGTGGCGACCGCGGCTCCGGCCGAGCCGGCGCCGACGACGATGTAATCATAGGAGGAAGGGGCGGGCATGGACGGCGTTTCCGGTTGTTTGGCGTTCTGATGGAGGCTGCTAACAAAGCCCGGACCGCACCCCGATGGCAAGGGGGGCCGGTGCGATCGCCCGCGAGGCGCTCAGCGGATCACCCAGCGCACCAGCGGCTTGACGGTCAGCCCCTGCACGATGATCGAAAACAGCACGACCGCATAGGTCACACCCAGAATGCCGGGCTTGTACTCCACATCCGGCAGCGACAGGGCCAGGGCCACGGCGATGCCGCCGCGCAGCCCGCCCCAGATCAGCACCGGAATGGTGCCGCGCTCGAACCCGACCCAGCGCGACAGGGTCAGGATCGGCAGCCCGACGCTGACCGCCCGGCCGAACAGGGTGACCGGGATGGCGATCAGCGCGGCGTCCAGATAGTCCGCCACCTCGCTCACCACCAGCACCTCCATGCCGATCAGCAGGAACAGGACAGAGTTCAGGATTTCGTCGACCAGGGTCCAGAAGGTCAGCACATAGGTGCGGGTGCGCTCGCTCATGGCATAGGCCAGGCCCTTGTTGCCGATGAACAGGCCGGCCACGACCATGGCGATCGGCCCGCTCATCTCCAGCGCCAGCGCCACCGAGAACGTCACCATCACCAGCGCCAGCGTGATGAGGACTTCAAGACTGGCCTCGTCGATGCGATAGAGCGAACGATAGCCGAGATAGCCGGCAGCCAGGCCCAGCACCGCGCCGCCCAACGCCTCGCTGACGAACAACAGGGCGATCTGACCGGCGCTCTGGCCTTCCGCACCGCCGGCACCGGTGGCGATCCCCAGGATGACGGTGAAGACGACGACGCCGACGCCGTCGTTGAACAGGGATTCGCCCGCCATCTTGGCATGGAGCACGTCCGACACTTTCACGGTCTTGAACAGGCCCAGCACTGCGACCGGGTCGGTCGGGCTGATCAGCGCGCCGAACACCAGCGCCCAGATGAAAGGCAGGTCAAAGCCGGACAAGCCCACCAGGAGCCACATGCAATAGCCGACGACAAAGGTGGAGATCAGCGTGCCGACCACCGCCAAAATGGCAATGGTCCAGCGGCGGCTGCGAAAGGCGGAAAGGTCGGCGTGCAAGGCTCCGGCGAACAGCAGGAAACTCAGCATGCCGTGCATCAGCGTCTCGTTGAAGTCGATCTGCTTCATCATGCCGACCATCTCGCCGGCGATATTGACGGACGGCGAGACGATATCGACGCCGATCACGGCGAGCGAGGCAACCAGCGCGATCACCACCAGGCCGATGGTGTGCGGCAGGTGCAGATGCCGATGGTTCAGATAGCCGAACAGGGCCGAAAGCCCGACCAGGATCGAGCCGATGGTGAAAATGCTCATGCCTGTCCTTCCCTGCCCGAATGCCGAAACCGTTGCGGCCGATGGCATTCGATCCGCTGCTGTCTTAGCATAGGCGCCGCCGTTTGGGTGAGGCCCGCGCCGATGGCCGGCGCGGTGTGCCATCGCCAGACACGGAGGAGTCCCGATGACCGACCGCAGCGCCGCCTTCCTGGAAACCCTGGACCGGCGGGTCGAGGCCATCGCCGACGCTTGCACCGCCTGCGGCGCCTGCGCGACCGCTTGCCCCACCCTGGACGTGGCCGGGATCGACGCGGGCGCGCCGGAGGCCCTGACGGCAGGGGTGCGCGCGATCTTGCAAGCCGGCGGCGGGCCGGCGCCATCGGAAGCCTGGGCCAGAGTGTGCTGCGGGTCGGGCCACTGCCTGACCGTCTGCCCGGAGGGCATCAACCCGCGCTTCATGCTGACCATGGCCCGGCGCACCCTCACCCGACAGGCTGCGGCGGAGGACAGGCGGGCCGCCGGCAAGGCCGCGTTCCAGAAGATGAGCCGCGGCGTGCGCGTGCTCTCGCGCCTGTCGCTGCCGCCGGACCTGCTGGCGCGCCTCAGCCCGCGCTCGCACCCGGAGCGGGACGAGGCGCCGGACGTGGTGTTCTACACCGGCTGCAACCTGCTGAAGACGCCGCATATCGGCCTGCTCTGCCTGGATGTGCTGGAGCGGCTGGGCATCACCTACGAGGTGCAGGGCGGCCCCGGCGCCTGTTGCGGCATCCTCCAGACCCGCCCCGGCGACACCGCCAATGCCGGCCGGCAGGCCTTCACCACGCTGGACCGGATGGCGGCGGCCAAGACCAGCCAGGTGCTGTCCTGGTGCCCGACCTGCCAGGTGCAGTTCGGCGAGACCATGATTCCCAGCTATCGCGAGGTCACCGGCAAGGCGTTCGACATGACCATGTTCCCGGTCTGGCTCGCCGCCCGGCTGGAGGCGTTGCGGCCGATGATGACCCGGCCGGTGCCGCGCCGCGTCGCACTCTACGAATATGCCGGCGAACTGGGCGTGAACCAGGCCGTGCGGGCGCTGCTGGGCGCGGTGCCGGGGCTGGAACTGGTGGAGATCGGAACACGCAGCATCGGCTACACCTCGTCGGCGCTGGCGCCGCTCGGCCGCTATCATCGCGACCGGCTGGCGGCGGCGCTGCGCGATGCGGAGGCGGCGGGCGTCGACACGCTCGTGGGCCTCTATCATTCCGACCACCGCGAATTCGCCGGACACGAGGCCCACTGGCCGTTTGCGGTCGCCAATTACATGGAACTGGTGGGCGAGAGCATGGGGCTGGCCGCTCCGGACCGGTTCAAGGCGTTGAAGGCGATGCAGGACGCCGACGCCATCCTGACGGCCTCAGCGGATCAGATCCGCGCGCACGGCCTTGATCCGGAGGAGGTGCGAAGCGTCATCCTGGCCGACATGCTAGGCGATCAGGCCCTGCCGGCCGACCGGAGCCGGCACGCCGCCGAGTGAGGCGGCCGGTCAGGCTCACCACCCCCCACCGCGCGCACTTTCCCGGGCCTGACCCGGGACCTCCTGCCGGGAGAGACCCCAAACCCCGCCTTCGAGAGCGAAGGAGGCCCCGGCGAGAGCGAAGGCGGCCCCGGACCAAGTCCGGGGCACAGTGTGTCCGGGGCAGCCCGTGTGTCCGGGGCCGGGCGATTGGAGCGTTTTCGGTACCGGTTGAGCCGCTCTCCCGCCCCCTCTCCCGCGCAAGCGGGAGCCCATGCCTGAGAGCGTCTCACAGAACACGGGCTCTGTATTTGTCTCTCAGGCATGGATCCCCGCCTCCGCGGCGACAGGGAAAAAACGGGGCGGTGAGCCAGCGGGAAAAGAATCCGCTAGCCGTTGCCCAGCACCTTGTTCGACTGCGGGTCGATCAGGTGCATGTGGGCCATGTTGGCCGACAACTGGGTCGCCTGGCCGGCCTGCGGATTGGCGCTCGGGTCCATGCGGGCGCAGACCTCCGTGCCGTTGACCTGGAAATAGACCAGGGTCTCCATGCCCATCGGTTCGACCACGTCGAGGGTCGCGGTCATCGGCGCCGCCAGCTCGCCCTCGCGGGCGGGGCGAACCTCGGTCAGGTGCTCGGGGCGGATGCCGAATTCCAGCGTCCGGCCCGCATAATCGCGGTAGGCCGCGGCCCGGCTTTCCGGCACCGGCAGCGCAATCTCGCCGTTCAGGCGCACCACGAGGCCGCTGCCGGCCTGCTCCAGCCCGCAAGGCACGAAATTCATGGCCGGGGA
Organism: Alphaproteobacteria bacterium; assembly: GCA_020638555.1. Lineage (NCBI taxonomy): Bacteria > Pseudomonadati > Pseudomonadota > Alphaproteobacteria > Alphaproteobacteria bacterium. The sequence goes on along the minus strand of JACKII010000002.1, from coordinate 855,269 downwards.
GCCGATGAAGCCCGCGACAAAGCGTGTGGCCGGCGTGTGATACAGGTCGTTGGGCGCGCCCACCTGCTCGATATTGCCGTTGTTCATGACCACGACCCGGTCGGCGAGCGTCATCGCCTCCACCTGGTCGTGGGTCACATAGACGGTGGTGACGGGCACCTTCTGGTGCACACGCTTGATCTCGGTCCGCATCTGCACGCGCAGCTTGGCGTCCAGGTTCGACAGCGGCTCGTCGAACAGGAACACTTTCGGGTGTCGCACGATGGCCCGGCCCATGGCGACGCGCTGGCGCTGGCCGCCGGACAACTGCCGCGGCTTCCGCTCCAGCAGGTCCTCGATGTTGAGAATGCGCGCCGCCTCGTCGACGCGGGCGCGGATCTCCTCCTTCGGAAAGCGCTTCAGGCGCAGGCCGAAGGACATGTTTTCGGCCACCGTCATATGCGGGTAGAGCGCGTAGTTCTGGAACACCATGGCGATGTCCCGGTCCTTGGGCGGCACGTCATTGACCACATGGTCGTCGATCTTGATGGCGCCGTCGGTGATTTCCTCCAGCCCGGCGATCATGCGCAGCGTCGTCGACTTGCCGCAGCCGGAGGGGCCGACCAGGACCACGAATTCCTGGTCGGCAATGGTGAGGTCGATGCCGCGCACGGCCAGAACGTCGTCGTACTTCTTGACGACCTTGTGCAGGGAGACTTCGGACACGGGGCTTATCCTTTCGTCGCGCCGGAAGTCAGGCCGGCAATGTAATAGTCCATGAGGAAGGCATAGATGATCAGCGGCGGCGCGGCGCCCAGCAGCGCACCGGTCATGATCTGGCCCCAGTTGAACACGTCGCCCTTGATGAGCGTGGTGACGATGCCCACCGGTAAGACCAATTGATCGGTGGAGGTGGTAAACGCCAATGGATAGAGGAACTGCGCCCACGAGACCGTGAAGGCGAAGATCGTCGCCGCGATGATGCCCGGCAGCGCCACCGGAATGAAGATCTTGGTCAGCGTCTGCATCCAGGTCGCGCCGTCGATCAGCGCCGCCTCGTCCAACTCCTTGGGAATGGAGGCGAAATAGCCGATCATGATCCAGGTGCAGAACGGCACCGTCAGGGTCGGATACAGGATCAGCAGCACCCACCAGTTGTTGATGAGCTCGATCCCGGTCAGGTTCTTGAATTCCGCGAAGATCTTGAACAGCGGAATGAACAGCAGCGTCTCCGGCACCAGATAGGTGAGGAACACGCCGGTGGCGAGCGCGCCGGAGCCCCAGAACTTCATGCGCGAGAGCGCAAAGGCCGACGGGACCGCGATCAGCATGGTGATGCTTACCACGAAGATCGAGACGATGGCCGAGTTCCGGAAGAAGACCAGATAGGTGTTGGTCGATAACAGCTCGATATAGTTTTCGAGCGTCGGCTCGTACACCCACCAGGGATTGGTGATCGCCGAAATCTCCGCGCTGGTCTTCAGCGACGTGATGAACATGTAGATCGGCGGCATCAGAAAGAAGATGGCGAACAGCACCAGGAAGAAATACGACCAGCGCAACGCCCAGCGGCGGCTGCGGCTCATACTTCCGTATTGGGGGCGGCTGGGGCCGCCCGTGGCGGGGGTCGTCGCAGTCGTCATCAGACCTCACTCCCCCGCTTGACCACGTCGCGCAGGATGATCACCGCGGCGATGGCGAGGAACGGCATCATGAACAGGGAAACGCTGGCACCCAGCGGAATGTCGCCGCTCTCGATGCCGACCAGGAAGGCCCAGGTCGCAAACACATGGGTTTGATCGAGCGGCCCGCCCGCGGTGAGAATGCGGACAATGTCGAAATTGGCGAAGGTCACGATCAGCGAGAACAGCACGGTGATCGCGATGATGTTGCGCATCATCGGCAGCGTGATGAACCAGATGCGTTGCCACCAGGTCGCGCCGTCGATCAGGGCCGCCTCGTAAAGCTGGTCGGGCACGCTCTTCAGGGCCGCCAGATACATGATCATGAAGAAGGGCGAACCGATCCAGATGTTCACCAGGATGACCGAGAACCGCGCCCAGTAGGCGTCGCCCGTCCAGGGAATCGGGTCGCCGCCGAAATGGGCGATGATCCAGTTGAACGCGCTGTAGGACGGATCGAACAGCCAAAGCCAGGCCAGCGTACTCATCGCCGGCGGGATGACCCACGGCACCAAAAGCATGCCGCGCCACTTGCGCTGCCCCTTGGACGGGATGTTGTGCACGAAGTGGGCGACGATGAACCCGATGATCGCCTTAAAGATCACCGCGGAAATGGCGAAAATGCAGGATTGCTTCACCACCATCCAAAAGGTTTCACGGCCGAACAGGAACTCGAAATTCCCGAGACCGACGAATTTCGTCATGCCCTTGTTCAGCATTGCGAGGTGCATGGCATAGCCAGCGGGGTACACGACCAACACGCAGATCAAGACGATCAGCGGCAGGGTCATCAGGAACGCAATCGTCGACTTGCGCCGCAGCATCGTGCGGATACCGGCGCGGGGGACCATCGGTTCCGAAGCGGAGAGAGTATCGGTCATCGCCTGCTTCGCATCTGGCGGGAGGCGCCCGCCGCCATTTTCGGCAGCGGGCGCTGATCGGGACGGCGAGAGACTAGGTGCGCATATACCCTTCGCACTCGCTCTCGGCCCATTTGATGGTGCGTTCGATGTCCTCGCCCTGCATCAAGCGGACGACCATCTTGGGCATGGTGCCTTGCGCGAAGATCTGCGCGGCGATCGCGTGCGGCGCCGGGGCGGCCGCAATCGACAGGGTCTGGTGGTGGTACGGGTCCGGATAGTGGAACAGCGTCCCCTTCGGCGGCTCCACCTTGCCCCAGATATCGAAGCTGGTGAAGTTCGCGAAGGCCGGGATGTCATAGCCGCCACTGGCATCGACCATGCGATAGGCCGCTTCCTTCGACGACAGATACCGCAGCAGGCTCTTGGCCGCTTCCTTCTGCTCGCTGAATTCCCAGATGCCCCAGAAGAAGGGCAGGAACGGCCCGAAACGGCCCTTCGGACCGGACGGGAAGCCGTGGGTCCACAACTGCTCGGCGATTTCCGGCGCATCGCGCTTGGCGACGGCCCAGGCGCTGGGCGGGTTCATGATCATCGAACCGTTGCCGGAGACGAGCCACTTGTTGTTGGAGGAATCGTCCCAGGCCGGCGCATCCGGCGCCAGCAGCGGCCCGAGCTTGACCATGTATTCGAGCGCGGCCCGCACTTCCGGCGTGTTGACGGTGATGTCGCCCTTCTCGTCGACCAGTTTCGCACCGAAGGCATGGAAGAACGCGCCGACGGAATCGACGCTGTCGGAGGTGACGCCCAGGCCGATGCCGATGGGATTGCCGCCCGCATGGCAGGCTTCGGCCAGTTTCATGAAAACGTCGAGATTCCAGTCCTTGTCCTGCGGCTCCGCGCCCGCCGGGTAGATTTTCTGGATGTCGATGCCGCCGTATTTCTTCAGCAGGTCGATGCGGGAGCACGGGCCTTTCATCTGGCTGCCGACCGTTGCCGGAACGCCCAGCCACTTGCCGCCGACCTTGCCCAGATATTCGACCGTGCCGTTGACCTGGCCGTTTTCCTTGATCAGGTCCTCGACCAGATCGTTCACGCCGTGCAGGCTGTTGGCGTATTGCGCGGGGTACCAACTGGAGAACGCCATGACGTCATGGCCGGATTGCGCCTGGGATTCCGCCGCCCAGGTCAGGCGGATCTTGCCGCCCTGGGAGGTGATGTAGTCGAGCTTGACCTCGACGTTTTCCTTTTTCGACCACTCCGCAATCAGCGAGCGGGTGGCGTCATTGGCACCAGGCACCCAGTGATCCCAGAGCCCGACGGAGAGCGAACCGGCGGCGTATGCGCGCTTCACATAAGGCGCCGCAAGCGCCGCGGCCGACACCGCCGCCGTCGTTCCCAGAAATTGACGGCGTGAGGGCTTGTTTGATTGGGACTTCATGGCGTTACCTCCAATTATAAGACCATGCTTTCTTGCCCGATGACCTGACGGCCATTCGAAGCATTTGATAACGCTACGTCCGGAAGACGAACCTTGTCCAGACGTTTCGCGCCCGGGTTCGCATCCCGGAACAAGCCGCGCGCCCAAGCCCGTGGCGTCCCGAGCAGACCCGGCCGCGAGTCCCAAACACCGCGCATTTCCTGGGGTTTCCGGCCGGCCGGCGTCTTGCGGCACCGGCCGTGCCGCCACTCAGGCTCCGCCGCAATGGGTAAATACCGTGTGCAAACACCTGTTCCGAACCGGCCCACCGGCCTATGCTTTTCCATTCGCCGCCACCAGCCGGGAGCTGCAACAGTCCCATGCCCCAACGCCGCCTGATCTTGTCGATGTGCTGCCTGGCACATGCGGTGCAGGACGGGTTGAGTGCGGCCATCTATGTGCTGTTGCCGGTGCTGGCGCAGAGCCTGGGCCTCAATCTGGGCGAGGTCGGCCTTTTCAAGGGCTTGAAAAGCCTGGCTCAGGGCCTGCTGGAGATCGTTTCCGGCGTTGCGGCGGAGCGGTTCGGCGACCGCATCCTGTTGGTGTTCGGCCTCGCCGTATCGGCGCTGGGTTACCTGCTGTTCTGGTTCGCCGGCAGCGCGGCGGTGGTGCTGGCCTGCCTGGTGCTGGTCGGCATCGGCACCGCGTTCCAGCATGCGCCCTCGTCCGCCCTGGTCAGCCGCGCCTATCCGGACGCCGGCCGGCGCGGCGCGCTGGGGCTCTACAATTCTTCGGGCGACGCCGGCAAGCTGCTGTTCACCACCAGCTTCAGCCTGGCCATCGGCGCCGGTCTCGCCTGGTCGGTGCCGACCGTCGGTTTCGGCGCGGTGGCGGCGATTGCGGCCGGCGTGCTGGTGCTGCTGCTGTGGCCGCGAGGCAGCGCCAGCGCCCTGTTTCGGCGCACGGCGCAGAAGGCGAAGGCGGCGCCCGAAAACGGGGCGGCCAAGGGCTGGGGCATTCTCGACCGGCAGGGATTCTCGGCGTTGCTGGCGGTGGTGTTCCTGGACAGCATGGTGCAGGCCAGCGCCCTGACCTTCACCGCCTTCCTGATGCTGGCGAAAGGCCAGCCGCTCTACATCGCCACCTTCGCCGCCACCGCCATCCTGATCGGCGGCATGGCCGGCAAGGCGTTTTGCGGCTTCCTGGCCGACCGGATCGGCCCCCGCACCGCCTTTGCCCTGGTCCAGGCCCTGACCGGGCTGGCCATCGTCGCGGCGGTGCTGGTGCCCGGCGGGTTCGCCTATCTGCTGCTGCCGCTGCTGGGCGTGGTGCTGCAAGGGTCGACCTCCATCACCTACAGCATGGTCAACGACTTCGTGCATCCGAGCCGGGTGTCGCGCGGGTTCGCGCTGATCTATGCCTCGTCCAGCTTCTCGTCGGTGGCGGGGCCGCTGGGCTTCGGCCTGATTGGCGACCGGTTCGGCATCGAGACCGCCATGCTCGCCATGGCGGGCGTGGCGGTGCTGGCGATCCCGCCCTGTGTCTATCTGCGCCTCTCGGGCACGGCGGCGAACGCCGCAGAGGCCGGCTCCCCCGGCTGAGCCGGGCGGCTGCAAGCGTCAGCAGATCCGCGGCAACTGCTCGCCGTTCGGCAGGCGCAGGCGGCGGCGGGTGCCGTAGGGGTTGACGAGCGTGACCGCGCCGGACTGCTCCTCGCAAACGCGGCCGATCAGCCGGGCGTCGCCGAAGGCGCGCAGCACGGCGATGGCCGCCGCCGCGTCATCCGGCGGGACGAAGGCGAGGAAGCAGCCCTCGTTGGCGACGTGCATGGGCTCCAGCCCGAACAGTTCGCAGGCATTGCGCACGGGCTCGGTCACGGGAATGGCCGCGGTCTCGACCTCGACGCCCAGCAACGCGGTCTCTGCCACCTCCACCAGGCCGGCAGCGAGGCCGCCGCGGGTGAGATCGCGCAGGCAATGCAGCGGGATGTCGGCCTCGATCAGCGCCGCGACCGCCGGCCAGAGCGGCGCGCAATCGCTGAAGAGCGGCGGGTCGAAGGTCAGGTCGGCGCGCGCCGCCATGACCGCGATCCCGTGCCGGCCGATATCGCCCGAAATGAGCACGACGTCGCCGGGGCGAACCGCGCTCGGCAAGGGCTGCGCCGGCACCCGCACCGAGCCGACGGCGCTGGCGGTGACGAACACGCCGTCGCCCTTGCCCCGCTCGACCACCTTGGTGTCGCCGGTCACGATCTCCGCCCCCATGGCCGCCGCGGCCTCCGCCATGGAGCCGACAATGCGGCGCAGGTCGGCGATGGGGAAGCCTTCCTCCAGGATCAGGGAAATCGCGATCCGGCCCGGCGCGGCGCCGCACATGGCCAGGTCGTTGATCGCGCCGTTGACCGCCAGCTTGCCGATGTCACCGCCGGGAAAGAACAGGGGCTGGACCACATAGCCGTCGGTGGTGAAGGCCCACTCCCCGTCCCCCGCCGGAAAGATGGCGCCGTCGTGGCGCTGCTCCAGCAGGCGGTTGCGGAAGGCGGGCTCGATCACCTGGTGGATCAGGTCCTGCATCATGCGGCCGCCGCCGCCATGGCCCATCTGGATCCGGTCGCCAATGCCCGCGGGCGCGGGCCAGTTCGAAGCGGCGGGTTCGGCCGTCATGCGGTCGCGGTCTCCTGATGGCGGTAGAGATAGTAGGCGGCGCAGGCGCCCTCGGCCGACACCATCGGCACGCCCAGCGGGCGATCCGGCGTGCACGCGCCGCCGAAGGCCGGGCACTGGTCGGGCCGGGCCTGGCCCTGCAACACGCGGCCGGCAATGCAGCGCGGATCGCCGGCCGGCGCCTTGGCCAGGGCGCCGAACCGGGCGCAGGCATCGAACCGGCGCAGTTCGGGCCGCAGATCGAGGCCGCTGGCGGGGATGGTGCCCAGACCGCGCCAGTCGCGATCGACCGGCCGGAACACCGCCTGCACCAGCGCGCGCGCCGCCGGGTTGCCGGCGGGCGCGACGGCGCGGGCATAGACATTCTCCACCCGCGCCTCTCCGGCCTCCAGCTGCCGCACCGCACTCAGAACGCCGCTCAGAATGTCGACCGGCTCGAAGCCGGTGGCGACGATGGGCACGCCGTGCCGGCGGGCGATGGGCGCGTAGTCCGCCGTGCCCATGACGGTGCAGACATGGCCCGCGGCCAGAAAGGCGTGAATGCCGGTCCCCGGCGCCGAAAGCAGGCTTTCGAGCGCGGGCGGCACCAGCACCTGGGCCACCAGCAGCGAGAAATTGCCGAGCCCCTGCGTCTCCGCCTGCCGCACCGCCAGGGCGTTGGCCGGCGCGGTGGTCTCGAAGCCGACGGCGAAGAACACCACCTCCCGCTCCGGCTCGGCGGCGGCGATGCGCACCGCCTCCAGCGGCGAGTAGACCGGGCGCACATCGGCGCCGCGCGATTTGGCGTCGGCCAGGCAGCCCTTGCCGGCCGGGACCGGCAGCATGTCGGCAAAGGTGCAGAACACGACCTCGGGCCGGGCCGCGATTTCCACCGCCTTGTCGATCATGGCGGCGGGCGTGACGCAGACCGGGCAGCCGGGGCCGTGCAGCAGGGTGAGGTTGTCCGGCAGCAACTGGTCGAGGCCGAAACGCAGGATGGCGTGGGTCTGGCCGCCGCACACCTCCATCACCGTCCAGGGCCGGGTGACCGTGGCCGCGATGGCAGCGGCGAGGCGGCGCACCAGATCCGGCTCACGGAATTCGTCCACGTATTTCATGGGCGCCCTGCCTCGCTCATTCGACCACCCCGGCGGCCGCCAGTTCCGCGAAGGTGCGGGCCGCTTCGGCCTCGTCGAGCCGGGCGATGGCGACGCCGACATGCACCAGCACGTAATCGCCGACGACCGCTTCCGGCACGAAGGCCAGGCTGACCTCGCGCCGGACGCCGCCGAAATCGGCCAGGCCGATGCGCTCCAGGTCGTAGCCGCGGGTTTCCACCAGATGTCCGGGTACGGCGAGACACATGGTTCAACCTCCCGCCGCCAGCCGCTGGCGCGCCACGAATGCCTGGCCGAGCGCCAGGCCGCCATCGCCGGGCGGCACGCGGCGATTGACGTAGGCGCGGCGCCCATCGGCCGCGAGCAAGGTCATGCAGCGGTCCAGCAGCAGCCGGTTCTGAAAGCACCCGCCCGATAGCGCAACCGCCGGGGCGTTCCGGGCGCGGGCGATGGCGACGACGGCGCTCGCCAGGGCCTCGTGGATCGACCGGGCGACGCCCGCGACCGAGCGGCCGCGGTGAAGATCGCGCACAATCGCGCCAAGCATCGGCCGCCAGTCCAGCTCCAGCAGTCCTTGCGGGCCAGTGACATCCAAGGCGGTGGCATCCAGGGCGATGGCATAGGGCGCGAGCACCGTATCGTCCGGGATGCGGCGGGCCGCGTGCTCCAGCGCGGCGGCGGCCTCGCCCTCGTGCCGGTTCACCGCTCCCAGTCCCAGCAGGGCGGCCAGCGCGTCGAACAACCGGCCCATGCTGGAGGTGGCGGGCGCGTTCACGCCGACATCCAGCAGCTTGGCCAGCATGCGCTGCTCCTCGGCCGAGAACAGGCCGGAGGGCAGCAGGTCGAGGCGGCCGGCGGCGTGCAACAGGCCGTAGAGCGCACGGCGGGGCTCGCGCACCGCCTGTTCGCCGCCGGGCAGCGGGAACGGCCGCAGGCGGGCGACGCGGTGCCAGCCGTCCGGCGTCATCCAAAGCGCCTCGCCGCCCCAGACCGTACCGTCGAGGCCATAGCCGGTGCCGTCCCAGGCAATGCCCAGCACCGGCTCGGTCAGGCCGTGTTCGGCGATGACGGAGGCGATGTGGGCGGCGTGGTGCTGCACCCGGACCACCGGCAAACCGAAGACTTCCGCCAGATGGGTGGTCGGATAGTCCGGGTGCCGGTCGCAGGCCACCACGGCGGCGCGGGTGTTGTGCAGGCTTTGCAGGTCTTCCAGCGCGCGGCCCAGGCTTTCCTCCGCCGCGGCGGTCTCCTGGTCGCCGACATGCGGCCCGAGTATCGCCTCGTGACCGCGCAGCAACACCGGCGCGGTCTTGAGATAGCCACCCAGTGCCAGGATGGCCGGTCCGTCGGGCACGGCCGCGGGCGAGAGGGCGAGCACGTCCGGCGCCAGGCCGCGGCCGAGGCGCAGCACCTGCGGCGCGCCGCCGATCGTGCGCACCACGGAGTCCTCGACCGGCCGGCGGATCGGCCGCGTGTGGCTCAGAAACCGGTCGGTGACCGACGCCAGCCCGCGTTGCGCGCCGCGGTCGTCATAGAGGATCGGCTCGCCGCTGCGATTGCCGCTCGTCACCACCAGGGGCCGCGCCAGGGCCCGCATCAGCAAGTGGTGCAAGGGCGTGTAGGGCAGGATCAAGCCGAGTTCGGCGCATTGCGGCGCCACCTGATCGCTGAGTTGCGCGTGCCGCTTCGGCGCCAGGACAATCGGCGCGGCCGGAGACTGCAACGCCGCTTCCTCCGCCGGGCCCAGGCGGCAAAGCGCGCGGGCGACGGCCAGGGAGGGAACCATGACCGCCAGCGGCTTGGTCGGGCGGCGCTTGCGGCGGCGCAGTCGGGCGACGGCGGCGTCGCTGGTGGCATCGACCGCCAGATGATAGCCGCCCAGCCCCTTGACCGCGACCACCCCACCGGCCGCGATCTCGGCCGCGGCCATGGCGATGGCGGCGGCGTCGCTCGCCACGGCCACGCCGTCGCTGCCGCTGAGGGCCAGTTGCGGGCCGCAGGCCGAACAGGCAATCGGTTCGGCGTGAAACCGCCGGTCCAGCGGCTCGCCATATTCCGCCCGGCAGTCGGCGCAGAGGCCGAAGCCGCGCATGGCCGTGCGGTGGCGGTCATAGGGCAAGGCGTCCAGGATCGAAAACCGCGGGCCGCAGGCGGTGCAGTTGGTCAAGGCATAGCGATAGCGGCGGTTGGCCGGGTCCAGCACCTCCGCAACACAATCCGGGCATGTGGCGAGGTCCGGCGGCACCCGCAGGGCGGGCTCTGCCGCGGCCTCGGAACCCAGCACACAGAACCCGGCTTGGCCGGCTGGCTCCATCATGTGCCGGCGGATGGCGTCAATGCGGGCGTTCGCCGGCGCGTGCCGGGGAATGGCGGCGGCAAACGTCTCGACGGCGTCCAGCGGCCCTTCCACCTCGATCCGCACGCCATCGCTGGCGTTCAGGACATGACCGGCCAGCCCGTGCGCCTCGGCCAGGCGGTAGACGAAGGGACGAAAGCCCACCCCCTGGACCACACCGGACACCGTCAGCCGCAGGCGGATGACGGTGGCGACCGTGCTGCCCGCAAACCCGCTCATTCAGTCCTCCGTCTCGATGCTGCGCAGCAGGATGGACTGGGCGTTGGGGTCGGCCATGTCGTCGGAGGTCTGGCAGGTCAGGCGCGCGCCCTCCGCCAGGGTGCCGGCGGCGGCCTGGTCGAAATGCTCCTGAAAATGGCCGGGCGACATGTGCGACAGCGCGCCGAGCCAGACCGTCACGCCGCTGACGCGCCGGGCCCGGTTGGCGGCGGCGAGGTCCAGGATTTTGCGCATCAGGTCGCGCATCAGGCCGGCTTCGTGCATGGTCCGCTCCCGAATAGGCGTGCGATTTCGTCGGCAACGGCCTCTGCGGCGGCCTCGACCGCCGGCGACAGCGGCGCACCGGGCGCGAACCCGGCAGCCTCGATGCCATAGACCCGGAGTGCCGGCGGCAGGGCGTCCATGGCACGGGCCAGTTCCACCGCCGCGCCCAGTCCGAAACCGTGGGTGGAAACGGCGCCGAAGGTTTCGGGCAAGGGCCGGTCCACCGCATCGAACCGGTGAATCGTACCGGGTTCCGACCCGCTCGCGCAAGCGTCGACCAGCACCACCGCCGCCTTTCCCTCCCAGGCGGCCAGCAAATCGGCCGGGTCGCCGCCGCTGGACCGGAGCGCGAGCCCCGGCACCCCGGCCTTGCCGAGACGCGAGACCACGAGCGGTCCGGCGCCATCGTCGCCGCGGTCGGGGTTGCCGATGCCGATCACCAGCACGCTCATGGCGGTGCCTCCGCCCCGGTGTCGCGATCCAGCGTCAGGGTCAGGAAGTGCGTCGCACAGGAAATGCACGGGTCGTAATTTCGGATCGTCACCTCGCACCGGTGCCGCAACGCGTCGTCGTCGAGCGCCAGGTTGGCGGCCAGCACGCCGCGCAGGTCGTCCTCGATGCTGGGCTGGTTCTGCGAGGTCGGCGGCACGATCTTGGCCTCGCGGATCAAACCGTCCGCGCCGATGGCATAGCGGTGGTAGAGCAGGCCGCGCGGCGCCTCGGTCGCCCAGCAACCGCTGCCCTCGCGCGGCTCGACCGCGACCGAGGGCTGGGGCGGCGGTTCATAGGCCTCGATCAGGTGCAGGGCCTCGCCGAAGGCGAACAGCACCTCGACAAGACGGACCAGCAGGCTGCGATAGGGATTGCGGCAGACGGGACCGAGGCCGGCCGCGCGGGCCGCGGCCTGCACCGCCGGCGGCAGCCGGTCGAAGTTCAGGGCATAGCGGGCGAGCGGGCCGACCAGATAGGCGCTGCCGTCGGCGATCAGGCGCGAATGCAGGGCGGTCGACTGCGGCTCGTGGCTCTCGGCAAAGGTCTGTTCATAGGCCAGGGTGTCGATGTCGAGACCGCGGGAGGAGACAATCCGGCCGGCATTCATCGGGTATTCGTCCGCCGCGCGCAGCGCGACGAACTGGTAGTCACGCTCGAAGTCGGGATAGGGCAGCGTGGCGGCCCAGGCCAGCGCCTCGGCCGTGGCGTCGCGGCCCCAGGCCACTTCGTCCCGCAGGCCGGCGATCTCCTCGCGGCGGGGCGCGCGGTAGAAGCCGCCGACCTTGACATTGATCGGATGGACCTCGCGCCCGCCGACGGCGGCGATGATGGCGTTGCCCGCCTTCTTCATGCGCAGCGCCTGCTGCACCAGCGGCGCGTTGGTCCGGGCCATCTCGACGACGCTGTCGCAGCCGAGAAAGTCGGGCGCGTGCAGCATGAAGGCGTGCAGAACGTGGCTCTGAATCCACTCGCCGCAATAGAGCAGCCGGCGCAGGGCACGCAGCGACGGCGGCAGGCTCACGCCGCAGGCGGCCTCCATGGCATGAACGGCGCTCATCTGATAGGCGACGGGGCAGATGCCGCAGATGCGGGCGGTGATGTCGGGCGCCTCGCGGAAGTCGCGGCCGCGCAGCAGCGCCTCGAAGTAGCGGGGCGGCTCGAAAATGTTGAGCTCGACATGCTCGACCGCGCCATCGGCGATGCGGGCGTGCAGCGCCCCCTCGCCTTCGACCCGCGCCAGATAGTCGACCTTGATGGTGCGGCGGGTCATGCGCTGCCCTCCCCCTCGCCCGGCGCAAGGCGTTCGCTTTCGGCGCGAAAGGCCGGGGCGTTGGCGTTGAAGGTGCGCAGATAGCGCGTGATCTGCGGCGGCTCCAGGCCGTGGGCCGCCAGCATGCGCGAGAAGGCCGGCATGGCCGCGCCGTCGCTGGGGCCGAAACAGCCATAGCAGCCGCGGTCATAGGCCGGGCAGATGGCGCCGCAGCCCGCCTGCGTCACCGGCCCGAGGCAGGGCGTGCCGTTGGCAACGGCGACACAGACAGTGCCGCGCCGCTTGCATTCGGTGCAGACGCTGTCGCCGGAAAAGGCCGGCTGTTTGCCGAACAGAACCGCGGCGACGAGTTCCAGAAGCTGGTGCTTGTTCACCGGGCAGCCGCGCAGTTCGAAATCCACCGCCACATGGTCGGCGATGGGAGTGGAGGTCGCCAGCGTCTCGATATAGTCCGGGCGGGCATAGACCGCGCGCGTGAATTCCTCCACGTCGGCGAAGTTGCGCAGCGCCTGGATGCCGCCTGCCGTCGCGCAGGCGCCGATGGTGACCAGGGCCTTGGACTGGGCGCGCACCTGCTGGATGCGCCGGGCGTCGTGGGCCGTGGTGATCGAGCCCTCGACCAGGGAGAGATCATAGGGGCCGTCGACCGTGCGGCTGGAGGCTTCGAGGAAAAAGGCGATCTCGACCCGCCCGGCAAGCGCCAGCAATTCGTCCTCCAGATCGAGGATCGAGAGCTGGCAGCCGTCGCACGAGGCGAATTTCCAGACCGCCAGCCGGGGCTTTGGTGCGGAAGCGGGCTCGGCCATGACCCTACACCTCCGCCACGCCGAGCAAGGGGCGGATGCGGTCATAGGCAAAGACCGGGCCGTCCTTGCAGACAAAGTGCGGGCCGAACTGGCAATGGCCGCAGCGGCCGAGCGCGCACTTCATGTTGCGTTCCATGGAGAGATACAGGCGCGCCGCCGGCACACCGCGGTCGATCAGGGCGTGGGCGGTGTGCCGCATCATGATTTCCGGCCCGCAGACAAAGGCGGTCGTGGCCGCGGGCTCGAACTCGGCGTGCTGGAGGCGTTGCAGAATGGTGCCGACATGGCCGTGCCAGTCGGGCGCGGCGTGGTCCACCGTCACCTCGCATTCCGTATCGAGCCGACTGCGCCATTCCCGCAGGTCGCGGCGGAAGATCAGGTTCGCCGGATTGCGGGTGCCATAGACGATGACGAGGTTGCGGAAGCGCTCCCGCGCTGCCAGCGCCGCCCAGATCGCCGGGCGCAGCGGCGCCAAGCCGAGCCCGCCGGCGACCAGGACGAGGTCGCCGCCCGCCGCCGCCTCCAGCGGCCAGTGGCTGCCGAACGGCCCTCGCAACCCGACCGTCTGCCCCTCGCTCAGGCGGGCGAGCGGCCGGGTGACGCTTCCGACCGCGCGGAGCGTGTGCACCATGCCCCGGTCGGTCCGGGCGGGGTCGCCGCTGATGCTGATGGGCACCTCGCCCACGCCGAAGGCATAGAGCATGTTGAACTGCCCCGGCCGGAACGGCAGCGGTGGCGCATCGGGCGGCGGCGTCAGGGCGAAGGTGACGGTATCCGCGGTCTCCTGCTCGCGCGCTGCCACCCGCCAGAGCGCCGGCACATAGGCGTCGGATGTGCGGACAGCCGGCCTCATTCGTGGATGCCCCCCGCGGCGTAGAGGTCCATGGCTTGCAGGCGGGAATGGCTCAGGCGTTCGATCACCACCGGCACGAAGCGCTTCATCAATTCGTAGCCGAGGTCGTGATCCTGGTCGCACTTGTCGCGCAGACAGACCGCATTGAAGGCGATGGCGCGGGTGGTCTCCATGGCGCGGGCATCGGAGGTGCAGCGATAGGGCGGCACCAGCCAGGAGGCGTTGAGAATGTCGCCGGGCCCGACGGTCTGGAACACGGTCGCAGGTCCCGCGCCCGGCATTTCCAGCGCCACCTTGCCGTGGCGGATCACATAGAAGGTATCGGCCGGGTCGCCCTGACGATACAGGCGGTGGCCGGGCCGAAAGTGCACATTGCGGCCACAGCCGGCGATCAACGCACAGGCCGCAGGCGAAAGCCCCTGGAAGAAGCGATGGGCGGCGATGATCCGGTCGAGCGATTTGACGTCCATGGGCTCAGCCTTCTTCCTCGACCGCCCGGCGCAGGGCCGCGGCCTCGGCGGTGATGTCGATGCCGGCGGGGCACCAGGCGATGCAGCGCCCGCAGCCGACACAGCCGAAATCGCCGAACTGGTCGACCCAGTGGGCGAGCTTGTGACTCATCCACTGGCGATAGCGCGCGCCGACGCTCTGGCGCACCGGCCCGTGCGGCAGGTGCGAGAAATCCAGGCTGAAGCAGGAATCCCAGCGCTGCCGCCGCTCGGCCGTTGCGCCGTCCAACGCCACCCGGTCCTCGGTGGTGTGGCAGAAGCAGGTGGGGCAGACCGCGGTGCAGTTGGCGCAGGCGAGGCAGCGCTCGGCCACCGCCTGCCAGTGCGGATGGTCCTGGTTCGCCTGGATCAGGTCTTTCAGGCCGTGCGTTTCCAGCTTGCGCCCCATGCCGGCGGCCGCCGCGGCAATGCCGTCCGTCGCCGCCCGGCGGTCGTCCTCCCTGGCCCGCAGCAGCGGCAGGCGCGCCGCCACCGCCTCGCCCCGCTCGCTGCCGATTTCGAGGAGGAATTCGTGCCGTTCGGCGTCGATCAATTCGGTCAGTGCCAGATCGAACCCATCGCGGGCGGCCGGCCCGGTATTCATGGAGGCGCAGAAACAGGTCTCGCCCGCCTCGGTGCAATGCACGGCAATGATGAAGGCTGCCGCGCGCCGGGCAGCGTAATCCGGGTCCGGCTGAGATCCGGTGACGAACACCCGGTCCTGCAGGTCGATGGCGGCCAGTTCGCAGGCGCGGGCGCCGAGAAAGGCCAGTTTCGGCGCCGCGGCCTCCGGCTCGTGGATGGCGAAGCCGTCGGCGGTCTTCTCCGCCTGCCAGAGCGTTCGGCTCGGCTGGAACATATGGCGCTTCCAGGATTCGACGGCGGAGACATAGCCGAACAGGGCATCGTCCGCTCGCCGCTCCAGCCGGTAGCGGCCGGCGTCCTGGCGGCTGCCCCAGCCGGCCGGC
The DNA here is from genome assembly GCA_020638555.1 of Alphaproteobacteria bacterium. Classification (NCBI taxonomy): domain Bacteria; kingdom Pseudomonadati; phylum Pseudomonadota; class Alphaproteobacteria; species Alphaproteobacteria bacterium. Next base: position 839,852 of record JACKII010000002.1, on the reverse strand, counting down.
AGATCGGCGATGCCGGAAATTTCCCGATAGGCGACGGCGCCCCCGTCCACGACCGGCCCGATCACCGCATAGCCATCCCCACGCAGCACCGCGATCAGCCGGTCCAGACCGGCGCGGTCGAGGAGGCTTGCAGGCCGTTTCGTGCGCTCATCGGGCGAATGCATGGAAGCACACTCAACTCGTTCGGCGGAAACCAGGCTGGCTGTCCATGCCAGGAGAAAAGCAAAGCGGACGCCGCGTCGCCCATGATCTATGTCAAACTTGGCCGGAACATGCCACGCTAGCTTTCAAGCGGCGAAATCAGTGCCCATATCAAGTTAGGGGCATAAGGAGGTCGGACCGAATGCGAACGACGACGTTCAGCGGGGAAATTTCCCACTTCCGTTACTTGAATACCGATGGCACGGCAACTCCCGATCTGCCGGCCCTTGCCGCCGACGCCGCTGCGTTGATTCCCCTGTACGAAGCGATGGTGCTGACCCGCGTGGTGGACGAACGGGCGGTGGCGATGCAGCGGACCGGCCGCCTCGGCACCTATGCCTCGGCCCTGGGGCAGGAGGCGGTGGGGGTCGGCACCGCCAGCGCCATGCGGGCCGACGATGTGCTGGTGCCCGGCTTCCGCGATCAGGCCGCCCAGTTGTGGCGCGGCGTTTCCCTGGTCGAACACCTCTGTTATTGGAGCGGCAGCGAGCGCGGCAGCGACTATGCCGGGCCGCGGCACGATCTGCCGGTGTCGATCCCGGTCGGCACCAACTTCCCCCACGCCGCCGGCGTCGCCCTCGCCTTCCGTCGCCGCGGCGAGGACCGGGTGGCGGTGGTGATGGCCGGCGACGGCGCCACCTCCAAGGGCGATTTCTACGAGGCCATGAACATTGCCGGCGTCTGGAAACTGCCGGTGGTGTTCGTCATCAACAACAACCAGTGGGCGATCTCCGTGCCCCGTGCGGAACAGACCGCGGCGGAAACCCTGGCGCAGAAGGCGCTGGCCGCCGGCATTCCGGGCGAGCAGGTGGACGGCAACGACGTCGTCGCCGTGCGCGACCGGGTGGACGTGGCACTCGCCCGCGCCCGCCGCGGCGACGGGCCGACGCTGATCGAGGCGATCACCTATCGCCTGGGCGACCACACCACCGCCGACGACGCCAGCCGCTATCGCGAGGACGACCAGGTGCGCCGTCACTGGAAGGAAGAGCCCATCGCCCGCCTGCGCACCTATCTGGCGGCGCAAAAGGTCTGGGACAAGCAACAGGAAGAGGCCTTGCTGGCCGACTGCCGCGCCCGGATCGACGCCGCCGTCGCCGCATTCGAGGCCCTGCCGCCCGAGCCGCCGGAAGCGATCTTCGACCACACCTATGCCGCGCTGCCGGCCGATGTCGCCGCCCAACGGGCGGCCGTTCTGGCCGCGGGGGAGAACTGAGCCATGGCGGAGCTGACCCTGGTCGAAGCGGTGCGCATGGCACTGTCGCGGGCGATGGACGAGGACGAACGGGTGGTGCTGCTGGGCGAGGATATCGGCATCGACGGCGGCGTGTTTCGCGCCACGGACGGGCTGATCCAGCGCTTCGGCTCCGGCCGGGTGCTGGACACGCCGCTGTCCGAGGCGGTGATTGCCGGCGTGGCGGTCGGTGCGGCGACGCAGGACCTGCGCCCGGTGGCGGAAATCCAGTTCATGGGCTTCGTCTACCCGGCCATCGACCAGATCGTGAACCATGCCGGGCGCCTGCGCACCCGCACCCGCGGCCGCCTCTCCTGCCCGATGGTGCTGCGCGCGCCCTTTGGCGGCGGCATCCATGCGCCCGAGCACCATTCCGAAAGCGTCGAGGCGATGCTGGCACATGTGCCGGGCATCCGCGTCGTCATCCCGTCGTCGCCGGCCAAGGCCTATGGCCTGTTGCTGGCGGCGATCCGCGACCCGGACCCGGTGGTGTTCCTGGAGCCGAAGCGGCTCTACCGCGCCGGCAAGGAGGAAGTCGGCGACGACGGCGAAGCCCTGCCCCTCGACAAGGCGTTCGTCGAGCGCGAAGGCAGCGACCTGACGCTGATTTCCTGGGGCGCCATGATGAAGGAGACCCTGGCCGCCGCCGACCGGCTGGCGGAGGAGGACGGCGTTTCGGCGGAGGTCATCGACCTTGCCACACTGAAGCCACTGGACCAGGACACGCTTCTCGCCTCGATCGAGAAAACCGGCCGGGTCGTCATCGTGCACGAGGCGGCGCTGACCGGCGGCTATGGCGGTGAGGTCGCCGCGCGCATTGCCGAGCACGGCCTGCTGTCGCTGCTGGCGCCGGTGCGGCGCGTGACCGGCTATGACACGGTGATCCCGCTGCCGAAACTGGAACACCACTATCTGCCCTCGGTGGCGCGCATTGTCGACGCGGCGCGCGAGGTGATGGGCTACGCATGAAGACATTCACCCTGCCCGACCTGGGCGAAGGCCTGGAAGAGGCCGAAATCGTCCACTGGCATGTCGCCGCCGGCGACCATGTCACCGCCGACCAGCCCCTGGTCTCGGTCGAGACCGACAAGGCCGTGGTGGAAGTGCCGGCACCCTGGTCCGGCACCATCGCCAAGACCTATGGCGAGCCGGGCGAGACGCTGCGGGTCGGCGCGCCGCTCGCCGACTATGCCGAGGGCGAACGCGCCGACGCCGGGGCGGTGGTCGGCCAGTTGGAAGCGGACGGCGAGGACACGGAGGCCCGGGCGACACCGCCCGCCGCCAAACCGCAGCCCGCCACCAAACACCCCGCCCCTGCCCCTGCCAGCGAGTCCGCAAAGAGCGGCGCGGCTCGTGCCGCCGATACTCCCAAGAGCGGCGCGGCTCGTGCCGCCGATACTCCCAAGAGCGGCGCGGCTCGTGCCGCCGATACTCCTAAGAGCGGCGCGGCTCGTGCCGCCGATACTCCTAAGAGCGGCGCGGCTCGTGCCGCGCCGGCGGTCCGCGCCCTGGCCGAGGAATTGAAGGTCGATCTCGACCGGATCGAGGGCACCGGGCCGCACGGGGCCATCCTGCGCGCCGACGTGCAGGCTGCGGCCTCCGGCCGGACGCGACCGAAGCCGCTCGGCCCGGAATGGCAGTCGCTGCGGGGCGTGCGCAAGGCCATGGCTCGCAGCATGACCGCGGCGCTCTCCATCCCGCGCGCGACCGTGACCGAGGAGGCCGATGTCGGCCACTGGCCCGACGACGTGCCGGTGACGCTGGTGCTGGTGCAGGCCATGGTCAGGGCCCTGGACCGCGAACCGGCGCTCAACGCCGCCTATGACGGCGAGCGGGAGGCGCGGCGGCTGAACCCGGATGCTGCCATCGGCATTGCCGTCGATACGGCGGACGGGCTGATCGTGCCGGTGCTGCGCACCGCCGACTTTCCCGACCCGCACGACTTGCGCGGCGAGTTGCGGCGGCTGGTCGAGGGCGCGCAGCGCCGCTCGCTTTCGCCGGCGGACCTGAGGGGCGCCACCATCACCCTCTCGAATTTCGGCGCCATCGGCGGCCTGTTCGCGGAACTGGTGATCGTGCCGCCGCAGGTGGCGATCCTGGGGGCGGGACGCCTCCGCGACGGCCGGCTGCCGCTGTCGCTCACCTTCGACCACCGCGCCGTCAACGGCGGCGAGGCCGCCCGCTTTCTCTCTGCGATCAAAACCCATCTGGAACAAACGGACTGAGGAGGACCAGCCCATGGCCTTCGCCTTCACCGACGATCTGGGCCCGGAAAAGGTCGTCGAACTCTACGACGCGGGCGTCGGACTGAAAGCCATTGTCGTTGTCGACAACACCGCTGCCGGCCCGGCCATCGGCGGCACCCGCATGGCGCCGGACGTGACGCTGGAGGAATGCTTCGGCCTCGCCCGCGCCATGACCTTCAAGAACGCGGCGGCCGGCCTGCCGCATGGCGGCGCCAAGAGCGTGATTGCCGCCGACCCGGCCATGCCGATCGCCGACAAGGAACGCTTGATCCGCGCCTTCGCCCGCGGCCTCCGCGAGATCACCTCCTACATTCCCGGCCCGGACATGGGCACGAACGAAGAGGCCATGGCCTGGATCCGCGACGAGAACGGCCGCTCGGTCGGCCTGCCGCGGGAGTTGGGCGGCATTCCGCTGGATGTGATCGGCGCCACCGGCTATGGCCTCGCCGCCTGCGCCGAGATCGCGGAGAAGCATTGCGACGTGAGGCTGAAAGGCGCGCGGGTCGCGGTGCAGGGCTTCGGCGCGGTCGGCTATCACGGCGCCCGCTTCCTGGCAAACCTCGGCTGCGTGCTGGTGGCCGCCGCCGACTCGCGCGGCATGACCCTCAATCCGGACGGGCTCGATATCGAGGCGCTGGCAGAGCACCACAAGACCGGCGAGGGCGTCGCCGCGTTCGCCGGCGGCACGGCCGGGGACCGGGACGCCATTGTGGGCGTCGACTGCGACATCTGGATTCCGGCCGCCCGGCCCAACGTGCTGACCGCCGCCAATGCCGGCCAGGTCAAGGCGCGGCTGATCCTCCAGGGCGCCAACATCCCGGCCACCGCCGAGGCGGAGGCGGCCCTGCACGCGCGGGGCGTGCTGTCGGTGCCGGACTTCATCGCCAATGCCGGCGGCGTCATCTGCGCCTCCGTCGAATACCATGGCGGCAGCGAGAGCGGTGCGCTCGCCACCATCAAGGAAAAGATCCAGCGCAACACGGACGAGGTTCTGCGCCGCATGCAGCGCGACGCGGTGCTGCCGCGGGCCGCCGCCGTCGCCATGGCGCGCGAGCGGGTCGAGCGCGCCATGCGCTTCCGCCGCGACCACCGCTGACGCCGGACGCCGCCGCGGGTTGGCTCTTGGCGCGCGTCGGGAATGGGCCCTAGACTGGCGGGACCGGAAGCCATGCCAGCGGAGGGGTCCTCATGCCCAACACCGCCTTGCCCGACACCGCCTTGCCCGCCGCAGCAAACGCCGCCGAAGCGCGCTGCGATCCCGTCTCGCTCGAAGTCATTCGCGGCGCGCTGCAATCGGCGCAGAAGGAAATGGAGGCGCTGATCGAGCGCACCGCCATGTCCGGCTTCATCCGCGAGAAGAAAGACTTCTTCGTCGCCCTGTTCGACCACAATGGCGACCTGATCGTCGGCGCCTATCGCCCCTCGTTCGGCGATCCGGTGCGGCCGGTGTTCGAACACTATCCGATCGAGAGCATGCGGCCGGGCGACCTCTACTGGTACAACGACTGCTACGGCTCCAAGGGCTCGGTCTCGCATTCGCCGGACCAGGTGTTCGTGCAGCCGATCTTCGTCGATGGCGCAATTCTGGCCTTCGCGCAAAGCTGGGCGCATTTCGCCGATATCGGCGGCATGCGGCCGGGCTCGATCTCACCGGACTGCACCGACATCTTCCAGGAAGGCGTCATCATCCCGCCCGTGCGCCTCGCCCGCGACGGCGTCGTGAACGAGGAGTTGATGCGCATTTTCCAGCGCAACACCCGCTTTCCCGACATGGTGCGCGGCGACATGCGCGCCTGCATCGCCGCCGTGCGCCTGGGCGAGAAGCGCCTGCAGGACCTGGCGGAGCGCTTCCCCCGCGCCCTGATCGCCGACGCCTTCGTGCAACTGGCCGACCGCTCCGAACAGGCCGCCCGCAAGCGTCTGGCCGAGACCTTCCCGCCCGGCACCTATCGCTTCGCCGACGCACTGGACCATGACGGCCAGGGCAACGGCCCCTACTGGATGCGCCTGGAATTGCGGGTGGAGCCGGGCCGGACCGTGCTGGATTGCTCCGCCAGCGACGACCAGGCGCCGGGGCCGATCAACTATCTGGTCAACCCGGCCGTGCCGCGGGCGATGATGGGCATGTACCTCTTGGGCGGCGACCGGACGCTGTTGCTGAACTGGGGCGCCGGCAAGGCCATCGACGAGATCGTGCTGCGCCCCGGCAGCCTGTTGCAGCCGAACTGGCCGGCGCCGCTCGGCCAGCGCGGCCTCACCATGATGCGGCTCCTGTCCTCCACCATGGGGCTGGTGAACGCGGCGGGCGGCGAGTCCATGGCGGCGAACTGCGCCTATGTCATCTATTTCGCCCGGGGGCAGGACGCGGACGGCAACACCTTCCTGATGTCGGATGGGCTCGGCGTCGGCTACGGCGCCCGGCCCTATGCCGACGGCATCGACAGCGTCTATTACATCGCCCAGGAGAACTTTCCGGCGGAGATGCTGGAACTCGACTACCCGGTCCGCGTCCGCGCCTACGGCGTCAACAAAGACTCCGGCGGGCCGGGCCGCTGGCGCGGCGGCGCCGGTGTGGTGCGCGAGATCGAGGTGCTGGCCGACCAGGCCACATTCGCGCTCCGCATCGACGGCGTCGCCATGCCGAGCTGGGGCGTGAAGGGCGGGCGGAACGGCGGCAGCGGCCGCGCCATCGCCAACCCCGGCACTCCGCAGGAACGGGAACTGGACCCGTTCAGCGACGGCAACGTGCTGAAGCGCGGCGAGGTGCTGCGGCTGGAAACCGGCGGCGGCGGTGGCTGGGGCCATCCGTTCGACCGCGAGCCGGAGCGGGTGCTGGCCGACGTGCTGAACGGCTATGTCAGCCCTGAGGCCGCGGCGCACGACTATGGCGTCATGCTCGCCGACGACGGCCGCAGCGTCGACGCCGCCGCCACCGCGCGCCGCCGCGCCGACCGGCCGCCGGTCACCGGCCTGTTCCACCGCCAGGGCTATCGCGACTCGCTGGAGACGCGGGAGCCCGCCGCATGAGCGACACCCCCGGCCTGCGCTACGCCGTCGCCATCGACACCGGCGGCACCTTCACGGACGTCACCCTGCTGGACCGCGAGACCGGCCGCTCGTGGACGGCCAAGACGCCGTCGACGCCGGCGGATCCCTCGCAAGGCTTCATGACCGGCATCGGCCTGGCGGTGGCACAGGCCGGCATCGCGCCCGCCGATCTGGGCCAGGTGTTCCACGGCACCACGGTCGCGACCAACCTGATCCTGGAGGGCAAGGGCGCGCCAGCGGGCCTGCTCACCACCGCCGGCTTCCGGCATGTGCTGGAGATCGGCCGGCAGGAAATTCCGCGCCGCGCCAACCTGTTCTCGTGGATCAAGCCCACCCGCCCGGTGCCGGCCGACCGCGTTTTCGAGGTGAGCGAACGCGTCGCCGCCGATGGTTCGGTGCTGACGGCGCTGGAGCCCGAAACCGTGCGCGCCGCCGCCCGCACCCTGAAAGACCGCGGCATCCATGCCGTCGCGGTCTGCTTCCTGCACAGCTTCGCCAACCCGGCGCACGAACGGCAGGCCCGCGACCTGATCCTGGCGGAGCATCCAGAGGCGCTGGTCTCGCTTTCCTCCGACGTGCTGCCGCTGGTGCGCGAGTACGAACGCAGCATGGCGACGGTGCTGAACGTCTATGTCATGCCCGCCGTCTCGCGCTATGTGGCGCGGCTGGAAGAACGGCTGGCAGAGGAAAACGTCACCGCGCCGCTGCTCATCATGAAGTCGAACGGCGGCGTGGTCAGCGCGCCGGAGGTGCGGACCGCGCCGGCCTACACGGCGCTCTCCGGGCCGGCGGCGGGGGTGGTCGGCGCCGGCTTCATCGGCGAGTCGGCCGGCTTTCGCAACGTGATCGGCATCGACATCGGCGGCACGTCGGCCGACATCAGCCTGATCAAGAACGGCCAGTTCCGGCTCTCCGAAAGCGGCCAGATCGGCGAGTGGCCGCTGGCGCTGCCGATGATCGACATCAACACGGTCGGCACCGGCGGCGGCTCCATCGCCAGCCTGACGGCGACCGGTGCGCTGACCGTCGGCCCGCGCTCCGCCGGTGCCCATCCCGGCCCCGCCTGCTATGGCCAGGGCGGCGAGCGCGCCACCGTCACCGACGCGCATCTGGTGCTGGGCCGGCTGCCGCCCTCGCTGCTGGGCGGGGGCATGAGTCTGGACGTCGCCGCCGCCCGTGCCGCCATCGAACGCGACGTGGCCCGGCCGCTGGGCCTCTCCGTCGAGGACGCCGCGCGGGGCATTCTTGCCATTTCCAACAACGACATGGTCGGCGCGATCCGCGTGATCTCGGTCGAGCGCGGCGAGGACCCGCGGCAGTTCGCGCTCATCCCCTTCGGCGGCGCCGGGCCGCTGCACGGCAGCGAGATGGCGCGGCTGCTGGGAATGACCACCCTGGTCGTGCCGCCGTCGCCCGGCGTGCTCTCGGCCATCGGCCTGCTGGTCTCGACCCTGCGGGCCGACTACGCCCAGACCTGCGTCGAGGCCCCGCCCTATGACGGCGCCCGCATCGCCGCCACGTTCAGGCAGTTGGAGCAAGAGGCCGACGCCTGGCTCGCACGCGAGAACGCCCCCGCCGACACAAGGCGCAAGAACCGCTCGGCCAGCCTGCGCTATCGCCACCAGGGCTTCGAACTGACCGTGGACTGGCCGGACGGGCCGGTGACGGAGGCCAGCATGGCCGAGGCGGTGGAGCGGTTCCACCGCCTGCACGAACAGCTCTACACCTTCGCCCAGCGCGACACCGTGGTGGAGTTGGTGAACCTGCGCGTCTCCGCCGCCTGCGACCTGGCGCGGCCGCGGCTGGTGGAGCGCGCGGCCGGCGGCTCGCTCGCCGAAGCGCTGGTGGAGCGCCACCCGGTCTGGTTCGACGAGGGGCCGGTGCCGACGCCGGTCTACGACCGCAGCCGCCTCGGCGCCGGCGTGCGGGTCGACGGCCCGGCCATCCTGACCCAGCTGGATGCCACCACCGTGCTGCTGCCCGGCGAGACGGCCACCGTCGACCGCTACGGCAATCTGATCGTGAGGACGGCCAAATGACCGCCACTGCCTGCGCGGATGCCCAATTCCCTTTCTCCCCCGTCCCGGGCTTGACCCGGGACCCATGCCAGAGGGCTTCTCATGGAGTCCGGACTCTGTGGTTGGCTCTCAGGCATGGGCCCCCGATCAAGTCGGGGGAGGAGTAGGATAAGAGAGACAGCGCGAACATCTCGCCCCCAATACAGCCCGTGAGGACCCGCAACCCATGCCGAAACAACTCACAGACGCCCAGGTGCGCCAGTATCGCGAGGACGGCTATACCGGCCCCGTGCCCGTGCTCACGCCGGCAGAGGTCGCCCGCTTCCGCGCCGGGCTGGAGGATTTCGAGCGCCGCGACGGCAAACCCCTCACCTTCCCGGAGCGCTCCAAGTCGCACCTGCTGTTCGACTGGGCCGACGCCATCGTCCACCACCCGGCCGTGCTGGACGCGGTGGAAGACGTGATCGGGCCGGACATTCTCTGCTATCACCTGACCATGCACATCAAGGAGCCGGACACCGACGCCGTCATCATCTGGCACCAGGACGACGACTATTTCCACCTCTCGCCCGCCGAGCACGTCACCGCCTGGGTGGCGCTGTCCGATGCGACCGCGGCCGCCGGCTGCATGCGCATGGTGCCCGGCGCCTTCAAGGACGGCGCCCTGCCCCATATCGAGGACCCGCAGCCGAACCACCTGATCCGTCGCGGCAAGGGCATTTGGGGCCGGTTCGGCGACGATGACTGCGTGCTGGTGCCGGTGCCGGCCGGCAGCCTGTCGCTGCACCACACGCACACGCCGCACTGCTCCGGCCCGAACCGCTCCGGCGACCGGCGCATCGGCGTCGGCATCAGCTATATTCCGGCGCATGTGAAGCCAACCACGGCGCCGGTGAACAGCGCCCTCTTGGTGCGGGGCGAGGACCGGTTCGGCCATTATCACCCGGAGGAGCGGCTGGCCTCGCCGTCGGAATCGCCGGCGGCGCGGGCAGCCCATGCCCGCGCCTACCAGCTCTATATGGCGGCCACCATCGACCGGTAGACGCCCTCGAAGCGTCTGACCAGGGGGCGCACCGGCGGGCGGGTCAGCGGCGCAGGTCCGCCATTTCGCCTTCATGCACCGGGATGTCGAACAGGCCCGGGCCCTTGGTCATGCTTTCGCTGAAATAGAAGTCCGGCTCGTAGGCCTTGTCCTTCCAGACATACCAGTCGTCGGTGCGTTCGACACTCTCGTATTCGAGGATCAGGATCGACCCGCCCGGCTCCTTGCCGTTGTTGGAGACGTGGTGCTCGATATGGTCGTGGGCGATCCAGCGGCCGGGATTGTTGGCGCGGACGATCACGTCATAGCGCTCGCCCGGCGACAGGTGGAGCGTATCGGCCATGAACGGCTTCGGCAGCGGCAGGCCATCCTTGTGCGTCACCATCATGTCATGGCCGTGCAGGTGAAAGGCCACGTCCACCGTCGCCGCGATCAGGCGCAGCCGCACCACATCGCCTTTCTTGACCCGCAGCGGCTGCGTCGTCGGGAACGCCTTGCCGTTGATGGAGAAATAGCTGATGGGCTCGCCCGGCTTGCCGCCCTTGCCGTATTCCATCGCCACATCCGGATTCCAGCCGGAGAACATGAGGATGGCCTCCTTGGTCACCTCTTTCTCGATGGGGAGCGGGTCTTTCGGATCGACGATCAACGGCCCCCACATGCCACGAATGCCCACATGCTCCGGCACGTTGACATGGCAGTGATACCAGAGCGTGCCGATGCGGTCGGCGACGAAGCGGTAGGTGTAGGTCTCGCCGGGCTCGATCGCTTTCTGGGTGATGTCGGGCACGCCGTCGCTCTGCCAGGTGCCGATCTGGTGCATGCCGTGCCAGTGGATGGTGTGGTTGAGCGTGGTGTTGTTGGTCAGGCTGACTTCCACCTCGTCGCCTTCCTGGACATGGATCAGCGGCCCCGGAACCTGGCCGTTATAGGCCCAGACGGCGGCCTTGAAGCCGGGCGCCACGTCCAGCGTCACTTCCTCGACGGTCATGTCGAAATGGCGGAATTCGGCCTGGGCCAGCGCGGGAAGCATCGCGGCCAGCGCCAGGGTCGCGGCGGGCAAAATGCGGGACAGGATCATTGGCTGGTGTCCTTGGTTTCCGCCTGACAGCAGAGCTGGCGCAGGAAGGCGACCAGATCGTGGATTTCCGGGTCGGTGAGGTTGCCGTCCCAGTTCGGCATGAGGTTGGATTTGTTCACCGCCTGCCCGCCGTGCTTGACGGCCTTGAACAGGTCCTCGTCGGTGCGGGCGCCCATCTCCGCCCGGTCGGTATGGTTGCGCGGCTGCACCTTGAGGTGCGGTGCGTTCACGCCGTCGCCCTTGCCGTCGGTGCCGTGGCACTGCACGCAATAGACATGGTAGAGCGCCCCGCCATGGGCGGCGTCGGCGGCCTGCGCCGACTGGGTCAGCGCCAGAGCGAGCGCGCCGCCGAGAAGGATGCGTCCGATCATTTCGCGTCTCCCTTCTTTTCGCCGACCAGTTTCAGATAGCTGGCGAGCTTGTTGATCGCACCGGTCTGCAAATGCAGGCTCGGCATCAGCGAGCGCGGCTCCCAGGCCGTGGAACTGCGGATGTAGGACGTGATGAACGCCGGCTGGAGGCGCTGCCACGCCGTGTAGAGCTCCGGCCCGGAGACGCCGCCGTATTTGGGCGTGTCCCGGTGGCAGGCGGCGCAGCCCTTGAACTTGACGAAATCCATCTCGCCGATGCGCTTGGACAGGCGGACCGGCTCGAACGCCTCCGCTTCGATCAGGGCATGGTTCGGCGTCTTCGCCATCAGCGCCTCGGCCACCATCTCCGCGTCCTCCTCGGACAGCGCGGGATGCGCGGGCAGCGTCGACTCGTCGATCACGTCGCCTTTGTCCGTGTGCTTCACATGGGCGAGCGGGAAGTCGCCGGCGGGGCGAATGCGGGTCGGCTTTTGCAGCCACTCCTCCAGCCACTCCTTGCGGAACTTGTCGCCCGCATAGAACAGCGGCGGCCCTTTCCGCTCCGCCCGCACCGTCAGCGAGGCGTCGGCGGGCGGCTGCAACTGGTGGCAGGTGCCGCATTGCTCCGTCAGAAAGGCCTCGGCATCGGCGGCCTGGGCCGGGGCTGCCGGAGCGGCGAACGCCGCTCCCGCCAGGGCCAGTCCGAACAGGGCATTCCGCATGGTTCGGTTCCTCCGTCAGCGCAGGATGGTGAGGTCGCCCCGCCCCTTGTTCGGGTCGGCGCCCTTGTAGGTCATCAGCACGGAAATCGCGCCGTTCAGGGCGTGTTTCATGCGGTGGTCGACGATGGCGTTGTTGCTGTCACGACCGGCCGGCGGGACGATATCGAAGGTCATGGCGTGGGCCGGCGGAACGTCCACGGTCTGCATGGCATAGCGGACGTTCAACGGGTTGCCGTTGTCCCAGACCCGGTCCCAGATGCCGGCGATCGGGTGGAAGGCCGCCGCCTCGTTGATCATGGCGTTGACGAAATAGATCCGCACCCGCTCGCCGGGCTCGGCCTCCAGCGTCAGCGAGGCGTTCGGGTCGTGCACCGGGTCGTAGTGGAAGACCTTGCCGTTCACGAGGGCTGCGACCCAGTTCTTGTTCATCGCCCGATCCTGGGCGCTGGTGCCCTCCTGGAACAGGTCGCCCTGCACCAGCACATATTCGCGGTCCGGCTTCGGATAGGCGTCGGAATAGCCGTCCTTGGGGTCGACCACGATCAGGCCGTACATGCCGCGCGAAATATGCTCGGCCATGGAACTGGCGCCGCAATGGTAGATGAACACGCCCGGATGCTCGGCCACGAACGTGAAATGCTTCTGCTCGCCCGGCTTGATCTCCGCGAACTCGTCCAGCACGTCGAGAACGGCGGCGTGGAAGTCCATGGAGTGGCTGTTCTCGTTCTTGGGGTCGTTCGTCAGGGTGAAGTCGACCGTATCGCCCTGCTTCACCCGGACCACCGGCCCCGGAATGGTGCCGCCATAGGTCCACATGCGCTGGGTCGTGCCCTTGTTGTCGATGACGACGTCCTTTTCCATGACGGTCATGGCCACCTTCACCGTCTCGGCGGATGCGGCACTGGCCAGCCCCATCAGAGCAACGGCGGAAAGGGCGGTGATGAGGGGGGTGCGGAAAGCCATGGCAGCCTCTTAAAGTGGTATTTAACATACATATTAAATCCACTGGAAACCCGCATGTCAAATACCAAATTAGAAGTATGGCCGAGTGGCGTGGTTGGCGGCCCGCGAATGGCCCGGCGGCGCCAACGGTTGGAAGCCCGGACGCGTCCGGGGCGTGGTCGCTTGGCATTTCGCCATCGACACGAAATTGTGCTACAAGTCCTGTCTTACGGGAGCGGAGCAATCCATGCGCCTGACGCAACACACCGATTATGCCCTCCGGGTCTTGATATCGCTGGCCGTGGCGCCGGAAGGCCGCCACACGGTGGAGACCGTGGCGCGCCGGCACGACCTTTCCCGCAACCACCTGATGAAGGTGGCGCAGACCCTGACGCAGGCGGGCTTTGTCGAGGGCACCCGCGGCCGCAATGGCGGAATTGCGCTGGCACGGCGGCCGGAGGCAATCCGGCTCGGCGCGGTGGTGCGGGCGTGCGAGGACAATTTTACCCTGGTCGACTGTTTCGATGCCGAGCGCAACCGCTGTCTTCTGACGCCCGCCTGCGGCTTGCGCGGGCCGCTGGAGGAAGCGTTGGCCGCCTTTCTCCACGTGCTGGACGGCTATACCCTCGCCGACCTGATCGCCCGGCCCGGCCAGGATGCGGCGCTGCGCCGGCTGGTGTTCCCACCGCCCGATGCCGGCGCGCAACCCGGCGCGGCCGGCAGCGACTGACGGGGAGGAAGCGCGGCGGAAGACTCCGGCCGCGCGAACCGATAGACTGGCGCCCGTCCTCCCCTCAGCCGAGCGCCCTCATGCCTGCCCTGTCTTCTCCCGACGCCATTCGCTCCGCCGCCCGCGAGGCGCGGCTGGCGGCGCGCGCCGGCACCCTCGCCGCCCCCACGCCGGGGCTGGCGCCCGGAGCGGTCCAGGGCAATCTCGCGATCCTGCCCCGCGACTGGGCGGACGATTTCCTACGCTTCTGCCACCTCAACCCGAAGCCCTGCCCGCTGCTGGCGGCCTCCGCGCCGGGCGACCCCCGGCTGCCGGAACTGGGCGAGGACCTGGACATTCGCAGCGACGTGCCGATGTACCGGGTCTTCCGCGACGGTCAACTGACCGACGAAACCCCGGACATCCGGCATTTGTGGCAGGACGATTTCGTCGCCTTCGTCCTTGGCTGCTCGTTCTCGTTCGAGGAGGCGCTGATCGCCGCCGGCCTGCCGCTGCGCCACTGGGAGCTTGGCACGGACGTGCCCATGTACCGGACCAACATCGCCACGAATCCGGCCGGCCCCTTTGCCGGGCCGATGGTGGTGTCGATGCGGCCCTTCCGGCCGGCCGACGCCATTCGCGCGATCCAGATCACCTCGCGCTTTCCGCGGGTTCACGGCGCTCCCGTGCATTTCGGCGACCCGGCCCAAATCGGCATTGCCGACCTGGCCCGCCCGGACTGGGGCGCGGCGGTGCCGGTCGAGCCGGGCGAGACGCCGGTGTTCTGGGCCTGCGGCGTCACCCCCCAGTCGGTGATCGCGCAGGCCCGGCCGCCGATCTGCATCGCCCACAAGCCCGGCCACATGCTGGTCACCGACCGCCTGAACGCCGAATACGCGATCTTCTAGCCCCCTTTCCTCCCCACTGATCGGACCCATCGACAATGAGCGCATCCCGCATTGCCGAGATCACCCGCTTCTGGCTCGGCCCCGCCCTGGAGAGCCCCGACGCCGCCGGCGGCCGACGCGACTGGTGGTACAGGGGCGGCGAGCCGGTCGACGCCGAAATCCGCACGCGCTTCGGCGACCTGGTGCCCGCCGCCTGCGAGGGCGGCCTGACGGAGTGGGAGGCATCGGCGGAGGGCGCCTTTGCGCTGGTGCTGCTGCTGGACCAGTTCACCCGCAACATCTACCGCGCGACACCCCGCGCCTATGCCGGCGATCCGCGGGCGATGGCGGTGGTCCGTGCCGCCATCGACAGCGGACGGGACGCAGAATTGCACCCGGTCGAGCGCATCTGGCTCTATCACCCCTATCACCATTCCGAACGCATCGCCGAACAGGATCAGGGCCTGACGCTGCTGCAAGGCGTGCTGGCGGATGCCGCGCCGGACTGGCGCCCCTATGTCGAGCGCTCGATCCAGGGCTGGACCCGCCACCGCAACATCGTCGCCCGTTTCGGCCGTTTCCCGCATCGCAACCGCACCCTGGGGCGCGAGAGCACGGCCGAGGAACTGGCCTTCCTGCAAACCGACGGCGAAAGTTTCGGCCAGGGCGCCGCCGCGGCTTCGCGATAGTCGCCGCAGCCGCTCTGACGGCGGGCGCGAGGCTTGACCGGGGTTGGGCGGTTCCTGAAACGCACCGCCAGGGCGGGATGGTCTCGCCTGCCGTTTCCCGGCCCTAGCGTGCCACCAGCGGCGCCTGGCCGAGATGCTGGCCGCCATCGGTGAGCAGGAACTCGCCGGTGATGTGACGGGCGCCGTAGAGGAACCAGACCACGGCCTCGGCCATATCCTCCGGCGTGCCGCCGGGCTTGTGCAGGGCCGTGCCCTTGGCCAGCGCCGCGCGGGTTGCCTCGTATTTCTCTGCTCCCATGCCGTTCTTCAACCACTCGCCAACGACGAAGCCGGGACAGACGGTGTTGACCCGGATCTCCGGCCCCAGCACGCGGGCCAGCGACAGGGTCATGGTGTTGAGCGCGCCCTTGCTGGCAGCATAGGCAATGGATGAACCAACTCCCATAACCCCTGCCACCGACGAGATATTCACGACGGAACCCGAACCGCCGGCGCGCATGTGCGGCTCGCAGGCGCGGGTCATCATGAAGGCACCGACGACGTTCAGTCGGTAGATGTTGTGGAAATCCTCTTCGGAGAGACCGGCGAGGTTGGCGTGGTCGACAAAGACCGTGGTGCCGGCATTGTTCACGAGGCCGGTGACCTTGCCGAATTTCTGCATGGTCTCGTCGACGAGGCGCAGCCGGTCGGCCTCGCTGCCGACATCGGCCCGGCAGACCAGCGCCTCGACCCCATGGGCGCGGCAGTCGGCGGCCACCTGCTCGGCGGCGGCGGCACTCTTCGAATAGTTGATGACGACGTGGCCGCCGTTCTCGGCCAGCATGCGCACGGTGGCAGCACCGATGCCGCTGGAGGAACCGGTGACGATGGTGACGGTGTCTTTGATCGGCAGCATGGACAATGCCTTCCCTGGATGCGTTTGCGGGGTGTCGAAGCCGGCCCTAGCATAACGGCCGAAACCGACTTGGCGAGACGTCGCCCATCCGGCCTGGCCATTTGTTTGTCTCTTGACGCCAAAAGCCGCATGGGCCGATTTTCGCGGTGCCGTGAAAGCATCCGGTGGTATCCCCGGACGCGAAAACAGGCACGGACCGCCAAGGTCCGGCGGGAGAGATCAGGGATACCGCGGGTTAGCGAACGCAGCGACTTGGATACAGCGAATAACGGCCTGCCCCCGGGTTGGCCGAAGAACCCGCTGGATTCACAAGGGCGTATTATAGTAAACCTTCTTGGTATGAATCTAAACTACTCCGCTTCCGCCGCCGTTCCGAACCGATCGACGAAAACCGAGAAGGAAAAAAAGGATGTCGATATCGCGCTTGGGAATAGTCATGATCCTGGCCGCGGTGATTACCGTCAGTTTCATAGGGCTTTTGACCGTCAACCTGGTCGGCCTGCATCGAATGGGGAATGTTGAGCGGCGGCTGAGTGCCCGCATCGATAGCATCGTAAAGACGGCAAACCCGCGGCCGATCGAAGTGCCGAAGACCTGGCGGACCGCCACGCTCGTTCCCGCCTGGGAGGTCAACGTCTACCCGATGCCGAGCGCACCCCAGCAGGCCAACTGGCACGGAGCCGCGCAAAGCGTTGGCAAATTTCTGTACAGCGCGGACTGGCTGAGCCTCGACATGGACAAGAAAAATGACGTGTTCGTTGGAAATAACGCGGCATTCGTGCTGACATCGTTTTTCCGGCCCAAGGTCGATGGCAATTACCAATTTACCGCCAATCTGGAAGTGGATCACTCCATTCAGAAAAAAATGGGCCTTATCATTTGTTACGCCTATCTTTTTACGGCGGACAATAATTTGGTTCTTGGCGGCAAGCTGCTCGCCGACGACGACACCGACCGCGCGGTGCTGACCGGGGCGGATACGGTCCAAATGACGAAGAGCCAGTTGTACCCGCTCCTAGCGTCGATAGCGTGCGTGCTGCCGAAAGACGTGAACCCCGCCGCAATCATGGTCCGCTTCGGGGTGCGGGAGCCGGGACACTCCAATTTCAGCCGGATCCCGGCCCTGGTTGCGTTCAACGGTGCTCAATGACGCCGCGAATGCCGTAGCAACCTGAGGCGCGCAACTGCGCCTCAGGTGTGGATTCAGGCGCAGATGCGCCTCGCGTATGGGTTGAGGCGCAGATGCGCCTCAAAGGCAGGCGCGGACTTCGGCGTCGGTCGGGAAGCGGCCGGTGCTGTGCTTGGAATAGGCTTTGCGGCCATCGACGACGATGTCGAACACGCCGCCCGTCCCCTTGGTCAGCACGATTTCCGCATTCGGCGCCTGCTCCCGCAGCAAATCCCGCGCACGGCGGGCCCTGGGCTCATAGTTTCAAGGCGCACACCAGATGATTTCGATCCGCATGGCAACTCCTCCGGTTAGGATGTTATCCCGATTTGGCAAGCGTCTCGACCGGGATCAACCGCCGGTCGGTGAAACACCGAACAGCATCGGGTGCAGGACGAACACCAGGGCGTAGGCGGCCAGCGCCAGCGCCAGCCGCCACCACGAGAACTCGCGCAACACCAGCCGCTGGCGTCCGCCGAGAATGGCCGCGAATGGCAGGTTGGAGGTCCGGGCCGCATACCCGTCCCAGACAGCGCCCAGCTTGCGCCGACGCTTGGCGTCGATGGAGACGGTGCCGCCCAGGGCGAGAATGGCGAACCCGCCGAACAGGATCAGGCTCGCCAGATCGCCATTGGCGACCAGGTGAAACGCCGCCCAGAGGCCGACGCCCCAAAGGAACGGATGGCGCGTGACCCGCTGGATGCCGCGGGGTTCCTCCGCCGCGCGGCCCGCCTGGCCCACCGCGCCCGGATTGGGGGAGAGCATGCCGAGCACGCCCAGAACGAAGGCGATCAGCACGACAATCGCGCCCAGATGCGGCCACCAGCCGGGCGCCCGCCACAGAAAGGCATTGCCGTCGGCTGTCAGCGCCGGGCCGTAGCTCATGGCCATCCAGACGATGAGTGCCAGCGAGGCGGCGGAGAACAGACCCGTATAGGCGCCCTCCCCCAACCGTCCGACCAGACGGTCCCGAAGCCGCGTTCCCGAAACGAACAGGTGAATGGCGATGAAACCAAGCGTCGCCACGATCAAACTGGCCATCGGCTTGCCTCCGGCGCGTGAGAGCCCCGCTGGCGAGGCCCGGTGTCAACCGACCGTGTGCGGCAGCGCCTTGTCGGGCGCCGCCGCCGCGCGCCTCAGGCGCTCTTCCAGACCGGCTTGCGCTTCTCCATGAACGCGGTCCGGCCTTCCTTGTAGTCGGCCGAGTCGAAGCACATCTTCGCAACCGCGTCGATCTTGGACTGGTCCGGGGCCTTTTTCGACAACTCGCCCAGGATGACCTTGTGCGCCTTGATCGAGAGCGGCGCGTTGTCGGCCAGGGTCTCGCAATAGGCGCGGGTTTCGGCCTCCAGCGTGTCGGTGCTGAACACGCGGTTGATCAGGCCGATCGAGAGCGCCTCTGCCGCATCGAAGCGGCGGGCGCTGTAGAGAATGTCCTTGGCGCGGGACGGACCGACCAGATTGTAAAGATTGACGATGTTCTCGCCGGTATAGGCGATGGAGAGGCGCGCGGCCGGAATGCCAAAGGTCGAGCCCTCCGCCGCGAAGCGCAGATCGGCCGACATGGCGATGCCCAGGCCGCCGCCCATGCAGAAGCCGCGGATCATGGCGATGATCGGGCGGTCGAAGTCGCGGATCGCCTTGCGGCCGGCCTCGGCACGGGCGTTGTACTGCTCGGTCATGGCGGCGTCGGCGCGCATTTTCTCGAACTGCGAGATGTCGGCCCCGGAGACGAACGCCTTGTCGCCGGCGCCGTGCATGACGACGACGCGGATATTCTCGTCCGCCTGGAACTCCGCCATGATCTCGCCGACGGCCTCCCACATTTCCAGCGACATGGCGTTGCGCCGGTCGGGATTGTTGAAGGTCATCCAGCCGATATGGCCGTCCTTTTTGCCGATCATCTTGTCGGTCGAGAGTTTCATGAGGGATGCCTCGTCTGCTTGCGAAGGGATATCAGCGGTTTTAGGAGGGAACCGCCGGCGACGCCAGAGGCCCGTTGCCGGCGCGTCAGGCAAACGGCACGAGGAAGCCGCGGAACCGCTCGGCACAGGCGGCCCAGGAGAATTGCTCCGCATACGCGCGGCACCGGTCGCGGGGAACGGCCAGCGCCCCGGTGACGGCCCGGCCCAGATCCAGGTCCAGGCAGCCGACCGGCGCGGTGCCGATCACGTCGACGGGTCCCATGACCGGATAGGCCGCGACCGGCACGCCGCTCGCCAGCGCCTCCAGCATCACAAGGCCGAACGTGTCGGTGCGGCTCGGAAAAACGAACACGTCGGCGGCACGGTAGGCATCGGCCAGGTCCGGCCCGAATTTTGCGCCCAGGAATCGGGCCTCGGGAAAGCGCCGCTCCAGCTCGGCGCGGGCGGGGCCTTCGCCGACCACCAGCTTGGTGCCGGGGCGGTCGAGCGCGAGGAAGTCCGGCAGCCCCTTCTCAACGGCAACGCGGCCGACCGACAGCATCACCGGCCGCGGCAGGTCCCGCGCCCAGTCCGGGCGGGGGCCGGGATGGAACAGGCTCGTGTCGACGCCGCGGGTCCAGAGCCGCAGGTTCGGGAAACCGCGGCGCTCCAGGTCGTGCTGCACCGCCGCCGTCGGCACCATCACCGCGGCCGCGGCCCCATGGAACCGGCGCAGCGCCGCATAGCTCCAGCGAATCGGAAAGCGGGTGCGGGCGTGGATGTATTCGGGAAACCGGGTGTGGAAGCTGGTCGAGAACGGCCAGCCCCGCTTCAGAGCATGGCGCCGGGCCCAGACCCCCAGCGGCCCCTCGGTCGCGATGTGGAGCGCGGTCGGCCGGAACGCCTCGATCCGCCGCGCGACCGCACCGGGCGTGCACACCGCCAGACGGATTTCCGGATAGGTCGGGCATGGCAGGCTGCGAAAATCCGCCGGCGTCAGGGTCTCGACCGCGTCGCCGGCGGCCCGCAACCGCTCCACCATGGTCGAGAGCGTGCGGACGACGCCGTTCACCTGCGGGAACCAGGCGTCGGTAACGATCAGCAGACGCAACGCCAAGCCGCTACACCCGCGCCGCGGCAGCGGGCGCCGCGACCCGGTCGGACACCGGCGCTTCTGGCCGTTGCAGCGCCAGCGGCGCCCGCCAGTGCAGCAGTTCGAGGCGGCCGTCCTCGTGCTCGACCAGGGCGGTGCAGCTTTCGACCCAGTCGCCATCGTTGGCATAGAGCGTGCCGTTCACGTCGCGCATTTCCGGGTGATGGATGTGGCCGCAGACGACGCCGTCGGCGCCGCGCTCGCGCGCGTACTGGGCGGCCGAGGCCTCGAACCGGCCGATATGGGCGACGGCGTTCTTGACCTTGTATTTCAGATAGGCCGACAGCGACCAGTAATCATAGCCCAGCGCCCTGCGGACCGCGTTGAAATAGACATTGGCGACCAGGGCCAGGCGATAGGCCCAGTCGCCGAGCAGCGCCAGCCATTTGGCGGACTGGATCACGGCGTCCAACTCATCGCCGTGAATGACCAGCAGGCGGCGGCCATCGGCGGTCCGGTGCATGACATTGGGCCGAACGTCGATGCCGCCGAATTGGTGGTTGACGAAAGGGCGGGCAAACTCGTCGTGATTGCCGGGGATATAGATCACGCGCGTGCCCTTGCGCGCCTTGCGCAACAGTTTCTGCACCACGTCGTTGTGCGACTGCGGCCAGTACCAGGCACTTTTCAGCCGCCAGCCGTCGATGATATCCCCGACCAGATAGAGCGTTTCGCTTTCCGTGTGCCTGAGAAAGTCCAGCAGCAGTTCCGCCCGGCAGCCTTTCGTGCCCAGATGCACATCCGAGATCCAGATCGCGCGATAGCGGAAGGTCTGTTGCATCAACATCGCTGCCCTCATGCCGCCGGCGGAGGCGGTCGCTCGCGGGGGTGGAACCGGGTCTAACCGGCAAGCGGTGGGTAATCAACTCGGATGACGATTCGGCGACACCGGCGCCGGGAGGCAGCAATGGCCGCACCGACCCTCGTTTTGTTCCGCCGCGACCTGCGGGTTGGGGACCATCCGGCGCTGACGGCGGCGATGCGCGCCGGCCCCGCGGTCGGGCTCTATGTGCTGGACGATTCGGCCGACGGCCGGCCGCTGGGCGGGGCGGCGCGCTGGTGGCTGCGCCACGGGCTGACCCGCCTTTCCAGCCGGCTGGAGGCCATCGGCGTGCCGCTGCTGCTCTGCCGTGGCGAGCAGAACGCGGAAGTGCTGCGCGTGGCCGCGGCGCTGGGCGCCGGCGGCGTATTCTGGAACCGCCGCTACACGCCCTGGGGGGTGGACGCCGATACGGCGTTGAAGGCGGAGTTGCGTCGGCTTGGGGTGACGGCGGAGAGCTTCGCCGCCGCCTATCTGCGCGAACCCTGGGAGGTGAAGACCCGGCAGGGCGGCTGGTTCAAGGTGTTCACGCCCTTCCACAAGGCGAGCCTGGCGCTGGGCGAGCCGTCCGCGCCCCTGCCGGAACCATCGCCGCAAACGCTGCCTCCCATTCCCCTCGCCGGCGAGGCGCTGGCGGACTGGCACCTGCTGCCGACCCGTCCGGACTGGGCCGGCGGCCTGCGCGAGACCTGGCCGGCGGCGGAAGGCGCCGCCGAGGCACGGCTCGCGCACTTCCTGGACGCGGCGGCAGCCGCCTACGCCACCGGGCGCGACCGGCCGGACCGGGATGGCACGTCGGCGCTCTCGCCCTATCTGGCCTTCGGCGAGATCTCGCCGCGGCAGGTCTGGCACGCCACCCGCCACGCCGCCGATGCGGAGCCGGCGCTGGCGGCGGGCGCGGAGGCGTTTCTGCGCCAACTGGTGTGGCGCGATTTCGGCGCCCACCTGCTCTACCACACCCCGACCCTGGCCGAGCGGCCGTTCCAGGAACGGTTCGAGGCCTTCCCCTGGGCCGAAGACCCGGCGGCCTTGCAGGCGTGGCAGGAGGGACGCACCGGCTACCCCTGGATCGACGCCGGCATGCGCCAGCTCTGGCAGACCGGCCGGATGCACAACCGGGTGCGGATGGGCGCGGCCTCGTTCCTGACCAAGCACCTGCTGCTGCCCTGGCAGGCGGGCGAGGCTTGGTTCTGGGACACGCTGGTGGACGCGGACCCGGCCCAGAACATCGCCAACTGGCAATGGGTCGCCGGCTGCGGCGCCGACGCCGCGCCCTATTTCCGCATTTTCAATCCGATCACCCAAGGCGCGAAATTCGATCCGTCCGGCGCCTATCGCCGCCGCTGGCAGCCGGAGGCGCAGAGCTACGCGCCGGGCGCCGCCGGCATCCCGCCGCTGGTGGACCACAAGGCCGCGCGGGAGCGGGCGCTGGCGGCATTCGCAAGCATCCGGGGAGGGTGAGCGCCGCGGCGCCGGGGGGGCCTCCGCTCGCTTCCGCCCACCCTCCCCACTTCTCCCGCGCAAGCGGGAGGCCATGCCTGAGCGCTTCTCACAGAGTCCGGTCTTTGTGGTGCGCTCTCAGGCATGGGCCCCGGATCAAGTCCGGGGAAGCGGTGGAGGGAGGGAAGCGGTGGAGGGAGGGAAACTGCCGCGGGTTCACCTCGGGACGCTCTAGCCCTTCGGCGCGTCCCAGTTGTAGGGACCCGGCTCCTTGGCCAGGAAGCGGCGGATGGCCTCCTGGGCGAAGGCGCTGGAGAACAACAGGGTCTGGCCGTCGGCCTCGGCGTCGGCCACGTCCTGCCAGCCGCGCTCGAAGCTCTTGTTGACCAGACGCTTGGTCAGCGACTGGGCGGTCTTCGGCCCCTCCGCCAGACGCGCGGCATAGGCCTGGGCCGCGGCCAGGGTCTCGCCCGCCGGGTGCAGCGAATGGACCAGGCCGAGCGCCTGCGCCTCCACCGCGGTGATGGAGCGACCGGTGAACATCAGGTCCTTCGCCATCTGCGGGCCGACCAGGCGCGGCAGCGTGTAGGCGAGCCCCATGTCCGGCATCAGGCCGATGCGGGCAAAGACGGCGCAAAAGCGCGCTTTCTCGCTGGCAAACACCAGGTCCGCCGTCAGCGCGAGCGAGAAGCCGCCGCCGAAGGCCAGACCTTCCACGGCGGCAATCACCGGACAGTCGATATTGTGCAGCCGCAGCAGCCATTGGTGCACGTCGAGAATGCGCTGGCGCGACGGGCCGGGGCCGTCGCCGACCCGGTCGGTCATGGTGGTGACGTCGCCGCCGGCGCAGAAGGCCCGCCCCTCGCCTGCCAGGACCAGGGCGCCGATGGCCTCATTGCCCTCGACGAAATCGACCAGGGCCTTGAAGTCCTCGCGCATCTGCCAGGACAGCGCGTTCAACGCCTCCGGCCGGTTCAGGGTGAAGGTGGCGACACGGCCGGCGATTTCCAGCTTGGTGCAGGTGAGCGTGGGGGCGGTGGACATGGCGTCAGGTCTCGTTCTTGGGCGCGAAGCGGGTGTAGCGGACGTCGGCGGTGATGCCGTGGGCCAGCATGCCCTCGCCCTCGCAAATGCGCGAGATCACGGGCGCGATATGGCGCGAGGCCGCCGGCGTCAGCCGTTGGTAGGTGCAGGTTTTCAGGAACTTGCCGACCCAGAGCCCGCCGGTGAAGCGCGCGGCGCGGCCGGTGGGCAGGGTGTGGTTGGTGCCGACGCCCTTGTCGCCATAGGCCACGGTGCTTTCCTCGCCGATGAAGAGCGAGCCGTAGTTCTTCAGGCGCCGGAAATACCAGTCGTCCTCGCCGGTCAGCAGTTCCAGATGCTCGGCGGCATAGGCGTCGGAGAGGTCGGCAGCCTCCTCGCGATCCCGCGCGACGACGACTTCGCCGTTGTTGCGCCAGGCCTTCTCGGCGATCTCGCGGGTGGGCAGGGTGAGAAGCTGTTTCTCCACCTCGGCGATGACGGCATGGCCGAAGGCCTCGTCGGTGACGATCAGCCAGACGGGCGAATCCGGTCCGTGCTCGGCCTGGCCCAGCAGGTCGGTGGCGACCAAAGCGGCGTCGACGCTGCCGTCGGCGATGATCAGGATTTCGGTCGGGCCGGCCAGCAGGTCGATGCCGGTGGTGCCGAAGAGCTGGCGCTTGGCCTCGGCGACGAACGGGTTGCCGGGGCCGCAGATCATGTCGCAGGCCGGCATGTCGAAGCAGCCATAGGCCATGCTGGCCAGCGCCTGCACGCCGCCCAGCGAATAGAGCGCGCCGGCGCCCGACGCTTTCAGCGCATAGAGTGTCTGCGGGTACATGCCGTCGGCGTCCCGCGGCGGGGCGCAGCCGAGAATGGTCTCGACGCCCGCGACCTGGGCCGTGCCCGCGGTCATGAAGGCGCCCGCCACCAGCGGATACTTGCCGCCGGGAATATAGCAGCCGACCGAGCCGACCGGGATATGGCGGTGGCCCAGCACGACGCCCGGTTGCAGTTCCACCTCAACCTCTTGCAGGGCGGCCTTCTGCACGCGCGCGAAGTCCTGCACCTGCTGGATGGCGTAGGCGACGTCGTCCTTCCAGGTCTGGGGCAGCATGGCCTCGACCTGGCGGATGCGGTCCTCGGACAGGCGGACCTCCGGGTTGGTCCACTTGTCCAGGTCGCGGGCGTATTTGAGGACCGCGTCCTCGCGATTGGTGCGAATGTCCGCCAGCATGGTGCGGACGGTGTCCTCGACCATCGCGCGGTCGAAGGCTTCCGCGGCCTCGCCGCGTTTCAGATAGGTGGCCATGGGGTGGGGGTTCCTCCGGCGGACTGGGGCGTCTTGGGCTGGGTCTGTGTTTACGCAACCCGGGTGGCGACGTCCATGGGATGGCCCGCTTTGATGGCGAGCCGCTAGCGCTCCACCCCGAAATCGCGGCGGGCGCCGGCGATGGTGACGGTGAAGCCGGCAATGACGTCGATCATCGTCATGAGGGTCAGCAGGGCAAAGGCGGCAGACGCCACCTCCTTCACCAATAACAACTCGACCAGACAGACGACGAACACCACCATGGACAGCGCATGGTCCACGACTGCCGCACCGGAGGTACGCGTCGCCTTGGCGATTTCCAGGAACAGCAACACCAGGCCCAGGCCAACCAGCGCATCGGCATAGCGGACCAGGAAACCGGCACCGGATGGCAGGATGGCATCCACCAGCGGCGCTTCGATCAGCCCTGGCGCGAAGAACGCCAGGGCGTTGAACAGCACGACCACAATGGCCAGCAGCGGAAACGCGGCCATGACACAGACCCTCACTGGAGTAATCGGAAGTGCCTTCCGCCTAGCACGACCGTGCCGCAAAGGGGAGCGAACCCGCTGCCGCAGGCAAACCGCGACGCCCTCGCGCCCGCTTTCCCGGACGGCGCGGAGCGGCGATCCGGGACCTCCATGCGCGTGCGTCCCCGACCGAGGGAGCCCTCCCCGGCTCGAGATCCCGGCCCGCCCTGCGGACGGCCGGGAAAGCACAGGTCCAGGGTGGCCGCCTCCGCCTCGGCGGGGCCCGCCCTGCGGCCGGCCGGGAAAGCGGGAATGGTGCGGAGGGCGGCGGGGTGGCTCAGGGCACCCAGCGGCGGCTCAGTTCGTTGCGGTCGTCATAGCTGGCTTCGAAGATCGGCGCGGCCAGGGTGGCGCGG
The DNA here is from genome assembly GCA_020638555.1 of Alphaproteobacteria bacterium. Lineage (NCBI taxonomy): Bacteria > Pseudomonadati > Pseudomonadota > Alphaproteobacteria > Alphaproteobacteria bacterium. The sequence continues at coordinate 814,085 of JACKII010000002.1, read as the reverse complement.
ACGTGCAACTCGCCGTCGCCCGCGTTGCGGAAGCCATGGAAGCGACCGGCGGGAATGACGATGGACTGGCCGGGCGAGAGCGCATGGCGCTCGTCCCCAAGCCAGACTTCCGCCTGACCGGCAACGATGGTCAGCACCTCTTCCACCGCATGCAGATGGGTCGGCGCGCCGAGACCGGGAGCGCAGAACTGCTCGAAAATGCAGAACTGGCTGGAGCCGGTCACCGCCGAAACCAGCATGACGGTGCGCACGCCCGGCCGCCATTCCTCGACGGGCTGGGCGGCTTGGTCGATGATCGGCATGAGCGAACTCCTCCTTCCCGGATGCGCTGCGGCTGACGCCACGGGCCGAGAGCGCTATGATCGGCCCGAAGACCAATAGCCGCCAGGGAAATCTCGCCTCATGTCCGACTATCCGCGCCAGTACAACGCCGCCGCCGACATGGTCGACCGACATGGGGTCGAAGGGCGCTCCGACAAAACGGCATTCATCGACCCGGCGCGGTCCATGACGTATGGCGAACTGGTGACGGAGACGAACCAGGCCGCGAACCTGATGGCGGCGCTGGGTATCCGGCGCGAGGAGCGGGTGGCCTGCGTGCTGCTGGACACGTGCGACTACCCGGCGATCTTCTGGGGCGCGATCAAGGCGGGCGTGGTGCCGATCGCCCTCAACACGCTGCTGACGACCGAGCAATACCGCTACATCCTGGAGGACAGCCGGGCGCGGGCGGTGTTCGTCTCCGCGCCGCTGCTGCCAGTGGTCGAGCCGATCCTGGAGGGCCTGCCGTTCCTGAACCATGTGATCGTCGTCGGCGGCGATGGCGGCTATGCTGCGCAGCGCGACGCCCAGCCCGAGACCTTTGCGCTTGCCGACACGGTGGCGGACGAGGTGGCGTTCTGGCTCTATTCCAGCGGCTCGACCGGCATGCCGAAGGGCACGAAACACCTGCACACCTCGCCGATGGAGACCTGCCGGCTTTACGCCAAGCCGGTGCTGGGCATCGGCGAGGACGATGTATTCTTCTCGGCCGCGAAGCTGTTCTTCGCCTATGGCCTGGGCAACGGCATGAGCTTCCCGCTCTCGGTCGGCGCCACGGCGGTGCTGTGGCCGGAGCGGCCGACGCCGCAGGCGATGTTCCGGCAATTGCAGCAGCACAGGCCGACCCTCTATTTCGGCGTTCCCACCCTCTATGCCGGCATGCTGGCGCTTGCCCAGTCAGAGGGCGCGGACATCGACACCGGCGGCCGTCTCCGCCTCTGCGTTTCCGCCGGGGAGGCCCTGCCGGAAGAGGTGGGCAAGGCGTGGGAAAAGCGCTTCGGCGTGGAAATCCTGGACGGCATCGGCTCGACCGAGATGCTGCACATTTTCCTCTCCAACCGCGCCAACGCCGTGCGCTATGGCACCAGCGGCCAGCCGCTGCCCGGCTATGACCTGCGGCTGGTGGACGACGACGGCACGGAGCTGGGCGACGGCGCAATCGGCGAGTTGCTGGTGCGCGGGCCGACGGCGGCCGAGGGCTATTGGAACCAGCGCGAAAAGACCCGCCGCACCTTTGCCGGCGAATGGACCCACACCGGCGACAAATACCTACGCTCGGCCGATGGCTATTACACCTACCAGGGCCGCACCGACGACATGTTCAAGGTCTCCGGCATCTGGGTTTCGCCGTTCGAGGTGGAAAGCGCGCTGATCTCCCACCCGGCCGTGCTGGAGGCAGCCGTCGTGCCGGCCGAGGACGACGAGGGCTTGCTGAAGCCCAAGGCCATCGTCGTGCTGAAGGAGGGCCAGGGCTCCGACCACCTGTTCGAGGACCTGAAACACCATGTGCAGGCCAGCGTCGGCCCGTGGAAATATCCCCGCTGGGTCGAGGTGGTCGAGGAACTGCCCAAGACCGCGACCGGCAAAATCCAGCGCTTCAAACTGCGGGATTGAGGGCTGCCCCCTCCCCTTCTCGGGCGTCATTGCGAGCGGGCAAGGCCCGCGCGGCAATCCAGGTAGGCGGCGGCCTGGCTCACGGGCCGGTCTGGATTGCCATGCCCTTCGGGCCCGCAATGACGCCCGAGACGGGAGAGGCTTGCCGGCCACTGATCTGAACCGCGGTTCTCTTCCCCCAACGCATCAAACCCGCAATACTGCCTCCGACACGACCGAGGAACCCTCATGGACTTTCACGCCCCCGACGCCTCCACCCCTGCCCGCCCCGGCCTGGTGGCGCGCGAGTTCACGTTGCAGCGCGGCGACCGCACGGTCACCGGCGTGCTCTGGCAGAGCGAACGCCCTGAAACCGGCGCGCCGCTGGTGCTCTGCGGACACGGCGCCAGCGGCTCGCGCCATCAGGCGCCGATCCCGCACATGGCCGAGCATCTGGTGGGCGACCACAACATGTTCGTGCTCGCCATCGACGGGCCGGTGCACGGTCGCCGGCAGGTCGGGCCGGGCGGACGGGCCGCGTTCTGGCCGGAATGGCAGCGCGAGGGCACCGAGGCCGACATGGTCGCCGACTGGCAGGCCGTGTTGGACGCGGTGCAGGCGCTGCCGGAGGTGGGCGCCGGGCCGGTCGGCTATTACGGCCTCTCCATGGGCACGATCTACGGCGCGCCGCTGGTCGCGGCCGAGCCGCGCATCAAGGCGGCGGTGCTGGGCCTGATGGGCATCACCGGTCCGGATCACTATCGCCCCAAGGTCGAGGCCGCGGCTAAGGCGATCACCTGCCCGGTGTTTTTCCTCTGGCAGTTGGAGGACGAGTTGTTCAGCCGCGAGGACTGCCTCGCCCTGTTCGATGCGCTGGCCAGCGAGGACAAGCGCCTGCACGCCAACCCCGGCCTGCATCCGGCGGTGCCGATGGAGGAAATCCGCCTCTGCCGCGAATTCCTCCATCGCTATCTGATGGGCACGCCGGAGCCGCGGGATTCGGCCCTGCGCGTCTCGGAGTAGGGCGGACGCTGTCTGTCACCCCTCCCCCGACTTGATCGGGGGAGGGACGGCACGGAACGGGTCAGAGCTTCGCGCGGACGCGTGCGGCCAGGGTGCGGAAGGCTTCCGCCTCCGGGCTGCCGGGCTGGGCAACGACGATGGGGGCGCCGGCGTCGCTCTGCTCGCGGATCGGCAGCGACAGCGGGATCTCGCCCAGGAAGTCGCAGCCGAGCGCTTTCGCCTCCGCCGCCGCGCCGCCATGACCGAAAATGTGGGCCTCGTGCCCGCAGTTCGGGCAGATATACATGCTCATATTCTCGACCAGGCCGAACACCGGCACGTTGACCTTCTCGAACATGGTCATGCCGCGGCGGACGTCGAGCAGGGCGATGTCCTGCGGGGTCGAGACGATGACGGCGCCTGCCAGCTTCACCTTCTGCGCGATGGTCAGCTGGGCGTCGCCCGTGCCGGGCGGCAGGTCGAGCACCAGCACGTCGAGAGCGCCCCACTGCACCTGAAAAATCATCTGCTGCACGGCGCTCATGACCATGGGGCCGCGCCAGATCATGGCCGTGCGTTCCTCGACCATGAAGCCCATGGACATGAGCTTGACCCCGTGCGCCTCCAGCGGCAGCAGCATCTGGCCGTCGCTGTCCGGCTTGCGGTTGACGCCCAGCATGCGCGGCACCGACGGGCCGTAGACATCCGCATCCATCAGGCCGACCCGCAGGCCGGATTGGGCCAGGGCCACGGCGAGATTCGCCGCGACCGTGGACTTACCGACGCCGCCCTTGCCGGACGCGACCGCGATCACCGCGCCGACACCCGGCACCGGTTCCGGGTTCATCGGGCTTTGCTGGGGGCTGTGCTGGCGGGGCGCGGCCCCGCGTTGCGCAGGCGCCGGGCTTTGCTGCGCCGGATCGCGGTTGGCCGTGAGCACGACCGTGGCCGACAACACACCCGGCAGTGCACGCAACGCGGTCTCTGCCTGCCGGCGCACCGGCTCTGCCTGCTGGGCCTGGGCCGGGTCAATCGCCAGGGCGACCTGGATGTGCCCGTCCTTCACGGCAACCCCGTCCAGCAACTGTCCGGCGCCGGGAACTTTTGCCAATTCTGCGCGCACTTGGGCTTCGGTGGGACCCGCCATGCATCAACTCTTTCTTCGACCGATCGGAGCAAGGATCGCCGCGCCTCGGTTGTGCGGCGGCACTGCCTGTCATATATGAGGCGCTGCGTTCAATGGAAGGCCGCACGCGGCAGAACTCATTTGCGGGAAAGATTTGCATGCCCATGCACAATCAGAGCGGTGGCGGCGGCCCTTGGGGCGGCGGAGGTAACGGAGGCGGTCGTGGCGGCGGCGGAGGCCCTTGGGGCGGCGGTGGCGGCCCCTGGGGTCCGTCCGGCGGCGGTGGCCGCGGCGGCGGTCAGGGACCGCAGCCGCCGAATATCGACGAGGCCATCAAGAAAAGCCAGGAAGCCTTGCGCAAGATCCTGCCGGGCGGTGTGGGCGGCGGCCGCGGGCCGTTGCTGCTGATCCTGGCGGCCGTCGCGCTCTGGCTCGTCAGCGGCTTTTATCGCGTTCTGCCGGACGAGCAAGGCGTGGTCACGCGGTTCGGCGCCTATGTCGCCACCACGCCGCCGGGCCTGAACTATCACCTGCCCTACCCGATCGAGGACGTGGTCACGCCGAAGGTGACGCGCGTCAACCGGGCGGAGGTCGGCTTCCGCTCGGCCGGCGACACCGGGCGTTCGGACCTGATGCGCAGCCTGCCGGACGAATCGCTGATGCTGACCGGCGACGAGAACATCGTCGACATCAACTTCGTCGTGTTCTGGGTCATCAAGGACGCCGGCCACTATCTGTTCAACATCCGCGACCCGGAAGGCACGGTGAAAGCCGTCGCCGAAAGCGTCATGCGCGAGATCATCGGCCAGACGCCGATCGCCTCCGCCCTGGCCGAAGGCCGCGGCGCCATCGAAGCGCGCGCGCAGCAGGATATCCAGACCATTCTGGACGACTATGGGTCCGGCATTCAGATCACCCAGTCGCAATTGCTGAAGGTCGACCCGCCGCAGCAGGTGGTCGACGCCTTCCGTGACGTGCAGCGCGCCCGCGCCGACCAGGAGCGCCTGCGCAACGAGGCCGAGGCCTACCGCAACGACATCATCCCGCGTGCCCGCGGCGAGGCCGAGCAGTTGATCCAGGAGGCCGAGGCCTACAAGCAGGAAGTCGTCGCCCGTGCCAGCGGTGACGCCGGCCGCTTCGACGATGTCTACGCCGCCTATCGCAAGGCCAAGGACGTCACCGTGCGCCGCATCTATCTGGAAACCATGGAAGAGGTGCTGGGCAACGCCAACAAGCTGATCCTCGACCGCAGCGCCACCGGGTCCGGCGTGGTGCCGTATCTCCCCCTGCCGGAACTGCAAAGCCACACCGCCAAGAGCGGCAGCACCGGCAGCGCCTCCGGCCGCAGCCAGTAACCGACGCGAGCAACAGGAGCCAAACCTCATGAGCCGGAATCTGCTCGTCGTCCTCGGCGTCGTCGTCATCGTCGCCGGAATTGTCGCGACCAGCGCCGCCTTTGTCGTGCGCCAGACCGAACAGGCCATCGTGCTGATGTTCGGCGATCCGAAGCAGGTCATCAAGGAACCGGGCCTGCACTTCAAGCTGCCGTTCGTGCAAAACGTCGTCTATTTCGAATCGCGCATTCTCGACTTTGCGCCGCCGCAGGAAGAAATCATCGCCGCCGACCAGAAGCGGCTGGTGGTCGACAGTTTCGCCCGCTACCGCATCGGCGACCCGCTGGAATTTTACAAAGCCGTCGGTTCCGAGGCCGCCGCGCGGGCGCGGTTGGCCGGCATTCTGAGCGCCTCGCTGCGCCGCGTGGTCGGCAACGAGACCCTGGCGAGCGTGCTCTCGGAAGAGCGCGCGGATATCATGGCCCGTATCCTGGCCGACACCAACGAGGCCGCCTCCAAGTTCGGCATCGACGTGGTCGACGTCCGCATCCGCCGCGCCGACCTGCCCGCGGCCAACGCCGAGGCGATCTACCAGCGGATGCAATCGGAGCGCGAGCGCGAAGCGCGCGAGTTCCGCGCCCAGGGTGCCGAAGTCGCCCAGCGCATCCGCGCCCGCGCCGAGCGAGAGAAGACGGTGCTCATCGCCGAATCGCAACGCCAGTCGCAGGTGCTGCGCGGCGAAGGCGATGCCTCGGCGATCAGCATTTATGCGGATGCCTTTGGCAAGGACCCGGAGTTCTTTGCCTTCTACCGCTCGATGGAAGCGTACCGCAAGGCGCTGAACGCCGACGGCACCACCATGGTCCTGAGCCCCGACTCCGACTTCTTCAGCTATTTCAGCAAGCTGAACGTGGGCAAGATCGAGTCGGGCGTGTCGCTGCCGGCGCAGTCGGAGAAGGCCGCGGAAGAGAGCGCAAAAGAGGGCGAACCCGCCAACGGACAGAACGGGTCCGGGGGCGCGTCGCTGCAAAAGCTGCCGGCCGTGCCGGACGTGAAAATGCCGAAACTTCCGGCGGTGCCCGACGTGCCGACCCTGCCGGCCGCTCCGGGGGCCGCCGACGCGCCGGCCGCTCCCGCGGTGCCGCCGGCAACGACGGAGACGCCCACGGCGCCCGCCACTTCGCCGGCGACCGCGCAATAGACCGCGAGGCCGGGGCCAGCGCATGATCGACTTCATCGTCGGGCTCGGCCTGATGCTGGCGATCGAGGGGGCGCTTTACGCGCTGTTCCCCGACGCCATGCGGCGCATGGTGGTGCGCATTCTGCAGGAGCCCACCGACCGGGTGCGATTCTTCGGCCTGACCATGGCCGTGGTCGGCGTCTTCATCGTCTGGGTCATCCGCATGTGAGACCCGTTGCCCGGCCGGAGCCACGCGAAAACCGCGGCTCCGGCCGGTTCTTCCGCCGGGCTCTCGCGTCCCGGAAAGGGGCAGCGTCCGTTGCCGTTGAACAGCCTCACCGATTGCCTACATACGGGTTGCGTTCTGGGAGTCGCGTCCCATTCTTTCGCGACGGTTCCAGGTTTTTTTGATTGAGGGAGGCCTTAGCCAATGAGTTGGCCGGCTGTTCAGCGTTCGGGTTCAATGGCCCTTGCGCTTGTGATATTTCTCGTCTCCGCCACGTCCGGCGCCTTTGCCAAAGCCTTACCGGAAAGCTTCGCCGACATGGCGGAAAAGGCGCTTCCGGCGGTGGTGAACATCTCCACGACCCAGACCATCAAGCGGGACTCCGCCCCCGGGCATCCGCAATTCCCGCCGGGTTCTCCGTTCGAGGAATTTTTCCGGGAGTTCTTCGACCGCCAGCAGGGGCAGGATAGCGCGCCGCGGCAGGTCACGTCGCTGGGGTCCGGCTTCGTCATCGATCCCACCGGCATCATCGTGACCAACAATCATGTGATCGACGGCGCGGACGAAATCCTCGTTCGCTTCCAGGACGATACCTCTCTGCCGGCGAAGCTGATCGGTCACGATCCCAAGACCGACATCGCCGTGCTGAAGGTGGAAAGCGACAAGCCGCTGGCCTATCTGCCGCTCGGCAACAGCGACGTGCTGCGGGTCGGCGACTGGGTGGTGGCGATCGGCAACCCGTTCGGCCTGGGTGGCACCGTCACCGCGGGCATCGTTTCGGCGCAGAAGCGCGACATCCGCAGCGGCCCCTACGATGACTTCATCCAGACGGATGCGGCCATCAACAAGGGCAATTCCGGCGGTCCGCTGGTCAATGTCGATGGCGAGGTGATCGGCATCAACACGGCGATCTACTCGCCGTCGGGCGGCAGCGTCGGCATCGGCTTTTCGGTCCCGATCGACTTGGCCAAGCCGGTGATCGCGCAGTTGCGCAAGTATGGCGAGACCCGCCGCGGCTGGCTGGGCGTGCATATCCAGACCGTCAACGAGGAAATCGCCGATAGCCTGGGCCTGAAGACTCCGCACGGCGCCCTGGTCGCCAACGTCTCCGAGAACGGTCCGGCGGCGAAGGCGGGCATCCAGTCCGGCGACGTCATCCTGTCGTTCAACGGCCACACCATCGACCGCATGCGCGCCCTGCCCCGCATCGTCGCCGAAACGCCGGTGGGCGAAAAGGTGGACGTGGTGCTCTGGCGCAAGGGCGAGGAAAAGACCGTGGCCGTGACCCTCGGCCGTCTCGAGGATCAGGAAGCCGCGACCGTGGCCAAGGGCGATGAGCCCGGCAACGGTGCGGCCATCGACGACATGGGCATCTCCGTCAGCAGCCTGACCGACAAGACCCGCGAACGCATGGAACTGCCGGACGACGTCAACGGCGTGCTCGTCACCGACGTCATGGCGGACGGCAATGCGGCCAAGAAGGGCCTGAAGCCAGGCGATATCCTGGTCGAACTGAACCAGGAAGCGGTGACCAAGCCCAGCGAGGTCGCCAGCATCGTCGCCACGGTCAAGGAAGCCGGTCGCAAATCGGTTCTGGTGTTGTTCAATCGCGGCGGCGAGCGGCGCTTCGTCGTCGTCCCCCTGACGCACGAGGACTGACGCCATCGGCTTGGGGGGCGCTCTCGTTCGTCCCCCCTTGTTCCCCGGACGGTGCAGAGCACCGCTCCGGGGCCGGTGTCATCCTTCGAACACCGGCGCGGTCGGTGTTCGCTCTCGCCAACCGGTCCCGGCGCCCCGCTCTGCGGCGGCCGGGATACACGGGCATCCCAAGCGAGGCAAGGCTTCAGGGCAGACGGTCGGTAATCTCGGCTGCCCGGTAGCCCTGGAAATACAGAAGCGTTGTGAGGTCGGCGCGGTTCACCCGGAACCGCGCCGCTTCCTTGACGGCCGGCTTGGCCTGGAAGGCGACGCCCATGCCGGCGGCCTGGATCATGGCCAGATCGTTGGCGCCATCGCCCACCGCCAGCGCCTCCGCCGGTGCCACGCCGGCCTCGCCGCAGAGCGCGTGCAGCGCCTCCAGCTTGGCGTTGCGATCCAGGATCGGCTGGCCGACGGTGCCGGTCAGGCGGCCGTCGGCAATGCAAAGCCGGTTGCTGCGGTCGGCGTGAAAGCCTACTTGCTTGGCGATATGCGAGGTGAAATACGAAAATCCGCCGCTGACCAGCCAGCAAATGGCCCCCTGGGCGCGCATGGTGCGCACCAGCCGGGTCGCGCCCGGCATCACGCGGGTGCGGGCGAGCGTGCGTGCCAGCGCGGCTTCCTCCAGCCCTTTCAGGGCACCGACGCGCTCGGTCAGGGCTTCGGCGAAGTCCAGTTCGCCGCGCATCGAGCGCATGGTGATGGCCGCGATCTGGTCCTTGATCCCCGCCTCGCCGGCCAGTTCGTCCAGGGTTTCGGACTGGACGATGGTGGAATCCATGTCGGCGATCAGCACGCGCTTGCGCCGCGTCTCGCCCTGGCGGTGCACCGCATGATCGAGGCCGAGCCCATCCAGTTCCGGGCCCAGATGGTCGTCGGGCAGATGCGCCAGCGGCCAGTCGCAGGCGGTCTCCGGCGCCAGCCAGTCGGCCGGGCCGAGAACCGCGGTGTGCCGGGCGAGAGCGGCCAGCGCGCGCTCCCACAGGCCGCCGCGCAACATGCCGTCGGCGGCGACCAGGGTCAGGGTGTAGGGACTGTCGTTCGTCATGGCGGCGGTCATAGCCGAGCCGGGCGGCCGCCGCGATGCGGCCTTTCTCCGCGATGAGTGCGCGCCCCATCATCGTCGTGGCCGGGCCGACCGCATCCGGCAAGTCGGCGCTGGCCCTGGCGCTGGCCGAGCACCTGGACGGCGACGTCATCAACGCCGACTCGATGCAGGTCTATGAGGGCCTGCGCATCCTGACCGCCCGTCCCTCCGCGCAAGACGAGGCGCGGGTGCCCCACCGGCTCTACGGCCATGTCGACCCGGCCGAGCGCTATTCCGCCGGCCGGTGGCGGGAGGCGGCCCTGGCCTGTATCCACGAGGCCCATGCCGCCGGGCGCCGCGCCATCGTCACCGGCGGCACCGGCTTTTATATCGAGGCACTGACAAACGGCCTGAGCCCGATCCCGGACCTGCCGCCCGCGGCCCTGGCAGAGGCCGAAGCCGAGGCCGAGCGCCTGGGCCTGCCCGCCTTCGCCGCGGCCCTGGCGGAGCACGACCCGGAAGCCGCGGCCCGCATCGGCCCGGGCGACCGGCAGCGCCTGATCCGCGCCCGGGCGGTGTGGCGGGCGACCGGCCGGACGCTCAGCGCCTGGCAACGCCTGCCGCCGGAGCCCGCGCCCTTCCCGCACGCGGCCGTCTGGCTCAACCCGCCGCGCCCGGTGTTGTACGCGCGGTGCGACCGCAGGCTGGAGGCGATGCTGGACGAAGGCGCCCTGGCGGAGGTCGAGGCGCTGCTGGCCCGCGGGCTCGATCCCGGCCTGCCGGCGATGAAAGCGCTTGGCATGGCCGACCTGGCTGCCTATTTACGCGGCACCATGTCGCTGCCGGAGGCCCTGGCCGCCGCACAGCAGGCCACGCGGCGGTTTGCCAAGCGGCAGTTGACCTGGTTCCGTCACCGATTGCCGGGGGCGCTACGGATTGACGCGCAATTTTCGGAAAGTTTAACGGAAGAAATCTTATCATTTATTCGCAAAACGGGTTGACCGGCGAATGATCCTTCTCTAAGTTCCGCCCGGCTATGCCAGGGTGGGCTATTTTCTTACCCCTCCTGCTCCAAGCTTCCCAAGGAATTGGACCGATGACCGAAGAGCGCATGAACGGCGCCGCCCTGATTATCCGCGCCCTGATCGACCAGGGCGTGGACACCGTATTCGGCTATCCGGGCGGGGCGGTATTGCCGATCTATGACGAGATCTTCAAGCAGAACCAGCTTCGCCACTTCCTGGCGCGCCAGGAAGGCGGTGCGGTCCATGCGGCGGAGGGCTATGCGCGCTCCACCGGCAAGGTGGGCGTGGTGCTCGTGACGTCCGGTCCGGGCGCGACCAATGCCGTGACCGGCCTGACCGATGCCTTGATGGATTCGATTCCGATCGTCTGCTTCACGGGGCAGGTGCCGACGCACCTGATCGGCAACGACGCCTTCCAGGAAGCGGATACGACCGGCATCACCCGCCCCTGCACCAAGCACAACTATCTGATCAAGGACGTGAACGACGTCGCCCGTGTGGTGCACGAGGCGTTCTATGTCGCCCGCAGCGGCCGCCCCGGCCCGGTGGTGATCGACGTGCCGAAGGACGTGCAGTTCGCCGAGGGCGTCTACACCCCGCCGAGCGCGGTGCAGCACCGCTCCTACAACCCGCCGACCCAGCCGGCCGAAGGCAAGGTCGAGGCGGCGCTGGAGATGATGGCGGCGGCGAAAAAGCCGATCTTCTATGTGGGTGGCGGTGTCATCAACGCCGGCCCCGGTGCCTCGGAGACGCTGACCAGGCTGGTGCACACCACGGGCTTCCCCTGCACCCAGACGCTGATGGGGCTGGGCGCCTTCCCGGCCTCCGACCCGATGTCGCTCGGCATGCTGGGCATGCACGGCATGTACGAGGCCAATCTGGCCATGCACCAGAGCGACCTGATCATCGCGGTCGGCGCCCGCTTCGACGACCGGGTGACCGGCCGCCTGGATGCGTTCGCGCCGACGGCGAAGAAGATCCACATCGACATCGACCCCTCGTCGATCAACAAGAACGTGCCGGTCGACCTGCCCATTGTCGGCGATGCCGGCGTGGTGCTGGCGGAATTGCTGAACGGCTGGCACCAGCAAAAGCTGGCGGCCGACGGCGCGGCCCTCGCCCAGTGGTGGGAGCAGATCCGCAGCTGGCAAGAGCGGAAGTGCCTCACCTACCGGACCAGCAAAGAGGTCATCAAACCGCAATACGCGCTGGAGCGCTTGCAGGCCCATCTGGACAAGGACAAGCGCGACGTCTTCATCACGACCGAGGTCGGCCAGCACCAGATGTGGGCGGCGCAGTTCCTGAAGTTCGAGAAGCCGAACCGGTGGATGACGTCGGGCGGGCTCGGCACCATGGGCTATGGCCTGCCGGCCGCCATCGGCACCCAGGTCGCCCATCCGGATGCGCTGGTGGTCGATGTCTCCGGCGAGGCGTCGTTCCTGATGAACATGCAGGAAATGTCGTGTGCGGCGCAGTACAAGACGCCGATCAAGGTGTTCATCCTGAACAACGAATGGATGGGCATGGTGCGCCAGTGGCAGGAATTGCTGCATGGCGGCCGCTATGCCGAGAGCTACACCGCCTCGCTGCCGGACTTCATCAAGCTGGCGGAAAGCTTCGGCTGGACCGGCCTGCGCGCCACCACGCCGGACGAGCTCGACGACGTCATCGCCCGGATGATCGCGACCGACGGCCCGGTGATCGCCGACATCTGCGTCGACAAGAAGGAAAACTGCTTCCCGATGATCCCGTCGGGCGCGGCCCATTGCGACATGCTGCTGGGCCCGGAAGACGAGGCCGCCCGCCCCATCTCCGAAGACGGCATGGTGCTGGTCTAGGCCCCTCCCCCTCTGTCGGCGTCATCGCGCGCGGCGCGACGCCATCCGGACGGCCATGGCCGGGTGGCGTCGGCGAACACGCCGCCTCGCGATGACGGCCACCCAGGACAAACCGAACAACCGCCCCACGCGGAGGCATTCTTGCAAGACCAAGCGATTGAGCAGCACACGTTATCGGTGCTGGTGGACAACGAACCGGGCGTTCTGGCCCGGGTCATCGGCCTGTTTTCCGGCCGCGGCTACAATATCGAAAGCCTGACGGTGGCGGAGGTGAACCCGGAAGAGCATCTCTCCCGCATCACCGTCGTCACCTCCGGCACGCCGATGATCATCGAACAGATCAAGGCGCAGCTCGGCCGGCTGGTGCCGGTGCACGCGGTCAGCGACCTGACCGAGGAAGGGCCGTTCGTCGGCCGCGAGCTGGCGCTGATCAAGGTGGTCGGCAAGGGCGAAACCCGGGTGGAATCGCTGCGGATCGCCGATATTTTCCGGGCCCATCCGGTCGACTCCACCAACGAGTCGTTCGTGTTCGAAATCACCGGCTCCGGGGAAAAGGTCGATGCGTTCATCAACCTGATGCGGCCATTGGGCCTGACCGATGTGGCCCGCACCGGCTCCGTCGCCATTGCGCGCGGCAATCGAGGGCTTTAGAAGCCTGCACCTAAGATTATCGGCCCCGTGGGATTTTGGCTTGTCGGGGCCGTCACCGATCCCTGCGCCGCTGGCGGCGCCCGATCCGATCCGAACAAGAAGGACGACCAACCAATGTGTGCCATGCGTGTTTACTATGATCGCGACGCCGATCTGAACCTGATCAAAGGCAAGAAAGTCGCGATTCTCGGCTATGGCAGCCAGGGCCACGCGCATGCCAACAACCTGCGCGACAGCGGCGTGGCCGAGGTCGTGGTCGGCCTGCGTCCGGGCTCAGGCAGCGCGCCGAAGGCCGAAGGCGCCGGCTTCAAGGTGATGGCGCCGGCCGAGGCCGCCAAGTGGGCCGACGTGGTCATGATGCTGACCCCGGACGAGGGCCAGGCCGCGCTCTATGCCCAGGACATTGCCGCCAATATCCGCCCCGGCGCGGCGTTGGCGGTGGCGCACGGCCTCTCCATCCACTTCAACCTGATCAACCCGCGCTCGGACATCGACGTGTTCATGGTCGCGCCAAAGGGCCCCGGCCACCTGGTGCGCAGCGAGTATGTGCGCGGCGCCGGCGTGCCGTCGCTGATCGCCATCCATCAGGATGCCAGCGGCAACTGCCATGACCTGGCGCTGTCCTATGCCTGCGCCAATGGCGGCGGCCGCGCGGCGGTGATCGAGACCACCTTCAAGGAAGAGTGCGAGACCGACCTGTTCGGCGAGCAGACCGTGCTCTGCGGCGGCCTGACCGCCCTGATCCAGGCCGGTTTCGAAACCCTGGTCGAGGCCGGCTATGCGCCGGAAATGGCCTATTTCGAGTGCGTGCACGAAGTGAAGCTGATCGTCGACCTGATCTATGAGGGCGGCATGGCCGGCATGCGCTATTCGGTGTCGAACACGGCCGAATACGGCGACTACACCCGCGGCCCGCGCGTCATCGATGCCTCTGTCAAGGAGCGCATGAAAGAGGTGCTGGGCGAGATCCAGCGTGGCGAGTTCAGCCGCGAATGGGTGCTGGAGAACGCCGCCGGCCAGACCAGCTTCAAGGCGAAGCGCCGCATCGGTGCCGAGCACCAGCTCGAAGAGGTCGGCGAGCGCCTGCGCGCGATGATGCCGTGGATCGGCGAGAACGCGCTGGTGGATAAATCCAAGAACTAAGCTGTTGCGCGACAGCGTTCCACTTTCGAAGGGTTGGCAGCGCGGCTATATATAGCCGCGCTGCGCCCGTTTCGGGCGCAAGGTTTTTGTGAGGCGCAATGTTTTCAGCCGTTCTCGGACTTCTGAGCCAGGATATGGCCATCGACCTGGGCACCGCCAACACCCTGGTCTATGTCAACGGCCGCGGCATCGTGCTGGACGAACCGTCCGTCGTCGCCGTGCGCGAGATCCGCGGGCGGCCGCAGGTCGTCGCCGTCGGCGAGGAAGCCAAGCGCATGCTGGGGCGCACCCCCGGCAATATCACGGCCATCCGCCCGCTGCGGGACGGCGTCATCGCCGATTTCGAGGTGGCGGAGGAAATGATCAAGCATTTCATCCATAAGGTGCACAACCGGCGCAGCTTCGTCAGCCCGCAAATCGTGGTCTGCGTGCCCTCCGGCGCAACCGAGGTGGAACGGCGCGCCATCAAGGAAAGCGCCATGGGCGCCGGCGCCCGCCGGGTGTACCTGATCGAGGAACCCATGGCCGCGGCCATCGGCGCCGGCCTGCCGGTCACGGAGCCGACCGGCTCCATGGTCGTGGATATCGGCGGCGGCACCACGGAAGTGGCCGTGCTGTCGCTGGGGGGCATCGTCTATTCCCGCTCGGTCCGCGTCGGCGGCGACAAGATGGACGAAGCGATCGCCAACTATGTGCGCCGCCATCACAACCTGCTGATCGGCGAATCGACGGCGGAACGGATCAAGGTTTCCATCGGCACGGCCTGGCCGGTAGAGGAAGAGGAAGAGCGCCGGGCGGCGGTACGCGGGCGCGACCTGACGAACGGCGTCCCGCGTGAGGTCGTGATCAGCGAAAGTCAGGTTGCCGAAGCCCTGGCAGAGCCCATCCACCAGATCGTCGAGGCGGTCAAGGTCGCCCTGGAGAACACCGCGCCGGAACTGGCCGCGGATATCGTCGACCGGGGCATCGTGCTGACCGGCGGTGGCGGCCTGTTGCCGAATCTGGACCTGGTGCTGCGCGAGGCGACCGGGCTGCCTGTATCGATTGCGGAGAATCCGCTAGAATGCGTTGCGCTCGGCTGCGGACGCTGCCTGGAGGAACGGCAAGCCCTCCAAAGCGTCTTGATCGAATAGCTACCCGCCTTCCTTGAGGGGAAGCGCGGTGCCTGGGAGCCGGATGGACGACGAACCGCATAGCGTCGGCGAACTGATCGATGCCGGTCTGCGCACCGCGGCCAGCGTGTTGCGCCGGCTGGCGGTGTTCGGCCTGGCGCTGATTGCGTTCGGGCTGGTGTTGATCGGCAAGGTCGACACCCGGATCTTCGACACGGCCCGCAGCACGGTTTCCGACCTGTCCGCACCCGTTCTGGACGCGGTGTCCTCGCCGTTTGCCGGCGTTTACGGCTGGTTCAAGGACGTTGCCGCCATCGGCGACCTGATCGACGAGAATCGCCGCCTGCGGGAGGAAAACGCCCGCCTCGCCAATCTCCGCCTGATCGCCCACGACCTGAAGACCGAGAATGCCGGGCTGCGGCGGCTGTTGCGGTTCGATCCCGGACCGGTGGCGAAATCGGTCAGCACCCGCATCATCGCCGATACCGGCGGCGTGTTCGCCCGCAGCCTGATGGTGCATGTCGGCGGCGACCAGGGGGTGCGCAAGGACCTGCCGGTGCTGGCGGCGGAGGGGCTGATCGGCCGGGTGCAGACGGTGGGCCGGCAGGCCGCGCGCGTGCTGCTGATCACCGACCTCAACTCGAAAATCCCGGTCGCCATCGGCGAAAGCCGCCGGCGCGCCATCATGACCGGCACCAACGGCCCGTTGCCACGGCTGGAATTCTTCGTCAGCGACGCCGCGCCGGCGCCCGGCGCCATCGTGCTGACCTCCGGCGACGGCGGCGTTTTCCGGGCCGGCCTGCCCATCGGCGTCGTCGAGGCCGCGGCCGGCGGCGGCTGGGAGGTGCGTCCGTTCGTCGACTGGGATCGGCTCGACTTCGTCCGCATCGTCGACTACGGCAGTGTGCCGCAACTCGACCTGGCGCAGGGATCGCGCTGAGACGATGCTCTATCGCAACTCCACCGACCTGGCCGAAGGGTGGGCCGCACAGGCCCTGCCAAGCATGGCACTGGCCGGCCTGATCCTGCTGTCCGCCCTGCCCACCCCATTCGACCAGAGGCCCCTGCCCGACTTCGTGCTGATCGCGGTCTATCTGGCATCGGTGCGGCGCCCGCCGGCGGTGTCGGCGCCGGTTCTGTTCGGCCTGGGCCTGCTGCACGATTTGCTGAGTGCGGTGCCGGTCGGCCTGCACGCCTTTGTCTATGTGCTGGTCTATGGGCTGGCCAGCAACCTTCCGCTGGACCCGCACCGCCTGTCCCATCTCTGGCTGGGCTTCGTGCCGGTGGCCGCCCTCGCGGCGGCGGCCAGTTGGTTTGCGGTCTCCGTCTATCACGTGATCTGGCTGGCGCCGGATCCGATGCTGGCGCGCGCGGCCGCATCCATCGTCGTCTTTCCCCTGCTGGCGTTTGTCCTGACCTGGGTTTTGTGGAGCCGGCGCGATGAACCGTAACGGCCCCGACCGGCAGAGCCAGCGGCAACTGGGCCGCATTTCCCGCCGCGCCATGCTGCTGGGCGCCGCGCAACTGGGCGGATTCGGCCTGCTGGCCGCCCGCATGTACCAGCTTCAGGTGCTGGAGGCCGACCGGTACGCGGTGCTGGCCGACGAGAACCGCATCAATGTGCGCTTCGCCGTGGCCAGCCGGGGCATGATCGTCGACCGCTTCGGCCAGCCGCTGGCGACGAACCGCACCAGCTATCGCATCGCCGTCGTGCCGGAAGAGGCCGAAGACCTCGCCGCCCTGCTCGACCGGCTCGACCGGATCGTGCCGCTGGCGCCGGAGCATCGCCAGCGGGTGATCGAACTGGCCCGGCGTCAGCGGGCGTTCGTGCCCATCGTCACGCACAGCAATCTGACCTGGAAGGAGATCGCCCACGTCGCCGCGCGCAGCCCGGACCTGCCGGGGGTGGAGATCGCCGCCACCGACGAACGGGTCTACCCCACGGGCGAGTTGTGTGCGCACGTGGTCGGCTATGTCGGCGCCGTCGCCAAGAAGGACCTGACCGGCGACCCGGTGCTGGCCTTGCCGGACCTGCGCATCGGCAAGTCCGGCGTCGAGCGCGTCTATGACGACGCCTTGCGGGGCGAGGCGGCGCGGCGGCAGGTGGAGGTCAACGCGGTCGGGCGCGTCATCCGGGAATTGCACCGCGATCCCGGCAAGCCCGGCGCCACCGTGCGCCTCGCCCTGGATGCGGAGTTGCAGCGCTACGGCGCCAGCCTGTTCGGCGAGGAAACAGGCGCCGCCGTGGTCATGGACATCCATTCGGGCGAGGTGATCGCCCTGATCAGCCGCCCGTCATTCGACCCCGGATTGTTTCCCGACGGCATCAGCCAGGTCAACTGGGACCGGCTGCTGAACGCGCCGAATGCGCCGCTGGTGGACAAGGCCATTGCCGGCCAGTACGCGCCGGGCTCGACCTTCAAAATGCTGGTGGCGCTGGCCGGGCTCGAATCCGGTCAGATCACGCCGAAAACGAAGTTTCATTGCTCCGGTGTGCTGGAGTTGGGCAAGGGCCGCTTCCACTGCTGGAACCGCGGCGGGCACGGCTCGGTCGACGTGCACGACGCCATCGTGCAGTCCTGCGACATCTATTTCTACGAGGTCGCCCGGCGCATCGGCATCGACCGGATCGCCGACATGGCGCGCCGGTTCGGGCTCGGCAGCCGGCTCGGCATCGATCTGCCGGGCGAACAACCCGGCCTGATCCCCGACAAGGAATGGAAGCGCAAACGCTTCGACCGCCCCTGGCAGATCGGCGAATCCCTGGTGGCCGGCATCGGCCAGGGCTATGTGCTGGCAACCCCGCTGCAACTGGCGGCCATGACGGCCCGGATGGTGAATGGCGGCCAACTGGTGCGCCCGGGGCTTCTGGCCGAATCGGCTCATCCGGGTCAGGCCGAAGACACGCTCACCGTCTCCGCCCAAGCCCTGGACATTGTGCGCCGGGCCATGATCGGCGTCACCAGCGAGCCCAAGGGCACCGCGGCCTCCTCGCAAATCCCGCACGAACGCCTGCGCATGGGCGGCAAGACCGGCACCAGCCAGGTCCGCCGCATCAGCCAGCGCGAGCGGCGGCAGCGCGTGCTGCGCAACGACGAACTGCCGCGCCAGGAGCGCGACCACGCGCTGTTCGTGGGCTTTGCCCCCATCGACGCCCCCCGCTACGCGGTCAGCGTGATCGTGGAGCATGGCGGCGGCGGTTCGCGCGTCGCCGCTCCGATCGCCGCCGACCTGTTGCGCGTCGCCCAGATGCGGCTCAGCCAGAACCAACCGACCTGAGACCGACGCCATGCGCCCGGCCCGCCTCTCGCCCCGCTTTTCCCTCGCGTCCCCTGCCGCCGCGGCGGACCCGGCCTCGCTCTGGTATCGGGTCACCCGTCTCGACTGGTGGCTGATCGGCCTGATCGTTGCGCTGGCGGGCATCGGGTTCGCCATCCTCTATTCCGCCGCGGACGGCTCCTGGCAGCCCTGGGCCGGGAAACAGGCGCTGCGATTCGGCATCGGCATGGTGATGATGATCGCCGTCGCCACCATCAGCTTCACGCTGTGGTGGCGCACCGCCTATCTGGTCTATGCCCTGGCGCTGGCCTTGCTGGTGATGGTCGAGTTCACCGGCGTCGGCGAAGGCTCGCAGCGCTGGATCTCCCTCGGCTTCATGAACCTCCAGCCCTCGGAAACGATGAAACTGGCGCTGGTGCTGGCCCTGGCGCGCTATTTCCACGACCTGGACGAAAACCAGGTCGACCGGATCGTCGTTCTGATCCCACCCGCGGTGCTGACCGGCATACCGGCCCTGCTGGTCCTGCGACAGCCCGATTTGGGAACCGCGATGATTCTGGTGGCGCTGGCCGTGGCCGTCACCTTCCTGGCCGGCTTGGCCTGGTGGAAGTTCGCCCTTGGCGCCGCGTTGACGGCGGCCGCCGGCCCGCTGGCCTGGCGGTTCCTGCTGCACGACTACCAGCGCGACCGGGTTCTGACCTTTCTCGACCCCGGACGCGACCCGCACGGCGCCGGCTATCACATCCTGCAATCGAAGATCGGCCTGGGGTCCGGCGGCCTGTTCGGCAAGGGCTTCATCGGCGGCACCCAATCGCAACTGAGCTTCCTGCCGGAAAAACACACCGACTTCATCTTCACCCTGCTGGCGGAGGAGTTCGGCTTTTTCGGCTCGATCCTGCTGGCGGCGATCATCATCGGCATTATCGGCTGCTGTTACGCCATCATGATGCGCTGCGAGAGCGTCTTTGCCCGTGTTCTGGTTCTGGGCTTGGCCACGAATTTCTTTCTGTACGCGTTCATCAACATGGCGATGGTCATGGGGTTGCTTCCGGTGGTGGGCGTTCCATTGCCGCTGGTCTCTTATGGCGGCACGTCCATGCTGACCCTGCTGATCGGCTTTGGCTTTATTCAGAGCGCCGCCATCCACCGCGGTCGTCTGCCGCTCCGGCATCGCGGCATTTCCTAGGGCCGAGGCGCAAATTTTGCCTCGACAAGCGCGCCGCGCATTGCTAGGTAAGCCCCTCTTTCGGGTGCATAGCTCAGTCGGTAGAGCAGCTGACTCTTAATCAGCGGGTCCAAGGTTCGAGTCCTTGTGCACCCACCAAAGACTTCAAAGGGTTGCCGATCCCTTTGCCACCACCTCCCCCAGAGTGTAACCGAATGTTTTGCAAGCCATCCGCCGTGCGGTTTGACTGCTTTCGTTCGTGATCGCCTTCGCGCCGAATTCTCGGTGCAATCCGCTATGGCGCATGCGCCGCCCTATCAGTTTTGATGTTTGAAACATCACTTCTTGACCAAAAGCCATTCTTAATCATAGTATCCAACTCAATTCTCAAGCTTCGTCTCCAACCCTGGGGTCCGTTTGTGATAACCGCTGCTCAGTTGCGCGCCGCACGGGCGCTGCTCGGGATCGATCAGAAGACGCTCGCGGATCTGGCCGGCCTGTCGGTCCCGACGATCCAGCGGATGGAAGCGAGCGAGTCCGTGATCCGGGGAAATGTGGATTCGCTGATGAAGTTGATCGCAGCCCTCGATGCGGCCGGCCTCGAACTGATCGCCGAAGGTGCGGAAAGCACCGCGGGCGGGCGCGGGGTGCGCCTGAAAACCGACTTCGATCCGGCCCGGCTCGCCAAGGGCGGAGCGGCGGAGGAGAGCCGGCCATCATGATCGGCGAGGCTTCCTGGCTGTTGTGGGCGATTGCGGCCCTTCTGGGAACGGCCGTCCTTGCCATCGCATTGGCGCGCGCGGCCGCTGTCGGCGCATGGGTCTATGGCGTGACGCTGGGGGTTTGCGGGCTGATCCTGGCGATTGCCGGCGGTCATCTGATCGGGGCGCCCGACGTCGTCTCGCGCGTTTCCCTGCCATTGGGCCTGCCCTGGATCGGCGCGCATTTCCGGCTCGACGGGCTGTCCGCGCTGTTTCTGGCCATCGTGAATTTCGGCGGCGCCATGGCGAGCCTCTACGGCATCGGCTATGGCCGGCATGAAGACGCGCCGCACCGCGTCCTGCCGTTCTTCCCGGCCTTTCTGGCCGGCATGAACCTGGTGGTGCTGGCGGATGACGCCTTCACCTTCCTGCTGTCGTGGGAGTTCATGTCGCTGGCGTCCTGGGCGCTGGTCGTGTCGCATCACCGCTCGGAAGACAATCTGCGCGCCGGCTTTGTCTATCTGGTCATGGCGAGTTTCGGCACGCTGTCGCTGCTGTTGGCGTTCGGCCTGCTGGCCGGGCCGACCGGCGGCTATGGTTTCGACGCCATCCGCGCCATGCCGCACGACACGGTCATCACCGCGATCGTGTTCCTGCTGATGCTGCTGGGCGCCGGGTCCAAGGCCGGCCTGGTGCCGCTGCATGTCTGGCTACCGCTGGCCCATCCGGCCGCCCCGAGCCACGTGTCCGCCCTGATGAGCGGCGTCATGACCAAGGTGGCGATCTACGGCTTTATCCGCGTGGTGTTCGATCTCCTCGGCGAGCCGGCCTGGTGGTCGAGCGCGGTGTTGATCGCACTCGGCGGCGTGACCGCGACGCTCGGCATTCTCTATGCGCTGATGGAAACCGACCTGAAGCGCCTGCTCGCCTGTTCGACCATCGAGAATATCGGCGTGATCTTCGTCAGCCTCGGCCTGGCCCTGGCGTTCCGGGCGAGCGACATGGGCTGGGCCGCGGCCCTCGCCTTCACCGCCGCGCTGTTCCACATCCTCAACCACTCGGTGTTCAAGAGCCTGCTGTTTTTCGGCGCCGGTGCGGTCATCAATGCCACCGGCAAGCGCGACATGGACGGGCTGGGCGGGCTGATCCACCGGATGCCCTATACCAGCTTTGCCTTCCTGATCGGCGCCATGGCCATCTCCGCCCTGCCGCCGCTGAACGGCTTCGTGTCGGAATGGCTGACGTTTCAGGCGGTGCTGCAAAGCCCGGACCTGCCGCAATGGGGGCTGAAAATCATCGTTCCGGGCGTCGGCGGCCTGCTGGCGCTGTCCGCGGCGCTGGCGGCGGGCTGTTTCGTCCGGGCCTTCGGCATCACCTTCCTCGGCCGGCCCCGGTCGCCGGCCGCCGGCGAGGCGCATGAGGTCGACCGGTTTTCGCTCTCGGCGATGCTGGCGCTTGCCGCGCTCTGCCTGATTCTCGGCGTTCTGCCGGGATTCGTCATGGACGCATTGGCGCCGCTGACCGCAACGCTGATCCACGGCACCATCCCGCCCCAGTCGAACCTGCCATGGCTGTCGATCGCGCCGATCGCGGAAACCAAGAGCTCCTATAACGGCGTGCTGCTGTTCGTTTTCATCGTTGCCTCGGCCTGGATCGCGGCCCTGATCATCCACAATTTCGCGTCCCGCCAGTCGCGGCGGAGCGCGGCCTGGGATTGCGGATTCCCCAACGCGCTGCCCAATACGCAATACACCGCCAGCAGCTTCGCCCAGCCGATCCGCCGGGTGTTCGGCTCGATGGTGTTCCTGGCGCGCGAGCGGGTGACCATGCCGCCGCCGGGGGATCTCCGCCCGGCCCGGCTGGTGGTGGAGCATCGCGATCTGGTCTGGGAATGGCTCTACGCGCCGGTTTCCCAGGGAATCCAGTTCGCGGCCGTGCGGCTCAACCGGCTGCAATTCCTGACAATCCGCAAATATCTGGGCCTCGTCTTCCTTGCCCTGGTCGGCCTTTTGCTGGTGCTGGCGCTATGGACCTGATCGTCGATCTCCTCACCCAAGGGCTGCAGATGACGGCGGTGCTGCTGCTCGCCCCCCTGCTTACCGGGGTCGTGCGCAAGCTGAAAGCGCGGCTGACCCGCCGGCAGGGCGCCTCGGTCTTTCAGCCGTATCGGGACCTGATCCGCTTGCTGCGCAAGGAAACGGTGTTGGCGGAAAACGCCTCCTGGCTGTTCCGGGTGGCCCCCTATCTCGTGTTCTCGTCGACCTGGGTCGCCGCGTCCCTGGTGCCCACCTTCGGCAGCGGCTTCCTGTTCAGCTGGACGGCGGACCTGATCGCCATCATCGCCCTGCTGGGCTTCGGACGGTTCTTCCTGGCCCTGGCCGGCATGGATGTCGGCACCAGTTTCGGCGGCATCGGCTCCAGCCGGGAAATGATGATCGCCTCTCTGGCCGAGCCGGCGATGCTGTTGACCGTCTTCACCCTGTCGCTGGTCGCGGGCTCGACGCAGCTCTTGACCGTCTCCGAACTGATGAGCTCGCCCGAGGTGGGGCTGCGCGTGTCGCTCGGCATGGCCCTGGTCGCGCTGATCCTGGTGGCGATTGCAGAGAACGCCCGCATCCCGGTCGACAACCCCGCCACCCATCTGGAACTCACTATGGTGCACGAGGCCATGGTGCTGGAATATTCGGGGCGCCATCTGGCCATGATCGAAATGGCGGCATCCCTGAAGCTGGTGCTCTACATGTCGCTGATCGCCTGCATCTTCGTGCCCTGGGGGATCGCGGCGCCCGGCGCCAGCGGGACAGACTATCTGGTTGGAGCCGGGACCTTCGTCGCCAAGATCGCTGTCGGCGCGGGTCTTCTCGCCGTATTCGAAACCAGCATTGCCAAGATGCGGGTGTTCCGGGTGCCGGATTTCCTGGGCGCGGCGCTCATGCTCGGCCTTCTGGGCACGCTCCTGCTGTTCGTGTCGAGAAGTCTGTGATGTACGGCAATATTACCTTCGATGTCGCCCATCTGCTGGCCGGCGGTCTGGTACTGGTCAGCTTCATGCTGCTGTATCAGGATCGGCTTTCCGCCCTCATCAATGTCTATGCCCTGCATGCGCTGGTGCTGACGCTTTCGGTCGCCTGGCATGCCGTGATCCAGGATGCGCCGCATCTGTTCGTCACGGCGGGCATTGCGCTGGGCTTCAAGGCGATCGTCATTCCGTTGACGCTGCACCGGATCGTGCGCCGGCTCGGCATTCACCGCGACATCGAAACCGTCGGCGGCATCGGCCCGACCATGCTGGCCGGCATGGCGCTGGTGGCGTTGTCGCTGGTGGTGATCCTGAGGATCACCCCGGAGGCGGACCCGCTGGCGCGCGAGGATCTGGCCTTTGCCCTGTCGGTGCTGCTGCTCGGCCTGCTGGTGATGGTGACGCGCCGCAACGCGGTCAGCCAGGTGATCGGCTTCATGTCGCTGGAAAACGGCCTGATCTTCGCCGCCACCGGCGCGCGCGGCATGCCGTTGGTCGTGGAAATCAGCGTCGCCTTTTCCATCGTCATCGCCTTCATCGTCATCGGCATCTTCCTGTTCCGCATCCGCGAGCGGTTCGACACGGTGGATGTCGGCGCGCTCGACGATTTCCGGGGAGAGCGGCGATGATCGCTCTGCCCTTTCAGGCGGAAAGCGCCGTTCTGATCATTCCCGTGGTGGCGGCCGCCCTCCTGGCGGCGCTGCCCGGCTACAAGGCGGCGGCGCGCCTCAACGTGCTCGCCTGCTTCCTCACCTTCCTCTCCGCGCTGTCGCTGTTCGTGACCGACCGTCCGGACGCCTGGCACTATCTCTTCGTCGACGACCTCAACATCGTCTTCATCGTGCTGAACACCTTCGTCGGCTTCACCGCCAGCCTGTTCAGCGCCAGCTATATCGCCCACGAGTTGGAAACCGGGCGGCTGACGCCCGCGAACCTGCGCTTCTACCACGCCATGTACCAGATCATGATGTTCGGCATGAATCTGGCGTTCGTGGCCAACAATATCGGCCTGATGTGGGTGGCGGTCGAACTGGCCACGCTGACCACCGTGATGATGGTCGGCATCTACCGCACCCACGAGGCGCTGGAAGCGGCCTGGAAGTATTTCCTGCTCGGCAGTGTCGGCATTGCCTTCGCCCTGTTCGGAACGATCCTGGTCTATCTGGCGGCGCGCCCCTTCGTCGGCGAGGGCGGCGACGCCATGGTCTGGACCCTGCTGGTGGAGCAGGCGGCCGCCTTCGATCCGGCCCTGCTCAATCTGGCCTTCATCTTTCTCATGCTCGGCTACGGCACCAAGGTGGGCCTCGCGCCGCTGCACGCCTGGCTGCCCGACGCCCATGCGGAAGGCCCGACCCCGATCTCGGCCGTGCTTTCGGGTTTGCTCCTGAATGTGGCGCTCTATGCGGTGCTGCGCTTCAAGATCCTGCTGGCCGCCAATCCCGAGGCCATCGGTCCGGGGCCGCTGATGATGACGATGGGCCTGCTGTCGCTGATCTTCGCGGCCTTCATGCTCTATCGCCGCCACGATATCAAACGGCTGTTCGCCTATTCCTCCATCGAGCATATGGGCATCATCGTCTTCGCCTTCGGCCTCGGCGGGCCGCTCGCCAATTTCGCCGGCCTGCTGCACATGGTCATGCACAGCCTGACCAAGTCGGCCATCTTCTTCGCCGTCGGCCATGTGGCACAGATCAAGGGAACCCAACGGATTTCGGACATTCGCGGCTTGACCCAATCCCACCCGGCCCTGGGCTGGGGCCTGCTGGTCGGGGTCGTCGCCATTGCCGGCCTGCCGCCCATGGGCATTTTCATGAGCGAATTCCTGATCGTCAGTTCCACCTTCGCGGCCGAGCCGCTGCTCGCCATCCCTTTGGTCTTCGGCCTGCTGGTCGCCTTCGGCGCCCTGCTGTTGCGCGTGACGGGAATGGTCTTCGGCGAGCCGGTCGGCAACACCGTGCCCAGCCAGGCCTCCTACCTGCCGCTCTATGCGCATCTGGCGCTGGTGCTGGGCGCCGGTCTCTATCTGCCGGTGCCGTTGGTGGGCTGGTTCCAGCACATCGCCCGCATCCTCGGTTGAGCGAAGGGGAGCGCCGACAATGGCCGCATTCTGGGACAGCATCCTGAAGTCTCCCGCTGGCGCCCCGCACGGGAACTGGCAGCGATACGCGGTTGACGAGACTGGCTGGCAGCGGGCCGCCGAGGCGCTCGCGAACCCGGCCGCGGTGCTGCTCGGTCTCTGGGCCGACACGCTTTCGGGCAACTCGGGCACAATCCGCATGGCGCTTCTCGACGAGACGACGCACGAAATCGCCGTTCTGGAACTCGCCTGCCCGGACGGCACCTATCCGTCGGTTGGCCGACAGCACGCACCGGCGCAGCGGT
Organism: Alphaproteobacteria bacterium; assembly: GCA_020638555.1. Lineage (NCBI taxonomy): Bacteria > Pseudomonadati > Pseudomonadota > Alphaproteobacteria > Alphaproteobacteria bacterium. Next base: position 788,263 of record JACKII010000002.1, on the reverse strand, counting down.
TGGAGCGGGCCGCGCGTGACCTGTTCGGACTGGTGCCCGACGACGCCCCGGATCGCCGCCCCTGGCTGGATCACGGCCGTTGGGGCACCCGCCAACCGCTCGGCCAGGCCCGGCCGGATGCGGCCGCAGGCGACGCCTACGCCTTTCTGGCCGCGGAAGGTGATGGCTTGCACCAGATCCCCGTCGGCCCGGTCCATGCCGGCATCATCGAGCCCGGCCATTTCCGCTTCACCGCCAATGGCGAAGCGGTCGTGCGGCTGGAAGAGCGGCTCGGCTATGTGCACAAGGGCATCGAAGGCCTCATGGCCGGCGCCAGCCTTGCCGACGCCGCGCGCCTCGCCGCCCGAACCTCCGGCGACAGCACGGTGGCCTACGCACTGGCCTTTGCCCAGGCCGCCGAGGAGGCATTGGCGGTCGAGCCCCCCACCCGCGCCGTCTGGCTGCGCGCGCTGATGGCGGAGCTGGAGCGGCTGGCCAATCATCTGGGCGATTTCGGCGCGGTCTGCAACGATGCCGCGTTCGGGTTGATGCACGCCCATTGCAGCGTGCTCAGGGAGTTGGTCCTGCGGGCAGCAGATACCGCCTTCGGCCATCGGCTGATGCGCGACCGCATCCTTCCCGGCGGCGTGGCGGCCGACCTGACCGGCGAGGGCCGGGACGCCATCGGGGCGATGCTGGACGAAATCCGGCTGCGTCTGCCGAAGCTGATCGCGCTGTATGACCACACGCCCTCGCTACAGGACCGGACCGTGTCCACCGGCTGGCTCGATCCGGCGCTGGCGCGGCGGTTCGGCGCCGGCGGCTTTGTCGGCCGGGCGTCGGGACGGGCATTCGATGCCCGGCGGGCGCGGGCCTATCCGCCCTATGACCGACTGTCGTTCGAGGTTCCGGTGCTGGAAGCCGGCGACGTCGACGCACGGGTCTGGATCCGCATCCGGGAGGCGGAGCAAAGCCTGTCGCTGATCGCGCAAATCTTGAATGGGATGCCGGACGGACCGCTCGTATCGCCGCTGGACCCGGTGTCCGGCCCGGCCGAGGGCCTGGCGCTCGTGGAAGGATTCCGCGGCGACATCCTGGTCTGGCTCAGGATCGGCGCGGACGGGCGGGTCGCGCGCTGCCATCTGCGCGATCCGTCCTGGTTCCAATGGCCGTTGTTGGAAGCGGTGATCGAAGGGAACATCGTCGCGGACTTCCCCCTCTGCAACAAGTCGTTCAACTGCTCGTATTCCGGGCACGATCTGTAGGTCTGAGATGCGCAAGCTCCTGTTCGAAAGCTTGATCAAGCGGCCCCTCACCGAAGCGCCGCCGACAGTGGACGACGCGGCCCTGACCGAACTGGCCGAAGCGCTGGGGCGGCAGGCGCGCAAGAGCCTGGGCCGCAGCCTGTCGATCCGCGAGGTCGATGCCGGCTCCTGCAATGGCTGCGAGCTGGAAATCCACGCGCTCAACAACGCCTATTACGATATCGAACGCTTCGGCCTGCGCTTCGTCGCCTCGCCGCGCCATGCCGACGTGCTGATGGTGACGGGCCCCGTCACCAAAAACATGCGCGAGGCCTTGCAGCGGACCTACAACGCCATGCCCGCGCCCAAATGGGTGGTCGCCATCGGCGATTGCGCCCTTGACGGCGGCTGTTTTGCCGGCAGCTATGCGGTGCCTTTCGCCAACCGGGGTCGCGGAGGCTGGCGCTGTTCGGTCGACCGGACAAGCACACTTTGCCGGTTGCCCTCATCTCCCGCGCCAGCCCAAATCCTGTCGTCTCACAGGACACGGACTGTCTGGCGCTGTTCGAGCGCGCGATTGGGATCGTGAGCCAGTGGGAAAAGAATTCTGACGCCGTCTCCGTTCGGACGGATTTGCGCGGGTCGGCCCGAGGGGGAAGAGCGCCGCCGCCCTGGTCTCAGGAGACGCGTTCGAACAGGGCCCCCACGGCGGCGGCGGCTTCCTGTGGCGCTTCGTAATGCACGAAATGGCCGGCACTCTCACAGACGGCCATTTCGACCCGGGGAAAGAACTCCGGCATGCGGTCCGCCCACTCCACCCGCAGCACCGGATCGAGCCGCCCCCAGAGCACGCCGGTCGGCAGGTCGATGGGCGGTTGCGGCGGCAGCTCGCCCCGGGCAATGGCCAGGCGCGTTGCCGCCACCGACAGATACCAGTTGAACCCGCCCTGGATGTTGCCCGGCTGCATGAAATTGTCGACCCAGGCCTCGAAATCCTCGTCGAACGCGTCGATGCGGCCGGCCCAGTGGGTCAGGAAATGGCGGAAATAGAGCGCGCAACTCTGCCGGCTTTCCCCCACCATACGGGCGGCCCAGGGCAGTTGCTGAAAGTTCTGATACCAGACCTCCTTCACCTGCTCGGGCGCATACCAGCGCTGGCCGATGCCGGGATAGGGGCAGTTGAAGAAGAACAGGCCGCTGATCCGGTTCGGCGCCTGCAAGGCCGCCGCCTGCATCACCATGGCGCCGACATCGTGGCCGACCAGCCCGGCGCGCCGGATGCCGAGCGCATCCATCAGGCCCAGAATATCCCGGGCCATCACATCCGCCGTCTGGGTGCGGGAGGGGCCGAAAGTCGGCTTGTCGCTGGCGCCGAAGCCGCGCAGGTCCGGTGCGATCAGGTCGAACCGGTCGGCCAGCAACGGCATGAGCCTGCGCCAGGTCAGCCAGAATTCCGGCCAGCCGTGCAGCAGGATCAACGGGGGTCCATTTCCGGTGCGGGCATAATGCAGCCGCACGTCGCCCACGGGCGCATAACCGGATTGGAAGCCGTATGCTTCCGGTCGGGTCAAAGGGGGCCTCCACATCGCCAGGTCTGGCGGTTCGTCAAGCAATTCGGATTGCGGGGGTCAGATCGGTTCGCCTTCCAGGTGTTTGCGCAACGCCTCTGCATGGAGGCGCGCACCGACCATGTGCGGATTGACCGCCAGGGCGCGCTCGAACCATTCCAGCGCGTCCCGCTTGTTGCCTTTGGCCATCAGGATCAGCCCCATGCCCGACATTGCTCCATAGTGTCGTCCTTCCAACGCCAGCACCTGCGCGCAATCGGCCATCGAGCCGTCGAGGTTACCGGCGAAATAGCGGACCGTCGCCCGCTTGTTCCACGCCTCGGCAAAGTCGGGACGCAGGGCAACGACCTCGCCAAACACCTCTTCCGCCGCGGCCAGCCGGCCGCCCTGCATGGCCAAGAGCCCCATCTGCATCAGCCGATCGATGGCATCATCGCCGGATTCGGTCCAGCGCCACCAGATTTCCCGGTCCGCCGCGCTCGCCACCGCCGGATCGGCCGTGGTCTGCAAAATGGCAAACAGGCCGTCCAGGGCCGGGTCGGTCTGGTCGGCGCGCGCGGCAGACCCGACCGGCATGGCCGACAGCAGCACCAGTGCGGCCAAAGCACCGCGAACCCCTGAAAAGGAAGCATCAGACAGCCACATGCCATAATGTTATCGCCTCCCTCCCGGTTTTCCCACCATTCCGCGTTGGATTAGAAGGATTTTACCGCCGTGCTGCGGAAAGAGAGCCTTGCCGTTATCATCCTGTTGACCGGTCTGACGGGCATCACGCCCCTGTCCATCGACATGCCGCTGGCGGGCCTGCCCGCGCTGGCGGCCGATTTCAACGTGCCGGAAGCGCGGGCGCAATTGGTCGTCGGCGTGTTTCTGGCCGGTTTCGCCATCGCCCAATTGCTGTTGGGCCCGACCTCGGACCGGATCGGCCGGCGGCCGGTGCTGCTGGCGGGCCTGGCGGTCTATGGCGCCATGGGCGTGGTCTGCATGCAGGCGGACAGCCTGGCGGTGCTGCTGCCTGCCCGCTTCGTACAGGGCGTGGCGGCCTGTGCCGCGCCGGTGGTGGCCCGTGCCATCGTCGCCGACATTTATGACGGCAAGGCGGCGCAACGGGCCATGTCCATCGTCACCGCCGGAATGGGCGTCGCGCCGATTGCGGCACCGATGATCGGCGGTGCGCTGCTGACCTGGTTCGACTGGACCGCGGTCTTTTTCACCCTGGCGCTGACCGGCGCCATCATGCTGGCGCTCGTTCTGGTGCTGCTGGGCGAGACGCTGCCGGCGCGCGACCCGCGGGCCATGCGGTTCGGGCGCATCGCCTTCAATTACGGGGAGATGGTGGGCAACCGCACCTTCCTCAGCTTCGCCCTGCCCTCCATGCTGGCGAGCGGCGCGCTGTTTTCGTTCATCCCGGCCGCGCCCTTCGTGCTGATCGGCCAGTTCGGCTATCCGCCGGCGATGTTCGGCGTGTTCTTCGCCATGGTTATGATCGGCTTCATCACCGGCGCCAGCCTCTCCGCCCGGCTGTCGCGCACCCGGTCGGCCACGCAGATGGTGCGGCTCGGCACGACGGTCAGCGCCGTCGGCGGCGTGTTGATGGTGGCGGGCGCGGCCGCCGGCATCCAGCATGCCCTGACGCTGGTGCTGCCCATGGCCGTCATCATGCACGGCACCGGCCTGATGCGCCCCAACAGCGTCACCGGCGCGATGGCGCCGTTCCGGGATCGCGCCGGCGCGGCTTCCGCGCTGCTGGGCTTCCTGCAGATGGGCGGCGGCGTGCTGGCGGGCCTGGTCGCCGCCGTCTTTGCCACCGGCGCGATTACACTGTTGCCGTCGTCGCTTGCCATTGGCGGCTTTGCGGTTCTGCCGGCGCTGTTTTTCCGCCTCTATCCGCCGCGCGCGACCTAACGGGCCGTTGCCAGAGCCGCCCCGGCGGCGCACCATCGCCGCGATTGTCAAGACCGACCACGATTGAGGACGCCCTCCGATGGATTTCGCCTATTCGGACAAAGTCAAAGCCCTGCAGGAGCAGCTCACCCAGTTCATGGAGCGCGAGATCGCGCCGCGGGACCGGGAATGGCACGAACTGACCGAAGCCGGCACCTTTCCGCCGCCCTTCTGCGAGGACATCAAGGCCAAGGCCAAGGCCGAGGGCCTGTGGAACATGTTCCTGCCCTCGCTGCCGGAGGACATGCCGGGCACCCGCTGCTCCAACCTGGAATACGCGCCGCTGGCCGAGATCATGGGCCGGATCTACTGGTCGCCGGAAATGTTCAACTGCAACGCGCCCGACACCGGCAATATGGAAGTCTTCCATATGTTCGGCACGCCGGAGCAGAAAGCCCAGTATCTGACGCCGTTGCTGAACGGCCAGATCCGCTCCGCCTTCTGCATGACCGAGCCGGAGGTCGCCTCCTCCGACGCGACCAACGTGCAGACCCGGATCGAGAAGGTCGGCAACGAATACGTCATCAACGGCCGCAAATGGTTCATCACCAACGCCTCGCACCCGCAACTGGGCGTGATGATCGTCATGGGCAAGACCGACCCGGACGCGCCGACTCACCGCCAGCAATCGCAGATCATCGTGCCGCCGAACACGCCCGGCGTGAAGATCGTGCGCAACATTCCGGTAATGCACCACATCTCGCCGGAAGGCCATTGCGAGGTGGTGTTCGACAATGTGCGTGTGCCGGCCTCGAACCTGCTGGCGGAGGAAGGCGACGGCTTCATGATCGCCCAGGCGCGCCTGGGGCCGGGCCGCATCCACCACTGCATGCGCACCATCGGTCAGTGCGAGGTGGCGCTGTCGCTGATGCTGGACCGCGGCCTGAACCGCACCACCTTCGGCAAGCGCACCATCGACCATGACAATGTGCGCGAGCAGGTGGCGCTCAGCCGGATCGAGATCGACCAGGCCCGCCTGCTCTGCCTGCAAACCGCCTGGCTGATCGACCAGGAGGGCAACCGCGCCGCCCGCAACGCCGTCTCGGCGATCAAGGTGGTGGCGGCGCGCCTGCAAACCACGGTGACGAACCGGGCGATGCAGGTGTTCGGCGCCATGGGCCTGACGCCGGACACGCCGATTTCCTATCTCTGGACCTGGGGCCGGGCGCTGCAATTCATCGACGGCCCGGACGAGGTGCACCTGCGCACCATTGCGCGCTCGGTCGTGCGCGCGCACGAGAAGGAAGGCATGCCGCCGGCGATGCCGCACTCCTACAAGCTCAGCGCCGACCTGGGCTGACGCGCGCGGTGATCCAGCGTCCCCGGACGCGCGACAGCGTGATCCGGGGTCTCCGGCCGAGATGCACACTCATAAGAGACCCCGGATACGGCTGGCGCCGTTCCGGGGAAGCCAGCTTTCTTCGTGACCGCTGTCTCTGTGCCCGACGCCCATCGCCTCGGCGCCCCTCAACCCGGCTTCCCCGGACGCGCGAGAGCGCGATCCGGGGCCTCCGGCCGAGATGCGCCGTCGTCAGCCGCCCTACCGGACCCAGATATTGGCGCCGCCATCCACCGGCAGCGTCACGCCGGTGATGAACTTCGCCTCCTCGCTGGCGAGGAACAGGGCGGCATAGGCGACATCCCAGCCGGTGCCCATCTTGCCGCCGAGCGGCACCTGCGCGTCGCGCATGTCGACGATTTCCTGCCGCGTCTTGCCCCATTCGCGCGCGCGGGTGTCGACCGCCATCGGCGTGTCCATCAGGCCCGGCAGGATGACATTGGCGCGGATGCCGGCGTCGGCATTGGTGTAGGCCAGTTGCTCGGTCAGCGCGACCACGCCGGCCTTCGAGGTCTTGTAGACCACCAGCGGATAGCGCGAGCGCACCGCCATCGACGAGATGTTGACGATGGCGCCCGATTTCTGCGCCCGCATCACCGGCACCACATGCTTGCAGGTCATGATCATGCCGCGCAGGTTGATGGCGTTGCAGCGGTCGAAATCCGCCTCCGTCAGGTCTTCCAACGGCTTGTCGCCGCCGGCGATGGAGACGCCGACATTGTTGTGCAGCACGTCGATGCGACCGCACTCGGCGGCGACGGCCTGAACCGCGGCCTTGATCGACTCCTCATGGGTGATGTCGGCGCCGAGCGCCAGGGCCTTGCCGCCTTCGCTGCGGATGATCTCCGCCGTTTCCTCGGCGCGCTCCTGCTGCAGGTCGATACAGGCGACGGTGGCGCCCTCGCGGGCGAACACCTGGGCGGTGGCGCGGCCATTGCCAACGCCTTCGCCCGGCGACTGGCCGGCACCGACGACGATGGCGATTTTGTCTTTCAGACGCATAGGGGTGTTTCCTTCGGTTCTGACGTTAATTCGCCGGCAGCGGGAACATGTCGAGATAGGGCTGGTATTCCGGCTCCACCTCGATGGCGAGCGAGGCCAGGATGCGGACCACTGCGCAGTAGGTGGAGATGGCAACCACCAGGTCGACCATCTGCTCGTTGCCCAGTTCGGCCTGTAACTCCCGGAACAGGGGTTCCGGCATTTCGACATTCTCGGTCATCTCGCGGGCGGCGCGCAGGATTTTCTTCTCCAGCGCGCCCAGATCGCTGTCACGCCCCTCGGTCTCCGCAATCAGCCCCTCGATGTCTTCCTTCGAGACACCGAAATCCATGCCGAGCTTGACATGATGGCTCCACTCGAACGGCGAGCGGGCGAGCCAGCCCACCTGGAGAATCGCCAGCTCGCGCAGGCGCATGTCCAGCGTCATGCCATAGCGGATGTGGTTGCCCAGCACATGGAAGGCGCGGGCCGTGCCGGGGCTGTTGACCAGCGCGCGGGTCAGCCAGATCGGGCGCTTCAACAGGTCCTTGTCGGCGTCCGACAGGTCCTCGGCATTGAGATAGGGCACGCGGGCGGCCATGGGCGGGTTTCCTCGTTCGCAGAAATTTGTCTGCCGCAGAGGATAGCGCCCCGGACCGGCGCTGTCAGGCGCTTGCGATGGCCTCGCTGACGACACCACCGGTCAGGCGCTGCAACTCGTCCGGCGTGGTGGCGAACACGCAGTGCGGATGGCCGGCGGCGGCGTAGATCGTCGGGAAGCGGGAAAGGCTCGCGTCGATCACCAGCGGCAGCGCCTGCGGATGCCCCACCGGGGCGACGCCGCCAATGGCAAAGCCGGTGGCGTCCCGCACGGTCTCGGCACTGGCGCGCTTCGCCTTGCCCTCCAGGCCGAGGGCCGCGGGCAGGGCCTTTTCCTTGCAGCGCCGGTCGCCGGCCACCAGCGCCATCACCGGCTGCTCGCCCACCTGGAACACCAGGGACTTGACGATCGCGCCGAGGTCGCAGCCGACGCTGTCGGCGGCTTCCTGGGCGCTGCGCGCGGTCGCGGCCAGCGCGATCACCTGCGCATCGGAGCCGGCATCGCGCAATGCCGCCTGCACCCGCTGCACGGACGCGTTGTCGAGCGCCATCACTCCGCCTCCCGTTCCAGGGCGGCCACACCCGGCAGTTCCCGCCCTTCCAGCCATTCCAGGAACGCACCGCCGGCGGTCGAGATATAGGTGAAATCATCGACCACCCCCGCCTTGGCCAGTGCCGCGACCGTGTCGCCGCCACCGGCCACGGTCACCATCCGGCCGGCGCGGGTCGCCGCGGCGGCGGCACGGGCGACGGCGTTGGTGCCGGCGTCGAACGGCTCGATCTCGAACGCGCCCATGGGGCCGTTCCAGACCAGGGTGCGGGTTTCGGCCAGACGCCGCTCCAGGTCGGCGATGGCGGCGGGGCCGATGTCCAGGATCATGGCGTCGTCCGGGCAGGCGTCGGCCGCCACCACCTCGCACGCGGCCCCGGCCTTGAACTCGCGCGCGACGGTGGCGTCCACCGGCAGGACGATGGCGCAACCGCAGGCCTTCGCTTTCTCCAGGATCGCCCTGGCCGTATCCGCCAGGTCTTTCTCGCACAGGCTGGCGCCGACCGGCTTGCCCTGGGCGTGGAGGAACGTGTTGGCCATGCCGCCGCCAATGATCAGCGTGTCGACCTTGGCCACCAGATTGTTCAGCACGTCCAGCTTGGTGGAGACCTTGGCGCCGCCGACCAGCGCCGCCACCGGCCGCGCCGGGTCGCCGAGCGCCGCGTTCAGCGCCTCCAACTCCGCCTGCATCAGTCGGCCGGCCGCGGCGGGCAACACATGCGCCAGCCCCTCGGTCGAGGCGTGGGCGCGATGGGCGGTGGAAAACGCGTCATTCACGTACAGGTCACCGAGGCTGGCCAGCGCCCGGACGAAGGCCGGGTCGTTCTTTTCCTCGCCGGCGTGGAAGCGCAGGTTTTCCAGCAGGGCGACGCCGCCATGGCCCAGCCCGTTGACGGCCGCGGCCGCGATCTCGCCGATGCAGTCCTCACCAAACACCACCGGGCGCCCCAGCACTTCGGCAAACGCCTGGGCGACCGGCGCTAGGCTCAGTTCGGCATTGCGCTGGCCCTTGGGCCGGCCGAAATGGGCGAGGACGACGACCTTCGCCCCCTTCCCCATCAACTCGCGCACCGTGGGGGCGGAGCGTTCGATGCGGGTCAGGTCGGTGACCCGGCCGTCGGCCATGGGCACGTTCAGATCCAGGCGCACCAGCACCCGTTTGCCGGCAACGTCGAAGTCATCCAGGGTTTTGAAGGCGGCCATCTTGTCCTGTTCCCCGCAACAAGGTCGGTGAGTGTTGCGGGCGGTCTTGCCGCCCCGGCAGGCCGAGGGCAAGCGGGCCTAGCGCCGCAAGGCGCGGCACGAGGGAAGGCCGGCGGTCGAAATCCGGCCTCAGGCCAGGGCGGAACGGCCAACCGTCGGCAGCGCGAACCGGTCCAGCCATCCGGCCAGCGCGAGCCGGGCCGCATCGCCGCTGGCGCATGCCCCGCCCTGGCGGGCCGCCGCCGCCAGCAGGTCGTCGCCGGCGCCTTGCAGCCCGAACAGCCACAAGGGGCGGTCGGCAAAGGGCGGCGCTGCCAGCAAGGTGCGGAGCCCGTTCGAACGGAGGGTCGGCAGGTCGTGCCCCAGGCGCACTTCTTCGCCCTTGCGGCCGATCAGCGGCAGGTCGGGCAGGCCCAACGCGCGGTCGAGGTCGCCCAGGCCGTGCGCGGAGAACACGGCGACGGCACCGCCCACGGCCTGAAACAGCCGCAGCAGCCGCAGACGGGCGGCGGCGGAAACCCCGCCGTCGCACTCGGACACCACATCCTCGAAGGAAAGGAACAGGCCGGCGGGTTCCGCCGGATGAGCCGCGAACCGCGGCAAGGCTGCCATAGGGGCAGTCGATTCTTGAAATTGCATACGTTTCTACTTGGGCGGAATGGCCCGGACTTCAAGAGTCTCCAAGGGAACGTCCCGAGTCCGGCACAGAGTCTCGATCCTGCCGTGCTTTGATGACAACTTGGTTAACGCCCGCCCGCGCGGCCCATCCGCCGCGGCCAATCGGAACGGTCGAAACCGCGGCCACTTCCCGGTAGAGTGCGAGTCTCAATCCGGTTCCGCGGAGGCGGTCATGATGGACGAGTCGTTGAATGTTTTCGGTGAGCCGCTGGAGCCCTGCGGCCGCGATCCCGTCACGGGCTTCTTCCGCGACGGCTGCTGCAACACCGGGACGGCCGACGTCGGCATGCACACGGTCTGTGTCCGGATGACGACGGAATTCCTGGCCTTCTCCAAGGAAACCGGCAACGATCTGTCGACCCCGCGCCCGGAATTCGGCTTTCCCGGCCTGAAGGCCGGCGATCGCTGGTGCGTGTGCGCCGGGCGCTGGCGCGAGGCCTATGAGGCCGGCAAGGCCGCGCCCGTGTATTTGCGGGCCACCCATATCGAAACCCTGGCGGTTCTGCCCATGGCGGCGCTGAAGCAACACGCGCTCGACCTTGCCTGAGCGCTTGGCCCCGCGCCAACGCTGGGGCACAATGAAGCGTACGCAATGGCAACGGCGAGGAATGGCGTGCGCGATTTTGGCATCGGAGCGGCTCTGGGCCTGTTTCTCGGCCTGTTGATCGGCCTGTCGACGTCGGAGGTCGTGGCCGGCGTCGTCACGGCGCTGGTGGCGCTGCTGGGAACCCTGCTGGGCCTGCGCACCGAAGCCGCGGCGGGTCCGCTGTCCGGCGCCAATGGCGGCCGCGTCGCCGGCTTCGCCCTGGTCGGCGGACTGGCGGTGCTGGTCGCGCTGGCCGCGCGCACCCATGGCTGGCTGGAGCCCTCGCCGGCCGAAATCCGCGACCGCTGGGTCGCTGCCGGATTTTCCGCCGCCGATGCCGCCGCGCTGGCCGCTTTCCAGCGCCTGGGGCTCATCCCGGCCGGCCGCCAGACCGGCGAGGCCAAGGCCGGCAAGGCCGGCACCGGCGCGCTCTATGCCGATGCGGGCGAGGACGATGCCTGCGACGCCCTGCTCGCCCGCCACTATGCGACCGGCGCGGCGCTTGCGGGCGCGATGCAGGCGGAAGGCGGCGTCTGGGCCCGGCTGGCCGAGACCGTCGCCGCCCGGGCCGACGACGCCGTGCGCCTCGCGACATTGCAGGCCGCCGTCGGCGCGCTCTGCCGGAAGCCCTAGAAAGATGCGGGTGAGCCGGCTTCTCCTGGCGCTTTGGCTCTGCCTGCTGGCGGGCAGCGCGGCGGCCGAGGGGCTGAGTCCGCAATTGCGCGACCGTCTGGCGCAGAGCGTGGCACAGGTGCAGGCGCGCGGCTGCCCCGGCACCCAGGGGCCGGAGCGCCGCGTCGCCACCGGTTTCGCCTTCGGCCCGGCGGGCCATGTGGTGACGGCGGCGCATGTGGTCGCCGGCTGCGATGCGATCACGGTCTATTGGGAGAAGCATGGCGGCCAGACCCAGCCGGCCACCCTCGCCCGCGTCCTGGCCCGCGCCGACCTGGCGCTGCTGGCCGTCGGTGCGGCGACGCCCGGTCCGGCACTGCCGGCGGAACCGCGGCGCCCGGTCGTCGATACGGAGGTGGAGACGCTCGGCTACTACCTCTCCGTGCCGACCATGAGCAACAAGCGCCTCAGGGTCACCTATGGCTCGGCGCGCCTGTCCGACATGGTGCCGCCGCAGGTCCGGCGCGAACTGCAACAAAGCGGCGCGATCGCCATCGACCTCGACATTCTGCGGCTCGACGGCCATCTGCTGCCGGGCCATTCCGGCGCGCCCATCTTCGACATGCAGGGCAAGGTCGTGGGCGTCGGCTCCGGCGGCCTGAAAAGCGGTGCGGCGTCGGTCAGCTGGGCCGTGCCGGCGCATTATCTGACCGCCCTGCTCGCCTCGCAGGACGGCCCCATGAACGGCCAGGCCGTGGCCGGGCTCTTTGCCAGCACCGCGCCCGATCCCTCCGCCGGCGCCGGCAACGCCAACGCGCCGCAGACGATGCAGGCGAGTTGCGGCGGTGTCCGCTTCGTCTACACCGGCCTGCGCAGCTTCAACGAACTGACGGTCGGGCACGAGGACCTGAACAGCGTCCACCGGCTGATGGCGGCGTTCGCCCTGACGCCGCAACAGACCGCGGCCTTCCGCTATCACACCTTCCAACCGGTCGATGGCGGCGCCGCGGTGGCGATCCCGGACTGGACCGCGGTGCGCGATACCGGCCCGGTCTGCCGGGCGCTGGACCCGACCGGCCGCATCACCGTCGACTTCGCCGGTGCCGTCGTCGGGTCCGCCGTGGAGGCGCAGATCACCTCGACCCAGTTCGAGAACGCCTTTATCTACCGCTCCGGCCGCCAGTGGGCGCCGGCGCCGGACTATTCCTATATCGGCCCCTACAATCGCGGCGACGGCCTGACCGTGAACCGCAAGACCGCCGTCGGCCTCAGCCCGCAATACGTGCCATCACTGGCGTTCGAGACGCTGTTGCTGCACCAGCCGCCGCGAACGACCTACGCCACCTTCACGGGCGTGATCGGCGCCTACTGGGACATGAATGCCCAGGCCATGACCTTCTGCGAGGCCCAGCCCTACCTGCCCGCCTGCGCGCCCGTCGTCGCCGAGGCCCAAAGGGCGGCCCAGATGATTTTCGGCGTGCTGCTGTCGACCGCCCCGCGCATCTGACCCCGCGGCCGGCTCCACCGCCGCGATTGTCCTGAGCGGGCGGCGGCGCTAGGGTCGTTGCCTGACAATTCGCCCCCAGTGAGGAAGCCTTCGCATGTCCGCCGATCCCGTCCTTGTCGAGCGCACCGGCGCCGTCGCCACGGTCACCCTGAACCGGCCGGACGTGCTGAACGCGCTCAACCACGCCATGGCCGTGGCGCTGCGCGACACCATGTACGAACTGGAAGCCGACAAGGCCGTGCGGGCCGTCGTGCTGAAAGGCGCCGGCCGCGGCTTCATGGCCGGCGGCGACGTGGGCGGTTTCCACGAGAATATGGACCATTTGCAGGTGCATGTCGGCAGCATGCTCGACGATTTCCACTGCGCGACGCGCGCCATCGTCCGCATGGCCAAGCCGGTGATCGGCGCCCTGCACGGGCCCGTGGCCGGCGCCGGCATGAGCCTAGCCATGACGCCGGACCTGGCGATCGGGGCCGACAATCTGATGATGACGCTGGCCTATTCCGCCCTCGGCACCAGCCCCGACGGCGGCTCCACCTATTTCCTGCCGCGCCTGGTCGGGCGGCGCAAGGCGCTGGAGATCGCCCTGCTCTCCGACCGGTTCGGTGCGGCGGAGGCCGAGCGGCTCGGCCTGGTCAACAAGGTGGTGCCAGCGGCGGATCTGGACGCGGCGGCGATGGAATGGGCCGAGCGGCTGGCGAACGGCCCCAGCTATGCCTTCGGCTGGACCAAGAAACTGATCGACCAGAGCTTCGACACCGACATCGACCGCCAGTTGGAAGCGGAGCGCGAGGGCATCCTGGCCTGTTCGGCCTCGGCCGACATGCAGGAGGGCATCCGCGCCTTTGTCGGCAAGCGCAAGGCAGCGTTCAAAGGGGAGTGAGCCCAGCCATGCGGACGGTCGTGGGCCTCGCCATTGCCGGCGTCTTGATAGCGGCCAGCATCGCCTTTGCCGCGATGGAATTCTCCCGCGCCTTCGTTCAGGCCCGCACGGTCGACCGCACCGTGACGGTCAAGGGCCTGGCCGAGCGGGAGGTGGTGGCGGATACCGCCATCTGGCCGCTGCGCTTCACCGCCACCCACGACGACCTGGACCGGGCTTTGGCCAAGCTGGCGGCCGACGAAAAAACGGTGCACGCCTTTCTGACCGCCGGCGGCATCGACGCCGCCGAGATCGGCGTGCAGCAATTCTCGGTCGTCGACCAACTGGCGCAGCAATACCAGTCCGGCCCGGTGCGCAGCCGCTATATCGTCAACGAAACCCTGCTGGTCCGCAGCGGCGCCATCGACAAGGTCGCCAAGCTGGCGCAGGACGTCGGCCAGCTGGTGACCGCCGGCGTCATCCTGTCGACCGAGGGCGGCTTCACCTCGGGTCCGAATTATCTGTTCACCCGGTTGAACGCCATCAAACCCGCCATGCTGGCCGAGGCGCTGGCCAATGCCCGCGAGGGTGCATCGGCTTTTGCGCGCGATGCCGGCGCGAAGGTCGGCGGCATCCGGCGGGCCTGGCAGGGCGTGTTCCAGATCCTGCCGCGCGATCAGGCGCCGGGCCTCTATGAGCAGGGTCAGATCAACAAGACCGTGCGCGTCGTCTCCACCATCGACTACGCGCTGGTGGACTGAGCGCCGTCCGGCCGGCGGGTCTCGCGGGCGGGCCTCGCCGAGGGACCTCGCCGACGGGTCTCAATACGTCGCCGCCACGCGCCGCGGCGCATGGAAATAGGTGTGCGCCTCTTCGGTGCTCACCGGGCGGCCAACCAGGGGTTCCGGCGGGCGTGGCACGCACGTGCGGGCAAGGTTCCAGAACTTTTCCAGCCGTTGCAGGCTTTCGCAGACCGCTGCGAGCCCCTCGCCGGTCAACTCGACTTCCGCCAGCAGTCCGACATGGCGCTGGAACACTGCGTCCAGCGTTTCCCAGAACCCGTGCCCTTTTTCGGTCAGCCGCACCCGCACCGAGCGGCGGTCATGGGGCGAGCGCTCCTGTTCCAGATACCCGGCCTCGACCATTTTCTTCAGGTTGTAGGACACGTTCGAGCCCAGGAAATAGCCCCGCTGGGTCAGTTCGCCGACGCTGATCTCGTTGCCGGCAATGCTGTACAGGATCAGGCTCTGGACGTTGTTGATGTCGCGCACGCGCAGCGCGTCCAGCTCCGCCTTGACCACGTCCAGGAACAAGCGGTGCAGCCGCTCGATCCAGGACACACACTCCAGATAGTGTTGCATCGTCTTCCCCTTCGCCGCAGACCCCTCTGCATTGAGGGTCACGCTACAGCGAAGGGTTGAAAACGTGCTGAACGGTTGCGGTTAATCCGCCGGTCAGTCCTTCAGCATGCGGATGATGCCCGACATATCGTCATCGCCCATCCCGGCCTTGCAATAAAGCCGGAACATCTGCGCCGCCGCGCCCCCCAGCGGCAGCGGCACGGCGACGGAGGCGCCGGCCTCGATGGCCAGGCCCGTGTCCTTGGCCATCATCGCGCCGGCAAAGCCGGGCTTGTAGGCGTTGTTGGCGGGCGCGCCTTCGGTCAGCCCCGGCTCCGGGTTGTAGTTGGTCAGCGCCCAGCTATTGCCCGAACCGGCGGTCGAGACCTCTTTCAGCACCGCCGGATCGATGCCCAGCGCCCGGATCAGGGTCATGCCCTCCGCAACGCCGATCATGTTCACGGCCAGCATCATGTTGTTGCAGATCTTCACCGCCTGTCCGGCGCCGGCCTCGCCGCAATGGACCACCTTGCCGCCGACGATTTCCAGGAACGGCTTGGCCTTCTCGAACGCGGCCTTCGGCCCGCCGACGATCATGGTGAGCGTGCCGGCCACCGCGCCGGGAACGCCGCCGGTCACCGGCGCCTCGACCATTTCCAGGCCGCGCTCTTCGGCGCTCGCCGCCACCTGCCGGGCCGAGGCCACGTCGATGGTGGAGCAATCGATCAGCAGCGTGCCGTCATCCACGGCATCGATGACGCTGCCCTGCTCGCCCTTGGCGCCATAGACGGCGCGCACGTGCGGGCCGGCCGGCAGCATGGTGATGACGATATCCTGCCCCCTGGCGCAGGCGGCCGCGCTCTCCGCCCGGGCACAGCCGCTCGCGACGGCGGCGTCCAGAGCCGCGGCGGACAGGTCGAAGGCGGTCAGGGTGTGGCCCGCCTTCATCAGGTTCGCGGCCATCGGGCCGCCCATATTGCCAACGCCGATAAAGCCGATGCGCGCCATGGGAACTTCCTCTGTCTGGTCTTGGGGTAACGGTTCGGAACGGGGACAGAGACCCTAGACGCGCACCCGCGGAACCGCAATGCGCCGCGTTGGCGGATCAGCCGTCCGCGGACGGCTTGCCGGCCTTCTTCGGCTTGTCGGAGGCCTGGCCCTCCGCCTGCCCCTGAACCACCGCCAGTGCCCGCTCGAACACATGGCTGGCCTGGGCCGAATATTCCTGGAAGGCCTGGTCGTAGAAGGCCCGCATCACCTCCGCCGCTTCGGCCGGGGTCTTGCAGGCCATCAGCTTGCCCGAGGCTTCGACATCGTGCTCGACCCGCTTCTGCACGAATTCCATCGCCTCGGTGTTGAAGGTCTGCATTTCCTGCAGCAGGCGGGATTGCAAGGCCGGCATGGACTGGAGTTGACCCTGGAAGGCATCGAAAAACCCGCCAAAGCCCGGCAATGCAGTGCCTTTTTGGTCCGAGGAAGAACTGCTCATGCGTCCGTCTCCTTTAGACAACCTGAACCGTTCGTCGAGCCTACGCCTTTCGCAACCGCTGCGTAAAGCTCCCTACCCCGCGACCCCATAGCGCCGTACCGGAGGATCGAAGGTCAGCTCGCCCGCCGCAGCCGGCAGGAAATAGCTCGCCACCCGCTCGTCCGAAACGCCGGCATGGGTCGAGGGCTGCCACAGGGGCTGGTTGTCCTTGTCGACGATCAGCGCCCGCACGCCCTCGAAGAAATCGTGGTCGGCGCAGAACGCTTGCGACAGGCGGAATTCCATGGCGAGCACCTCGTCCAGCGTCTTGCCGGCGCCGCGGCGCAATTGCTCCAGCGCCACCTTCAGCGAGGTGGGCGACTTGCCGGCCATGGCCTTGGCCCATTTCTGCGCCTCTTCGCTCGGGTCGTCGAACAGGGCGTTGAAAATGTCCTCCACCGTCTCGCCCGCGAACAGGCGGTCGATCTGCGGCTGAAGCGCGGTGATCTTCGCCGCCGGCGGCTTTTCCGCGAAGGCATCCAGCACGCCCATTACCGCCTGGCGGCTGGCGCCCGGCTCCAGATTGCCCAGCAGTTCGGCGACGTCGTCCAGCCGCTCGCGCGGGACATAGGCATCGGCGAGGCCGACCGCGCAGCAATCCGCACCCGAAAGCCGCCCGCCGGTCATCGCCAGATAGACGCCCAGCCGCCCCGGCAGCCGCGGCAGGAACCAGCCGCCGCCCACATCCGGGAAAAAGCCGATGCCGGTCTCGGGCATGGCGAACATGGTGTTCTCGGTCGCGACCCGCACGGCGCCCAGGATGGACACGCCGACGCCGCCGCCCATGACAATACCGTCGAGGAAGGCGACATAGGGCTTCGGATAGTGGTGGATGCGCCAGTCGACGATGTATTCGTCCCAGAAGAACGTCGCCGTATAGGGCTGGCCGCGCTCGCGGTAGAGCCGTTCGATATCGCCGCCCGCGGCAAAGGCGCGGCTGCCGGCCACCGGGCGGATGACCACGCACGCCACCGCCGGATCGTCCGCCCATTGCACCAGCCGCCGGTCCATGGCGTCGAGCATTTCCAGGGTCAGCGCGTTCAGCGCCTTCGGCCGGTTGAGCGTGATCTGGGCCAGCGAGCCCTCGCGGTCGAACAGAATATCGTCGGTCATGGGTGGGGTCCTGGTGAAGGGAATTTCGGGGCCTGGCGCGATCCCGCCTGCCGTCATTGCGAGCGGGAAGCCTTCAGCGCGACAAATCCTGCAACAGGCGGCGGGCGATGATGACGCGCATGATCTCGTTCGTCCCTTCCAGGATCTGGTGCACGCGGGTATCGCGCACATAGCGCTCCAGCGGGAAATCCTGAAGGTACCCGTATCCGCCGTGAATTTGCAGCGCCTCGTTGCAGATGGCAAAGCCGGCATCGGTGGCGAAGCGCTTGGCCATGGCGCAGTACAGCGTCTTGTCCGGGTGGCCCGCGTCCAGCGCCATCGCCGCGCGGTGGATCATCAGGCGCGCCGCCTCCAGGTCCGTCGCCATGTCCGCCAGCTTGAATTGCAGCGCCTGGAAATCGGCGAGCCGCGAGCCGAACGCCTTGCGCTCGCCCATATACGCGGTCGCCGCCGCCAGCGCCGCCCGCGCCGCGCCCAGCGAACAGGCACCGATATTGATGCGGCCGCCGTCGAGGCCGGCCATGGCGATCTTGAACCCCTCGCCTTCTTCGCCGATGCGGTTGGCGACCGGCACGCGGCAGTCGTCGAACAGCACCATGGAGGTCGGCTGCGAGTTCCAGCCCATCTTGCGCTCCTGCTCGCCGAACGAGAGGCCGGGCGCATCCTTGGGAATGGCGAGGCAGGTGATGCCGCGGGGCGAGTCGTCGCCGGTGCGGACCATGGTGACGTAGAGGTCCGTATGGCCGCCGCCGGAGATGAAGGCCTTGGAGCCATTCACCACATAGTCGTCGCCGTCGCGCACCGCTTTGGTCTTCAGCGCCGCCGCATCGGAGCCGGAGCCCGGCTCGGTCAGGCAATAGCTCGCCAGCAGGTCCATGGTGCAGAGCTGCGGCAGCAAATGCTCGCGCAGGTCCTGACCGCCGAAGCGGTCGATCATCCAGGCGGCCATGTTGTGGATCGAGATATAGGCGGCGGTCGACGTGCAGCCGGCGGCCAACTCCTCGAAGATCACGGCGGCGTCGTGGCGGGTCAGCGCCGAGCCGCCCACGTCCTCGCCCACATAGATGCCGCCGAATCCCAGGGCGGCTGCGGCGCGCAACTGCTCCACCGGAAAGATTTTTTCGGCATCCCAGCGCGCGGCGTTCGGCGCGAACTGTTCCTCGGCAAAGGCGCGGGCGGTGTCCTGAAAGGCGATCTGGTCTTCGGTCAGGTCAAAAGGCATGGCGTCATAGGCTCCCGATCCGCCTGTGCGAAAAGCTCATCTTGCGGCTTGCATTCGCGACGATAGCATGGCGCCTCGATTTGATACGCAGGAGGGCCAGGCGATGGTCTTGCAGTTTCCGAGTGCTGGTTATCCCACAACCCGCATGCGCCGCAACCGGCGCGATGCCTGGACCCGCCGTCTGGTGGCGGAAAACCGGCTTGCGGTGGATGACCTGATCTGGCCGATTTTCGTGCGCGCCGGCACCGATCTGGTGGAGCCGGTGGACAGCATGCCGGGCCAGTTTCGCCACTCGCCGGACCGGATCGTCGCCACGGTGAAGCAGGCCTACGAGCGCGGCATTCCCGCCGTCGCCATCTTCCCGCTGGTCGAGCCCGGCCTCAAAGACCCGATCGGCTCCGAGGCGGTGAACCCGGACAACGCCCTCTGCGAGGCCGTGCGGCGGATCAAGGACGCGGTGCCGGACATCGGCGTGATCTGCGACGCCGCGCTGGACCCGTTCACCAGCCACGGCCATGACGGCGTGATCGAGAACGGCTATGTCCAGAACGACGTGACGGTGGAAATCCTCTGCCGGCAGTCGGTGGTGCAGGCGGAGGCCGGCTGCGACGTGATCGCGCCGTCGGACATGATGGACGGCCGCATCGGCGCCATCCGCAAGGCGCTGGACGCGGAAGGCCACGACCATGTGCGCATCCTCTCCTACGCCGCCAAATACGCCAGCGCCTATTTCGCGCCGTTCCGCGACGCGGTCGGCTCGGCCGCCAATCTGGGCACGGCCGACAAGAAGACCTACCAGATGGACCCGGCCAACACCGACGAGGCCCTGCGCGAGGTCGCCCTCGACCTGGCCGAGGGCGCGGACATGGTCATGGTCAAGCCCGGCCTGCCCTATCTCGACATCATCCGCCGGGTGAAGGACGCCTTCGGCGCGCCGACCGTGGCCTACAACGTGTCGGGCGAGTACTCGATGCTGAAGGCGGCGGCGATCCAGGGCTGGCTCGACTACGACCGCGCCATGATGGAGGCGTTGATGAGCTTCAAACGCGCCGGCGCCGACGCCATCCTGACCTATGCGGCCATGGAAGCGGCGGAGTTGCTGGACGCCTGACCGTCGTACTCCCGGACGGCGCTCAACACCGGTTCGGCTTCGGCCGTGAGCCAAGGCCCTTGGCGGCGGCGGTTCGCGGGGGTTAGGCTCGCATAACGGTTCTGGAATGGACGACGGCACGCCGGGTGACAGCCCGGCGCGTCGGTACATGTTCCTGAGCCATCGAACCAGACCAGCCGAAAGGGATCCGTGGATGAACCACGTCGAGTCTCAGGGTTTTGCCGCGCAAGACGAGCTTGCCACCGACGCCATCGTTTCCGCCTGGCTCCAGGCCTTCGAAGCCGCGCTGACGGACGGCGACCAGGCCCGGTTGGCCGCTCTGTTCACCGACGACGCCAACTGGCGCGACGTGCTGGCCTTCACCTGGCATCTGACACCGCATCTCGGCGCCGACGCCATTGCCGCCGGCCTCGCCGCGCGGCAGCCCGCGGTCGCGGCCAAGGACTTTGCCGTCAGCGAGACGCGCACGCCGCCCCGCCGCGTCAAGCGCCTGGGCCGCGACTGCGTCGAGGCGCTCCACCGGTTCGAGACCAAGGTCGGCCGCGGCGAGGGCGTGGTGCGCCTGGTGCCGGCCGCAGACGGCGGTGCCGCCGGGCACCGGGCCTGGGTGTTCTCCACCTCGCTGCAAGAGTTGAAGGGCTTCGAAGAGAAGATCGGAGCCAAGCGCCCGACCGGCGAGGCCTATTCCCGCAATTTCGGCGGCGACAACTGGGAGGACGTCCGACGCAAGGCGCAAGCCTACGACGATCGCGACCCGACCGTTCTGGTGGTCGGCGGCGCCCAGGCCGGCCTCTCCATCGCCGCGCGGCTCAATCAGCTGGGCGTCGACAATCTGGTGGTGGAGCGCTGGCCGCGCATCGGCGACAGCTGGCGCAAGCGCTATCACTCGCTGGCGCTGCACAATTCGATCAAGGTCAACAACCTGCCCTACCTGCCCTTCCCGGAAACCTGGCCGAACTACATCCCGAAGGACATGCTGGGGCTGTGGTTCGAGTTCTATGCCCAGGTGATGGAAATCAACCACTGGACCAACACCGAGTTCACCAAGGGCGAGTGGGACGAGGCCGCCCGGCAGTGGACCGCGACCCTGAAACTGGCGGACGGCAGCGAACGGGTCATGCATCCGCGCCACATCGTCTTCGCCAACGGCGTCAGCAGCTATCCGCTGGTCCCGGACATTCCCGGCCTCGACAGTTTCCGGGGCGAGGTCATCCATTCCGAGGGCTTCGACAGCGGCGCGCCCTTCCAGGGCAAGCGGGCCATCGTCATCGGCACGGGCTCCAGCGCCAACGACATTGCGTTGGACCTCTACAATTTCGGCTGCGAGACCACCATCGTGCAGCGCGGCTCGACCACCGTGGTCTCGATCGACCCGTCGGCGAAGCTCAACTACGCGCTCTATGACGAGGGCCTGCCGGTGGAGGAATGCGACCTGATGGGCGGCGCCTCGACGCCGCCGATGATCGTCAAGGGCTATCAGCTTGCGGTCCAGCGCATGGTGGAGCTGGACAAGGACATGATCGCCGGCTTGAAGGGCATCGGCTTCAAGTTCGACATCGGCGAGGACAACACCGGCCACCAGATGAAATACCGGCGCCGCGGCGGCGGCTACAACCTGGATGCCGGCTCCTCCGACCTGATGATCCGGGGCGAGATCGGCCTGCTCCAGAACGAGACCATCGAGCGCTATGGCCCGGAGGGTGCGGTGCTGAAGGACGGCACCGTCGTGCCGGCCGACCTGATCGTGCTCGCCACCGGCTACTACCCGCAGGCAGAGCTGGTGCGCCGCGCGCTGGGCGAGGACGTGGCCGCCAAGATCGGCCCGATCTGGGGCGAGGGCGCGGACGGCGAACTGGCCAACATGTACAAACGCACGTCCCAGCCGGGCGCCT
This sequence comes from Alphaproteobacteria bacterium, assembly GCA_020638555.1. Taxonomy (NCBI): domain Bacteria; kingdom Pseudomonadati; phylum Pseudomonadota; class Alphaproteobacteria; species Alphaproteobacteria bacterium. The sequence continues at coordinate 766,404 of JACKII010000002.1, read as the reverse complement.
GGTTCATCGCCGGCAGCCTGACCCAGGCGCGCATCTACTCCAAATACATGGCGCTGCAGATCAAGGCGATGGAGGAAGGGCTGGTCGACACCGACCCGTTCGCCTGACGTCACTCTCCCCGCATGGATTCAGCCCCTCCCTCGCGGCTGGCCGCGCGGGAGGGGAGCACCGCTCAACGAATGAACAACGAGACATGGTGGAAACTCCCGAACTGGCCCGGTCCAGATACCGCGACCGGCGCAATGTCGCCGTGTTGGCGACCTGCCAGATGCTCTACAATTCCGGCCGCTCGCTGCTGGTGGCCACCAGCCCGCTGATCGCCTACCAGATCGCGCCGGACAAGGCGCTGTCGACCGTGCCCATCTTCCTGGCGGTGGTCGGCACGGCGGCGGCGAGTATTCCCGCCTCGCTGCTGATGCGCCGGATCGGGCGCGGGCCGGGCTTCTCCGTCGGGTCCCTCATCGGCATTGCCGGCGGGCTCGCCTGCATCTGGGGCATCGAGACCGCCGGTTTCCTCGTGTTCTGCCTGGGCGCCCTGCTGTTCGGGTTTTTCTCCGGCTTCGCCCAGCTCTACCGCTTCGCCGCCGCCGACGTGGCGTCCGACGCGTTCAAGAGCCGGGCGATTTCGCTGGTGCTGACCGGCGGGCTGGTCGCGGCCTTTGTCGGGCCGGAACTCGCCAAGCTCGGCGAGCATCTGGTGGCCGACCGGCCGTTCCTGGCTTCCTATGCCTTTCTCGTAGGCCTGACCGTGCTGAGCGGCATCATCGTCCTGGCGGTCGACATCCCGAAGCTGACGCCGGAAGAGGCAAAGGACAGCGGTCGGCCCATCGGCCGGATCATGCGCCAGCCGGTGTTCATCGTCGCCACGCTCTGCGCCACCGTCGGCCAGGCGGTCATGAACCTGCTCATGACCTCGACGCCGCTGGCCATGAACCATGCCCAGCACCAGTTCGCCTCGACCGCGCTGGTGATCGAATGGCATATCTTTTTCATGTACGCGCCCGGCTTCTTCACCGGCACGGTCATCCGCTGGCTCGGCGTGACGCGGGTCATCGCCATCGGCATTGCGCTGCAAACCATCTGTGTCGGGATCGCGCTGTCCGGCACGGAGGTGCTGAATTTCTGGGGCGCGATGGCCTTGCTGGGCCTCGGCTGGAATTTCGCCTTCACGGCCTCGACCAACCTGCTGACCGAGGCCCACACTGCCGCCGAGCGGGCCAAGACCCAGGCGGCGACGAACTTCATCATTTTCTCTGTGGTGGCGCTGGGGGCGATTTCCTCCGGCGCGCTGATGCATGCCTTCGGCTGGACCTGGGTCAATCTGGGCGCCCTGCCCTTGCTGCTGCTCTCCCTGCTGGCGGCACTCTGGCTGCGCCAGTGGCGCCGCTCCCAGGCGCGGCTGGCGGAAACGCCGGCCGCGTGAGAGACCGGTCGGTCGCTAGGTTCAGGCGGCTTCACCCCGAGTAGCCGCGGACGCGGACCGGGGCGTATCGAGGGGCGGCGGCACGCGTCCCTCGATACGGGCCTTCGGCCCTACTCGGGATGAAGCGGGTTGAGAGCAGGATGGGCTGCGCTACCGCCGCGGTGCCGGCCTCTGCAACAGCATCCAGAGGAAGGTGACGACCAGCAGCGCCAGCACACCGCCCAGCGCCGTCGCATAGGCCTCGACCGGGTGATGGCCGTCCGCGGTCGGCCAGCGGTCGAGCACGGCGCCGATACCGTACTGGAGCGCGAACGCCGCGCCGAACACCAGCAGGTTGATCGCCGTGCCGGCCCGCCCGGCCAGCGCCGCGCCGAAATGCTCGGAGACATGCGGATAGCCCAGAATGCCAAGCTGGCCGGTGCCGGCGAACAGCAGCCAGAGGGGGATCATCCAGTCCAGCGGTGCCCACAACAGCCCAACAATGGCCACGACATAGAGCCCGCCCATCGCCATCATCACGCTGAGCGGCCCATAGCCGAAGCGCCGGACCCAGTCCGCCAGCGCGCCGCTGCCGAGAATGCCGACGGTGAAGGCCACCGCCATCGCCGTCAACACCGCGGCCACCGCGTCCCGCTCCAGCCCGCCGACATCGGCCAGCCAGGGCCCGGCCCACAGGGTCTGCACGGCGATATGGCTGCCGCACATGGCGGCGATGATCGGCACCACCCGCCAGAACTCCCGGTCGCTGTAGATCGTCCCCAGCGCCCGCAACTGCCGGCCCAGGCTCTCGCCGCCGGCGTGACGCACCTCGCCCCGGCGGGGCACGACGGTCCAGATCACCACCGCGACCAGCGCCGTCACGGCGGCGAGCGCCAGGAACACGGCGCGCCAGCCGAACGCCTGTACCGCCAGGTCCGCCGGCGTGCTGGCCGCGATCACGCCAATGCCGCCGAACGCCATCACCCAGGAATTGAGCAAGGGCATCCGTCCGGGCGGCGCCCATTCCGCCACCGCCTTGAAACTCGCCATCAGGCCGCCGGCAAAGCCGAGGCCGATCATGCCGCGCGCCGCGATCAGCGCGACCTCGCTCTCGGCCAGCCCGAACAGCAGCGCACCGGTGCCGGCGGTCACCAGCAACACCGCCTGCACCCGCCGCGGCCCGAACCGGTCCAACAGGATGCCGAGCGGCAGTTGGAACGCCGCGAACGCGAACAGATAGGCCGCCGTCAGCAGGCCGAGACCGCTGGCGGAAAGCGCGATATCCCGCACCAGGTCCGGCGCCACCACGGCGTTCACCGCCCGGAACAGGTAGGACAGGAAATAGCCGCTGCCGAACGGCAACAGCACCAGCAGCATGATCCGGCCGAGGGATGGCGCGGCGGCGCGAGACGCGGCGGTCACGGCCTCATTCCTCCGGCGGCGGCGTGGCGCCGGCCTGGGCGGTGATGATGCCATAGGCCTCCGGCCGACGGTGGGCGGCGAAGTTGAAGATCGTCGTCTTGTTGAAGGTGCATTCGTCCAGGTCGGCGTCGGCGACGATCAGCTCATCGCCCAGCGTCCGGGCCATGCAGACGATCTCGCCCGATGGCGCGCAGATCACGCTGCCGCCCATCATGTCATAGCCGTCCTCCGCGCCCGCCTTGGCGACGCCCACCACCCAGCAGCCGTTCTGATAGGCGCCCATCTGCATGGTCATGTGGTTGTGCATCATGCGCAGGTGCGGCGGCTCGATCGTGTTGCTCTCGCGGTTCTGGGTCGGCGTGTTGTAGCCCAGCAGGATGACCTCGGCCCCTTTCAGCGCCATGACGCGATAGGTTTCCGGCCAGCGGCGGTCGTTGCAGAGGCACATGCCCATGACGCCGCCCATGGTGCGCCAGACCGGAAAGCCCAGATCGCCCACCTCGAAATAGCGCTTTTCCAGATGCTGCCAGGGATAGCTCGCCACGTAATCGGAATGGCCCGGCAGATGCACCTTGCGGTATTTGCCGACGATCTTGCCGTCCCGGTCGACCAGAATGGCGGTGTTGTAGCGATGCACTGCGCCGCCTTCGACGCATTTCTCCGCATAGCCGAGATAGAAGCCGATCTTCAGGCTGGCGGCCAGTTCGAACAGCGGCCGTGTGGCGGCGTTCGGCATTTCGGACTCGAACCAGGTGTCGACCTCGGCCTGGTCCTCCATGTACCAGCGCGGGAAGAAGGTGGTGAGCGCCAGTTCCGGGAACACGACCAGATGCGCGCCCTTGCCATGCGCACGCCGCATCAGGTCGCAAAGCCGCTGGACGACGCTTTCGCGGCTGTCCGCCCGGTGGATCGGGCCGAGTTGGGCGCCGGCGAGGGTGATGGGGCGAGGCATGACGGTTCTCCCGGATTGTGTTCTGGCTCTGCGGCCAGGATAGTGGCCGAAAGTGCAGCCGTCGCGGAGGTTTCCCACCATGCAAGACCCCTGTTCCCTCAGCGCCCGGGCGCTGGCCGCCGCCATCGCCGACGGCCGCACCACCAGCGAAGCCGTGACCGCCGCCCACCTGGACCGGATCGCGGCGCGCGAGCCCGAGGTGCAGGCCTGGGCGCATCACGCGGCCGGCCAGGCCCTGGCCGAGGCGCGGGCGCGGGACAAGTCTCCCGCCGAGGGCGTGCTGCACGGCGTCCCCTTCGGCGTGAAGGACATCATCGACAGCCACGACCTGCCGACCGAGCACGGCTCACCGATCCATGCGGGCCGGCGACCGACGGCGGATGCCGCCTGCGTCGCCTATGCCCGCCACCGGGGCGGGGTGCTACTGGGCAAGACGGTGACGACGGAGTTCGCGCACGTCCACCCGAACCAGACCCGCAATCCGCACAACGCCGCCCACACCCCCGGCGGCTCGTCCAGCGGCTCGGCCGCAGCGGTGGCGGCGGGCATGGTGCCCTGGGCGTTCGGCACCCAGACCGCCGGCAGCGTCATCCGCCCGGCCGCCTATTGCGGCGTGGTCGGCTACAAGCCCTCCTGGGGCGAGATCAACACCGAGGGCGTGCGCGGCAATGTCCGCAGCTTCGACACGGTCGGCGTGCTGGCCCGCGCCGTCGAGGACCTGGCGCCGATTCGCGCCGCCGCCACGACCGAGCCACTGGCGGAGATCGCACCGCCAGCGCTCGGGCATCTGCGCATCGGCCTCTGCCGCACGCCTCACTGGGAGCAGGCCTGCCCCGCCACCCGCGGCTTCATCGAAGGCGCCGCCGCCCGCCTGGAACGGGTCGGCGCCAGCGTCAGCGATTTTGCCCTGCCGAAAGGCTTCGAGGCGTTCGAGGCCGCCATCCGCACCGTCGCCGGCTACGAGTTCGCCGGCGCCATGGCCTGGGAGCGGCTGAACCACCGCAACCGCCTCTCCGGAGCCCTGCTGAATGGCCGGGTCAATGACGGGCTGACGGTGACGCTGGCGGACTATCGCGCCGGGCTCGCCGGCCTCGGCATCTACCGGGCCCAGGTGGCCATGGCGAGCCGCGACTTCGATCTGCTGCTGTGCCCGAGCGCACCGGGCGAGGCGCCGCTCGGTCTCGGCTCCACCGGAGCGGCCACCTTCAACGGCCTGTGGACCAGCCTCCACCTGCCCTGCATCAGCCTGCCCCTGTTCCACGGCCCGCGGGGCTTGCCCATCGGGCTGCAATTGGTCGGGCATTATGGCCAGGACCTGGCCCTGATCGCCGCGGCCTCGGCCGTCGAGCGGCGGCTGCGCGGCGGCTGATCGCCCTGGCAGGGGACCGGGCGACGGCCTGTCAACGGGCGCTTGCCCCTTATTCCTGCCGCGCGAAGGTCAGCCCCTGCCCGCTCAGGGTGTCGCCCTGGATGGTCAGGACCATCTGGCCGTGCGGGCCGTTGACGATGACATCGTCCCGCGAGACCTCGTAATCCCCCATCGCCCGAACCCCCAGGAAATTCATGAAGACCCGCCGTTCATCGCGGAACTCCAGGCGCATGCCGGCAATGCCCTCGACAAAGGCCAAACCGACAAGGCGCGGGTCGCCGCCGGCAGCCAACGCCGCCTGCCGCCGGTCGCGGTCGCGTGCGTCGAGCGCGGCCTGGATCGCATCCCGCCGCGCAATGGCGGCCTCGACATACTGCGTGCGCACCGGCGCGTCAGGCAGTGCCGCTTTGGTCTGGGCGACCCAGTCCCGGGCCTGATTCAGACCGTCCCGGTCTTCCGGCAGCGAGGCCATGCGGGCCCGGAATTCCGGCAGCGCGCCTTCGCGAACCTCCGCCTGGCGGCGGTCCAGGGCCGTCGCAAAGGCCGCGCGCGCCGGTTCGCTGGCAACCGCCCGCGCGGAACGCACGGTCTTCGCCACCCGGTCGAGCCGGGCGATTCCGTCCAGCGTTTCCGGAACGGCTTCCAGGGCCGCCGTCGCCTTGGCGAGCAACCGGTCGGCGATGGCCGTCTGCCGCGCCTCCGCGACCCGGATGATGTCCTGCCGCTGCGCCGCGGTCACATCCATGCGGAGGATTTCGCGCCGCCAGCGCTGCACGGTCACCAAGCCGTCCGGAGTGGCCGGAAGCTTGGCGATATTCTCCCTGGCAAACCCGGTCACGTCCGCCTGCATCGCCGTGCGCCGGGCTGCGTAATGGCCTTTCAGACGCGTCCGGTCGTCGGGACGCAAGGCCGGCCCGATGCGGTCGAACGCCTGGGCAAGGACCTGCTTCAGGGTACCAAGGCCCTTTCCACTGCTGGGAACGGCATCCATTCGGTGTTCGACGTCTGCCAGCAAGGGGTCCCGCAGGGTGTCGATGCGGCCATCGATTTCGGCGGCGATGTCCGGATCGTTCGGCGACTTGCCCCATTGCGAGACATAGTCGGTGAAATTGCGGGCAAACGGCGTGGTCAATTGGTTTGGGTCCGGCGCCTGCGGCCTGCGAAGCAACACCAGGTCGCGCAACAATTCGGGCGAATCCGGCTGGCCCAGCAGCTTGGCCAGAAAGTTCCGGACCGCCCCCTCGCCCTGTCGCTGCCGCGCCTGCTGCCGGGCGACGGCACGTTCCCGTTGCGCGCGCTCCGCCGCCTGGTCGGCGGCCTGCGCCTTCGCCATGCCGGCCGTGGCGGCAAGGATCCGGGTCATGCGGCCCACGAACAGGCCGCGCGCGGCATTCAGTGCCTTCTGGGCATCGTAGCGCCGTTCGCGCGTCGCCGCTTTCTGACACTCCTTCATGCGGTCGCCAAGCGTGTTGACCTCATCCTGGCTCAGGTCCAGCGCCGGCTTGCCGAACACTGCCGCGAAAGCGGGCGCGCCGAAGGCTTGCGGCGCCCAGGTCCGGTTGCCGGGTATCGGCGTGTAGCGGTCGCGCGCGTCGACCGTGGCCGCCCAGGCCTCCAGGGCATCACAGGCGGGTTGGTTCGCCTCCGCAGCCAATGCCGCAGTCCCCGTCCACGGCAGGATCAGAAGCGCCAAGATCACGGCCTTTCCACACGACCGTCGCATGACATCACCCCTTTATAACATCTTATCGTAATCCATTTTTTATTATATATATATTAACAATATGATTTATTAAGAAAACCCTCGAATCCGAAATACACGCCAACCCGGAGGCCACAGGTCCGCGACAGGATTGGCGCCAGAACCAAAAAAGAGGCGAACCCTGCCGGCAGGATCGCCCGGAATCCGTCAATCGGCGCTCTGGGTGGGGTGAGGAACCTCGCTGGGCATCGCGCAACGGCAGCGCACAAACACACAAGCCCCGGCCATCCGGGTACAGGCGATCGGGGCTTTGGCTGTATGGTCCGTCGATCCGGCCGGCGTTTGGTGGTTCGACCCTCGATCGGATCGCCCCGGCGCGCCTGAGCTGCGCAGCACTTTGCCTGTGAGACTGGTGCCGCCGGAGTGGATTGAACACTCGACCTCACCCTTACCAAGGGTGCGCTCTACCACTGAGCTACGGCGGCTTCGTCACGCGACGTGGTGCTCTTAATGCCAGCGCCGGCTGGCGCTGGCAAGCCTCGGTCACCGCGACGCCTTGACCGAGCGAGAGGCGACCTTCTATCTAGCGCGAGACCGATTGGCAAGCCCCAATGAAGGCCCGACCCATGGCGCGCGATCCAAAACCCCAGCCGAACCCAGCCGCCGCCGACAAGGCCGAGCGGCTGGCGCAGCAATTGCGCGCCAATCTGCGCCGGCGCAAGGCCCAGGCCTCGGCACGGCGCAGCCCCGCAACCGACGCATCCGCTGCCCCGGCCATGCCGGCCGCGGACGAAGGAAAGACCAAGCCATGAGCATCATGCCCGACTCCTGGATCCGCGAGCAGGCCGTGCAGCATGGCATGATCGAGCCCTTTGCCGACCGCCAGCATCGCGAAGGCGTCATCTCCTACGGCGTGTCCAGCTATGGCTATGACGCGCGCGTCGCCAGCGAATTCCGCATCTTCACCAATGTCGATTCGGTCACGGTCGACCCCAAGGCGTTCTCGGAACAAAGCTTTGTCGAGCGCGACACCGATGTGTGCATCATCCCGCCGAACTCGTTCGCGCTGGCCCGCACGGTCGAATATTTCCGCATCCCCCGCGATGTGCTGGTGATCTGCCTCGGCAAATCCACCTATGCCCGCTGTGGCATCATCGTCAACGTGACGCCGCTGGAGCCGGAATGGGAAGGTCATGTCACATTGGAATTCTCCAACACCACCCCACTTCCTGCCCGAATCTATGCCAATGAAGGCGCCTGCCAATTCCTGTTTCTGAAGGCCGACCAGACGTGCGAAGTGTCTTATGCCGACCGCGCCGGCAAATATATGGGTCAACGCGGCGTGACCCTGCCGCGCCTGTGACCGCTCCGGTTGGGGGAGGCTTGTAGCCATGGACATGATCCGCATCCAGGGCGGCCGCCCGCTGCACGGCCGCATTCCGGTCAGCGGCGCCAAGAATGCCGCCCTGCCGCTGATGACCGCTGCCCTGCTCTCGGAGCAGCCGCTGCAACTGACGAACGTGCCGCATCTGGCCGATATCGCCTCCATGGCGGAACTGCTGTCGCAGCACGGCGTCGACATCCGGCTGAACGGCCACGACGCCGGCTGCCCCGACGGCCACGCGATGGAGTTGCACGCGCGCACGCTCACCAGCACGACCGCGCCCTATGAGTTGGTGCGCAAGATGCGCGCTTCGGTGCTGGTGCTGGGGCCGCTGGTCGCCCGGGCCGGCGAGGCGCGGGTGTCGCTGCCCGGCGGCTGCGCCATCGGCAACCGGCCCGTCGACCTGCATCTGGGGGCGCTGGAGGACCTGGGGGCCGAAATCGAGATCACCGGCGGCTATATCGAGGCGCGCGCGCCGAAGGGCCTGCGCGGCGGGCGCATCGCGTTTCCGAAAGTCTCGGTCGGGGCCACCGAAAACGCGCTGATGGCGGCGGCGCTGGCCCGCGGCGAGACCGTGATCCTGAACGCGGCGCGCGAGCCGGAAATCGTCGACCTCGCCCAGTGCCTGGCGGCCATGGGCGTGCCGATCGAGGGCGCCGGCAGCGACACGATCCGCGTCCAGGGCGTCACCGGCCTGACCCCGGCGCGCCACCCGGTCATTCCCGACCGGATCGAGGCCGGCACCTATGCCATGGCCGCCGCCATCACCGGCGGGTCGGTCGAACTGCTGGGCGCGCGCGAGGCCCATCTGGCCGCCGCGCTCACCGTGCTGCGCAAGGCCGGCGTGACGGCGGAGGAAACGCCGGACGGCCTGCGCATCGCCCGGCCGGACGGCCTGGTCGGCACCGATGCCATGACCGAGCCCTATCCCGGCTTCCCGACCGATCTTCAGGCGCAGTTCATGGCGCTGATGTGCGTGGCGGACGGCGCGGCCATGCTCACCGAAACGATTTTCGAGAACCGGTTCATGCACGTGCCGGAACTGGCGCGCATGGGCGCCAATATCACCGTGCACGGTGCCTCCGCCCTGGTGCGGGGGGTGCGCCAGCTGGTCGGCGCGCCGGTGATGGCGACCGACCTGCGCGCCTCGGTGTCGCTGGTGCTGGCCGGGCTTGCGGCAAAGGGGGAGACGGAAGTGCGACGCATCTACCATCTGGACCGCGGCTATGAGCGCCTGGAGGAGAAACTCTCCGCCTGCGGCGCCCTGATCGAGCGGGTGCCGCAATGAGCGCGCCGCTGAAACTGCGCGCCCGCGATGCGGAGGACCTGGCCGTGATGTCGGCCATGGTGCAGGACGCGCTCGTGCCGCTGTCGGACATGGTCTACCTGGCCGAGGACAGGCGCTTTGTCATCGCCCTGAACCGCTACCGCTGGGATGCGCCGGACGCGCCGAGCCGCACCCATGCGCTGCTGACGGTGCAGCAGGTGGAGCAGGTGCAAACCCGCAATCTCAACCGCCACGAACGCGAGCGCATCCTGAACCTGTTGAGCCTCACCGTCGAAGACGGCGACCTGCTGGCGGTGTTCGCCGGCGGCGGCTTGCTGCGCCTCTCGGCCGAGACGCTGGATTGCGTTCTGGAAGACGTGGGCGACCCGTGGCCGGCCCAGGCGACCCCCGCCCATCCGGACGACCCGAACTAAGGCCCCGACGCTAGTTCAAAACCCGACCATAGTTCAAAAAAAGAAGGGGCCTCCTGCGAGGCCCCTTCCCCCTGCCGCCGAGGGTTTGGCGGCAGTCGTCGGCTCGCGCTTACTCAGCGGCCTTCAGCGCGCCGTCGACGATTTCCAGCTTGTCGTCGCCTTTGACGTCGAGCGACTGGTCGTTGACGGTCAGGGTGCAGCCCTGCTCGCAGACGGTCACCTCATCGCCGGCGCCGATTTCGACCTCGCTGGTGGTGGAGCCGTCGTTGATCTGCACGGTGTGCGCCACCGCGTCGTTGTTGACAATGCTGGCGGCACCGGCCTGGGCCGAGACAATCGCCAGACCCAGCGCAATCGCGGAAACACTCGACACAATCGTGAGCTTGCTCATGGAAGTACAGTCCTTTCCCGAACCCGGTTACGATCCAGACGTTCGATCACCGGAACATTCGGATAGAGAGGTGGAAAACCGCTTTTCGGCATCGGAGCCAGACAGAGGAACCCTCATTACCTCTGCTCTTTCCGCGTGTTCTTTCAGCGTCACGCCTTTCCCGACGCGACGGCGCGGACAATGCCGCAAGCTTATAATGCAGAAAAGCGAAATTTATTGTCGGATAAAATCGAATTTTCCAATAGATGAGCAAGACGTCGGCGGAGGCGGGACGTAAGGGCCCGGGGCGGCACACCAAGGCATTTCCCTCCGGCAACGAAAAAACCCCGCCGACAAGCGGCGGGGTCTCTCGGCAGTGGAGCCACCAGCGGCGCAACCGCCCTCCCCCGTCCATCGGTCGGGGAATGGCATCGCCGGGCGACTGGCCTTACTGCACCGGATGGAACCGACCATCCTTGATCATCAGCGACTCGTCGCCCTTCAACTGCAGGGTTTCGCTTTCGATGGTCACGGCGCAGCCCGTATCACAGACATTCACGGTCTGCGTCGACTCGATGTCCATCGACGTCACGTTGCCTGCGCTATCGGTGATCTGGATGGTGTGGATGTCCGAATCATTGTTGGTGATGTCGGCAGCACTTGCGGCACCGGAAGCAATGGCGAAAGCGAGCGCCATCGCGGAAATGTCGGTGGCAAAGACGAACCTTTTCATAATCGTAGGGTCCTTTCGGAAAAAGGGGCGCATTGTTGCGATATCATGGTCGGTATATTCGACCTGCGGCATGGCAGGCCCGATTTCGACCAAGCCATCACGCGGAGGGTTCTTTTCGGCAACAGAACACCGCCGTGACAATTTCTTGCCACCGTCTCCAGCGCGACATATGGAACATTATCGTACGGCAATCGAATCAGGTAACGAATTTTGGTGCATCTGATATCGAAAATTCCGATATCAGGGACGCATGGACATCGCCACGATCCGCACCTTTCTGACCATCATCGAAACCCACAGCTTTGCCGCGGCGGCCGAACGGCTGTTCGTGACCCAGTCCACCGTCAGCAGCCGCATCCGCACGCTGGAGCAGACCCTGGGCACCCGCGTCTTCGACCGGGGCAAGCAAGGGGCCAAGCTCACCCCGGCCGGCCGGCAGTTGCAGCGCCACGCGGAGGCGATGCTGCGCGCCTGGAACCAGGCGCAACTCGCGGTCAGCCTGCCGCAGAACATGCACGGCCTCCTGACCGTCGCCGGCCCGGCGACGCTCTGGGAAGGCGTGTTGCTGCCGGCGCTGCCGCGCCTGCGCGAGGCGCTGCCGGAGACGGTCATTCGCGGCGAGCTGGCGAACCCGGCGGAAATCGCCGCCCGCATCGTCAACGGCACGCTCGACCTGGCCCTGCATTACCGGCCGGAAACCGTCGCCGGCCTCGCGGTCACCCATCTGTTCGACGACGAACTGCTGTTGGTCTCCAGCGCGCCGCCGGAGACGGAGGACGTGCCTTATGTCTATATCGACTGGGGACCGGCCTTTCAGGCCGAGCATGCCCGCGCCTGGCCGGATGGCTATGTGCCGGACCTGATCCTCAATATCGGCAGCCTGTCGCTCGCCTATCTGCTGTCGACGCCCGCCAGCGCCTACCTGCCGCTGCGCACACTGGCCGGTGCGCTCGAACAGGGGGTGGTGCGCGCACTGCCCGGCGCCCCCCGTATCGCCCAGCCCGTCTATGCGATCACCGCCAGCGCGCCCACCGAGCCCGTGCGCACGGCTTTGCGATTGTTGCAACGCAATTGACGCCCGCGCCGGCTGGCCTCCCACCCCGCAAAGGCTTATATAGCCGAACAGATCGCGTCTCCGCCCGTCACGCTTTTGAAGGGAGCCTTCCCCATGGACCTGAAAGATCCGAAGCTGTTCCGCCAGCAAGCCTATATCGCCGGCCAGTGGGTGGACGCAGACAGCGGCGAGACCGCGGCCGTCACCAACCCGGCGGATAACGCGGTGCTGGGGTCGGTGCCGAATTGCGGGCCGGACGAGACCCGCCGCGCCATCGAGGCCGCCAACGCCGCCTGGCCGGCCTGGCGTGCCAAGACGGCCAAGGAGCGCGCGGACATCCTGCGGCGCTGGGCCGACCTGATGATGGAAAACGCCGACGACCTCGCCAAGATCATGACGCTGGAACAGGGCAAGCCCTTCCTGGAAGCCAAGGGCGAGATCGCCTATGGCGCCAGCTTCATCGAATGGTTCGGCGAGGAAGCCCGCCGCGTCTATGGCGACGTGATTCCGGCCCACCAGGCCGACAAGCGCATCGTCGTGCTGAAGGAGCCGGTGGGCGTGTGCTGTGCCATCACCCCCTGGAACTTCCCCAACGCCATGATCACCCGCAAGGCCGGCCCGGCGCTGGCCGCCGGCTGCCCGATGGTGGCGAAGCCGGCCTCGGCCACCCCCTTCAGCGCGCTCGCCATCGCCGAACTGGGCGAGCGGGCGGGCATCCCGGCCGGCATTTTCAGCGTCGTCACCTGCGCCGGCAAGAATTCGGGCAAGGTCGGCACCGAGATGTGCACCAACCCGATCGTGCGCAAGGTGACCTTCACCGGCTCCACCCCGGTCGGCAAGGTGCTGATGAAGCAGACCGCCGACACGGTGAAGAAGGTCTCGATGGAACTGGGCGGCAACGCGCCCTTCCTGGTGTTCGACGACGCCGACCTGGACGCCGCGGTCGAGGGCGCCATCGCCTCGAAATACCGCAATGCCGGCCAGACCTGCGTCTGCACCAACCGGCTCTATGTGCAGGCCGGCGTCTATGACGCCTTTGTCGAGAAGCTGACCGCCGCGGTGCAGAAGCTGCCGGTCGGCAACGGCATGGAGCCCGGCGTCCTGATCGGCCCGCTGATCAACCAGGACGCCGTCGACAAGATGGAGGAGCATATCGGCGACGCCGTCGGCAAGGGCGCGCGCATCGTCCTCGGCGGCCATCGCCACGCCCTCGGCGGCACCTTCTTCGAGCCCACCGTCGTCGCCGGCGTGACCCAGGAAATGCTGGTCGCCCGCGACGAGACCTTCGGCCCGCTCGCCCCCGTGTTCCAATTCGAGACCGAGGAACAGGCGGTGCAGATGGCCAACGCCACCGAATTCGGCCTGGCCAGCTATTTCTACTCCAAGGACATGGCCCGCATCTGGCGCGTGTCGGAGGCGCTGGAATACGGCATTGTCGGCGTCAACACCGGCCTGATCTCGACCACCGTCGCCCCCTTCGGCGGCATGAAGGAAAGCGGGCTCGGCCGCGAGGGCTCGAAATACGGCATCGAGGACTATCTCGAGACCAAATACGTCTGCATGAGCGTTTGAGGGCCGGTTCCTCTTTGTGAGCATCCCCGCATCTCTTTCTCGTCATTGCGAGGAGCCGCAGGCGACGAAGCAATCCAGCAGCGGTTCGGCGTTTCGAGCCGCTGCCTGGATTGCCGCGCCCGCCGGGGCGGGCTCGCAATGACGACGTGGTAAAGGTCGTTGTGCACCGCCATATCCCCAACCTGCTGACCGCGCTCCGCGTCGCCGCGGCGTTCGTCCCCCTTGCCGTGCTGGCGAGCGCGCAGGCGACCGCGGCCGGCGTGGCCTTGCTGGTCCTCGCCATTGCCGCGGCCACCGACTTTCTCGACGGCAAGCTGGCGCGGGCCTGGGGCGTGACCTCGCGCGTCGGCCAGGTGCTGGACTCCGTCGCCGACAAGCTGATCCTGGCGAGCCTGCTCGTGCTGGCCATCCAGATCGGCCTGTTCGGCCCCGTCGGCGTGGCCATCGCACTGCTATTGCTGCTGCGGGAAATCTGGGTCGGCGGTCTGCGCGAGGGGCTGGGCGAACGCTCGGCCTTGCTAAGCGCCACGCGAGCCGCCAAATGGAAAACCACATTCCAGTTTGCCGGCCTGCTGCTGGTGTTCGCCGATGCCTGGGCCGGGCTGCGGCTCGGCTGGCTGGCGGAACTGGCCCTGGCGCCGGCGCTGTTGCTGAGCCTGATCAGCGCCTGGGATTATTCGCGCCGCGGCCTCGCCGCGCTGGCTGAAAGGGACGAGCCCCGATGAACGTGCTCTATTTCGCCTGGGTCCGCGCCAAGATCGGCACCGGCCGCGAGGCCGTGGACCCACCGGCCTCGGTCGTCACCGTCGCCGACCTCGCCCGCTGGCTCAGCCAGCAAAGCCCCGGCCATGCGGAGGCGTTCGCCGACCTTGCCTGCGTGCGCGCGGCCATCAACCAGGAATTCGTCGATCCGGCGACGCCGATCCCCGCCGGCGCCGAGATCGCCTTCTTCCCGCCGGTAACGGGGGGCTGAGCCATGGCCGTGCGCGTCCAGGCCGAGCGATTCGACACCGGGGCCGAGATCGAGGCCCTCGTGGCCGGCAACACCGCCATTGGCGGCGTCGCCAGTTTTACGGGCTATGTCCGCGATTTCTCGACCGAATCCGGCGTCGTCGCCATGACGCTGGAACATTATCCCGGCATGACCGAGCGCATGCTGGAACAGATCGAGGCCGAGGCTCGCCAGCGCTGGCAGTTGGAGGCCTCGCTGGTGATCCACCGCTATGGCCGCATGACCGTGGGCGAGCCCATCGTCCTGGTCGTCACCGCCGCCAGCCACCGCCAGGCGGCGTTCGAGAGCGCGGAATTCCTGATGGACTGGCTCAAGACCAAGGCGCCGTTCTGGAAGTGCGAGGAAACCGCCGACGGCCGCGAGCACTGGGTCGACGCCCGCGAGGCGGACGACGCGGCCGCCGCCCGCTGGGGCTGACCCGGCGGCCGACTCAGCATGAAGACGCACCGGAGCCGGTGTATCCCGGCCGCCGCGGAGCGGTGGGCCGGGACCGGTGTCATCCTTCGAACACCGCCGCCGCCGGTGTTCGCACGCCGCGGCCGGCCCCGGATCGGCGCTCTGCACCGTCCGGGGAACAGCGGCCTCTGAGGCGGGCTTAGGCCGGCCGGTTTCCCCTATCCCTGCCACACCGCCGGCAGGGCGATCGGCCCGCGGAATGCCCAGCCGCCGAAGCGCACCGCCTCGGGCTCCGGCAACCGCAGGCCCCGCAGCCGCTCGAACGCCAGCGGCAGCGCCACCTCCGCCACCAGGGTGTGCGACGCCGCCGCACCGGCACAGAAATGCGGCCCCGCGCCGAACGGGATGCTGGCCCGGGTGTCCCGGGTCAGGTCGAAGCGGTCGGGCTCGGCAAAATGCGCCTCGTCCCGGTTGGCGGAGCCGAACATGAAGAACACGCGCTCCTCCGGCTCGAACGCCACCCCGGCATAGTCGAACGCCTGCGCCACCCGCCGCGGCGTCATGCCGATGGGCGCGACCCAGCGGCAATACTCGGCGAAGGCGGCGCGCCAGGTCGCCCGGCCGTCGCGGATCAGGGCCAGTTGCTCGGGATGGGTCAGCAGCGCGTAAATGCAGCCGGCAATGGCATCGCGCGGCTCGTTCTGGCCGCCGGAAATGGCGAGCTTGATATTCGCCCGCGTCTGCGCCAGCGACAGCCCGCCCCGCAGCATGACCGACAGCAGGCTGGAGTCCGGTGTCGCCTCCACCGCCGGCAGGCGCGCGTCGATGGCCGCGTCGATGGCGGCTGTCGCCGCATGGCAGCGCGCCTCCACCGCCGGATCGCCGGCGTAATTGGCAATGCCGTCGATCATCGCCTGGCTCCAGGCATCCATTTCCTGGAAGGTGATGTTGGTGAGCCCGGTCAGCAGCTTCAGCGCCTCGCCCGACACCGGCAGCGCATAGTCGCGCACCAGATCCGCCTCGCCCCGCGGCGCCAGCCGGTCGAGAATGGCCGCGGTTTCCCGCTCGAACCCGGCACGCCAGACCTCGCGCACCGCCTTGGGCGAGACGGCGGGAAAGAACACGCGCCGCTCGGCCTGGTGCGCCTCGCCGTCCTTGCGCATCATGTTCTGGCCCATCAGCACGTTCATCAGCCCGCCCGGCTGGTCGGACGAGAACACGGCGATGTTCTTCTCGCACGCGTAAATGTCGTCGCGCCTCAGGAACAGGGTGGCGTTCAGTTCCGGTACGAAGAGGATCGGCGCTTCCGCCCGCATGCGGGCCAGGTCCGGATAGGGGTCGGCCCAGAAGGCGGCGGGGTCGATGGAATACCGGGGCGCGGTGGACATGGCAGCGCGCTCCCGTCCTAGTCCGCGTCCGGCGAGAACGCCGCCGGCGCCATAATTCGGTCTTCCTGGTGCTGCACCATCCCCTCGGTCCGGGCCAGATAATCGGCCCAGGCCGGATCGGCATCGCGCGAGGCGCGCTTCGCCTCCAGATCGGCCAGACTGTCGTACTTCCAGAGGTGGACCACCTGATTCAACGGACCGTGCTTGACCACGTAATAGCCCGCCAGTTCGAACCCGTGCCGCAACATGATCGGCAGCGCCAGGCTCTCCACCAGCTCCAGATAGGGTTTCATCTTGCGCGGCGTGATGGTGTAGGTGCGGTGGTTGATGATCATGGCTACAGTCCTTCGGCAACGAACGGGCGATGGGCCGTGTCGCATCGGCCCGATGACGTGACAATCGCTCCGGCATGCGCGGGGCTCAGGCAGGTAACACCATGGCAGAGAGAACGAGCGGCGGCGAACCCAAAGTGCGGATCCGCGTGGTCTTCGGCGAGATCGGCATGCTGGGGCCCGGCAAGGCCGATCTGCTGGACTTCATCCACGAGACCGGCTCGATCGCTGCCGCGGGCCGGCGCATGAAGATGAGTTACAAGCGCGCCTGGACCCTGGTCGAGACCATGAACGCCATGTTCCGGGAGCCCGTGGTGATCAGCAGCCGCGGCGGCGAACAGGGCGGTGGCGCCCGGCTGACCCCCACCGGCCAGGCCGTGCTTGCCGCCTACCGCCGGCTGGAGGGCGAAGCCCGCACGGCGGGTGCGACGGAGATCGCCGCCTTGCAGGCCCTGACCCGCGATATTCCCAAACAACCATAACGCTTGACCGCGCCGGCAAACCCCGCGATATATCCTCTTATACATATCCACTTCCGAGGCCCGCCATGTCCCTTTCCAGACCGATGTTGCGCCGCACTGTCCTCTCCCTCTGTGCCGGCGTCATCGCAGCGACGGTCATGGCGACCCCGTTGCGGTCGGCACGCGCCGCCGCGGAGCCGTCCACGGTCACCGTCTTTGCCGCCGCCAGCCTGAAAACCGCGCTGGATGCCGCCGCGGCCGCCTGGAGCAAGCGCACCGGCCATGCGACCCGCATCGCCTATGCCGGCAGTTCATCCCTCGCCCGGCAGATCGAGAGCGGCGCGCCGGCCGACCTGTTCCTGTCCGCCAACACCCGCTGGATGGATTATCTGGAGGACCGGCGTCTGCTGGATACCGCCTCGCGCCGGGATTTGTTCGGCAACCAGCTCGTGCTGATCGCGCCGAAGGCGAGCGAGGCCCGTGCGACCCTCTCCTCGGCCAGCACGTTGATGGAGGCGCTCGGCGACGGCCATCTGGCCGTGGCGAACACGCTGGCGGTGCCGGCCGGCCTCTATGCCAAACAGGCCCTGACCAAGCTCGGGCTCTGGGAGCAGGTGGAACTGCACCTGGCCCAGGCTCAGGACGTGCGCGCCGCCCTCGCCCTTGTGGCCCGGGGCGAGGCGCCGCTCGGCATCGTCTACGCCACCGACGCCAACGCGGAGCCGCGGGTGCAGGTGATCGACGCCTTCCCGGCCGACAGCCACGACCCCATCGTCTATCCCGGCGCCGTGCTGAGCGCCGCCGCGAACGCCGCCGCTGCCGCGGAGTTGCTGGCCTTTCTCAGTTCCGGGGAAGGCGGGCAGTATTTCCTGGACCAGGGCTTCACCTTCGTGCGCTAGAGCCGCGGCATGACCGACTGGTTCATCCTTTCGGCCGAAGAGCGGACGGCCGTCCTGCTCTCGCTCAAGGTCGCGCTCTGGGCCACGGGGGCGAGCCTGCCATTCGGCATCGCCGCCGCCTATGCCCTGGCGCGCGGCCGGTTCTGGGGCCGGGAGGTGCTGGACGGGCTGGTCCATCTGCCCCTGATCCTGCCGCCGGTCGTCACCGGCTATGCGCTGCTGCTGCTGTTCGGGCGCGCCGGGCCGCTCGGCGGCTTCCTGGCCGAGCATTTCGGCATCGTCTTCGCCTTCCGCTGGACCGGCGCGGCGCTCGCCTGCGCCATCATGGGCTTTCCCTTGATGGTCCGGGCCATCCGCCTGTCGCTGGAGGCGGTCGACCGGCGCCTGGAGGAGGCCGCGGGCACGCTGGGCGCGCCGCCGCTCTGGGTGTTCCTGACCGTGACCCTGCCGCTGATCGCCCCCGGCATCGCCGCCGGCATGATCCTCAGCTTCGCCCGCGCCATGGGCGAGTTCGGCGCCACCATCACCTTCGTCTCCAACATTCCGGGCGAGACCCAGACCCTGCCGAGCGCGATCTACACCTTCACCCAGGTTCCGGGCGGCGACGCCCAGGCGCTGCGCCTCACCCTGATCGCGGTGGCGCTGTCGCTCGCGGCGCTGCTGGTCTCCAACGCCCTCTCGCGCCGCATCGCCCGCGGCATCGGCCAGACCGCATGAGCCTCTCGGTCGACATCCGCCACCGCCAGGGCGATTTTCGCCTGGAAGCCCGGTTCGAGAGCGCCGGACGGCTGACGGCGCTGTTCGGCCGCTCCGGCGCCGGCAAGTCGTCGCTGATCGCCCTGATCGCCGGGCTTGCCCGCCCGGACCAGGGCCGGATCGCCATCGACGGCGAACCGCTGGTGGACACTGCGCGACGCCTGTTCGTGCCGGCCCACCGCCGGCGCGTCGGCTATGTGTTTCAGGAGGGCCGGTTGTTCCCGCACCTGACCGTGCGCCGCAACCTGCTCTACGGCCACTGGTTCACCCCCGGGGCGGAGCGCTACACCCGCCTGGACGACGTGGTCGACCTGCTCGGCATCGCCCCGCTGCTGGATCGCAGCCCGGCCCGCCTCAGCGGCGGCGAGAAGCAGCGCGTCGCCATCGGCCGGGCGCTGCTGGCCTCGCCCCGCCTGCTGCTGATGGACGAGCCGCTGGCGGCGCTCGACGAGGCGCGCAAGGCGGAAATCCTGCCCTATATCGAACGCCTGCGCGACGAGCTGCGCCTGCCCATCGTCTATGTCAGCCATTCGGTGGCGGAGGTGGCGCGGCTCGCCACCACCGTCGTCACCATGGCCGACGGCAGGGTAACGGGCGTCGGCCGCCCCAGCGACGTGCTCAGCCACCCCGACCTCACCCCCGGCGCGGACGAGGCGGAGGCCGGCGCGGTGCTGAAAGCGGTGATCCGCGAGCACGACGACGCCTTCGGCCTGACCGCCCTTGCCGCCGCCGGCGGCATGCTGACCGTGCCGCGCGTGCACCGGCCGGTGGGGACGCCGGTGCGGGTGCGGGTGCGGGCGCGGGACGTGATGCTGGCGGTCGAGCAACCGCACGGCCTCAGCGCCCTCAACGTCCTGGCGGCCACCATCCGCGAGATCGGCGCGCCGCACGGCCCGGTGGTGGAGGTGCGCCTTGCCGCCGGCGATGCCGAACTGACCGCCCGTCTCACCCGCCGCTCGGTCAGCCGGCTGGACCTGCGGCCGGGGCGGTCGGTCTATGCCGTCATCAAATCCATCGCCTTCGACGAGGCCAATCTCAGCCTCGCGCCGCATTACCGCGAGAGCGCGGACGCCGCCGCCGACACGCTGCAATAGTTGCCGGATTGCCCCTGTGTTGGTATCTCCACTGGCCAAGGGCCGGCGAGAGTCCTATATGGGACGCCCTGTCACTGTTTTTCACTTTAGAGAGTGGTCCGATGTCTACGTCCTGGAGCCCTGCGAGCTGGCGCACGAAGCCGATTCGGCAGGTGCCGGACTATCCCAACGCCGAAGCGCTGGCCGCCGCGGAAAGCACGCTCCGCGCCATGCCGCCCCTGGTCTTCGCCGGAGAGGCGCGCAACCTGAAAGCGGCCCTGGCCGAGGTGGCCGAGGGCAAGGCATTCCTGCTGCAGGGCGGCGATTGCGCCGAGAGCTTTGCCGAGTTCGGGGCCGACAAGATCCGCGACAGCTTCCGCGTGCTGTTGCAAATGGCGGTGGTGCTGACCTATGGCGCCGCCATGCCGGTGGTGAAGGTCGGCCGCATGGCCGGCCAGTACGCCAAGCCGCGCTCGTCCGATGTGGAGACGCAGGGCGATGTGACCTTGCCCAGCTATCGCGGCGACATCATCAACGGCATGGAGTTCACCGAGGCCGAGCGCACGCCCGACCCGCAGCGCATGCTGCAAAGCTACAGCCAGGCCAGCGCCACGCTGAACCTGCTGCGCGCCTTCGCCCAGGGCGGCTATGCCGACCTGCACAAGGTGCACCAGTGGAATCTGGACTTCGTCAGCCAGAGCCCACAATCGGCGCGCTATCAGGAACTGGCCGACCGGCTGTCGGAAACCCTGGACTTCATGGCCGCCTGCGGCCTGACCAGCGCGACGACGCCGCAGATCCGCGAGACCTCGTTCTACACCAGCCACGAGGCGCTGCTGCTGTCCTACGAGGAGCCGCTGACCCGCGTCGACAGCACGTCCGGCGACTGGTACGACTGCTCCGCCCACATGCTCTGGATCGGCGACCGCACCCGCCAGGCGGACGGCGCCCATGTGGAATTCCTGAGCGGCGTCAAGAACCCCCTCGGCCTGAAGTGCGGCCCCAGCCTGGAGCCGGACGACCTGCTGCGCCTGATCGATGCCCTGAACCCGCACAACGAGGCCGGCCGCCTGACCCTGATCGCGCGCATGGGCGCGGACAAGGTGGAGGAGCACCTGCCGCCGCTGATCCGCGCCGTCGAGCGCGAGGGCCGCAAAGTGGTCTGGTCCTGCGATCCGATGCACGGCAACACCATCACCGCCGGCGGCTTCAAGACCCGGCCGTTCGACCGGGTGCTGTCGGAAGTGCGCGGCTTCTTCGCCGTGCACCGGGCCGAAGGCACGCATCCGGGCGGCGTCCATATCGAGATGACCGGCCAGAACGTGACCGAATGCCTGGGCGGTGCGCAGGCGATCAGCGAGAAAACGCTGGCCGACCGCTACCACACCCATTGCGACCCGCGCCTCAACGCCTCCCAGTCGCTGGAGCTGGCCTTCCTGCTGGCCGAGCAACTGAAGGAAGAGCGGCGCTACGGTACCGTGCCGATGGCGGCACGCGCCTGACCTCGCCAAGGGGGTTGCCGGTGAGCGCGTTGAAGCCTGCGAACGGCGCAACCGTTCGCCCGACCGTGGACGAGGTTCCGCGGTACACGGACGCCTATTTCCGCAAGACCAAGGCCGTGGTCGGCGGGTTCGGCGACGTGGCCGTGACCTATGCGGTGTTCATGCGCCGACCGGTGGTGTGTTGCCCGCGGCTTGCGGTCGAATGGCTCCAGGCCATCGCTGCCAGCCGTGGCGTGCGCTTCGAGATCGAACTGACCCACGCCGAGGGCGAATGGGTCGGGGCGGGCGAGCCGCTGATGTATCTCTCCGGCTCGCTGTTCCATCTGGTCGATCTGGAAACCCTCTATCTCCAGAAACTGGGCGCGGCCTGCGTCGCCGCCTACAACGCCTACGAGATGTGCAAGGCCCTGCCCCGGGCCGCCTTCCTGGCCATGGACGCCCGCCACTGCGCCGGCACCGACATGGCCGACCTGATGGCCTATGCCGCCAGCGTCGGCTCGGCGGCGGCCAAGCGGGAGGTGGGCGCGGTCGGCTTTGTCGGCAACGCCACCGATGCGACGGCGCATTATTTCGGCCAGCCGGTCGGCTTCGGCACCATGCCGCACGCCCTGATCGGCTATGCGGGCTCGACCCTGAAGGCCGCGCAGATGTTCCACGCGACCCACCCGGACGACAATCTGACCGTGCTGGTGGACTATTACGGCCAGGAAGTCAGCGACTCGCTCGCGGTCTGCCGCGCCTTTCCCGAGCTGGCCGCCGCGGGCCGGCTCGCCTTCCGGCTCGACACCCACGGCGGCCGCTATGTGGAAGGGCTGGACACCCAGACCTCCTATGCCGTGCTCGACCGCAACGCGCCGGAAGCCATCCGCCAGTTCCGCAGCGAGTCGGAACTGCGCTATCTGAACGGCACCGGCGTCTCCGCCGCCGCGGTCTGGCACCTGCGCGAGCGGCTGGACGAGGCCGGCTTCCCCAAGGCCCGGATCGTCGCATCCTCCGGCTTCGGCGTGGAGAAATGCCGGGCCTTCGCCGTCGCCAACACGCCGGTCGACCTGATCGGCACCGGCTCCTTCCTGCCGGAGCGCTGGGGCGAAACCTATGCCACCGCCGACATTATCGAGTATGACGGCAAGCCCAGCGTCAAAGTCGGCCGCGAATTCCTGTTGCGCCAGCGCGCCGCCCATGGAGCGGATTAGAACGCCATGACCGACAGTCTCCGCATCGCGCTTGCCCAGATCAACCCGGTCGTGGGCGACGTTCCCGGCAATGCCGACAAGGTCCGCGCCGCCCGCGCCGATGCCGCGGCCCAGGGCGCCGACCTCGTCGTCTATGGCGAACTGGTGCTGGCCGGCTATCCGCCGGAGGACCTGGTTCTCAAGCCGGCCTTCCAGGACGCCTGCCGCGCGGCGGCCGAAGCCCTCGCCAGGGAAACCGCGGATGGCGGCCCCGCGCTGTTGCTCACGACCCCCTGGGTGACGGAGCACCAACTCTACAACGCGGTGCTGCTGGCCGACGGCGGCGAAATCCGGGCGGTTCGCTTCAAGGCCGACCTGCCGAACTACGGCGTCTTCGACGAAAAGCGCGTGTTCACGCCCGGCCCGATGCCGGGACCGGTGAACTTCCGCGACGTCCGCCTGGGCGTGCCGATCTGCGAGGATATCTGGGGCGAAGCCGTGGTCGAGTGCCTGGAGGAATCCGGCGCCGAAATCCTGCTGGTGCCGAACGGCTCCCCCTTCGAAGTCGACAAGCCGGACGTGCGCCTGAACCACGTCATCGCCCGCGTCTCCGAGAGCGGCCTGCCCATGGCCTATGTCAACCAGGTCGGCGGCCAGGACGAACTGGCCTTCGACGGCGCCAGCTTCGTCGTCAATGCCGACCGCACGTTGGCGGTGCAGATGGACAGCTGGCGCGACCAGGTCGTCGTCACCGACTGGACCCGCCAGGCCGACGGCGGCTGGCGCTGCGCCCAGGGCGAGATCGTGGCCGAGCGCGACCGGTCCGAGCAGGTCTATCAGGCCGCCATGCTGGCGCTGCGCGACTATGTCAACAAGAACGGCTTTCCGGGCGTGCTGATCGGCCTTTCGGGCGGCATCGACTCGGCCTTGTCGGCCGCCATCGCCGTCGATGCGCTGGGCGCGGACCGGGTGCATTGCGTGATGATGCCCTCGCCCTATACCAGCCAGGAATCCCTCGACGACGCCCAGGGCGTGGTCGATGCGCTGGGGATGAAATACGACACCATCGCCATCGGCCCGGCCATGGCCGCGTTCGACCAGATGCTGGCCACCGCGTTTGCCGGCACCAAGCCGGACACGACGGAAGAAAACATCCAGGCCCGCGCCCGCGGCATCACCCTGATGGCGCTTTCGAACAAGTTTGGCCACATGGTGCTGTCCACCGGCAACAAGTCCGAGATGTCGGTCGGCTATGCCACGCTCTATGGCGACATGTGCGGCGGCTACAATGTGTTGAAGGACATCTACAAGACCACGGTGTTCGCCATTTCCCGCTGGCGCAACCAGCACAAGCCGGCCACGGCGCTGGGCGCCGACGGCGTGGTCATCCCCTGGAATATCATCACCAAGCCGCCATCGGCCGAACTGCGCCCGGACCAGAAGGACGAGGACTCGCTGCCGCCCTACGACCATCTGGACGACATCCTGTTCTGCTTCATCGAGAACGAAATGCGCGTCGAGGAAGTCGTCGCCCGCGGCCATGACGAGGCCACGGTCAAGCGCATCTGGCGCCTGCTGGACATTGCCGAGTACAAGCGGCGCCAGGCCCCGCCCGGCGTGAAGATCTCCAGCCGCAATTTCGGCCGCGACCGGCGCTATCCCATCACCAACGCCTTCCGACGGGTGGCCGCCTCGTGACCCTGGTCTGCCGTTTCGCCCCCTCGCCCACCGGCTATCTGCATGTGGGCAATGCGCGCGTCGCGCTGTTGAACTGGCTGCTGGCCCGCAAGGCCGGCGGCGTGTTCATCCTGCGCCTCGACGACACCGACACCGAGCGCTCGACCGACGCGTTCGCGGAGGCCATTCGCGAGGATATGACCTGGCTCGGCCTCGCCTGGGACCGCAGCTTCCGCCAGATCGACCGCATGGCGCGCTATGACGAGGCGTTCGAACACCTGAAAGCCGCCGGCCGCCTCTACCCCTGCTACGAGACGCCGGAAGAACTGGGCCTGAAGCGCAAGACGCAACTGGCTCAGGGCCTGCCGCCGAAATACGACCGCGCCGCCTTGTCCCTCACCGACGCGCAAAAAGCCGCCTACGAGGCCGAAGGCCGCCGGCCGCACTGGCGCTTCCGGCTCGACGATGCCGACATCGTCTGGGAAGACGCGGTGCGCGGCCCGGTCCGCTTCGAAACCGCCCACCTCACCGACCCGGTGTTGCTGCGCGAGGACGGCCGGCCGCTCTACACGTTTTCCTCCTGCGTCGACGACGTGGACGAGGGCGTGACCCACGTGTTGCGTGGCGAGGATCATGTCTCCAACACCGCCGTGCAGGTGCAGATCATCGCCGCGCTCGGCGGCGACCCGGCGGCCATGACCTTCGCCCACCTGCCGCTCCTGACCGGCGCCCAGGGCGAGGGCCTTTCGAAGCGCGAGGGCTCGCTGTCGCTGCGCGACCTGCGCGCGCAGGGGATCGAGGCGATGGCGGTCAACAGCCTGCTCGCACGCCTGGGCACGCCCGACCCGGTGGAGGCGGTCGCCAGCCTCGACG
Organism: Alphaproteobacteria bacterium; assembly: GCA_020638555.1. NCBI lineage: Bacteria > Pseudomonadati > Pseudomonadota > Alphaproteobacteria > Alphaproteobacteria bacterium. The sequence goes on along the minus strand of JACKII010000002.1, from coordinate 741,202 downwards.
CCCTGGTCGAGACGTTCGACCTCTCCCGCTTCGGCCGCGCCACGCCGAAATTCGATCCGGCCGAGTTGCAGCGCCTGAACCACGGCATCCTGGCGACCCAGCCCTTCGCCGCGGTGCAGGCCCGCCTCCCCGCCGGCGCGAGCGAGGCGCAATGGCTCGCCGTGCGCGGCAATCTGGAGACTCTCGCCGATTTTGCCGCCTGGCAGGCGGTCTGGGCCGGCACGGTCGCGCCGGCAATCGAAGAGCCGGACTATATCGCCGAAGCCGCCGCCGCCCTGCCGCAGGAACCCTGGGACGCCACCACCTGGAAGGCCTGGACCAACGCCCTCAAGGCCGCAACGGGCCGCAAGGGCAAGGCGCTGTTCCGCCCGCTCCGCCTCGCGCTCACCGGCCGCGAGCACGGCCCGGAAATGGCGGCGCTGCTGCCGCTCATCGGCCGTGCCAAGGCGCTCGAACGCCTCAAGCAGGGCTGAGTGTGGCCCTTGGTCTTATGGAAAAATCCGCATAACCCCGTCATTGCGAGCCGCTAGGCGAAGCAATCCAGCCATACCGGCTGTGCGCATAGGCGCTGCCCTGGATTGCTTCGTCGCCCCGGATCAAGCCCGGGACTCCTCGCAATGACGGACTGGGGAGGATGGAGAAACACGATGACCGACCGCCTGTACATATTCGACACGACGCTGCGCGACGGCAATCAGACCCAGGGGGTCGATTTCGGCGTGTCCGACAAGATTGCCATTGCCCGCGCGCTCGATCAGCTCGGCATCGACTATGTCGAGGGCGGTTGGCCCGGCGCCAACCCGACCGACGACACCTTCTTCGCCCAGCCGCCGGCGCTGCACAACGCCCGGCTCACCGCGTTCGGCATGACACGGCGCGGCGGCCGCTCGGCGGCCAACGATCCGGGCCTGGCGGTGACGCTGCGCAGCAAGGTCGAGACCATCTGTCTGGTCGGCAAGACCCATGACCGCCACGCCCAGACCGCCCTCGGCGTCGACCTGGACGAGAACCTGGACATGATCCGCGATTCCATCGCCGAGATCGTCCGCCGCGGCAAGGAAGCCCTGTTCGACGCCGAGCACTTTTTCGACGGCTACAAGGCCAACCCCGCCTACGCCCTCCAGGCGATCCAGGCGGCCTATGAGGCCGGCGCGCGCTGGGTGGTGCTGTGCGACACCAATGGCGGCGCGCTGCCGGACGAGGTGCACCGCATCGTCACCGCCGTCGCCGGCCATATCCCCGGCGACCGGCTCGGCATCCACACCCACAACGACACCGAAAACGCCGTCGCCAACTCGCTGGCCGCGATCGAGGCCGGCTGCCGCCAGGTGCAGGGCACGATCAACGGCCTCGGCGAGCGTTGCGGCAACGCCAACCTGATCTCGCTGCTGCCGACCCTGATCCTGAAAAAGGGCTTCGAAACCGGCGTCACCCGCGAGGCGCTGACCAAGCTGCCCGAGGTCAGCCACATGCTGGAAGAGCGCCTGAACCGCGCCCCGAACCGGCACGCGCCCTATGTCGGCGCCAGCGCCTTCGCCCACAAGGCCGGCCTGCACGTCTCGGCGGTGGAGAAGGATCCCAGCCTCTACGAGCACATCGACCCGGCACTGGTCGGCAACCGGCGCCAGATCGTGGTCTCCGATCAGTCCGGCCGGGCCAACATCCTCTCCAATTTCCGCGACATGGGCATCGAGATCGCCGCCAACGACCCCCGCGTCGCGCGGCTGGTGGAAGAGGTGAAGGAGCGCGAGTTCCAGGGCTATGCCTATGACGGCGCCGCCGCCAGCTTCGCGCTGCTGGCGCACCGGCTGGTGGGCGATGTGCCGGAGTATTTCCAACTCGACAGCTTCCGCGTCATCGACGAGCGGCGGGTGAACGCCAAGGGCGACCTGATCACCCTCTCCGAAGCGACCGTGAAGGTGACCGTCGGCGGCCACCAGTCCATGACCGTCGCCGAGGGCAACGGCCCGGTGAACGCCCTCGACGCGGCGCTGCGCAAGGTGCTGGTGCCGCACTACAAGCCGCTGCAAGGCATGCGTCTGGTCGACTACAAGGTCCGCATCCTCGCCCCCACCGACGGCACGGCCGCGGTCACCCGCGTGCTGATCGAGACCGCCGACGGCGACGACGAGCGCTGGACCACGGTCGGCGTCAGCGGCAACATCATCAACGCCTCCTACGAGGCGCTCTATGACGCCGTCACCTATCTGCTGTTCCAGAAGGGCGTGGCGGCGCTGTGAGCCGCTTCATCCCCTCCCTTCGCCGTCATTGCGAGCCCGAAGGGCGTGGCAATCCAGACCGGCCATTGTGCCGAGCCGCGGCTCCCGTGGATTGCGTCGCCCGCTCCGCCGTCTCGCCACGACGGACGTAAAGCCATGGCCGGCACCGACCACACCCAACCGGCGACCGACGCCCCCGGCCCTGCCGTCGTCCTCGTCCACCCGCAGCTGGGCGAGAACATCGGCACCACGGCCCGCGCCATGTGGAATTGCGGTCTGGCCGACCTGCGCCTGGTCGCCCCCCGCGACGGCTGGCCCAGCGAAAAGGCCGTGGCGGCCGCCTCCGGCGCCGACGTGGTGCTGGACAAGGCCCGCGTGTTCGCCACCACCGCCGAGGCCGTGGCCGACATCGACCGCCTCTATGCCACCACCGCGCGCCGGCGCGACATGGTCAAGCCCGTGTTCACGCCCCGCGGCCTCGCCGGCGACATGCGCGCGGCCATGGCCCGCGGCGAACGGGTCGGCATCCTGTTCGGGGCGGAGCGTTCCGGCCTGGTCAACGAGGACGTGATGCGCGCTCACGGCATCGTCACCGTGCCGCTGAATCCCGCCTTCACCAGCCTGAACCTGGCCCAGGCGGTGCTGCTGATCGGCTATGAATGGTACACGTCCGCCGACGCAACGCCGCCCGGCGTCCTAGAAATCGGCGAGGGCACACCGGCCACCCAGGCCGAAATCGACGGCCTGCTGGAGCATCTCGACCACGAGCTGACGCTGGCGGAATACTATCGCGAGCCGAACCTGCGCCCGACCATGCAGAAAAACCTGCACAACGTCTTCCGCCGCGCCGGCCTGACCGAGCAGGAGGTGCGCTCCTTCCGCGGCGTCGTCGCCCGCCTCGCCGAATGGCGCGGCCGCCGGCCGCCGAAATAGGCGGCCCCGGAAACAAGCCGCCGTTTCCCGGCCGCCGCGGAGCGGTGGGCCGGGATCGGTGTCTTCATTCGAACACCGCCACTGCCGGTGTTCGCACGCCGCTAGCCGACCCCGGATCGGCGCTCCGCATCGTCCGGGGAACAACCCCTACGCCGCCACCTCGCGGCTGAATTTCGGCGCGAGGCGCAGCAATTCCCGGGTGTATTCGTGGCGCGGATGCTCGAACAATGTCTCGCTGTCCGCCACCTCGCAGAGTTCGCCATAGCGCATCACGGCGATGCGGTCGCACATCTGCCGGATCACCGCCAGGTCGTGGCTGATGAACAGCATGGTCAGGCCCAGATCATCCTGCAAATCCTTCAGCAGGTTCAGCAGTGAGGCCTGGATCGAGACGTCGAGCGCGCTGGTCGGCTCGTCGCAGATCAGGAAGCGCGGCCGCATCACCAGCGCGCGGGCGATGCAGATGCGCTGGCGCTGGCCGCCGGAGAACTGGTGCGGATACTTGCCGCCCGCGTCCACGGCCAGGCCCACCCGCTGCAACACCTGCTCCGCCAGGTCGCGCGCTTCCGTAGCCCCGGCCATGCCGTGATGGACCACCGGCTCGGCGATGATGTCCCGCACCCGCATGCGCGGGTTCAGGCTCGAAAACGGGTCCTGGAAGATGATCTGCATGTCGACGCATTCGGCCCTGAGCCGCGCGTCGCGCGAGAGGCCGGTGATGTCGCGGCCGTTATAGGCGATCCGCCCTTCCAGCGGTGTCTCCAACCCGACGATCATCTTGGCCACGGTCGACTTGCCGGAGCCGCTCTCGCCCACCAGCCCGAAGGTCTCGCCCTGGCGGATCGCGAACGAGACCTTGTTGACCGCACGGAAATAGGTGTTCCAGCGCTTCAGCACGCCCTTGGTCTTCACGAACTCCACCGACAGGTTCTCGACCGTCACCAGCGGCTCGTCGCGATCCGCCGCGCGGGTGAGCCCGTCGAACCAGGTCAGTTGCCGGCTCATCGCCTGGGTGGTGCCGGTCTCCCCCGCCTCGGCGCCGGCATGGACCAGGGCGAAGCGTTCCAGCTTCACGTCGGTGCGCGGCACGGCGGCGATCAGGCTCTGGGTGTAGTCGCGCTGCGGCCGGTTGATGATGTTGGCGGTGGTATCCACCTCGACCATGCGCCCGTGCCGCATCACCGCCACCCGGTCGGTCACCTCGTTGATCACCGCCATGTCGTGGGTGATGAGCACCACGCCCAGTTGCCGCTCGCGGCAGAGCGACTGGATCAGCCCCAGAATTTCCGACTGGATCGAAACGTCCAGCGCCGTCGTGGGCTCGTCGGCCAGCAGCAGTTCCGGCTCTCCCGCCAGCGCCAGCGCGATCACCACCCGCTGGCGCATGCCGCCGGAGAACTGGTGCGGATACTGGTTCACCCGGTGCTCCGGGTCGGGAATGCCCACCTGGCGCAGCAACTCCACCGCCCGCGCCCGCAGCGCGTCGCCGGTGAGGCCCAGATGCAGGCGCACGGTCTCCATGATCTGGAAGCCGACGGTCAGCACCGGGTTCAGCGCGGTCAGCGGGTCCTGGAAGATCACGCCGATACGCTTGCCGCGCACCTGTTGCATCGCCTCGTCCGAGAGCGCCATCAGGTCGGTGCCGTCCAGGCGGATGCGGCCGCTCTCGATATAGCCCGGATAGTCGATCAGGCGCATGATCGCCGTGGAGATGGTCGACTTGCCAGCACCGGATTCGCCGACAATGCCCAAGATCTCGCCCGGCTCCACCGCGAAGCCGACATCGCGCACGGCCGTGAACTTGCCGGTCCGCGTCGGGTAGACCACGGTCAGGTTCTCGACTTCGAGCAAGGGCATGGGCAGCGGCTCCGCGTTCGGCTCGTTCGGCTGCAATCTAGCCGCGTTATTGGCGTCTGTCAGCGCAAAGCGACCTTTCACCGATACACCTCGCGCCGGTGCCCGACCTCCACGACCAGAACGGTCAGCACCTCGTTCTGCAATTCACAGAGGATGCGGTAGTCGCCAACGCGATAGCGCCAGAGGTCGCCCAGGTCCGAGCCTTTCAGCGCCTTGCCAAACTGGCGAGGGTCATCGCTCCCGGCAATGCGGGTGCGCAGGAATTGGCTGACCCGGTGAGCTCCGGTCGCCCCAAGACGCTTGATCTGCCTGGCAGCGGCGGGCGTGACCTCAACCGTCCAGGCCAAGTTCAGCGTCCAACTCGTCAAGGCTGAGCGCCGGTTGGCCCGAGCGCCGGTGCGCGATCAGCGCGGCCTCGGCCGCATAGCGATCCTCCAGGTCCTCAAGATGCTCTTCCACCGCCTCGCGGATATAGTAGCTGGCGGTGCGGCCGGTTTTCGCCGCGAGCGCCTGCAAGCGCGCATAGGTCTCGTCCGGGAAGCGGATCGCGGTCTGTTTGCTCATGGTGGCTCCTTGGGATGCACGTATACCATATAGTCCGAATCCGGCCCCCTGTCACCCGTGGCACGAACCGGCTTCCGCCCTGGATCGTCACGACCCCTGGCGCCGTGATTTCGGCCCCTTCTCGCCGGATGCAATCCTGCCTATGGTGTGGCGCAAACACCGAACCCCCAAGCACAGGACAAGCGCCCATGGCCCTCGTCGCGATTCAGATGGACCCGATTCACTCGATCGACGTGAAAGGCGACAGCTCGCTGATGCTGGCGCTGGAGGCGCAGCGGCGCGGGCACGAACTGTTCCACTACCTGCCCAACGGCCTGTCGCTGAAAAACGGCCAGGTCATCGCCCGCGGCCATCCGCTGACCGTGCGCTATGACCTGGAAGACCACTACACCATGGGCGAGGAGCGCTGCATCGACCTGACGGAGGCGGCGGTGGTGCTGATGCGCCAGGACCCGCCCTTCGACATGTCTTACATCACCGCGACCCACATTCTCGACCACATCCACCCGAAGACCCTGGTGGTGAACGATCCGACCAGCGTGCGCAACGCGCCGGAAAAGCTGTTCGTCACCCATTTCCCGGGCATCATGCCGCCGACGCTGATCTCGTCGGACCGCAAGGAAATCCTGGAATTCCGGCGCGAGCACAAGGACATCATCGTCAAGCCGCTGTTCGGCAATGGCGGCGCCGGCGTGTTTCACATCACGCCGGGCGACGAGAACCTGACCTCGCTGCTGGAACTCTTCACCCAGATGTTCCGCGAACCGGTGATCGTGCAAAAATACCTGCCCGACGTGCGCAAGGGCGACAAGCGGGTGATCCTGGTGGACGGCGTCGCCGTCGGCGGCATCAACCGGGTGCCGGCGGAGGGCGAGGCGCGGGCGAACATGCATGTGGGCGGCCGCGCGCTCAAAACCCTGCTGACGCCGCGCGAACGCGAAATCTGCGAGATCATCGGCCCGACGCTGCGGGACCAGGGGCTGATCTTCGTCGGCATCGACGTGATCGGCGACTACATCACCGAGATCAACGTCACCTCGCCGACCGGCATCCAGGAGATGAACCGTTTCGACGAGACCCATATCGAACGCCTGATCTGGGACGCCATCGAAGCGCGGCTCTGAGCGCCCTCCCCCGTCCCAAACTCGATTTGGGACCCATGCCTGAGAGCCCCCTCAAAGCCCGGACTCTGTGAGATACGCTCAGGCATGGGCTCCCGCCGCCGCGGGAGCGGCGGGGAATGGCGCAGAGCCAAAGGCAACAGGAAAACCGGCGGGATGGGAGTGAGGCGCGGGTGCCCCGCGCCCGCCCGTCAGGCGTGGCGCAATTCCACCTGGATCACGTCGGTGCGGCCCACCGCGAACGAGGCAGCGCAGATTTCCATGTAAAAGCGCCAGCTGCGCATGAAGCCGTCGGAATAGCCCAGCGCCTTGATCTTCGGCCCGGCCGCCTCGAACCGCTCCACCCATTCCCGCAGCGTGCGCGCATAGTCCTGGCCGAAGCGGAACACGTTCTCCGCCGCCATTTTCGCCCGCGCCGCTTCCTCGGCAATCTTGCCGGGCGACAGCAACATGCCGCCGGGGAAGGTGTAGTGGCGGATGAAGTCCGAGCGCGAGCGATAGGCCGGGAAATGCTCGTCCTCGACAATGATCGCCTGGATCGCCGCGCGGCCATGGTCGGCCAGACGCTGCTTGATCTGCCCGAAATAGGCCGGCCAGTAGCGCTCGCCCACCGCCTCGATCATCTCGATCGAGACGATGCTGTCATACTTGCCGCGCACGTCGCGATAGTCGCAAAGTGCGATATTGGCGCTCTTGCCCGCCAGCCGCTCGGTCGCGAAGGCGTGCTGCGAGGGCGAAATGGTCAGGCCGGTCACGTTGCGGCCCTGGTCGGCCGCGGCCTCGGCAAAGCCGCCCCAGCCGCAGCCGATCTCCAGCACCGACTCGCCCGTGCCCTCGGTCTGCTCCAGCAGGCGGTTGTATTTGCGCGTCTGCGCCTCCTCCAGCGAGGCGTCCGGGTTGGCATAGAGCGCGCTGGAATAGGTCAGCGTCGGGTCGAGCCACAGCCGGTAGAAATCGTTGCCGACGTCGTAATGGGCCTGGATGTTGCGCTTGCTGCCCTTGCGCGAATTGCGGCGCAGGAACCGGTCCGTCAGCAGGAACAGCGCCTGGTTCCAGCGCGAGCCGTGCAGGTGGCTGTCCAGCGCATCCTCGTTTTCGAGCGCCAGCGAGGTCAGGTCCTCGATGGAGGACGAGTCCCACAGCCCCTGGATATAGGCCTCGCCGAATCCGATATCGCCCCGCGCCGCCAGGGCCGAGATGGCGCCCCAGTCGCGAACCACCAGTTCCGCCTCGCGGCCGCCGCCATTGCCGAACCGATAGCGTTCGCCGTCCGGCGTCGTCACGGTGAGATGGCCGACTTCAATGCCCTCGCAGGTTTTCAGAAACCGGCGGGCCACGGTGTTGGACAGGGTCGGCCGGCCGGCGCTCACCGGCTTGCCAACCGTCTGATCCGAAGCAGTCTTGGCGGAAGAGTTCATCGTGTCGTTTCCCTAGGTGCTGCCTCAGGGCGGTGCTTCACTGGCATTTCGCTCCATTTATCCGCAGGAACCCGGTCCGGATCAAGAGATCACTCTCGCTCCGCACACGGTTCTGTTACCATTGCCGTATTTTCGTGGGGATTGCGCAAAGGGCAACCCCAAAATCCCGACATGACGTCTTAAGCGGCGATCACCGCATGCGCCTCGATTTCCACCATGGCGCCCTCGGCCAGCAGCGCGGTCACCTCCACCAGCGTGATGGCCGGAAAATTTCGGCCCATGGTCGCCTTCCAGGCATCGCCCAGCGCCCGGCCCGCCTCGCGGTAGGCCGCGATCGAGGTGACGAACCAGGTCAGCTTCGCCACATGCTCCGGGCCGGCATCCGCTTCGGCCAGAACCGCCAGCACGTTCGCCAGCGCCTGCCGGCACTGACCGGCAAACGAATCGGCCATGGTGCCGGTGGTCGGATCGATTCCCACCTGCCCCGCCACGAACACGTGCCGGCCGTCGGCGGCCGTGCCGTTGGAAAACCCCGGCGGCCGTGGCCAGCCCTCCGGTTGCAACACCGTCATCGTCATGCCGGATCACTCCCCTCTCCGGTGCGTAAGTCCTGCGCGGCGACATGATAGACTGGCTTTGCCCCGACAAGCCAGCCGGTCGCTGCGGCGACCATCAGCCGGGCCGTCAGCCGGTCTGCCCGTTCTGCGCCCGCCCGCGCCGCTTCTGCCGGCGCCACCAGGCCCAGCGGGTCGCCACCCGGCCCTGGATCGTCACCTCCGCCGTCACCATCAGCGCCGCGGCGACCAGCAGCGGCAGCAGGAAATACACGGCGCGATAGGTGAGCACCGCGGCAACGATGGTCTCGCGGGTGATATCCTCCGGCAGCAGCAGCAGCAGCACCGCCTCGAACACGCCCAGCCCGCCCGGAACCTGGCTGATCATGCCGCTGACATAGGCGATCACGAAAATGCCGATGAAATGCCAGTAGTCGAGCCCGCCATGCACCGGCAGCAGGAAAAACAGCGCCCCGGCGGCAAACCCCCACTCCACCGCGGCGGCGGCGAACTGCACCGTGACGATGCCCAGCCCCGGCGGCGGCAACTCCACGCCCTTCAGGCTGATCGTCGGCCATTTCGCCACGCTCCAGACCAGATAGACGCTGCCGACCAGAGCCGCGCCCACGCCGATCAGATAGGCCGACGACACCGGCAGGTTCGTCGCCAGCGCCAGATGCTGCGCATTCCGCAGGATCAACAGGCCGGCAATGGTGACGATGCCCAGCACATAGGCGGTACCGCCGAACACCACCACCCGGGCGATATCGACCAGCGGCACCTTCCACTGGCTGAAAAACCGGTAGCGCACCGAGTTTCCCGTTACCGCGCCAAAGCCCAGATTGTGGCTGAAGGCATAGGAGATGAACGCGACCAGCATGATGCGCAAAAACCGCATCTCGCGCTTGATGTAGCGGAACGCGGTCGAATCGTACACGGATAGAGTGAGATAGGCGCCTGCGGTGCAGGCCAGCGCCAGCAGGATGCGCGAAAGCGACAGGTCGTGGAACTGCGTCACGACCGCGTCGTATTTCAGCACCTGGATCTGCTTCCAGAGCACCCAGACCGCCGCCGCAGACACGCCAATGCCAACCAGAATGCCGGCGATATGGCCGATACGTTTCCACATGCGGGGCACGGTCCCTTTCTTGTCCTTATTGAGAGCCGAACCCGGCTTGCGGCTCCGAGCCCGCTGCGCCGTGTCGCCCGGCCTGCTCAGATGCGCTTGAATTTGGGGATGGTGAGGTCGTCCGTCACCGCGTCGAACACCACCTCGACCGGCTGGCCGATGGCGACGCTGTCCGGATCGTCGGTGACGAGATTGCTCATCACACGCGCCCCTTCCTCCAGCTCGACCGAGACGATGACATAGGGCGTCACGTCGGCGAAGGCCTGCCCCGCAGGCCGGCGCGCGACGGTGAAGGAATAGATCGTGCCCTTGCCGCTGGCCTCGATCCACTCCACCTCGCTCTCGACCACGCCGGGCACCAATTGGCGGCTATACAGAAAGGCTTGTCCCGTCGCCTTGCAGCGCTGGATCATCAGCTTCCCGGCTTTGGCCCCCTCCCAATAAGGGGCGCTGTCGGGGTCGATGGCGGGAACCGGCTTGTTGTAGCTCATTGCTGGGGTTCCCTCAGTCCCTGGTGTTGGAAAGCACGACGGTCGCGCCCGACGACAGCACGCCGCCGGTGCCGTGGCAGACCGCGTTGGTCAGGCCCTGCACCTGCCGCTCGCCGGCGTCGCCGCGCAACTGGCGCGTCGCCTCGATCAGCAGGAAAATGCCGTACATGCCGGGGTGGCAATAGGAAAGCCCGCCGCCATTGGTGTTCATCGGGAATTCGCCGCCCGGCGCGGTGCGCTGGCCCTTGACGAAATCCTTGCCCTCGCCGATGCCGCAGAGCCCCAGCGCCTCCATGGTCAGCAGCACCGTGATGGTGAAGCTGTCATAGATCATGGCCATGTCCATGGCGTCGGGGCCGCGGCCCGCCTGGGCATAGGCCCGCTTCGAGGCGTGCTCCGCCACCTCCAGATGCGCCATGTTCGGCATGTAGTTGATGTTGACGTGGCTGGCGCTCTCGCCGTGGCCCAGCACATAGATCGGCTTGGTCTTGAGGTCGCGCGCGCGCTCCTCCGTCGTCATCACCACCGCACCGCCGCCGTCGGTCACCAGACAGCAGTCATAGCGGCCCAGCGGGTCGACGATCGGCGCCGCGCCCAGCACGTCGTCGATGCTCATCGGGTCGCGGAACGCCGCCTTCGGGTTCAGCCCGGCCCAGGCTCGCGTCGCCACCGCGATTTCCGCCAGCGTCTCGCGCGTGGAGCCGTAGTCGTGCATGTGCCGGTTGGCGGCCATGGCATAGGCCCCGGCCGGCGACGGCAGGCCCGAAACCATGTCCCACTGGTTCGAGAACAGCGCCGGCCGGCCGCCCAGCGAGCGCGCCGCCTGGCTTTTCTGCATCGAGCCATAGAGGATCAGCACCGTGTCGCAGACGCCCGCCTTGATCATCTCGTAGGCGTGGCCCGCATGCAGCACGAAGGCCGACCCGCCGACATTGGTGCCGTCCAGCCATTTCGGAAAGCGGATGCCCAGATATTCGGTCAGCAGGTTCGGCTGCATGGCGCCCGGCCCCGGCATGCCCCACATGCCCGCCACCGCCAGGCCATCGACATCGGCCATGGTCAGACCGGCCTCCGCCAGGGCCTCGTTGGCGCAGTCGCGCTGCATGTTGAGCACGTGCGTACCGGGCAGGGCGCGGCCGCGCTCATGGGTCGGCGCATCGCTGACACCGACGATAACGGGTTGGCGGGACACGGCTACGTTTCCTCGTCGCGGGCAGTTTCGCAGGCCAAGCAACCCGCCCGCCGCGTCCGTGTCAAGGCGGCTTGTGCGCCCCTCGTGTCGCGACCGTTGACAGGACCGCCGGAAGCACGTCCTTATGGGCCGTCGCCCCCTGGGAGAAACCGGATGCGCCCGTCGTTTTTGCTTGCGATTTTCGTTGTTTTCGTCGCGGCTGCGGGCGTGGCTCGCGCCGAAGACCAGCATGTCGGCTACTATTATCCGCCGCCGGACGTGATGGAAGACTACGAGGCCCGGGCGCCGCTGCTCGACGGCAACAGCCGCAGCCGCCGCCTGACCTTCATCGACGGCATCATCAAGGAAATCGCATCGCGCCCCTACCCGCCGACCTATGCGATCTTCGCCAAGGGCGCGGAGGCCGAAAAGCTCATCATCGTCGGCGTGCGCGACGGGTTTTACGATACCATCTACCGCACCCGCGCCCTGATGGCGGCCATGACAGCGCTGACGCGCGCCACGCCGCTGTTCCAGGATATCGACCCGGACCAGCACTACACCTTTTTCGACCTCTGCTACATGCTGGGGTTCAAACAGTTGACCATCACCAACGGCCGCGAATTCGCGCATCAGATCCACTTCGTCGCGCCGAAACTCGAAGCCGCGAAGTAGAAGGAACGGCGATCAGCCGACCGCATCCGGCCGGCGCACAAAGCCCGCGATCCGATCCGCCACCGGTGCCAGCCGCTCGAACGGCTTCGCCACCGCCGCCATGATGCGGTAGTGGCCGATGCCCGGCACCAAATCGGTCGCCACCCGCGCGCCCTCCGCCCGCAACGCCTCGGCAAAGCGGGTGGTGTTAAGCGGAGAGACCAGCGTGTCCTTCAAGCCGTGCAACAGCAGCATCGGCGGCGCATCCCCCCGCACGAACGAGAGCGGGACGGTGTCCATCGGCTCCGGCCAGCGCGCAAACACCGAGCGCACGCTATCGTACTCGATGAGGTTAACCGCATAAGGACCTGACATTCCTATCATTCCAGACAGGTCCATCGGCGACAGGCCATGGGCGCCCAGATAGCGCTGGTCCAGCGCCAGCAGGGCGCCGGTGTGTGCGCCCGCCGAATGCCCCATGACGAACATCGCCGCCGGGTCGCCGCCATAGTCGGCCACGTGCCGCCGGACCCAGGCCACCGCCGCGGCGCCGTCCTCCACGAAGGCGGGGAAGCGCACGTCCGGATGCAGCCGGTAGTCGGCCACCGCGACCACGAACCCCCGGCGCGTCAGCGCCTCGCCCACGAACCGGTACTGGTCGCGCGAGCCCCAGCGCCAACTGCCGCCATAGAAGAACACCACCACCGGAAACGGCCCCTCGCCCTGCGCCGGGCGATACAGGTCGAGCGCCTGCCGCGGCTCCGAGCCGAAGGCCAGCCCGCGCGTGACCGCATAGCCCTCCTTCGGCACCAACCAGTCGAGCGCATTCAAGGGCGAGGTCGCGGCCAGCACACGCCCCGCGATATCGACGGCAAGGCCTTTCGCCCGCGAAATCAGAAATCGATCCAGCGCTTCCGCTCGGGCCAGTTCTGCCATTTGACTGCCACCTGTCGGGGGAATCGTCTGGCCCTTAGATGGTATCCCCGTCCCGCATGCGAAACCCACAAGCCCGAGGCTCCAACGCCGCGCCTCCGTTCCGGACCCGACGGCCGTGTGTCACCCCGGCCGCGGCAGCAACTGGCAGAGCGCCAGCGCCATCACCTCGGCGCTGTCGACCATGTCCTGGATGCCGACGAACTCGTCCGGCTGGTGCGCCAGGTCGAGAATGCCGGGACCGTAGGCGATGCAGTCGTGCAGATGGCCGATCCGCGCAATGTGCTTCTGGTCGTAAGTCCCCGGAGAGACGACCAGTTCCGGCGCCTTCCCCAGCACCTGCCCGATGCCGTCGGCCACCGCCCGCACCACGGCGGCGTCCTCCGCCGTCTGGGTCGGAATCACCTCGAAAATGTCGCGCAGGTCATAGCGGAAATCCGGCCGGCTCGCCGCCAGCCGGTCCAGCAGCGCCCGCACCTCGCCCTTCACGTCGGCCAGCCTTTCCTCGATCAGAAAGCGCCGGTCGATCACCATGCGCGCCCGGTCCGGCACCACCGGCGCCGGCAGGCCGTCATAGGAATCGTCCTCCGGCGGGCCGGCATGGATCGAGTTGATGTTCAGGGTCGAGGCCTTGGCCCCTTCCGGCACCACCGGCATGGCGGTCTGGCGCGCGGCCAGCGCCGGAAACAGCTCGGTCTCGAACGCCTGCAACACGGCCCCCATATGCCGGACCGCATTGTCGCCCAGAAACGGCATGGAGCCGTGGGCGATATGGCCGTGCGTCTCGATCTCCGCCCACCAGACGCCGCGATGGCCCAGGCAGATGCGGTCCTTGTTCAGCGGCTCCGGGATGATGACATGGTCGACCCGTGGCTTGGAGAACAGTCCCATGCGCGCCAGATGCGCGACGCCGCCATAGCCGCCGGATTCCTCGTCCGCCGTACCGGAAATCTCGATGGCGCCGGGGAAATCCGGCCAGGCCTCGATCAGCGCCTCGGCGGCGATGACGCTGGCGGCGAGCCCGCCCTTCATGTCGCACGCGCCCCGGCCATAAAGGCGGCCGTCCTTCACGGTTCCGGCGAACGGATCGACGGTCCAGCGATGGCCGACCTCGACCACGTCGATATGCGAGTTGAAATGGACGCACGCCCCGGCCGAGCGGCCTTCGCGCCGGGCCACCACATTCCAGCGCGGATACCGATCCGAGTCGCCCGGCGCGCCCTCGCCCCGGATATACTCCACCTGAAAGCCCCGCTGTTTCAGTCTATTGCCAAGCGTTTCGCATGCTTCGCGATAAGCCTTGCCGGGCGGGTTCAGCGAGGGCACCCGGATCAGGTCCTGCGCGAAGGCGACCAGATCGGCCTGTTTCGAGCGGACCCGGGCGCGGATGTGATCATAGTCTGGCGGCGTCGTCATCCTGCCACCAAACAGGTTTTGCCGCGCCCCGGCAAGCGTAGAGGCACCGGCCGCGCCCTACCCCCGCAAATGCCGCTCCAGAAAGGCGAGCGAGCGCTCCAGCGCCGCCTTCGCCGCCGCCTCATGGTAGGGCGGATAGCCATGGCGGTTGAAGCCGTGGTCCGCGCCCGGATAGTCGTAGACCGCCACGCCCGGCTTGCCCGCCACGGCGTCCTTCACCAGCGCCACCGTTGCCTGCGGCACGTGCTCGTCCAGTTCGGCAAAGTGCAGCATCAGCGGGCGGGACATGTTGGCCGCCTCGCCCAGGAACTTGTCGAGTTGCACCGCGTAATAGCCGACGCCCGCATCCGCCAGCCCACGGGCGATGGCCAGATAGACCAGCTTGCCGCCCAGGCAATAGCCGACGGTCCCGACCTTGCCGGTGCAGTCGTCCCGGTCCGCGAGCGTCTTCACATAATCGGTCATGTCGCCGGTGAACGCATCCAGGTCCATGGCATAGCCGAGGCCACGCGCGATCTGCTGGTCGTGCGGGTTGTAGTTCAGATAGCGCCCCGGCTCCTGGCGCCAGTAGAGGTCCGGCGCCAGGCACAGATACCCCTGCTCGGCATAGCCATCCGCCACTTCCCGCACCCAGTGGTTGACGTTGTAGACCTCCGACAGGATCACCAGGCCCGGCCAGGGGCCATTGCCCGCGGGCCTGGCCATATAGGCCTCCACCTTCGTGCCGCCGCTCATGGTGATGGTGGTCATGGCGCCGCTCATCCGGCTCTCCCTGGTTTCGCGAAAGGGTTGTCCGCCCAGGCGCCAGGCCATGCCTGTCGACCGGACGTGCGCGGGCGGCTACGCTATCACACCAAAGTGCCATTGGGAGGATATTCGATGCCGACGCCCCAGTCCGCCCCCGCCATCCGCCAGGACGTCACCGCGGCTTTGGCCGAATTCGCCATGGCGATCCGATTCGAACACCTGCCCGCCGACGTGGTGGAGGTCGCCAAGCACTGCCTGCTCGACTGGCTCGGCGTCACCATCGCCGGCCGCGACGAGCCGCTGGTGCGCATGCTGCTGGACCAGGCCGTCGCCGACGGCGGCGCGCCGCAGGCGACCGTGGTCGGCATGGCCACCAAGGTGAATGCCGGCCAGGCCGCGCTGATCAACGGCAGCGCCTCGCACGCGCTCGACTATGACGATGTGCAGGAGCGCCTGCACGGCCACCCGACCGCGCCCATCGCTCCGGTGTTGCTGGCCCTGGCGGAGAAAGACGGGCGCAGCGGCCGCGACCTGATCGCCGCCTTCGTCGCCGGTGTCGAGGTCGAATGCCGCGTCAACCAGTTCATGGGCGAGGGCCATTACGAGCGCGGCTGGCACTCCACCGCCACCAACGGCACCTTCGGCGCCGCCGTGGCGGCCGGCCACTTGCTGGGCTTCTCCGCCGAGCAATGTGCCGTCGCCATGGGCATTGCCGGCACCCAGGCGGCCGGGCTGCGCGCCATGTTCGGCACCATGTGCAAGCCCATGCACGCCGGCAAGGCCGCCCAGAACGGCCTGTTCGCCGCCCAGATGGCCGCCCGCGGCCTGACCTCGCGCCCGGACGTGCTGGAGCGCCCGCTGGGCTTCGGCGCCACCCAGTCCGACGGCCCCAGCGCGGAACGGGCGCTGGCGGGCCTGGGCGAGCGCTATGAGGTGAGCGACGTGCTGTTCAAATACCACGCCGCCTGCCACGGCGTGCACGCTTCGGTCGAGGCATTGCAGGACATCCGCCGCAGCACCGGCCTCGCCGCCGCCGACGTGGAATCGGTCGAGGTGGCGGTGCAGAACGAATACCTGAACATTTGCGGCATCGACCGGCCGGAAACCGGGCTGGAGGGCAAGTTCAGCCTGAAATTCTGCTCGGCCCTGGCGCTGGCCGGCGCCGACACCGCCGACCCGGAGACCTACAGCGACCGCGCCGTCGCCGACCCGCCCCTGGTCGACCTGCTCGACCGTGTCAGCATCGTCGCCCGGCCGGAAATGGAGATGAAAACCTCGGACGTGGTCGTGCACCTGAAAAGCGGCGTCGTGCATCGCGGCTCCTGGGACGCCGGCATTCCCGATACCGACCTCGCGCGCCAGCATGCCAAGCTGGCGGCCAAGTTCCACACATGCGCCGATCCCGTCATCGGCGCGGAGCAGGCCGGCAAACTCATCGCCGAAGTGGACGCCCTCGACCGCGCCCAAACCATCGCGCCCCTGGTGCAAGCCTGGCGTTAGCGGAACAGCGTCCCGGGCCCCCTCCAGCGTCCCCGCTCCTCTCCACCTTCCCGACTCCTCTCCAGCTTCCCCGGCCCTGAGCCGGGGCCTCCCAGGGCAGAGTCCTTTCCCGCTGGCTCACCGCGCCATCTCCCCTGTCCTCGCTTGCGCGGGAGATGGGGCAGGAGAGTGAGTCAACCAGCGCCGAAAGCGCACTAGGGCCGGTCCGCCCGGACCAGCAGGAACATGGGCCGCTCCACCTCCGGCGCATAGTCCGGCACCGCCGCGACCTGGGCGTCGCTCGGCCGCCACTCCTCGACGTGTGAAATCGAAAATCCACTCCGAATCAGAGTGTTCAAGGTCGTTCCCAAGGTTCGGTGATATTTGACGACCCCGTCGGCGAACCAGTTCGTTTCGCGCCGCCCCTCGCGGCCATAGCCGTCCAGCGGCCAGACTTGGCGCCCGTCCGCCGCCGTCTGCCAGCCCGGCTCGGCAGGCGCCATGTAGATCGGGTGCTCGATGGTAAACACCAGTACTCCGCCCGGCCGCAGGCTGGCCCGCACCGTCGCCATCAGCCGCCCGAAATCCTCGACATAGTGGAAGGCGAGCGCGCTGTAGGCGACATCGAACGCCGCTTCCGGCAGCACCAACGCCTCCAGGTCGGCCCGGCCATAGCGCACCTGCTCCGCGGCGGTCTCCGCCCGCGCCCGTGCCAGCATGTTCTCGGAGAGGTCGAACGCGACCACCTCGGCCGCCCCCTGCTCGGCCGCCCAGCGCGCGAACGCACCGAAGCCGCAGCCCAGATCGACCACCCGCTTGCCCGCCAGCGACGGCAACAGGGCCCGCACCGACGGCCATTCCGGCGCGCCCGCCAGCCCCCGCACCGAACGGTTCAGGCCGCTATAGCCGGCAAAGAATTCGGGGTTGTCGTAAATGTTCTGGGCCATTCTCTATTTCCCAATTAATATATCTGCGAATATAATCCATAATTGTCTGTGTTAATGCAAAATATTCAATATATTAACTCTCATATTGACGTTTTATACTGTCTATTTCTTTATAAATTTTAGCACAAATATCTATAATTTCTTCTCTTTCTCGAGCAGAAAGATGTCGCAACGCATATCCATTATCAATAATTTTTTGGATAATAGACATTACATTGAAGAACGAATTTGGAAGGCCAGAGACTTCAATCGCCCAACTTGTCGGTTTATAATGAATAAATTCATTCCTAATTTGAAATATTTTTTTAAATTCTAGAAATTCTATCTCATTTATAAGAATGATTCCGCCACCATATTCTAATGGTTCAAGCTTACCGCTCACGCGTTTCAAAAGATCAATTGGCTTCGCAAGAAATGATTTCGGATATTCGCTATCGCATTCGAAATCATTTAATGCAGATAATGTTTTCTCGGCGCAATTTTCCTCAAGAGCACCAATACCATAAGTTCCAGTTAAATGGAATACAAGCGCACTATTGACAGAACATGTCAGTGCAATTATGGACCATTTCCAGTAAATATTTTCCGCTTTTATTCTTTTTAGCTGAAATAGAGTCTCATTCAAAGAGTGATAAATATCTTTTGGTTCGTCAATTTCTACCCATTCAGGCATGTCCCAACCTTGCCTCCACAGATAAAGTAGGTGTCTTTCCTACCCCCGCTCCCGCATCAGCCGCGCCTTGTCGCGCTGCCAGTCGCGTTGCTTGATGGTCTCGCGCTTGTCGACCTGTTTCTTGCCCCGCGCCAGGCCGAGCGTCAGCTTGGCGATGCCGCGCTCGTTGAAATAGATGTTCAACGGCACCAGGGTCACGCCCTCGCGCTTGATCTGGCCGGACAGGCGCTCCATCTCGCGCCGGTGCAGCAGCAGCTTCCGGTGCCGCCGCGGCGCGTGGCCGAAATGCTTGGCGCCCGGATATTCCGGGATGTGGGCGTTGATCAGCCAGATCCCGCCGTCTTCCTCCGCCGCATAGCTCTCAACGATCGAGGCCTTGCCGGCGCGCAACGACTTCACCTCGCTGCCGGTCAGCACGAGGCCCGCCTCCATCGTATCCTCGATGAAGTAATCGAAGCGAGCGCGGCGGTTCTGGGCCACCACGTTCTTTTGGGTTTCGGGTTTCTTCGCCATGAAAAACCGGGACGCTTCAACGTCCCGGCACCTCCTTCAGCGTTGCGGGCCTCAGAGAAGACCCGCGCCTTCCATCGCCTCGCGCATCACCTGCTGCGTTTCCGGTGTCGCCGGGGTCATCGGCAGGCGCGTCTCCGGCGAGCAATGGCCCAGCAGGTGGGCGCCGTATTTCGGGCCGGCCGGCGAGCGCTGGTGGAACATGGCGACGTGCAACGGCATCAACTGCATGTTGATCTGCTGCGCCCGCTCGATCGCGTGCTGCTGCCAGGCCTCGTGCATCATCGCGCACAGCTTCGGCGCCACGTTCGCGGTGACCGAGATGCAGCCGACGCCGCCCTGGGCCAGATAGCCGATGGCGGTGCCATCCTCACCCGACAGCAACAGGAAGTCGTCGCCGCAAGCCATCTTTTCCAGCGACGGGCGTTGCAGGTCGGTGGTCGCATCCTTCACGCCGATAATGTTCGGCAGCTTGGCGAGCCGGGCCATGGTCTCCACCGACATGTCGACGACGCTGCGCGGCGGGATGTTGTAGATGATGACGGGAATGTCGGCGCAGTCGTGCACCGCCTTGAAGTGCTCATAGAGCCCTTCCTGGGTCGGCCGGTTGTAATAGGGCGTCACCACCAGCACGCCGTCGGCGCCCGCGTCCTTGGCGTGCTGGGTCAGTTCGATGGCCTCCGCCGTGTTGTTCGAGCCCGCGCCGGCGATCACCGGTACGCGGCCGGCCGCCGCCTCGATGCAGAGTTCGACCACGCGCTTGTGCTCGGCATGGCTCAGCGTCGGCGATTCGCCGGTGGTGCCGCAGGGCACCAGACCGTGCGTGCCCTGCTCGATCTGCCATTCGACGAAGCGCTGGAACGCGTCTTCATCCACTTTGCCGTCCTTGAAGGGCGTAATCAGCGCGACGAGCGAACCCTTGAACATGGCGGCGTCTCCTTAAACCGGTCACAAAATGAACGCGCACCCTACCGCAGCGTGGGGGGTGGCGGCAAGCGCCGCAGCGTGCTACGCGACATGGTATCCGTCCGTTCCGTCGAAAGGCCGATCATGAGCAGCCTGCAAGACATTCAAGCCTGTGTGTTCGATGCCTATGGCACCCTGTTCGACTTCTCCTCGCCCATGCAGCGCCGGCGCGAGAAGATCGGGCCGGAAGCCGACCGGTTCAACCTGCTGTGGCGCCAGAAACAGCTGGAGTACAGCTGGTTGCGCTCTCTCATGGGCATCCATGCCGATTTCTGGCAGGTGACGGCGGAAGCGCTGGACTACGCGCTGGCCGCCTGCAATATCGACAATCCGGCGCTGCGGGCGGAGTTGATGGAACTCTATCTCTCCATCGCGCCCTATCCCGAATCCCTGGCAACGGTGGAGCGGCTGAAGGCGGCCAAATACCAGACCGCCATTCTCTCCAACGGCTCGGTCACCATGCTGACCGCAGCGATCAACCACGCCCGCCTCACCCCGCATCTGGATGCCGTTCTGTCCGTCGACGAGGCCGGCATCTACAAGCCGCATCCGCGCGTCTACCAGCTGGTGCTGGACCGCTTCAACCTGCAGGCGCATCAGGTGTTGTTCGTCTCGTCGAACGCGTGGGACGTGGCCGGCGCGGCCCATTTCGGCTTCCAGGTCGCCTGGTGCAATCGCGCCGACGCCCCGGCCGAGAAACTGCCCGGCAAGCCCACCGCCGTCATCCACACCCTGGACGAAATCCCCACCCTGCTGAGCGTCTGATCGGAGCGGCGGTCGTTCGTCCGCGTCTCCTCCGCCCCGTGCTCGACACGGGGCCCATGCCTGAGAGATTCTGACCAAGTTCGGACCTTGTGGGAAACTCTCAGGCATGGACTCCCGCCTTCGCGGGAGCGGTGGGAGGCTGGGGAACCGCCGCGGCACGCGTTTCGGCTGCCCTCACCCTTTCCGCGCCAGCCAGACGGTCCAGGGGTCGCGCTCCACCAGCGGCGGCGCACCGGCGGCCTCGCCCAGGCGGGCGGCATAGAGCGCCAGTTCCGCGTCGGAGAGTTCGTGCAGGATGCTCTTGCCCTTGCGCGCCAGGATTTCCGCCTCCAAGGCCGGAAAGTCGGCATAGGTCCGCCGCGTCTCCGCGAACGTCGCAACCGTCACCGCCTCGAAGCCGGCAGCGTCCAGACACCCGGCGTAGGCCGCCCGATCCGGCCGGCGCGCCCGTTCGGTCGCCAGCAGGCGGGGAAAGGTGCGGAACAGCGTAGCCCGCACCCAATAGGCCGGATCGTCGGCACTCGCATCGTCCGCCGTCCGGTCCTGCACCGCGCAGAGGCCGCCCGGACGCAAAATCCGCCGCCACTCGGCCGCGGCCGCCGCTTGCTCCCCGGCGGAGAGGTGATGGATCACCGCCCGGCAGAACACCAGATCGATGGAGGCATCGGGCAGCCCCGTCGCCGCCGCATCGCCCTCGATGAAGCGCATGGCGACCAAGCCGGCGCCGGCCGCCCGCGCCTCCGCCACGTATTGCGGCGAGCGGTCGACGCCCACGACCGAAGCCGCCCCTGCCCGCGCAAACCCCCGGCTGTAAATGCCGCCGCCGCAGCCGATATCGGCCACGTCCCGGCCCGCCGGCGCCAGATGGGCGCGGCACCAGGCCAGCCACTCCGCGCTGACCTCCCGGTCACCATAGGCCCCCCGCAGGGCCGGGGCCGCGAAATCGACGGTCATGGCGGATCTCCCGGGTCGCCGGGCACCCCTCTGGGGGGGAGCGCCGCTAGCGCTTCTCGGTCCAGCTTTCGCAGAAGGCCAGGGCCGAGGTGCTGAACGGCCGGCCTTCGCGCTCGCGCGGCCAGGCCTGGCCGCGCGCCTGCATCCCGTCCATCACCAGCCGGGTGCCCAGTGCCGGGATCAGCACGGTGTTGACGCCATAAGGCCGCTCGCCGGGGCCGCTGCCCGGCTGGGTGTGGATCATCAGCGGGTCGCCCAGGTCGAACCAGGTCAGGGCCAGGTCCGCATCGGGCGCGCTGACATATTCGGTGTAAAAGCGGTGCGGATCGCCTTCCTTCTCGAACACCGCCTCTTCCACCGGGATCGACAGGTCGGCCAGTTCGGGGTTGAGCACGCCCTGGATGGTCTTTTGCAGCCAGCGGGCCATGGCGATGTTGTCCGACCAGATGCGCCAGCGGTTTTCGGTCAGTTCGCTTTTCAGATAGAGCACATGGCCGGGCCCCGCCGGCGACAGCACGTTGCGCCAATAGCTGGCAACCGTGGTCTCCGCGCCACCATCGGATTCCGACAGGCGGATGAACGGGTTCTCGCCGCAGCACAGCACGCGGTTGGGATCGGCAGACATGGGCAGGGCCTCCATTCGGACATTGAGGCCACCACGTTAGTCTCCCCCGGCGCCGAGAGGCAATCTCCGACGCATCGCCGGCGCGCCAACGCCTTCAGGCGGGATCGGAGCGCAGCCGCCCGGTCAGGTCGAGCAATTGCTCCAGCCCGCCCGCGCCCAACTGCCGGACCGCCTGCGCCTGCGCCTCCCGCCAGTAGGGCAAGGCGCGCTCGAAAGCCGCCGCACCGGCCTCGGTCAGGGTCACCAGCCGCTCGCGACGGTCCTGGTCGCTCCGCTCGACGCTCACCCAGCCTTCGCGCTCGGCCAGGTGCAGGTTGCGGGTCAGGGTGGTGCGGTCCAGGCCCAGACGCGACGCCAGATCGCTCAGGCGCACCGACCGGCCCTTTGCCGCCCGCAGCACCGCCAACAGGCTGAACTGCCCGCCGGAGACGCCGGATGGCCTCAGCGTCGCGTCGAACACCTGCGAGAGTTGCCGCGCCGCGCGCCGCAGGTTGAAGCACGCGCAGGAGGCGAGATCGGTAAGGGACGACTCTGTCATGCCGTCAATATGAGCGCCGCCGCCACCGGCCGCAAGCCGGTCAAAACCGCAAAGGACCCCGGTTCAACCCCTGCGACGCGAACATCCGCCCGCTCGCAGTGCGCGCTACTATCATAACGTCTTGTGTTATGTTTTGCGCAGGCCCGTTCGCAAATGTTAGGGTTTTTGCTCCCTCCCCGCCCGGCGGTGCACCCCATGCAACAGCATTATCTGCAATTCCCCTGGTTCGGCCAGCACTACACCGTCGGCTATCGCGCCTATGGCGATGCGGCCAATCCGAACGTGCTGCTGTGCGTCCACGGCATTTCGCGCAACGCCCGCGATTTCGACACCATCGGCGAGGCGCTGGCCGACCGCTATTACGTCATCGCCGTCGACATGCCCGGACGCGGCCGCAGCGACTGGATGGACGACAAGATCCACTACGGCTACCCGCTCTACGAAACCGTCGCGGGCGAGATCATCGCCATGGCCGGGGTGCCCCACGTCGACTGGATCGGCACGTCCATGGGCGGGGTGATCGGCATGCGGGTCGCGGCCATGGCGAATTCGCCGATCCGCAGGCTGGTGCTGAACGATATCGGCCCATTCATCCCCGCCGCCGGCCGGCGGCAGAACGGCCAGAGCTTCGGCCTCGACACTCGCTTCGCCTCGGAGGCGGAGGGGGTGCGCTGGGTGCGCGCCAACCGCACCGCCTTCGGCCCCTTCACCGATGCGCAGTGGGAGAAATTCGGCCGCGACTCGCTGCGCCAGATTTCCGACACGGAATGGGGGTTGGACTACGATCCGGGCCTGGCCGAAACCCGCTCCATGGACGACCACAGCGCCTGGGACCAGTGGGAGCGGATCGCCTGCCCCGTGCTCTGCGTCTGGGGGTTGGATTCGGTGCTGCTCACGCCCGAAACCGTCGCGCGCATGCGCACCACCGGGCCGAAGGCGCAAATCCACGAAGTCCCCGGCGTCGGCCATTGCCCCGGCCTGGTCGACCAGCCGCAAATCCAGGCCATCCGCCGCTTCCTGACGGCGTGAGGGCGGCCTTCTCCTCAACGTCATTGCGAGGAGCCCCGGGTTAATGCCGGGGTGACGCGGCAATCCAGGCAAGCCAAGCCTTGGGGCTGGTGCTGGATTGCTTCGTCGCTTGCGACTTCTCGCAATGACGCCGAGGAGAACGGTTTCAGTTCGGCCATTGCCCGGGCCTGGTCGACCAGCCGCAGATCCAGGCTATCCGCCACTTCCTGACGGCGTGAGGGCGGCCTTCTCCTCAGCGTCATTGCGAGGGGCGCCCTGGGATTTACCCGGGGCGCCTCGCAATGACGCCAAAGGGATGGTCTAGCGTGCCCCCGGAAACGCGCCGCGAGCGCCTCGACCCTAGGCCTGCTTCGCCTCGATCAGCTTGCGGCGGATTTCGCGGGTCTGGCGGATCAGCTTTTCGATTTCCTCGCCCTCGCCCCAGCGGATCGCCCGTTGCAGGCGGGCCAGGTCTTCCTGCATCCGGCTCGCCACTTCCAGCAGCGCGTCGCGATTGTTCAGGAAGATGTCGCGCCACATGGTCGGGTCGCTGGCGGCGATACGGGTGAAGTCGCGGAAGCCGCTGGCGGAGAACTTGATCACCTCCTGCTGCAACACCTCCTCCAGGTCGCCGGCGGTGCCGCAGATGGTAAACGCGATCAGGTGCGGCAGGTGGCTGGTGATCGCCAGCACCTGGTCGTGATGGCCCGGCTCCATGATCTCGATCATCGAGCCCGCCGCCCGCCAGAGGCTCGCCACCTTCTCCACCGCCGCGGCGTCGGTGCCCGGCGGCGGCGTCAGAATGCACCAGCGGCCCTGGAATAGCTCCGGGAAGCCGGCATCGGGGCCGGAATGCTCGGTGCCGGCGATGGGGTGGCCCGGCACGAAGTGCACGCCGTCGGGAATGTGCGGCCCCAGATCGCGCAGCACCGACCGCTTCGACGAGCCGACATCGGTGACGATCATGCCGGGCTTCAACGCCGGCTCGATCGTCTTGCCGACGCGGTCGAACGCACCGATGGGCGTCGCCACCACGATCAGGTCCGCGCCCGCAATGGCCTCCGCCGCATCCTCGTAGACGCTATCGGCCAGCCCCAGGTCCAACGCCCGCTGCCGGTGCTCCGGGTCGAGATCGCAGACGGCCAGATGCGCCGCCAGCTTCTCGCGCCGGATCACATGCGCCAGCGACGACCCGATCAGGCCGATGCCGATGATGCAAATGCGGTTAAACGCAGGCCCCTCGCTCATGTCCGCTCCACGAATTGGCGCAAGGCCGCGACCACGGCCCGGTTGTCCTCTTCCAGACCGATGGTGATGCGCACGCTGTCCGGCAGCCCGTAAGCCGCCATGCGCCGCGGAATGATGCCGTGCGCGTTCAGATGCTCGATGGCGGCGGCCGAATCGCGGCCGGGCTGGTCCGGAAAGCGCACCAGGATGAAATTGCCCTGGCTCGACGGCACCTCCAGCCCCAGCTTGCGGATTTCCGCGGTCAGCCAGGGCAGCCAGTGGGCGTTGTGCGCGCGCGATCGGTCTTGATGCGCCTTGTCCAGGATCGCAGCCACGCCGGCGGCCTGGGCCGCGCTGTTGACGTTGAACGGCCCCCGCACCCGGTTCAGCACCGCGATCACCTCCGGCGGCCCATAGCACCAGCCGAGCCGTACCGCCGCCAGGCCGTGGATCTTCGAGAAGGTCCGGCACATGACGACATTGCGGTTCTGGCGCACCAGATCGGCCGGGTTGCCGTAGTCGGCCGCGGTCACATACTCGACATAGGCGGCATCCAGCACCAGCAGGATGTCCTCGCGCAGCCGGGCGCGGAAATCCTGCAAGGCGCGCATCGGCAGATAGGTGCCGGTCGGGTTGTTCGGGTTGGCGAGATAGACCATCTTGGTGCGGGGCGTCACCGCGGCCAGCAGCGCCTCGACATCGGCGGTCAGGTCGGTTTCCGGCGCCGCCACCGGCCGCGCGCCGACGCTCTGGGCGATGATCGGGTACATGGTGAAGCCGTGGGCGGAATAGACGATCTCATCGCCCACGCCCGCATAGCAATGGCCCAGCATGGTCAGCAATTCGTCGGAGCCGGCGCCGCAGACGATCCGGTCCGCCTCCAGCCCTTCCGCCTTGGCGATGGCCTCGCGCAGCACGCGGGCGCTGCCTTCCGGATAGCGCTCCAGCGAGGCGGCAGCGTCGATATAGGCCTTGCGCGCCGCATCCCCCGGCCCCAGCGGGTTCTCGTTGGCCGAGAGCACGACGACCCGATTGTGGCCGGCGAGCCCATGCTCGCCCGGCACGTAAGCCGCGATGCCCATAATGCCCGGTTGCGGGGTGAGCGGGCCAGTCTGATCGGTCGCCATGGTTCCAGAATCCTATCGGGTTTCGGCCCGACCGCTTTCGGCCGACGCCGGTATCGGTCCCAGCGGGAGGTTAGGCCAGCGGAACGGCATAGCCGCCCAGAATGCGAACATCGACCATCCCTGGGGTCGCAGCCACGGCCCGCAGCGCCGGCGCGTCCGCGTCCACGAGGCCCTCGACCTCGGCCCAGACATGACAGCCGGCCACCAGCGGCGCACCGACGGGCCGAAAGCCCGCCGCCTCCAGCGCGCCCATGGCCGCCACCGCAGCGCCGCCGGCGTCCAGAGTCAAGCCCAGCACGCCGCGGTCCCGCGAACTCGCATCCGGCGCGAACGGCGTCAGCACCAGAGCCTCGCCTTCGGTACCGGCCCGGAAAAACGGAAGGCGCGCCACGACCTGCGGCGCGCCCTCGGACGCTCGGCCCCTGCAACAAGCCGCGCCACCACGCACCCGGCCCTTGCGCCGAGGGCATGGCAACCACCGCCGCCGCCGCGCCCTCGCGCAGCGCGGCAAAGGCCGCGGCCGGATCGGCCACGGTGTCGAATTCCGCGCCCAGGCCGAAATGATCGCGCGCCAGGTCCCATTCGGTGCCGCGCCCGACCACCGCGATTCGCTGCACGGCCTGGATTCGGGTTGCGCCGGACATGATCTCGCGCCAGATTCGCAGCAGGCTGGCCGGCGGGAAATCGCCCTCATGGCGTTGCAGCAGGCCGCGCAAAACCTCTGCCTCGCGCCCCGGGCGGAAGGGCGGCGTAATCTCGCCGGCGGCGGTTGCGGCCTTTTTTGCGCGCAACACCCCTTGAACCACCTTGGCACGGGATTGCAAAAGGTGTTGCATCTCGCGATCGATCCGGTCGATCTCCGCCCGGCGGTTGGCAAGATCCGAGGAAGCTTGGGACATTCGGCAACTCTGGACTATATAGGGGTCTGGCGATGCTGCCCGGGCGATGGCGGATCGCCAGCACAGGCGTCTAGACATAGAGCGGCCACGAGCCGAAATCAAAGGCAACATTGGAACCGACCTCCTCCCCCCCATCCTTCGCGGCGACCGTGCCCGTGGCGGCCCGCAACGGCGACCGGCCGTTGCCGGGCCATGCCCTGCGCCTGGACGCCTCCGATCCGCTACCCCTCGACTGCGGCGTCGACCTGGCGCCCGTCACGCTGGCCTACCAGACCTACGGCCAGCTGAACGCGGACAAGTCGAACGCCATCCTGATCTGCCACGCGCTCACCGGCGACCAGTTCCCGGCCGAGGATCACCCGCTGACCGGCAAGTCCGGCTGGTGGGAAACCCTGGTCGGCCCCGGCCTGCCGCTGGACACGGACCGGTTTTTCCTGATCTGCGTCAACGTGCTGGGCGGCTGCATGGGCTCCACCGGCCCGGCCGACCTGAACCCGGCCACCGGCCAGCCCTACGGCCTGGCCTTCCCGGTCATCACCATCGGCGACATGGTCCGCGGCTGCATGCGCGTGGTCGACCATCTGGGCATCGGCCAGTTGTTCTGCGCCATCGGCGGCTCCATGGGCGGCATGCAGGTGCTGAAGGCGGTCGCGGCCTATCCGGACCGCGTCTTCAGCGCCATCCCCATCGCCACCGCGGCCCATCACACCGCCCAGAACATCGCCTTTCACGAGGTAGGGCGGCAGGCGATCATGGCCGACCCGGACTGGTGCAACGGCGACTATCAGCTTTACGACAAGCTGCCCCGCCGCGGCCTGGCGGTGGCGCGGATGACCGCGCACATCACCTATCTGTCCGAGCCGGCGCTGCACCGCAAGTTCGGCCGCTCCCTGCAGGACCGCGACAAGCTCAATTACGGCTTCGACGCCGATTTCCAGGTGGAGAGCTATCTGCGCCACCAGGGCTCGACCTTCGTCGACCGGTTCGACGCCAACTCCTATCTCTACATCACCCGCGCCATGGACTATTTCGACCTGGCGACGGAGCATGGCGAGGGCTCGCTGGCCAGGGCTTTCATGGGCTGCAAGACCCGCATGTGCCTGGTCTCGTTCACCAGCGACTGGCTGTTTCCCACCTCGGAAAGCCGCGCCATCGTCCACGCCCTCAACGCCGCCGGCGCGCCGGTCAGCTTTGTCGAGATCGAGAGCGACAAGGGCCACGACGCCTTCCTGCTGGACGAGCCGGAAATGTTCCGGACATTGCAGGGCTTCATCGACGGCGCCGCGCGGGCGCGCGGGCTACCGCCCAAGGGACCGGCAGGGCGGGACGCGGGGACATGATCGATCCGACTTCGGCCATCCGGCCGGACCTGCAAATCGTCGCCGACTGGATCGCGCCCGGCACCCGCGTGCTGGATATCGGCTGCGGCTTCGGCGCGCTCCTGGATTATCTGGTCCGAGAGAAAAACGTGGACGGGCGCGGCATCGAAATCCGCCGCGCCAAGGTCAATCACTGCGTGGCCGCCGGTCTTTCGGTGATCCGCGGCGATGCGAACCGCGACCTGTCGCTCTACCCGACCGACAGCTTCGACTATGTGGTCCTGACCCAGACGCTGCAAACGGTCGAGCAACCGCGGGCGGTGCTGGAGGAATTGATGCGTATCGGCAACCGCGTCATCGTCTCGATCCCGAATTTCGGCCACTGGCGCATCCGCCTGTCCCTGTTGCTGAACGGGCGCATGCCGATTACCGAAGCGCTGAACCAGCCCTGGTACGAGACCCGGAACATCCATTTCTGCACCATCCGCGACTTCCTCGACCTGGTCGAAATCGTGGGGCTGAATATCGAGCGGGCGGTGGTGCTCAATGCCAAGGGCAAGCCCTCGCCGGACCCGGTCACCAGTCGCCGCGCCAACATTTTCGGCGAGCAGGCGGTGTTCATGCTGCAACGCCGGTGAGCCTCGGGAACCACGGCACGGACGGAGGACCCCATGACCAGCGATGACCTGCTGTTCGACGTGACCGACCACGTCGCCACCCTGACCCTGAACCGGCCGGCCCAGCGCAACGCCATGACGGCGGACATGCGCGAGCGCCTGAGCCGGCACCTGCAGCAGATCTCGACCGATCCGGATATCCGGGTGGCGATCGTCACCGGTGCGGGCGGCACGTTTTGCGCCGGCGCCGACCTGAAGCAGCGGGCGGCGAGCGGCGGCGCCCGCGCCGAGGACAGTTCCCCGGCCGCGGTGCTGGCGCCGGACCCGGACGCACGCTGGTCGACGCTCAAGGTCGCCAAGCCGCTGATCGCCGCCATCGACGGCTATTGCCTGGCCGGCGGCATGGAGCTGGCGCTGGCCTGCGATATCCGCATCTGCTCGACCGCGGCGCAATTCGGCCTGCCGGAGATCGTGCGCGGCTTCTTCCCCGGCGGCGGCGGGCCGCAGCGGATCGTCCGCGCCATCCCGCAATCCATGGCCATGGAATTGCTGCTGACCGGCGACCGCATCGACGCCGAGGCGGCGCTCCGCTCCGGCCTGGTGAGCCGGGTGGTGGCGGTCGACGACCTCATGCCGACGGCGCAAAAACTGGCGGCGCGCATCGCCGGCCATGCGCCGCTCGCGGTCCGCACGGTCAAGGAGATCGCCACGGCGGCCCTGGACCAGACGCTGGAACAGTCCCTGCGCTTCGGCGACACCATGCGCTGGGTCATCGGCCAGACCGAGGACGCCAAGGAAGGCCCCCGCGCCTTCACCGAAAAGCGCGAGCCCGAATTCAAGGGCCGCTGAGAGCGGAGGCCGCTGGGCTCGGCAGCGCCATTCGAGCGCCGACCCCGCCTGTGTTCGAACGCGGCGAGAGACCCCGGATGGCGGCTTCGCCGCCTCCGGGGACGCTGAGGGTTTCGGGTTTGCGTCCTCCCCCGGCCCTGCGGCCTGCAAACACCACGAGCGAGAACATGTCCCGGCCGCCGCGGAGCCGGGGGCCGGGATCGGCTTCGGCATTCGAACACCGACCCCGCCCGTGTTCGCACCTCGCAAGAGGCCCCGGATGGCCGCTTCGCCGCCTCCGGGGAAGCTGGCTTGGAGCTTCGGCTCGGCCTATTCCTGCGGATAGCGCCAGGGCTTCTCCGGCTGGTCGGCGTCCTCGTCGAGGGTCCACATGGGCAGGGCGATGTCGTCGTTCAGCTTTTTCAGCACCATGCGCATGCGGCTGCCGATGCCCACCTTCTTGACCATTTCCGGCGGCGCCATTTCGCCATCCGCCGTGACCAGGTTGCCAGCGACCCGCAGGCCCTCGACCTCGCTCGGCTGGCCCTTCTGGGTGTCGAGTTCGACCAAGAGCAACATATAGGGCGCCACCGCCTTGAAGGCCGGCTGGATGGCGTGGTGCACCTCGTTATAGGAATACACCGTGCCCTTGCCCTCCACCGGCACCCATTCGGCCTCGGCATCGCCGGTCCAGGGGCAGCGGGTGGTCGGCGGATAGCGCAGCAGGCCGTTTTTCGGGTTGCGTTGCAGGCGGAACTCGCCCTTGGCGCAATAGGCGAAATACTCGCGGTTCTCGTGATCCTGCTCGTCGACGGTGAGCGTCATGCCGAGATGGTCGGCGGTAATCTGTCCAGGCATTGTCCTTGTTCCCTCTCTCTCGCCTCAGCCCTTGACCATCACCATGGCCGAGCCGGTGCCGGGCATGGCCCAGCCCAGATTGGCGGTCACCTCCACGTCCTGAACCTGGCGGCAGGAGCCGCTCTCGGAATAGTCGTGGGTGTGGATGCGCTTGCCGTCCGGCCCCATCGGGCAGGCGTCGTCGATCTCGCCGCGGATCTGGCGGACATTCTCGATCACCATGTTCATGCCGTGGGTGTAGCCCTCGCAGAGATGGCCGCCCGACGTGTTGTTCGGCCGCTTGCCGCCCAGCCGGATCGAGCCGTCGGAGACATACTGCCCGCCCTCGCCCTTCTTGCAGAAGCCGTAATCCTCCAGCTGCAACATGCTGGTGAAGGTGAAGGCGTCATAGGCGCCGGTCACGTCCACGTCGTCCGGCCCCAGGCCGGCATTCGCCCACAGGATATCCTTGGCATAGTGGCCGGCGACGGTGCTGATCGGGCCGTACTGGTAGTGCATGTCGACCCGCGGCTTGCAGCACCGGCCGACGACCGAGCGGATCAGCGCGTGCGGGCCGGCGCGGTGGTCGCGGGCGCGGTCGGCGCGGGTGACGATGATGCAGGTGGCGTTGTCGGTCTCGACACAGCAATCCAGCAGGTGCAGCGGCTTGACGATGAAGCGGCTGGAGAGCACGTCGTCCACGGTGACGATGTTCTTGTAATAGGCCTTGGGGTTGCGGGCCGCATGCTGCGAGTGGGTGACCTTCACCATCGCCACCTGCTCCGGCGTCGTGCCGTAGTCGTACATGTGGCGCATGAAGGTGGGGGCGAACATCTGGCCCGCCGCCTGCCAGCCATAGGCGCGGGAGTGCATTTCGTCGCCCTTCACCGGCACGGCCGAGCGGGCGCCGGTGCCGCCGATGCGCACCTGGCTGAAGCCGTTCATGGAGCGGAAGATCGCCACCGACTTGCACATGCCGGCCTCGATCACGCCCATGGCGATGCCGATCAGCGCCTCGGTCGAGGAGCCGCCGCCGAACACGTCCATGTAGAAATTCAGGCGGATGCCCAGATCGCCGGCGATGAAGGGCGAGAACGTGCTGTCGCCGCTGGAATAGCTCAGCATGCCATCGACATCGTCGGCGGTCATGTTGGCGTCGGCCAGGGCCTTGGAGATGGCCTCCGTCGCCATGGCGCGGGTGGTGCGGAACAGGCCGCCGCGGGAAAAGGCGGTCTCGCCGACACCGGCAATGGCGTATCGGTCGGCCAGATGTTTCGGGCTCGACGCGTCTACGTCGGAGACGCTGGATAGGGTCATGGGGCGTCCTCGTTGGATGGTTATGGTTGACGCGCATTACGGCATGAACCGCCGGGCGGGGCAAGAGGCCCGCCACCTCCGCCTTATCCTCCCCTCCCCTCTCCCGCGGAGGCGGGAGCCCATGCCTGAGACTTCCCGGTAAGGCTCCCATTGCGGGCGATAGCCTCGGCCGGAGGCCCCGGCTCAAGGCCGGGGAAGCGGGCAAACCGGGTGGTGGGGAACGGCAGAGCGGCCGAAAGAGACGGGAGCGGCCGCCGGGCTCAGACCTGGGGCGGCACCGGTGTCAGCACGGGCTTGCCGCTGAAATGGGCCTTCAGATTGTCGTAGACCAGATCGCCCATCGCCCGCCGCGTCTCGTGCGTGGAACTGGCGATGTGCGGGGTCAGGACAACGTTTTCCATGGCCATCAGCGCCGCCGGCACCTCCGGCTCGCCGTCGAACACGTCCAACGCCGCGCCCGCAATCCGGCCCTCCTGCAACGCCTTGACCATGGCCGGCTGGTCGATGATCGGCCCGCGGGCGGTGTTGACCAGGAAGCCCTCCGGCCCCAGCGCATCCAGCACCTCGGCATTGACGAGGCCGCGGTTGGCCTCGCCGCCCTCGCAGGTGACCAGCAGGATATCGCTCATGCGCGCGAGGTCCAGCAGGGTCGGATAGGAGCGGTAGGCCAGGTCGCCCAGCGGCTTGATGTCGTGATACTGGATGTGCAGGCCGAACGCCTCGGCCCGACGCGCCACGGCCTTGCCGATGCGCCCGAGCCCCAGAATGCCGAGCCGCTTGCCCTTCACGGTCGTGCCCAGGTCCATCCGGCCCTGCAACCACTTGCCCTGGCGCAGAAAACGCTCGGATTCGCCGATGCGGCGGGTGATCATCAGGATGAAGGTCATGGCGAGATCGGCCACGTCGCCGGTCAGCACTTCCGGCGTGTGGGTGACGATGACGCCGCGCGACTGCGCCGCCACCACATCCGTCGCGTCATAGCCGACGCTGAAGGACGAGATGATTTCGAGGTTCGGCAGGGCGTTGATCAGGTTGGCGTTCGGCCCCTTGGTGCCGCCCGCAATGATGCCGCGAATGCGCGAGCCGATCCGCTCCAACAGCGCGTCCGGGTCGGCCGGGTTGACGAAATCGTGGATCGTGAACTCTTGCTGCAACCGCTCCATCAGAAAGGGCGGAATCTGGGCGACTTGCAGCAGGTCGGGCTTGGCGGCCATGGGACGTTTCCTCGTGTGATCGCGTAAAGGGGAACCGATATTCGGACGAGTGAGCACGATATTGTCCCGATCGTCCAGAGCCCCGCTCCGGGCGGCCGGCACCATTGGCCACGTTTTCAGATCGCCCGCCCCGCACTACGTACAACCAGACCTTGCCCGCCCCCGCCGGAGCCCCACGCCATGACCCTTTCCCCCGCCGACGCTCAGAAACGCGAGGCTGCCCGCAAGGCCGTCGAACTGGTCAAGGACGGTATGACGCTCGGCCTCGGCACCGGCTCGACCGCCGCCTGGTTCGTGCGCCTGCTGGGCGAGCGGGTGCAGCAGGGCCTGCGCGTGCGCGGCGTTCCCACCAGCGAGACGACGGCGAAACTGGCCAACAGCCTGGGGATTCCGGTGATCGGCCTGGACGAGGTCGGCTTCGACAACGGCCGGCATATCGACCTCTGTGTCGACGGCGTGGACGAGGTGGACGGCGAGAACCGCGCCATCAAGGGCGGCGGCGGCGCGCTGCTGCGCGAGAAAATCGTCGCGTCGGCCTCCGACTGGGTGGTCTATATCGCCGACGCCTCGAAGCGGGTCGAGACGCTGGGGCGTTTCCCGCTGCCGGTGGAGGTGATCCCGTTCGCCGCTCCCTTCGTCGCCAGCCGCATCGCCACCCATGGCTGCCAGCCGCTGTTGCGCCGCACCGCCGGCGGTGCCGAATTCCGCACCGACGAGAACAATGTCGTCCTCGACTGCCCGTTCGACACAATCGACGACCCGGAAAGCCTGGCCGCCGAACTGGCGCTGCTGCCGGGCGTGGTCGAGCACGGCCTGTTCCTCGGCATCATCGACGAGATGATCCTGGCGGACGGCTAGGCCGATCCCCCCTTCCCAATCCCCGTCAGCCGGGCTCGCCGGTCTCCATCGGCATGGCGGGATCGGCGGACCATTCGGCAAGCGAGCCGTCATAGACGCTGACCTTGCGGTAGCCGAGCTTCATCAGCACGAAGGCGTTCATGGTGGCCGCGATGCCGCCGCCGCAATAGCTGATGATCTCCGCGTCCTTGCCACGGCCGAGCCCGTCCGCCGCCGCGGCCAGATCCGCATCGGGCCGATAGGCGCCGGTCTTCTGGTCGATGAAGCCCAGGGTCGGTAGCAATTCGCTGCCGGCAATACGCCCCGGCCGGGCATAGCCGAGGTCGCTCTCGCCCGTGAACAATTGCCGCGACAGGGCATTCAGCACGCAACCCTGCCCGCTTTCGACCGCCGCCAGCACCTGCGCCTTGTCCGCCACCAGGGCGGGTTGGAAGGCGGCGCGAAAGTCCGCCGGCGGATAGGCGGCGCTCGCGGCGGTCAAGGACCGCTCCTCCGCCTGCCACTTACCCAGGCCGCCATTCAGCACCGCCACGCGCTCGTGCCCGAACACCCGGAACATCCACCAGAGCCGCGTCGCCCACCACGGCACCGCGGCGGTGTAGATCACCACCTGGGTCTCGGGGCCGATGCCCAGGGCCGAGGCCTTGGCCTCGAAGTCCGCCACCGTGGGCAGCGCATAGGCGAACCGGCTGGTGCGGTCCTGCAACTCCGTCATCAGGTCGACGAACTGGGCGCCCGGAATATGCCCCTTCTCGAACCCGTCCCGCCCGCTGGTGGGCTGCCAGCCGCCGTCCGGCTGGCGCGTCATGGCGATGGTCGAGTCGAGCACGCGCAGCCCCGGATCGCCCAGATGCGCCTCCAGCCAGTCGGTCTCGACCAGAAAGTGTTGCGGTTGCAAAGTCATCCGTGTTTGTCCTCCCTACCGGTCTGCCCGGGCCACCACGGCATTCAACAGCACGTCGACCGCCGGCAATTGCGCCTCCAGCGTGGTGTTTTCGGCCTCGTTGTGGGTGATGCCGTCGCCGCAGGGCGAGAACACCATGGCGGTCGGGTAGCGCGACGCCATGTGATAGGCGTCATGGCCGGCCTGGCTCAGCATGTCGCGGTGCGAGACTCCCAGCGCTGCCGCGGCGGCGCGCACCCGGCCGATGCAGTCGGGATCGAACACCTCGTCGCCATACACCCAGCGCTCGGCAATGTCATAGTCCACCTGGGCGCGCCGCGCCGCCTGGGCGAGGCCGCGTTCCACCGCTGCCAGCATGGCGTCCGCCTGGGCCCGGTCCGGATGGCGCAGGTCCAGGGTCAGTTCGGCCCGGTCCGACAGAATACCGGCCAGGTTCGGCGACACGGTCAGGCGGGCCGCGGTCACCTTGCCGTCGCTGCCGGCATAATCCCAGCCGACGTCGTCGGCCGCCGCGATCATGCGGGCGGCGCCGACCAGGGCATTGCGGCGGCGCGGCATCGGCGTCGGGCCGGTGTGGGCGGTCTCGCCCCGGATGCGCACCAGCAGGCCGCGCACCGCATAGCCGCCGGTGACCACGCCCACCTGCACGCCCAGCCGGTCCAGATCCGGCCCCTGCTCGATATGCAGTTCGAAATAGCTGTCCACGTCGCGGCCGCCCACCGGAGCCTCGCCGGCATAGCCGATGCGTTGCAACTCCTCGCCCAGGGTCCGGCCCTCGCCCGGCTCCGGATCGCGGGTCGGGCGCGACAGGCCCCAGTCCAGGTCGTAGACGCCGGCAAACACGCCGGCCGCCACCATGGGCGGCTGGAAGCGGGCGCCTTCCTCGTTGGTCCAGTTCACCACCTCGATCGGCCGGCGGGTGACCAGGCCGCGATCGTTCAGCGTGCGCAGGATTTCCAGGCCGGCCAGAACGCCGACAATGCCGTCATAGCGCCCGCCGGCAATCTGCGTGTCCAGATGGCTGCCGACCAGCACCGGCGGCAGATCCTCCCGCCCCTCGCGCCGGGCGAACATGGAGCCCATGCGGTCGACAGTGACGCGACAGCCCGCCGCCTCGCACCACTGGCGGAACAGGTTGCGCATGTCGCGGTCGCTGTCGGTGAGTGCCAGCCGGCGCAGGCCGCCGGCCACTCCCACGCCGATTTGGGCCGAGGCTTCAACGGTCTGCCAGAAACGCGCGCCGTTCGCGCGAAGATCATTGCCGGGCATGCAGGGAACGCTCACGGATTGCGGGACGACGCGCCCACCATAACGCTAACCGTCGGGCTGGTCATCCTGCACCAAGGTGCCCGCCACGGCCGGCCCGGAGCTCGCCGACTGCGGGTCCGCGACACAGAGCGCAATGCCGACGACGGCGGCCAGCAGCGCCCAAAGCCCCACCATCACGCCGAGACGCGCGCAAAACGGTTCCAACCAGGCAGAAAATCGGGCGTTCAACATCGTAATCCCTCCATTGGCCGCCCTGACGCTCCGGTCCTCCCGCCCAGGCCGGACAGGGACGGTCGGCGCAACCGGACCGGAAGCAGGACTGCCTCTTGACATTCCAGCACCAAACGGGAGGGTGCGGGTCTCACATTTGCGCGAGGACACCGGAGGCGGCCGGGGCAGCCATGCCGACGCCGCCCATCCATCCCGCCACCGTTCGCACACCGGGCCCGACCGATGACCGACATCTATCTGCAGAACACGCTGACACGGAAAAAGGAGCGGTTCGTCCCGCAGGATCCGGAGCGGGTGACCTATTATGTCTGCGGACCCACGGTCTACAACTACCCGCATATCGGCAATGCCCGGCCGGCGGTGGTGTTCGACGTGCTCTACCGCCTGCTTTGCCGCGTCTATGGCAAGGCGCACGTGGTCTATGTCCGCAATTTCACCGACGTGGACGACAAGATCAACGCCGCCGCCGCCGACCAGGGCGTGCCCATCGGCCAGATCACCGAGAAATTCATCAAGATCTACCAGGACGAGACCGACGCGCTCGGCATTCTGCGGCCGACGGTGGAGCCGCGCGTCACCCAGCACATCCCGCAGATCATCGCCCAGATCCAGGCCCTGATCGCCGCCGGCAACGCCTATGAGGCCGAGGGGCATGTGCTGTTCAACGTGCCGTCCTACCAGAATTACGGCGCCCTCTCGCGCCGCAGCATGGATGACATGATCGCCGGCGCCCGCATCGACGTGGCGCCCTACAAGCGCGACCCGGCGGACTTCGTGCTCTGGAAGCCGTCGGACGCGACGCAACCGGGCTGGGAGTCGCCCTGGGGCCGCGGCCGGCCGGGCTGGCACATCGAATGCTCGGCCATGGCGGAAACCCATCTGGGCGAGACCATCGACATTCACGGCGGCGGCAACGACCTGGTCTTCCCCCACCACGAGAACGAGATCGCCCAGGGCACCTGCGCCCATCACGGCAAGCAGTATGCGCGCTATTGGGTGCACAACGGCATGGTGCAGGTGGAAGGCCGGAAAATGGCCAAGTCCGTCGGCAATGTGCTGCTGGTCCATGACCTGCTGGAGCAGCACCCGGCGGAGGTGCTGCGCTTCGTGCTGCTGTCGGCCCACTACCGCCAGCCGCTGGACTGGACGGCCGACGGCGTCACCCAGGCGAAGACGACGCTGGACCGGCTCTATGGCCTGCTGCGCGACGTGTCCGCTGTGGAGGCGACCCCGGTGGCGGACGACGACCCGGACTTCGGTCGCTTCCTGGCCGCGCTGGCCGACGACCTGAACACGCCGAAGGCGTTCGCGGAGGTGCACGGCATCGCCCGCGCCCTGGGTGCTGCGGCGGGCCATGCCGGCGAGCAGGCGCGGCTGAAGGGTGTGCTGCTGGCGGCGGGCGCGCAACTCGGGCTATTGGGCCAGGACCCGGCGGAATGGTTCGGCGGCGCCGTCGACGCGGGCGAGGCCGCCCGGATCGAAGCACTGATCGTCGACCGGCAGGCGGCGCGCAAGGCCAAGAACTTCGCCGAGGCCGACCGCATCCGCGACGCGCTCGCCATGGAGGGCATTGTGCTGGAAGACGGCGCCGGTGGCACCACCTGGAAGCGCGCGGGGTAACGATGCTGGCGGTGGCGTGTTGAACACGCCCTCGCCCCTCTCTCCCGCGCAGGCGGGAGCCCATGCCGAGGCCCCTGCCTTCCGAACTGTCCCGGCCTTGAGCCGGGACCTCCAGACGGGGAACGCCGTCGGCCGCCGGAGCCCTCCGGGCCGGGAGATCCCGGATCGCCGCTCCGCAGCGTCCGGGAACGCTCGGTCGCGGGCGTCTCGCAGCCGCGGCACAGATCACCGCCCCCTCTCCCGCGCAGGCGAGAGCCCATGCCGGAGCGCTCCTCACGGGGTCCGGACTTTGTCGGGAACGCTCAGGCATGGATCGGACGGGGCGGAAGAGAGCCACGTGACGGCGGGGAATGGCCCGTCAGGGCGGTGGCGAAGAACCGGCGGGCACATCCCGAAACCGTCATTGCGACCCCGGCCTTGCGCCGGGGGAAGCAATCCAGCCCCCTCTCCCGCAAAGGCGGGGGATTGCCGGGGCCCCTGATTGAACTCCGGGGTCCTCCGGGACCTCCATGACGGGGATCGCCGCCGGCCGCCGGAGCCTCCGGGCGAACGGATCGCCAGCCGACCAGCGCCGGGAACGCCACCGTCCCGCAGCACGGCGCAACCGCCACCCGCCCCAGGGCTCCGCGCAGGCGGGAGGGGCTCATGCCGAGGGCCCCTGACTTCCGAACTGTCCCGGCCTTGAGCCAGGACCTCCAGACGGGGAACGCCGTCGGCCGCCGGGTGCCTCCGGGCCGGGAGATCCCGGATCGCCGCTCCGCAGCGTCCGGGAACGCTCGGTCGCGGGTGTCTCGCAGCCGCGGCACAGATGATCACCGCCCTCTCCCGCGCAGGCGGGCCCATGCCCCGCCCGCCCCCCTTCACGCTGAGGTGCGAGCGTGAGCGAGCCTCGAAGCGGCAACCGGCCCTACCGCGCCAAAGCCTGCAACAGCAGCGGGTTGACCAGGTCGGGGCGCTCGTATTGGGCCCAGTGGCCGGCGCCCTCGACCAAGTGGAAGCCGCGGCAGTGCTGCAGCGGCTCGAACACGTCGCGGCGGTCCTGCATATAGGGGCCGGCGGTGGCATCCTTCTCGCCGAAAATGCCGGTCACCGGCACGCGGATCGACCGCAGCACCGTCGCCAAGCTGTCGCCGCGCGGGATGGTGTTGCTGCGAATGCGCGCCTTGCGGGTGTTGCGCTGCTGGATATGCAGCGCCAGCGGGTCGATGCGGCCATGGTCGCCGAACATGATGACGCCCAGATTGTGCCGGTGGACGTGCAACATCTCCTCCGGCGTCATGGTCGAGCGCATTTTGCGGAGGTCCGGGCGCGCCTCGTTCAGGCGCACGCCCAGCGCGTTCGAGCCGACGACGATGAAACCGTCGCAGCGGTCCTCCAGCGCCTGCACCGCCTGCCCGCCGACAATGCCGCCGAACGAGAAACCCGCCAGGTGAAAGCGCTCACCCGGCGCCAGCGCGTGCTCGATCGCGCCGGCGACCAGCTTGCCGATACTGTAAATGTCCCAGTCGTCGGGCGGCGGGTCGCTGTCGCCAAGGCCCGGCGTGTCGCCGGCGATGACGCGATAGCCGGCCGCCACCAGCGCCGGAATATTCTTGGTCCAGTGGGTCCAGGCGCCGAACGAGCCGTGCATCAGAAACACCGGCCGGCCGGCGCCCCACTGGTGCCAGACCATACTGCCGCCATGCGGCATCGGCGCCCGGATCACGCGCGCGGCATCCTCCAGCCCGGCCAGATAGGAGGCGGGGTCGAAAGTCTCCCCAGTCATGCGATGGGTCTCTCCGTCAGGCAGCGGGCAAGCGGGCCGGGGCGACGCCGATCAGGGCGTCGCGGGTCACCAGCGGCTTGAGGGCGTCCTTGCTCCAGCCCTCGGTGCCGGCCGGCTGCTGCGGCAGCACGATATAGCGCAGGTCGGCGGTGGAGTCGTGCACCCGCACCTCGACCGTGTCGGGCAGGTCGGTGCCGAACTCGCGCAGCACCTGGCGCGGTTCGACGACCACACGGGCGCGATACGCCTTTTTCTTGTACCAGGCCGGCGGAATGCCCAGCACCGAGCGCGGATAGCAGGAGCAGAGCGTGCAGACGATGACATTGTGCACGGCGTCGGTGTTCTCGACCACCTTCACTTCCGGCTGGTGTTCCATGTCAATGCCCATGTCCCGGATCACCGCCATGGGCTCGGCGATCAGGCGGGCCTTGTAGGCCGGGTCGGTCCAGGCGCGGGCGACCAGTTCCTGGCCGTTTTCGATGCCGCGGCTGTCCATGCTGTCGATCTGCTGCTGGATCTGCCGGGCGGTCAGCAGGCCCTTCTCGATCAACAATTCGCGCAGCGCCTGCTCCAGCACGTCGTATTCCGTGTCCGGATGGTCCGGCTGGAAGGTGCGGGCATGGTCGTCGTCGTGATGGTGCCCGTGGTGATGGTCGTGATGGTCATGCGTGCTAGCCATGGGCCGGCTCCAGCCAGTGATCGTAAATGTCCGCCAGGATGGAATCCTTCGGCGAACCCGCATAGTCGCCCCAGACCTCGGCCGACGCGAAGCGCACTTCGTACAGCACCAGCGGGTCGCCTTTCTGGTAATAGGCGATCTGCTCCGGGTTCGGGAACGTGCCCAGGATCGACACGATCTCGCCCCGGTGGCCGCGCAGATAGTGCGGCGTGCGGCAATGGCCGTTCGGGACGTCGTTGCGGACGATGACGGGATCGCCCGGTTTCAGGTCGGCGCTCATGCGGGGTCTCGTCCTTGGTGGCAAGGGCGGCGGTTTTGGCTAGTCTAGGCACAAGCGTCCCGAGCCGCAAAGGAAACCGCCGCCATGGCCGACCGTCCCACCGCCGCCCTCCGCCGCCTGCTGGCCGACCCGAAGCTGACGCAGGTGCCGGGCGTCGTCGATGCCGCCTGGGCGCGGGTGGTCGCGGCCGAGGGCTTCGACGCGGTCTACATGACCGGTGCCGGCACCAGCGCCTCGCGCCTGGGCTGGCCGGATGTGGGCCTCCTGACCATGAGCGAGATGGTGGACAATGCCGGCCGCATCGCCGACGCCTGCATCGCGCCGGACGGAAGGCAACTGCCGCTGATCGCCGACGCCGACACCGGCTATGGCGGCCCGCTCAACGTGCGCCGCACCGTGCAGTCCTACGAGCGGGCGGGGGTGGCCGGCGTGCATATCGAGGACCAGGTCTGGCCCAAGCGCTGCGGCCACCTGGCGGGCAAGGCGGTGATCCCGACCGCCGACATGGTGGCACACATCAAGGCCGGCTGCGACGCCCGCCACGACCGGGATTTCGTGCTGATCGCCCGCACGGATGCCATCGCGGTGGAAGGGTTCGAGGCCGGGCTGGAGCGCGCCCACGCCTATCGCGAGGCCGGCGCCGACGTCCTGTTCATCGAGGCCATGACCTCACGCAAGCAACTGGCCGAGGCCTGCCGCCAGTTCCCGGACACGCCGCTGCTCTACAACATGGCGAGCAGCGGCAAGACGCCGTTTCTCTCGGCGGACGAGATGCAGGCGCTGGGATTTTCGGTCTGCATCTACCCGAATTTCGTGATGCTGGCGGCGATCCCGGCGGCACAGGCCATGCTGCGCACGTTGAAGGAGACCGGCGAGGCCAAGGCCGTCGCCAACAGCCTGGCCAGCTTCCAGCAATTTTTCGACCTGCTGGGCATGGACCGGGTGAAAGAGCTGGAAGAGCGCTATGCGGTCGACCAGGGCCGGCGGGTCGGGTACTAGGCAAGCCCCCGGAGGGGGCGGAGCCGCCCTCCGGGACCGAACGATGCGCCTCCGGATGATGCGCCCGCGCGTTCGAGCATCCCCGGACGATGCGAAGCGCCGATCCGGGGTCTCCTGCGGTGGGCGGACACCGGCTCGAAACGGTCTTCGCGAACGCGGGAGATCCCGGCGCTCGCCTCCGGCTCGGCCGGGAAAGCTCTCTTATGACGACGGCCTGCCGCAAGGGCCGGGCGAGCCCCTCAAAACCATCCCCGAGCATCCCCGGACGGTGCGAAGCGCCGATCCGGGGTCTCCTGCGGTGGGCGAACACCGGCGAGGGCGGTGTTCGATGCAGGACACCGATCCCGGCCCACCGCTCCGCGGCGGCCGGGAAACGCCATACTCTTATGATGCGCGCCGGCCGCAAGGATAGGGGCCGCAAACCCAACGTGGGCCTGCACCCCGGAGGGGGCGGAGCCGCCATCCGGGGCCGCCGTATCTCGCGAACGCCGGCGAGGGCGGTGTTCGCACGAAGACACCGATCCCGGCCCGCCGCTCCGCGGCGGCCGGGAAATGCCAGACTCTCGTGGTGTGGGGCTATTGCGGTGCGTGCCGGTGGCTATTTGACCAGCGCGTTGCGAATCGCGGCGATGGCGGTGAAGGCGAGCGCGCCGCCGATGCCGCCTCCGATCACATAGACCATGAAATCAATGTCGCCCGCGCCAT
This sequence comes from Alphaproteobacteria bacterium, assembly GCA_020638555.1. Lineage (NCBI taxonomy): Bacteria > Pseudomonadati > Pseudomonadota > Alphaproteobacteria > Alphaproteobacteria bacterium. The sequence continues at coordinate 698,835 of JACKII010000002.1, read as the reverse complement.
CCGCTGGCGGAAACACGCGATTATAGCCGTAGAGCACCGCCGGCCCCACGATCACGCCCCACGACATCACATTGCGCACATTCCACTTTTTCGGCCCGGCGTCCTCCGCCGGCGCGCCCTCGCCCTCGGTCATGGTCAGAGGGTGACGCTCGGGACCCAGAGATAGCCATCCGGGTCCAGCAGATAGGCCTCGCGCATGCCGTGCGGCTTGTCGAGCGAGCCGGCCAGCACCTCATAGCCCGCCGCCCGTGCCCGCGCCTCGGCCGCGTCGGGGTCGAGGCCGAGCAGGCGCAGTTCGGCGCCGATGCCGCGGATCTCGGTCTCGGCCAGCGAGCCGGAAAGCGGGTGGTCGTTGTAGGTGTGGTCGGCGTGCAGGCACCATTTGGCGCCGCACGCCTCCAGGGCGGCGAAGTCCGGGTCCTCGTAGACCACGCTCGCCTGCAACACCGCGCGCGCAAAGGCGGTGGCCCGCGGCATGTCGCGCACCAGCAGGTTGACCGTCAGGCCGCCGAGGTCCTTGGAATACTCGCCGGCCGGCTTCCACGGAGTCCCGGTGCGTTTCTTCATCCGCTCACCCTTCCCCGCCCGGCATGGTGCCTTCGGCCACCAGCGCGGCGATGGCGTCGGCGAGCGGCAGCACCTCCTGCGCCTTGCCGCCCAGGCGGCGGAGCGCGACGGTGCCCTCTTCCGCCTCGCGCTTGCCGACCACCAGCATGGCCGGGACCTTGGTCACCGAGTGCTCGCGCACCTTGTAGTTGATCTTCTCGTTGCGCAGATCGGTCTCGACGCGCAGCCCGGCCTTGTGGCAGGCGGCGGCGACCTCCGCCGCATAGGCGTCGGCATCGCTGGTGATGGTCGCCACCACCGCCTGCACCGGCGCCAGCCAGAGCGGGAAGCGGCCGGCATAGTTCTCGATCAGGATGCCGATAAACCGCTCGAACGAGCCCAGGATGGCGCGGTGCAGCATCACCGGCCGGTGCTTCTCGCCGTCCTCGCCGATATAGTTCGCATCGAGCCGTTCCGGCAGCACGAAATCGACCTGGAAGGTGCCGCACTGCCAGTCGCGGCCGATGGCGTCCTTCAGCACGAATTCCAGCTTCGGCCCATAGAAAGCGCCCTCGCCGGGATTCATGGTGTAGGGCAGGCCCACGGCCTCGATGGCCTCGCGCAGTGCGTTCTCGGCCTTGTCCCAGGTGGCGTCCGAGCCGGCGCGGATATCCGGCCGGTCCGAGAATTTCACCACCACGTCCTCGAAACCGAAATCCTTGTAGACCGACAGCAACAGCTCGCAGAAGGTGCGGGTCTCGTCGGTGATCTGGTCCTCGGTGGCGAAGATGTGGGCGTCGTCCTGGGTGAAGGCGCGCACGCGCATGATGCCGTGCATGGAGCCGGACGACTCGTTGCGGTGGCACGAGCCGAACTCAGCCATGCGCAGCGGCAGGTCGCGATAGCTTTTCAGGCCCTGGTTGAAGATCTGGACATGGCCCGGGCAGTTCATCGGCTTCACCGCCAGAATGCGCGACTCGTCCGCCTCGGCAATGAACATGTTCTCGCGGAACTTCTCCCAGTGGCCGGAGCGCTCCCACAGCACGCGGTCGATCAACTGGGGCGTTTTCACCTCGACATAGCCGCCGTCTTCCAGGCGTCCGCGCATATACTCCTCGCACAGGCGGTAGACGGTCCAGCCCTTCGGGTGCCAGAAGACGCTGCCGACGGCCTCCTCCTGCAAATGGAACAGGTCCATCTCGCGGCCGAGGCGGCGATGGTCGCGCTTGGCCGCCTCCTCCAGCATGGTCAGGTGGGCCTTCAACTCCTTCTCGTTCCGCCAGGCGGTGCCGTAAATGCGCTGCAACTGCTCGCGCTTGGCATCGCCGCGCCAGTAGGCACCGGCCAGGCGTTGCAGCTTGAAGGCGTTGCCGACATGGCCGGTGGATGGCAGGTGCGGGCCGCGGCAGAGATCGTGCCAGGCGCCCTGGCGATAGATCGAGATGGTCTCGCTTTCGGGCAGATCGCGGATCAGCTCGGCCTTGAAGGTCTCACCCATGGCCTCGAAATGCCGGATGGCCGCGTCGCGGTCCCATTCCTCGCGCACGAAGGGTTCGTCGCGGGCGATGATCTCGCGCATCTTCGCCTCGATGGCGTCGAGGTCTTCCGGCGTGAAATGCTCCTCGCGCGCGAAGTCGTAATAGAAGCCGTGCTCGATCGCCGGGCCGATGGTGACCTGGGTGCCGGGGAACAGGGCCTGCACCGCCTCCGCCATGACATGGGCGGCGTCGTGGCGGATCAGGTCCAGCGCCTCCGCGTCGTCGCGGGTCAGGATGGCGACGGCGGCATCGCGGTCCAGCGGCGTGGCGAGGTCGCGGACCTGGCCGTCGATCTTCGCGGCGATGGCCCGCTTGGCGAGCGACTTCGAAATGCTCTCGGCGACCTCTGCCACGGTAGTGCCGGTCGCATAGGTGCGCGTCGCGCCGTCGGGCAACGTGATGGTGACCTGTGCGAGTTGTGTATCCGGCATTTGGTTGACTCCAGTCGTACTTCTGCCGCGCGAACAGGGCGGCAGCGGGCCCTAACTTGCTGCCGGCCGACTAGCGGGGCAAGGGGGCCAGTTCGCGCAGGATGTCGCTAACGGCGGGCGGCGGGCTCGCCTCGGCCGAAATCCCGCACGTCAGAACGCAGGGACGCTGCACGTGCTCGGCCGGAGTTTTACGCTATTCGGCTGAATTTGGATGACTGACGTGGTATTATTTTACCGTTAACGTCGAAAAATTGGAGTTCAGAGACGAAAAGGAAAGCGATATGACTTCCCGATTGCCCAAGATCAGCCGCGGATTGGTACTGGCTTCGATTCTGGCCCTGCCACTGGCCGCCGGGGCGGTTCCGATGCCGGCCACCGTCGGGACGGGAGTCTATATCCCCCCGACAACGGACCAGGACACTCTGTTCCTCGCGACATACGAGTTAGCCCTCACCACCGCACGGCCGGTGACCGGTGCGGCAGGATCGTATCGGTACGAGACGAGCTGCGACTACGCGGGAACCCATTGGCGGATCGAGAATTGCGAGGTCGTCCTCAATGGCGCCCTGGGCGAGACCATGACGCTGAACGGAACCTTCGTTCACCAGACCGCACCGCACGGTGTCGAAATCCCCGGAAACTCGGTCAGCTTCGGCAATGTGTGGAACGCGGCCGATGTCGCTGCGTTATCCGGAAGGACCCAGTCGAACTTTCAACGTCAGGTCGTCCCGCACCGGGTGGGGCCGCACAGCGACCTATTCCTGACCCGATATACCGCCAAGGCCTACCCGGACCTGGGCGGTGCGCTGCCGGTTTACCGCTTCCAATCCCTAAAAATTGGCTTTCAGGGCAAGCACGCCGTTCCGGTTGCCGGCAGTCTTTATGGCATGGCGGGCGGAGTTGCGGTTCTTCTGATAGGTCAGCGCAGGCGGAAATACGCCGCCTGACGGCAACCGAAAGGATGGCAGAACCTCGCCGGACGGAGGGTACTGTGTCCGGGCTCAATCGGCCTGGCCGGCTTCGGGATTCGGCTGCTCATCACCTGGGCGAGGGATGGCAGACGCTGGCACCGCCCGCCAAACGGTGTCCACCGGCAGGTCGGCGAGGTTGGCCGCGTCCAGGATGACCGGTTCCGGGCCGCCCGGATGGGCGCGCGGGCGCGAGAGGACAGGGCGGGAATCCGGGCCGAACAGCACGACGCAGGGCGAGCCGCAGAGGCTCGCAATGTGCATCGGGCCGGTGTCGTTACCGACCACCAGCCGGGCGCCGCGCATCACCGTCGCAAGGTCGAGCAGGCTGGTCCGGCCGACAATATCCAGCGCCTGCGGGCAAACCGCGCTGATCGCGCGGGCGGCCTCGGTTTCCGGCGGGCCGCCGACGACGGCGGGGGTGAGGCCCGTTTCAGCCAATCGCACCGCGAGTTCCGCGAATCGCCCGGCGGGCCAGCGCTTTTCCGGCCGGTGCGGCGCGCCGCCGGGCAGCAACACGGCATAGTCCGCCGGCAGGTTCAGGCCGGAGATATCGCTCTGCCAGCAGGAGAGATCGGAAAGCGGCACATCGGCAATGCCGGCGGCGGCCAGTTGCCCGCGCTGGGTTTCCACCGGATGTTGCCGGCCGCGCTCGGGGTTGGTGTCCGGGTGCGAGCAGCCGGGCGCGGTGCCGGACCATTCCGGCCACGGCCCCGGCCAGAACAGCCGGTAATAGGAATCGGTGCGGCGGGAGGTTTGCAGGTCGTAGACCCGGTCGAAGCGGCCCGCGCGCAGACGGTGGCGCAGCGCCAGCACCCGGTCCGGCCGCCACAGCTTCGGCCGCTCGTCGAGCCAGATCGCCTCGAACAGGCCCGTCGCCTCGGCCAGGCCCGCCAGTCCCTTGGTGGTGAGCAGGGTCAGGGCGGCCTCGGGATGGGCGGCGCGGATCGCCTGCATCGGCCCGATGCTGAGCACGAAGTCGCCCAGCGCCGAAAGCTTGATGATCAATACCCGCTGCACCTGCCGCACCCGTCCGAACGAAACCGCACTAACTGCCCGTCTTGGACAGCAATTCGCGGTAAACCTCAAGCGTGCGCTCGCACATGACCTGTTTCGAGAACAGGGCGCGGGTGCGCTGCCTGGCGGCGGCGGCGAGACGCTCGCGTTCGTGCGCCGACAGGCCGAACGCGGCGGCCAGGGCGGTGGCCATCGGGCCGGATTGGCCCGGCGGCACCAACCAGCCGGTCTCGCCCTCGACCAGAACCTCCGGCGCGGCGCCGTGCGCCGTGGCGATCACCGGCCTGCCCATGGCCGCGGCCTCCGCCAGCGTGCGGCCGAAGCCTTCCGGCTCGGTCGAGGCGGAGACCACCACCGCGGCGAGCGCCATGGCGGCGGCGATGTCGTCGCAATGGGACGCGAACACCACCCGCTGCGGCTCCAGCCCGACGGCGCGGACGTGGCGCTGCAACTCGTCGCGATAGGCGTCCCGCCCCTCATCGGCCCCGACCAGCACGCACACCAACTCGGGCAGCGGCGTCTGGCGCAGCAGTTCGGCGATGGCGGAGATCAGCACCGCATGGCCTTTCAGCCGCGTCAGCCGTGCCGGCATCAGCACGACGCGGGCGGTCGGGGAGAGGTTCCAGGTCGTGCGCAGCGCCGCCAGCCGGCCGGCCTCGACCGCGTCCGGATCGAACACGGCTAGGTCGACGCCGCGATGGATCACCCGCAATCGCTCGTCGGGCGTGGCGTAGCGCCGGCGGACCAGGTCGGCGATGAAGTGCGAAATGGCGATCACCCGGTCGCCGCTCGCCATGACGCGGTTGTAGCGCCGTTTCAGCCGCCCCTTCTCGGTATAGGCCGCGTGCACCGTGGTGACGAAAGGCGTTCCGGTCCGTGCCGTTGCCCATTTCGCCGACCAGGCCGGCGCCCGGCTGCGGGCGTGGACCAGCGAGACCCGCTCGCGCCGGATCAGTTCGGCCAGCCGCCCCGCATTGGCCCGCATGACCAGCGGGTTCTTGCTGGCGAGGTTCAGGGCAATGTGTTCGCCGCCAAGGCGTTGCAGCCGCTCGACATTGGCACCGGTGTCGCTCGCGACCAAGGCGCGGCCGCCGGCGGCGACGATGGCCGCGGCGACCTCCAGCGTGCCGCGCTCGACGCCGCCATGGCCCAGCGCCGGCAGCACCTGCAAAATCGTCGTGCCGGGCGGCAGGGCTTGCGCCGTCGCCGTGGCCGGGGCAATGCTATCGGCCATCCGCACCCCTCCCGCATCCGGAGACCGGCATGGCAGGCGCGCCCGCACTTCTCGACCGCGACGGCATTCCCATCGCATACCACCACCGGCCCGCACAGGGCGCCGGCGCCCGCCTGCCGGGTGTGGTGTTTCTGGGGGGCTTCATGTCGGACATGGAGGGCGGCAAGGCGCTGCACCTGGAGGCAATGTGTCGGGAACGGGGCCAGCAATACACCAGACTGGACTATCGCGGCCATGGCCAATCGGGCGGCGTCTTTGCCGAGGCCGGCATCTCCGACTGGGCCGGCGATGCGGCGGCGGTGATCGAGGCTGCGTGCGGCGGGCCGCAAGTGCTGGTGGGCTCGTCCATGGGCGGCTGGATCATGCTGTTGCTGGCCAACCGGCTGGGCGCGCGGGTGCAAGGGCTGGTCGGCATCGCGCCGGCGCCGGACTTCGTGCTGCGCATGGAGGCCGATCTTTCGCCGGAGCAGAAAGCGGAACTGGCCTCCCAGGGCTATACCACCCGCCCGACCGAGTATTCCGACGAGCCCTACACCATCTCCCGGCGGTTGATCGAGGACGGGAAGCGGAATCTGGTGCTGACCCATGGCCACGGTTTCGCGGGGCCGGTGCGCATCCTGCACGGCATGGAGGACGACGCCGTGCCCTGGCAGGAATCGCTGGGGCTGATGGCGCGGCTGGCGAGCGACGATGTGCGCATTACCTATGTCAAGGGCGGCGACCATCGCCTGTCCGAGCCGGACCAGCTGGCCCTGCTGGACGCGGCGGTCTGCGAAGTTTCAACCCTGGTGAGCGAGCGGATGGCGGAACGGCCCGCCGAGGAAGGATAAGGCCATGGACAGCCTGTTGGTGGACAGCGCAGCCGGAGCGATCCCGCTGCATCTCTTGAAAAGCGCCGAGTGGGCGGAATGGATCGCCAACCGCCCGCGCGAGGAACAGCAATGGGCCGCCGCCACCGGCTTCCTGGCCAAGGCCGGCAGCCTCTGCCTGATCCCCGGCGACGACGGCAAGCTGGCGGCGGTGCTGGCCGGCATGGGCGACGAGCGCCCGCTATGGGCCGCCGGCGGCCTCGCGGCCAGGCTGCCGGAGGGCCTCTATCGCCTCGCCGACCTGTGGGACGAGGCCGACGCCACCGACATCGCCGCCGGCTTCGCGCTCGGCGGCTACACGTTCGGGCGCTACAAGACGGTGGAGACGCCGAAGGCGCGCCTGTCCTGGCCGCTGGCGGCCGACCGCACCGTGGCGGAGGCGATCGCCACCGGCATCTGCCTGGCCCGCGACCTGATCAACACGCCGGCCAACGACCTGGGGCCGCAGGAACTCTGCGCCGCCGCCCGCACCATGGCCGAACCCTTCGGCGCCGAGGTGAGCGAACTGGTGGGCGACGACCTGCTGGGCCATCGCTATCCGACCGTGCACATGGTCGGTCGTGCCGGCGACCGGCCGCCGCGCCTGGTCGACATCCGCTGGGGCGATCCGGTCGCGCCGAAGGTGACGCTGGTCGGCAAGGGCGTCTGCTTCGATTCCGGCGGGCTCGACCTGAAACCCGCCGCCGGCATGCTGCGGATGAAAAAGGATATGGGCGGGGCCGCCTGCGTTCTGGGGCTCGCGCACATGATCATGGCGACCGGGCTGAAAGTTCGCCTGCGTGTGCTGATCCCGGCGGTGGAGAACCTGGTCTCCGGCAACGCCATGCGGCCGCTGGACGTGGTCAAGACCCGCAAGGGCCTGACCGTCGAGATCGGCAACACCGACGCGGAAGGCCGGCTGGTCCTCTGCGATGCCCTGGCCGAGGCGGATACGGAGAGCCCCGACATGCTGCTGGACTGCGCCACGCTCACGGGCGCGGCCCGGGTGGCGCTGGGGACGGACCTGCCGGCGCTGTTCTGCAACGACGACGCCCTCGCCGCCGACCTGCTGGCCATGGGCGAGAGCGCCGGCGACCCGCTGTGGCGGCTGCCGTTGCACAAGCCCTACAAGGAGTTGCTGAAGAGCGACGTCGCCGACCTGAACAACGTCTCCGAAGGCGGGTTCGGCGGTGCGATCACGGCGGCGCTCTATCTGGAGCACTTCGTCAGCCCGACCACGTCCTGGGCGCATATCGACATGATGGCCTGGAACAACAGCGCCAAGCCCGGCCGTCCCAAGGGCGGCGAGGCCCAGGCCGTGCGCGGCGTGTTCCAGATGCTGCGCAAGCGCTATGGCTAGGGCTTGCGGTCCTGGTTGCCCCCTCTCCTGCCCCATCTCCCGCGCAAGCGGGAGCCCATGCCTGAGCGCTTCTCACAGGACACGGGACTCGGTCTTTGTCTCTCGGGCATGGGTCCCCGCTTCCGCGGGGACAGGGAAAATGGGGCGGTGAGCCAGCGGGAACAGAATCCACCCTAGCCCCCGGCGCGGCCACCGCACCGCCTGCGCGCCGACCGGATTGACCTAGATCAATGCCGCACCTCCCGGACCGGCAACAGCATCCGACCAAAGACGCATGCGCGCAAACCCGGGAGTAACGCTCGATGGCCACCGCAACGCTCGCAGAGATGGATCGGCTGATCCTGGACGGCAAGTTTCACGAGGCAACCGACGCTTTTTGCCGTCTCGCCACCAATGGGCACACAGTCCAGGACCTGGCCTTGCACGCCATGACCACGGCCGCCCCCTATTTGCATGTCCCGGCGCATGAAAAACTGCTGCCGAATGGCGAGTTTCGCAACGTGAACTACGATCATACCATGCTGGGTATTCGCGCCGGCATGCGATTGTCGCCTTGGCTATCGGACGTAGAAAAGAATCTGGGTATCGTCCAGGGAATGTACTACATCCCACAGGGTCTCGACGTATGGTCCCAATTGGAATGCGGTTTTCCCGGCCACTATGCGCGCGAACAGGAACGCTGCGCCGAAGACGAGCTGGGCCACACGCTCAACTGCCATTTTCCGGACGGGGAACCGCTGGCCGAGGGCACGGTGGACGAGCGGTTCGACGCCATGTTCCTGGCGCTGACCCAGGGCAACAAGGACCGGAGCTACCGCATTTTCCTGGGCCTCGCCGCCCAGCCGGAACTGCGCGCGCGCCTGCGCGACACGCTGCTGTTCGCCTCGATCATAGACCAGCAGGAATACAACTCCTTCCGGCGGGTGCGCCATATCGGTCACAAGGCCATCCGCACGCGCGCCATGTTCGATCTGGCCGACTGGGTCGGTTGGGAGCGGGCCAAGCCCTTCTTCTATCTGGGTGTACCTGACGTGTGCAATGCGCCGATCTTCCATTCGCTCTATGACCACGCGTCGTTCCTGCTCAACCTGGCCTTCAAGGGCGAACAGTTCCGGATCATGGAGCGGAACACCGCCCCGTTGCCCGAGGCCGACCAGGACCGCCTGCGCGACCTGATCCTGGCCGGCGATCCGACGGCGGTGGCCGATGCCATCACCGGCTATCTGAAACAGGGGGTGGCGCCGCTCAACATCTCCGATGTCGTCAATATCGCGCACGCCACCCATTCGGTGCAGCGTCTGCGCTCGCCCATCGCCTACACCGTGCCGATGCACAGCTTCGACTATGCGAACGTGGTGAATTTCTGGCTGCGCAATTCCCGGAACCCGCACCAGGCGAAGGCGATCTATCTCTCGGCCTGGTTCGTGACCGACACCATTCGCGAGATCGACGCCTATCCGGACCTGCCGGGGACCGCCAAGCCCGACCCGGACGGCCAGCGCGGCTGGGCCGAAGGCATCGCCACGGACCGGCTGCTGGCGGAGTTGGAGGATGCCGTGTTCGCGCAGGACCCGTCCCGCTCGGTGGCGCTGGTGCGGGAATGGAACCGGCGCCATCCGCCGGAAGAGGACGGCTCGCGCGTGCCGCTGATCCGCATGCTGGCCCATTGCGCCGGCAAGTATCAGGGCGACGCCCACATTTTCCGCAACGCGACATCGGTGATCGAGGAATACCAGCTCAACACCGCCAGCCCGGCGCGCAAGGACATCCTGTTCGAGTTCTGGGCGCACTTCCTGTCGTTCTACATGAAACGCACGCTCGCGACCGACTGTTTCGACATGTACCATCGCTATTTCGGCAACGGCACGATGGGAACGGCCTGAAGCCCAGGGTTGCCGCCGCCCGCCCCTCGATACGGCGCAACGCGCCTACTCGGGGTGAAGCAGGGAGTGTGAGAGCGGCAGCCTCATGCAGGCGAAAGGGTCATCCAGGCCACTCCCTCCCGCTTCATGCCGAGTAGCCGGCAACGCCGGCGTATCGAGGCACGCCGCCGCCGCGCGCCTCGTGTTTCAGCCACGGGCGCGGTCGCCGGACAGGTCGCGGGGGCGGAGCAGGGTGAAGGCGATACGGCCGGCCAGCATGGCGACCGCCAGGCTGCCGAACGCCAGGCTCCAGCCCCACTGGCTCATGCCGCCGGCGGCGTCCAGCACGATGCCGATGGTGATCGGGCCGACAAAGCCGCCGGCATAGCCCAGCATGGAATGCACCGCGAGCGTCGCGCCGCGGCGGGCCGGGTCGGCGGCACCGGCCGCCCCCGCGGTCAGCGAGGACGAATCCAGCCAGATCACCGCGCCATAGCCCAGCACGAACGTCACCGCCAGGCCGTAGGAATACGAGCCGAACCAGCCAATGGTCAGGCCGCAGACAATGCTGAGCCCCATGGCCAGCGCCACCAGCCGCTGCCGTCCCAGCCGGATCGAGACCTCATTGCCGAAAACGCTGACGCCCGTGCCCACCAGCCCCATCACCATCGCCGCGGCGGTGGGCGGAAACCAGCCGGCCTCGGCCTCGGTCGAGAGCGCGACCCAGGCGAGGAAGGCGACGCACCAGCCGCGCAGGGCGTTCATCTCCCAGGTGTGGACGCAATAGGCGAGGCTGTAGGCCAGCGCCGAGGTGTTGCGGAACACCGGGCCGAAATCGAACAGCCGGGCGCCGGTCTTCGGCTTCGGCTCCTGCCAGGGCGCGGCGAACAGCACGATCAGCCAGGCCGCCAGCGCGCAGGCGGCGCTGAGGCCGAAGGCGGTTGGCCAGTCCCAGATGGCCGCCACCTGCCCCGCCACCAGAAACGAGACCGACCCGGAAACGCCGATACTGGCGGCATGGCCGGCGGTGGCGCGGCTCAGCAGGCGGGCGTCGACCCGGTCGGCCAGCAGTTTCAGGCCCGTCATATAGGTGCCGGCCCAGCCGATACCGGCGAGCGCCCGGCAGACCATGGCGCTCCAGAAGCCGTCGGCGAACAGGGCAAAGCCCAGATGCCCCAGCACGGTGAAGCCCACCCCCAGCAGGTAGATGCGCTTCGGGTCGACCCGGTCGGTCGCCGTCACCAGGACCGGCACGGACACCGTGTAGGCGGCATAGAGCATGCTGGTGATCCAGCCGGCCTCGCTGTTGGACAGGCCCCAGCGCTCGACAAAGCCGGGCAGCAGGGCGGGCCAAGTATAGGCACCGATCTGGGCGAGCACCTGGGCGGTGCAGACGAGAATGACGAGACGGGCGGGAGACATGACCGGAGACCAGGATAAGGGACGCGCCCGCATCCCGATTGTGACGGCCGGGCGCATGGGCGTAAGCTGATTATGATCCGATGTTTATGCTGAGAGGAACCCTTCGCATGCGACCGCTCGAATTCGGTTGGTATCTGCCCACCAACGGCGATACCACGGCCATCGGCAACCCGGATGCCGCCGTCGCGCCGAACAGCGAGCTGTTCCTGAAGATCATCCGCGCCGCCGAGGAGTCCGGCTTCTCCTACATCCTGATTCCGGTCACGCCGATCTGCTGGGAGGCCTATGTGACCGGCGCCTATCTCGCGGGCCAGACCCGGACGATCAAGCCGCTGATCGCCGCCCGTCCCGGCTATATCAATCCGGTGTTGCTGGCCAAGATGATCGCCACCTTCGACCAACTGACCCAGGGCCGTATCGCCGTCAACCTGATCGCCGGCCAGAACGAGGGCGAGATCCGGCGCGAGGGCATCCGCTATGCCAAGGAGGAGCGCTATGCGCTGATGATGGAGGAGGTCGATATCCTGAAGGCGATCTGGACCGCGGACGGCCCGATCGACTTCAACGGCCGGTTCCACACCTTGCAGGGCACGGAAATCGTGCCGCCGATCTTCCAGAAACCCTATCCCGACTTCTATCTGGGCGGCGGCTCTGCGGATGCGTGGGCGGTCTCGGCCAAGCATTCGGACGTGCACCTGTTCTGGGGCGACACGCCGGAGCGGATCGCCGAGAATATCGCCGCCATCCGCGAACTGGCAGCGACCCATGGTCGGGCGGACCGGATCGGCTTCGGCATGCGCCTGCAAATCTGCTGCCGCGAGACGGAGGCGGAGGCCTGGGCGGCGGCGCGGGAACTGGTCTCCGCCGGCAGCGACGCCACCCGCGCCCGCATCCGCGATATCACCTCCAACTCCGCCGCCAACCGGCGCATCCAGGAACTGGCAGAGAGCCGGGGCGAGATGATCGGCCCGGCGCTCTGGACCGGCATTTCGCGGGTGCGCTCCGGCGCCGGCATCGCCGTCGTCGGCAATCCGGAGCAGTGCGCCGCACAGTTGCAGGAATTCATCGACGCCGGCTGCCACTCCTTCTGCCTCTCCGGCTACCTGCACGACCAGGAGGCGATGCGGTTTGCCCGGCTGGTGCGCCCGCTGCTGGCCGCGCGCAATCCCGGCCGCATGGCGGCGTGATCCGGACCGGCCGGCCACTGCCGCGCATTGCCCGCCGCGGCGGCCGCGCCTAAGCTTTGGCGAACCAAACCGCTGTCAGCCCAAGAGCGTCCATGTCCAAACCTCTCTCCGACCTCCTCGTCCTCAGCCTGGAGCAGGCCGTCGCCGCGCCCCACCTCACCTGCCGCATGGCCGATGCCGGCGCGCGCGTGATCAAGCTGGAACGCGCCGACGGTGCCGGCGACTTCGCCCGCGGCTATGACCAGCACGCCCATGGCATGTCCAGCTATTTCGTCTGGCTGAACCGGGGCAAGGAATCGCTGGCCATCGACATCAAGCAGCCGGACGACCTGGCGCTGCTGCACCGCATGCTGGCCCAGGCCGATGTCTGGGTGCAGAACCTCGCCCCCGGCGCGATGGAGCGGGCGGGCCTGGGCTCGGAGGCGTTGCGTGCGCAGTATCCGCGCCTGATCACGGTGGATATTTCCGGCTATGGCGATGCCGGCGCGCCCTATAACGAGATGAAGGCCTATGACCTGCTGGTGCAGGCGGAAAGCGGCATCACCGCCATCACCGGTTCGCCGGAGGAGCCGGGCCGGGTCGGCGTCTCGATTTGCGACCTGACCACCGGCCTGAACGCCTACACCGCCGTGCTGGAAGCGGTGATCGACCGGGCCAAGACCGGCAAGGGCTCGGGCGTGAAGGCCTCGCTGTTCGGCTCCATGGCCGACTGGATGGCCGCGCCGTTGATGGCCTATGAGCAATCCGACACGATCTGGCCGCGCAACGCGCTGCGTCATCCGCTGATGTGCCCCTATGGTGCCTTCCCCACCAGCGACGGCTCGCGCACCCTGGTCGCCTGCCAGAACGAGCGGGAATGGCAGCGCTTCTGCGAGCACGTGCTGCAGGACAAGGCCTTCGCCAAACACCCCCAGGCCGAAACCAACGTGGTCCGCGTCGCCAACCGCCCGTTCGTCGAGGGCCGGATCGAGGAAACGACGCGCCAGATCACGCGCGAAGAGTTTCATGCCCGCCTGCGCCAGGGCGACATTGCCTATGGCGCGGTGAACGAAATCCCGGACGTCTCGCGCCATGGGGCGCTGCGCCGGATCACGGTCGGCACGCCGAACGGCGACATTTCCTACCCCGCGCCGCCGACCATCCGCGGCGAGGCCCGCGACGACTACGGCCCGGCGCCGGGCTATGACGAACACGGGGCCAGGCTGCGGTCCGAATTCGCGGGCTGACGCGCTCCGTAGAACGCCGGCGTGCTCCGACGACCGCCGGCGTTCTACGGCACCAGCACCGCCGCGCCGGTCAGGCGGCCGGCCCGCAAATCGTCGAGGGCCGCATTCGCCTGGTCCAACGGATACGCCGTCACTTCCGTGCGCACGCCGGCTCTCGCCGCGATGTCGAGGAATTCCAGCCCGTCCTGCCGGGTCAGGTTGGCGACGGAGACCACCTGCCGCTCGCCCCAGAGAATGCCGTAGGGGAAGGACGGGATATCGCTCATGTGGATGCCGCCGCAGACGACCGTGCCGCCCTTGCGCACGGCCCTGAGCGCCGCCGGCACCAGCGCCCCCACCGGCGCGAAGATGATGGCGGCGTCCAGTTCCTCCGGCGCCGTCTCGTCCGAGCCGCCGGCCCACTCCGCCCCCAGGCTGCGCGCGAACGCCTGCGCCGCGGTATCGCCCGGCCGGGTGAAGGCGAACAGGCGGCGGCCCTGCCATCGCGCGACCTGCGCCAGGATGTGCGCCGCCGCCCCGAACCCGTACAGGCCGAGCCGGTCGGCGTCCCGGGCCATGCGCAGCGAGCGGTAGCCGATCAGCCCGGCACAGAGCAGCGGCGCCAGCTCCGCATCCGACGGGCCTTCCGGCAGCGGCAGCACATAGTGGGCGTCGGCGACGCAGGCCTCCGCATAGCCGCCGTCGATGGTGTAGCCGGTAAACCCCGGCTCATCGCACAGGTTTTCCGCCTGCATCCGGCAATAGGGGCAATGCCCACAGGTGTGGCCCAGCCACGGCACGCCGACGCGCTGGCCCACCGCCAGCCCTTCGACACCGCTTCCCAGCGCCGCGACCCGGCCGACGATCTCGTGGCCCGGCACCAGCGGCAGTTTCGGCTCGGTCAGGTCGCCGTCGACCACGTGCAGGTCGGTGCGGCAGACGCCGCAGGCCGCCACCCGGATCCGCACCTGGCCGGCGCCCGGCTCCCGCAAGGGCAGGTCGCGCAGCACCAGCGGCGCCCCGGCCTTGTCCAACACCATTGCCCGCATCGGAGGGCCTCCTTGACGCGCCGCTAGCCGCCCAGCAGGCGAAGCAGATCGGCGTGTTCGAAAATCACCAGGGTTCCCGGCCCGTCCGCCATGGCTTGCAGGGCAAGATCCGTGTCGCCTGCGTCCGTCGAAACCGGCACCACCGAGCCGGCGACGCGGTGCAGGCCCAACCATTCCCGCACGCTGGCAGCCGCGGCCTCCGCTGCGGCGGCGTCGGTCGTCGGGATCAGCACCTCCAGCGGCAGGTCGAGGGTCCGCGCCAGTTCGCCGGCCGCCATCAGGCCGGCCGCCTCACCGCGATGCACCAGGATCAGCCGAGACGGTCGCGGCACGCTCATGTCCCACACACCCACCGTGTCGTAGCGGGCCGCGAGCCGCAACAGGGCCGCCATATTCTGCCGCCGCCGCAACACGCCGCGGTCGACCAGCAGCAGGTCGGGGTGGGTTGCCGTCTCCTCGTCGCCGTCTTCCGGTCCACGCGCGGCCACCTCGAACGACCAGGCGAGCGCGTGTTCGCGGCAGAGCGCCGCCAGCCGCTGCCGCGCGCGGGCCGCCATGGCGCGGAACTGCGCCTCCACCTGCGCCGGCTCCAGCACGCCAACGCGCCCGGAGCGGTAGGAAATCGACCGGGTCATGGGCAGGCTGGCCGCGGCCAGCACGTCCAGATCCTCCAGGAAGGTGGCGCGCAGTTCGGCGTGCAGGGCCTTGGCCACCGCGGCCGCGTGCTCCAGGGCGGCCCAACTGCTTTCATCGCATTGCAGCGGCATCACGATCCGTGTCGGCCGCCGCGCTTCAGGCGCAGGCATTTACTCGTCCTCCCGCGATTTGGTCTCCGGCTGGCCCGGCTGCGGCGCGAACTTGCGCCGGGCCTCCGCCAACGCCGCCAGGCGATCCGCCACCTTGCGGTGGAAGCTGCCCTCCGGGTACTCGCCCTTGGCGTCGGGTTCGCCCGCCGGCAGGCCGGTGAGGATTTCGATGGCCTGGTCGACCGTTTCCACCGCGTGAATGTGAAACTTGCCGGCCGCCACCGCATCCACCACCCGGTCGTGCAACATCAGGTGGCGCGTGTTGGTGGCCGGGATCAACACCCCCTGCTCGCCGGTCAGGCCGCGCGCGTCGCAGACGTCGAAAAAGCCCTCGATCTTGAAATTCACGCCGCCGATGGCCTGCACCCGGCCCATCTGGTCGACCGAGCCGGTCATGGCGAAACGCTGGGCGAGTGGCACCTGGGCGATGGCAGACAACAGGGTGATCAGCTCCGCCGCCGAAGCGCTGTCGCCGTCGACGCCACCATAGGACTGCTCGAACACCAGGGTGGCCGAGAGCGACAGCGGCGCCTCCACCCCGAACTTGGCGCCCAGATAGCCGGAGAGGATCATCACGCCCTTCGAGTGCAACGGCCCGCCCAGCTTCACCTCGCGCTCGATATCGACCACGGCGCCGCTGCCGAGCCGCACCTGCGCCGTGATCCGGCTCGGGCGGCCGAAGGCGAAATCGCCGATCTGCAACACGGAGAGGCCGTTCATCTGGCCCGCCACCTCCCCCTCGGACTCGATCCGGATCGTGCCCTTGCCGATTTCCTGCTGGATGCGCTCGCGGATGCGGTCGACCCGGTATTCGCGCTGATCCAGCGAGCGGTCGATATCCGCCGCCGTCACCGCATCGCGCCCGGCGAGGCCGGCCCAGTAATCCGCCTCGATCAGCACGTCGCGCAGCACTTCCATCTTCAGCGACAGCTTTTCCGAATCCTCGGCCATGCGCACGCTGAACTCGCAGAGCCGGCCGACGCCGCCGGCATCCACGGCGCGAATGCCCGCATTCTCCACCAGACCGGCGATGACGCGGTGGAAATCCCCCAGCGCGTCGCCGCTGCGGGCGATGTCCTCGTCGAAATCGGCGATCACCTTGAACAGGTCGTGGAACTCGGGGTCGTACTGGCTCAGCATGTAGTGCAGCATGCGGTCGCCCAGCAGCACGACCTTCATGGACAGCGGGATGCTTTCGGGTTGCAGCGTGATCGTGGCCGGCAGGCCGTAGAGCTGGGCCGCCGACTCGATTTCGATGGTCGAGCCGCGCAGGGCCTGTTTCAGCCCCTCATAGGCCATCGGCCGCGACAGCAGGCGCTTGGCGTCGATCAGCAGATAGCCTCCGTTCGCCCGGTGCAGCGCGCCGGGGCGGATCAGATGGAAGTCGGTGATCAACGCGCCCATTTCCGAGCGATGCTCGATCCGCCCGATCAACCGGTCATAGGTCGGGTTGTCTTCATGGATTACCGGCGCATGGGTCAGGTCGGCGTTGTCGGCGATCAGGTTGACGCCATAGCGGCGCAACAGCGGGTTCTGGCCGTCATGCACCTGTGTCGGCGCCTGCGCCATCTGCGCCGCCATGGTCAGGATGGCCTCCGCATTGGCGACCATGTCCGCCTTCAGCGTCTGCAGGTGATCCGGGATTTCCGGCACGTCGCCATAGGTCGCCTCCAGGGTCGCGATCAGGCCGCTCACCGCATAGGTGGCGGTTTCCTGGTTCAGTTCCCGGAGCTTGTCCTGCGTCTGTTTCACCCAGAGCGGGATTTGCTGCAGCAGGTCTTGCAGCTTGTCCTGCAACTCCTTGATCTTGTGCTCGATGGCGGTGCGGTCCGCCTCGCTCAGCGCCTGGAACACCTGCGGCTGCATGACATTGCCCTGGTGCATGGGCGCGAACGAAAAGCCCATGGGCGTGCGCAGAAACGCGATGGAGTCGCGCTGCGCCTCGTGCTCGATTTCGCCGAAGGCCTGCTCCTGCCGGTCTTTCAGTTCCTGTTCGATCAACTGGCGGTGGCTGCGATACTCTTCGCCCTCGAAGGTCGCGGTCAGCACCTCGCGCAGGTCGTCCACCAGCCGTTCGATATCCGCCTTGAACGGGCGGCCGCGGCCGGTCGGCAGGCGCAGCACGTTGGGCACGTGCGGCTGCTCGAAATTGTAGACATAGCACCAGTCGTCCGGCGGCGGTTCCGCCTTGGCCTGGGCCTCGATAAACCGTTGCGAGAGAAAGGTCTTGCCGGTGCCGTCGGCGCCGACGGCAAAGATGTTGTATTCCGGCCGGCGGATGGCCATGCCGAGCGTCAACGCTTCCATCCACCGATGCACGCCGCCGACATTGGCGAGTGGCTGCAACTCGGCGGTGGTCTTGAACGGCAGCTGGTCCGGATGACAGCGCCAGCGCAGGTCGGCCACAGACAGTGCGGTCTTTGCGGAAGACATGGACCCATCCTCGTCATCTTGGTTGCCGCATTCTATCAACCGAGACGGACGCGTCACCCTTGAGGTGGATCAATCAAAGAATTCGTCAAAGCGAAATCGGTAAGGCGGCCTTCAAACCCTAAGACGCCCGGCGTCGGCGAAGCCAGACCAGCGCCACGCCGCAGATGCCGAACATGGCCAACAGGTTCGGTTCGCTCACCACGATCACCGGGGGCTTTTCGTTCGGCTCCGGTCCCAGACCGCCGGGGCCCGGCCCACCCGGCCCACCCGGCCCGAAGCCGCCAGGGCCAGAACCGCCGGGACCCGACCCGCCAGGGCCAAAACCGCCGGGACCTGACCCGCCAGGGCCAAATCCACCAGGGCCCGAACCGCCGGGGCCCGGACCGCCCGGACCGAACCCGCCGGGCCCAAAACCGCCGGGGCCAGAACCTCCGGGGCCAAAGCCGCCACCGAAAGCCACCGGCGTCGGATGGAAGGCAACGGGAAACGGAACATTCCACCGCGGCAGTGGCGCCGGGCCGCCCGGCGGCAATGGCTCGCCGCCGGTCTCGGCCATATCGGGCAACACCGCGCTGGCTGCGAGCATGTCGTCCGGCCAGGAGGGCTGGACCACCACGACATCGTTGCCGCAAACCGCGGTGCCCCACACCAGGGCAAAGGTTGGCGGGATGGCGTCCGGGTCCAGAAACCGCAGCGTGACCTTGACGGCCCACCCCTGATCGTCCGGACGCGGCAGCCAGTCGACGCTGGCCTCCACGTCCCGGCGCAAGTCGCCCTGTTTCATCCAGACCGGGACCAGGGGCTGGGCGAACTCCGTGCCGTCCGGCCCCGTCCAACGCCAACCCTGGCCATAGGTCGTATAGAGAAGGTCGTCCGGCCGGTACCACTCGCTGACCCGATAGACCTGCCCGCGCGCGACCGAGCCCGGCCGGACGATATTGCGGTCACCGGTCGCGCGAACATCGCTCAGCACCACGGCGGTTTCGAGCGTCCCGTTGCCGTCCAGGTCCAGCGCCAGGTCGGCAGGGGCCACCATGCGGCCCGCCGACAGAACATTCCGGTTGGGGAAGTGCGTCGCCAGCAGCAATGTCAGCGTGTCTTCGTGCCAGCCGACGCCCACACCCTCCGTGTCGAACACGGTCCCGCCAATGGTGTCTTTCCAGGAGGTCTCGTCGCCGGCAGCCGTCCGGTCGCCCGTCAGTTCGGTCCGGTCGCGATACCAGTGCGTCACCGGCGCCATCTCACGGACCCAGGCCGGCGGAACCTGCGTCGTATGGACCGGGGCCGCGGCTTCCGTCGGCGGCTCCGCAGGAGCCGCGCCGGACCGGCTATCCGCCATGCTGGCGTAAGCGGACCCGTGCGCCATCGTCGCCAACGCGATCAGGCCGGCCGTGGCCGCCCTGCCAAGCCTCCGCGTCATGCCTGTGGCGCCAGTGAGGAAGCATCTTGTTTTCATGGCATACACAATCGTTGCAGACCGTAAAGATCTCAGAAACGCTCAACGTCTCGTTTTGATTGAAATTTCCGCCGCATATCGCGGACGTTGTCCATCAATGCTCATCACCAGCACGCTCCTCTGCCAGAGACCTGCACCCGCATTCCGATGCGGATGCGCCCCTACCGGCCCGCAGACAATTCCCAAACAACAATGGGATAAGCCAATGAACCGATCGAACGCATACATAACGATACGCGCGAAGAAATGCAACCCTGGCGAGAGTTTCAAGGCACCATGGCGTGACACAAGTCACACAACCTGTGCGGTATCCCGGCCTTCACCCGCGCCCATTGGCGCCGGGGTCACAAGGCGGAAACCAACGACATCCTACGCCTGGACAGAGGGATTTCCGGCAAAGTGCAACCGCCGGGCGGCCGGGATATCGCGTCAGGATTGTCCCGGCAGAAGGAGGGTCTTGTCCTTGAGGCAGAGGGCATTCAGTTCCTCCGCCCGCTGCACCGCGTCCTCACCGAAGGAGCGCCATCGCCATGCCGGCTTCAGAAACTCCTGGCAGTCATAGTCCGCCAGCGCGTTCACCGGCGGCAGGTCCGGATCCAAGACAAAGGAATAGAGCCCTTTATCGCCGATGATCACGCCACTGCGGGCGTCGTCGTCGGCTACGACCCGGCGAAAGGTGTCGGCGATTTGCGGCATGCTTCGAACCTCCGGCGGATCGGCGGTGTTCGGCTGGTCATGGGTGCGCAACAGCTCTTGGACCGCCACGGTCGGCCGATCGTTCCTGGCGGAAACGAGGGCCGTTCGCAAGGCGGCGAAGACCAGGCTGGCCTGATTGCGCTTGGACCCAACCGCAATCGCGGTGCGGCCGTCCCATGCGACGGCAATATCGTTGAGTACGGTTCCCAGGACCGGGTGGTTTTCCCCGAGGCCCTCGAATTTCACCTGGCCATGCCGGTCGTAGGCTCGGATCACGCCCGTGCCGACCGTCCAGACGCGTGGAGAATGCCCGGCGACGGCCGCGGCCGTAATCCCAGCCCCATCGGCGATGCCGATCAATCGCTCCCACGGCGCATCGGGGCCGACCGTCTGCACATAGACGCAATCATCAGAAGCCATGACCGCATACCGATCATTGCCGTACCAATCGTTAACCGTTTGATCACCTTCGCATCGGAGGGAATCCGACCGGATGGTGTACGAGCCCAGCGGCCGATCCAGTTCGGTGACCCGGCGCTGCCCTTCTTCGTACCGGGTGGCGTACACGACCCCGTCGGTGTCCCAGGCCCGGCACGTATCCGACCCGCCGAGCCGGGTCAGCGATTGCACGGTCCACCCCAGCCGTAGCCTATACTCCCGTTTGGTGAATCGGATCGTGAACGTCCGGTCGGCGCTGTTGAATGTGACCCAGCAGGGCTTGTCGGAAGGGTGAATGGGCCCCCGGATGGTGTCGAGCTGTTGCATCCTTTCGAGCCCGTTCGGGGAGTTGACGTCCAGCCAACCGCGCCCGTCCGGCTCCAGCCGGACCGCCTTGCTGCCCTCGGCGTACGTTGCATAGGCGTTCCGGCTCTGCCGCTGAAAGCCAACCTCGGTCAGAGCGACGCGCTCGCGGCGGCCTGGGCCGCGCGCAACCTCGCCCCCCAATTGCCAGGTGCGGCCGCGGTCGAAACTGGTCAACACGGTTCCGGCGTCGCCCACCGCCCAGGCCGTCGGCCCGCGATAATCCAGCGGGAGGCCGTCATGGGGCAGGACATAGATATCGCGCAGGTCGTGCCGGGTCCCCGTCCAGGGCTGCCGCCAGGTGGTGCCGCCGTCCTCGGAGGACATGATCGCGCCGCCGGCTCCTACCGCCCACTGACGGCCGACCGTCTCTCGCTCCGCCCCGCCGCCTGTCGTGGAACCCTCCGGGGCGCGCAACTCCTCGTAACCCCGCTGCCACTCCGGAAACAGCCGCGCGACCCGGACGCCGCCGCGATAAACCGCGGCGATGAACCGCTTCTTCGTCGCGACCGCTTTTTCCGCCAGGGATGTTTCATCGGAAGCGACCGCGCCGGCCGCCGCCTGGGCGTGGGCCGCGCTTCCGGGCGTCGGTCCGACAGCCGCCAGCATCACCACCGTCGCGAGCGCTGCCATGCGCAAACCGATCATCGCCGTCTGGAAAAGTCCCCGCATTGCCCGACGCTTCCCCACGGCCCCATCGCAACGGGCCGCGCATTGCCAAACCATCGCCGTATTGAGACGCAAATCGCGCCGGCCTGCAACCCTTGCCACGCGGCATCGAGTCCCGAATCCGGGCGCCTTAACGCTTCCGCCCGCAGCCGGGCCGCGCTAGGCTGGCCTCTGCATACCAACGGCCCCGCTAGCTTCAAGACGAGGTGAGGAACCCCCCTATGCATTTCGAGTTCAACGACCGCACAAAGGAATTGTGCGCGCGCGTCCAGGACTTCATGGACCGCCATATCTATCCCAACGAGGATCTCTACTACCAACAACTGGAACAGGCCGATTCCCGCTGGACGGTGGTGCCGATCCTGGAAGAGGTGAAGCAGAAGGCCAAGGACGAAGGCCTCTGGAACATGTTCCTGCCGGAAAGCCAGAACGGCGCCGGCCTCACCAACCTGGAATACGCGCCGATCTGCGAGATCATGGGCCGGGTGAACTGGGCGCCGGAGGCGTTCAACTGCTCCGCCCCCGACACCGGCAACATGGAAGTGCTGGAGCGCTATGCCAGCGAGGAGAACAAGAAGCGCTGGCTGACGCCGCTTCTGAACGGCGAAATCCGCTCCGCCTTCGCCATGACCGAGCCGGCGGTGGCCTCGTCGGATGCGACCAACATCGAATGCCGGATCGAGCGGGACGGCGACGAATACGTCATCAACGGCCGCAAATGGTGGACCAGCGGCATCGGCGACCCGCGCTGCAAAATCCTGATCCTGATGGGCAAGACCGACCCGTCCGCCCCGACCTATCGCCAGCAGTCGATGATCCTGGTGCCGCGCGACACCCCCGGCATCACCGTCGAGCGCATGCTGCACGTCATGGGCTATGACGACGCCCCGCACGGCCACGGCCAGGTGCTGTTCGAGAATGTGCGCGTGCCGAAGGAGAACATGCTGCTGGGCGAGGGCCGCGGCTTCGAGATCGCGCAGGGCCGCCTCGGCCCGGGCCGCATCCACCACTGCATGCGCATCATCGGCGTTGCCGAGCGCGCGCTGGAGCTGATGTGCCGGCGCGGCGCCGAGCGCGTGACCTGGGGCAAGCAGTTGGCCGACCGCGACAACTTCATGGAGCGCGTCGCCGATGCCCGCATCAATATCGAGATGTGCCGCCTGCTGACCCTCAAGGCCGCCTACATGATGGACACGGTGGGCAACAAGGCCGCCCGCCAGGAAATCGCCATGATCAAGGTGGCCGCGCCCAACATGGCGCTGGAGGTCATCGACAACGCCATGCAGGCCCATGGCGGCGGCGGCATCAGCCAGGCCTTCAAGCTGGCCTTCATGTGGAGCCGGATGCGCGCGCTCCGCTTTGCCGACGGCCCGGACGAGGTGCATCGCCAGCAGATCGCCCGCCTGGAGCTTCGCCGTCAGGTGGACTGGCCGCCGCGGCAGCCGCGCTAGCCCCGGCCTGACGCCTCTCTGGCACCGTTACCCGACCCCGGACGCCCGCAAGAGCGATCCGGGGTCTTGATTCACACCATGTCCCCCGAAGCCCCTCCATGACCCAGCCCGTTCCCAACCACCTGACCGGCGCCGAAGCCATGGTGCGCATGCTCCAGGCCCATGGCGTCACCGACATGTTCGGCCTCTGCGGCGACACCACGCTGCCCTTCTACGATGCGATGGCGCGCCTCGACCACGGCATTCGCCATATCCTGACCCGCGACGAGCGGCACGCGGCCTATATGGCCGACGGCTATGCCCGCGTCACCGGCAAGCCCGGCGTGTGCGAGGGACCGTCCGGCGGCGGCGCCACCTACATCCTGCCGGGCGTGGTCGAGGCGAACGAAAGTTCGGTGCCGGTTCTGGCCATCACCTCCGACGTTTCCACGGCCGCGCGCGGCCGCTATCCGCTGACCGAGCTGGACCAGGTCGGCCTGTTCCGACCGCTGACCAAATTCACCGCCAGCCTGGACGATGCGGCGCGGCTGCCGGCGACGGTGCGGGCCGCCTTCCGCGCCATGACCACCGGCCGCCCCGGCGCCGCCCATCTGGCCCTGCCGTTCGACACCCAGAAAGGCCCGGTCGACGAGGCCGAGATCTGGGCCGACGCGCGCCACCGCACCTATCCGGCCGAACCCTCCGCCGCCGACCCGGAGGCCATTGCCGAGGCGGCGCGCATCCTCGCCGGCGCCTCGCGGGCGGTGGCGATCTGCGGCGGCGGGCCGGTGATCGCCGGCGCGTTCGAGCCGCTCGCCCGACTGGCCCGCGCGCTCGACCTGCCCGTGGCCACCACCGTATCCGGCCAGGGCGCGATCGCCGAAACCGACCCGCTGGCGGTCGGCGTCGTCGGCTCCAACGGCGGCGTGCCGTCGACCCGCGCCGTGGTGGACGAGGCCGACGTGGTGCTGTTCATCGGCTGCCGCGCCGGCTCGGTCACGACCGAGCGCTGGCGCTCGCCGCCGCCGGGCAAGACCATCCTGCACATCGACAGCGACCCGCTGGTGATCGGCGCCAACTATCCGACCGCGGTCGCCATCGCCGCCGACGCGCGCCTGGCCCTGGAGGCGCTGGCCGACGCGGTCGAGGCGCTGGCCGGGCGCCACCGCCAGCACGGCACCGCCCGCGCGGCGGCTGCCTGGACCGGCAAGCTCCAGGCGTATCGGCCGCTCGCCGCCGCGAAAGACCGTCCGATCCGGCCGGAAGCGGTGGTACAGGCGCTGCACGACGCCCTGGACCCGGACGCGATCGTCGTCGCCGACCCGGGCACGCCCTGCCCGTATGTCTCCGCCCATTATCGCTGGCGCGAGAGCGGCCGGCATTTCATCACCAACCGCGCCCACGGCGCGCTCGGCTTCGCGCTCGCCGCGGCCATGGGCGCGCATGTGGGCCGGCCGGCGGCGAAGACCGTGGCGATGATGGGCGACGGCTCGTTCAACTTCTGCTGCGGCGAGTTCGAGACGCTGGTGCGCCACCGCATGCCGATCACCTCTATCGTGTTTTCCAACGCCGTGTTCGGCTGGATCAAGGCGGGCCAGCATGCGGGCTTCGGCCAGCGCTATTACAATGTCGATTTCGGCCGCACCGACCATGCGGCCGTGGCCTCCGCCTTCGGCGTGAAGAGCTGGCGGGTGGAGGACCCGGCCGACCTGCCCGGCGTGCTGCGACAGGCTCTGGCGCACGACGGCCCGACCCTGATCGACGTGCTGAGCCAACCCCTGCACGAAGCCGCCGCGCCCGTGTCGGAGTGGGTGGCCTAGGCGCACGCTTCCCCGGAGGTGGCGGAGCCGCCATCCGGGGTCGGTATCAGCACGCGAACACCGGCGACCGCGGTGTTCGCGAGAGCGGGCGGTCCCGGCCCACCGCTCCGCCGCAGCCGGAAAACAAGCCCCTCGGAAGCGCCGGCTTATCATCCGTCCGGTTCGGCGGTACCATCCGGCCTCATAACAGCCGCCCGGCAAAAATGAGGAAACGCCCATGCCGCTCGCCGAACACGCCGCCGCCCATCCCGACAAAATCGCCACCATCATGGCCGGCTCGGGCGAGCGGCTCACCTATGGCGAACTCAACGCGCGCAGCATCCAGCTGGCGCATGTGTTCGCCGCGCACGGACTGCGGCCCGGCGACGTCGTCGCCCTCTTCATGGAAAACAACATCCGCTATCATGAGGTCTACTGGGCCGCGGTGCGCAGCGGCCTCTATCTCTGCGCCGTCAACAAATACCTGACCGCGGAGGAAGCCGCCTATATCGTCAACGACTCCGGTGCCAAGGCCCTGGTCACCTCCGCCGCGCTGGCACCGGAGGCAAGCGCCATGCTCGCCCATCTCGAAGCCGCGCCGCTGCGGCTGGCGGTGGATGGCCCGGTCGCCGGTTTCGGCCATCTGGAGGACGCGATCCGCGACCGGCCGACCCGGCCGCTGCGGCAAGAGCCCCTCGGCGATTTCATGAATTATTCCTCCGGCACCACCGGCCGGCCGAAGGGCATTCAGCGCCCGCTCTCGGGCAGGACTTTCGCCGAACTCTCGAACCTGGACCTGCTGGTGCAGGGCCTCTACGACGTCGGCCCCGATGCGGTCTATCTCTCGCCGGCGCCACTTTACCACGCGGCACCGCTGGCCTTCACCGCGGCGGTGCACGCGCTGGGCGGCACCAATGTGATCATGGAGCGGTTCGACGCGGCCGAATCGCTCCGCCTGATCGAGCGGCACCGGGTCACCCACTCGCAATGGGTCCCGACCATGTTCATCCGCATGCTGAAACTGCCGCCCGAGGACCGGCTCGGCCACGACCTCTCCAGCCATCGGGTGGCGATTCATGCCGCCGCCCCCTGCCCCATGGACGTGAAACGGCAGATGCTGGACTGGTGGGGGCCGATCATTTTCGAATACTACGGCGGCACCGAGGTGAATGGCATGACCGTCTGCAATGCCGAGGAATGGCTGGCCCATCCGGGCACGGTCGGCCGCGCCATCCTGGGCGTGCTGCACATCTGCGACGAGGCCGGCCACGACCTGCCGACCGGCGCGCCCGGCCTGATCTATTTCGAGCGGGACGAGATGCCGTTCCAGTACTGGAACGACCCGGAAAAGACCGAGGCGGCGCGCCATCCGATCCACCGCAACTGGTCGAAGCTGGGCGATGTCGGCTTTGTCGACGCGGACGGCTTTCTCCACCTGACCGACCGCGAGTCGTTCATGATCATTTCCGGCGGCGTCAACATCTATCCGCAGGAAATCGAGGACGCCCTGGTCATGCACCCGAAAGTGGCGGATGTCGCCGTGATCGGCGTGCCCAATCCCGACTTCGGCGAGGAGGTCAAGGCCGTCGTCCAGCCCGCCGCCGGCATTGAGCCCTCGGCGGCGCTGGCGGACGAACTGATCGCCCATGCGCGCGAGCACCTGGCCCACTACAAGGTGCCCCGGTCCGTCGACTTCGAGGCGGAACTGCCGCGGCTCGAAACCGGCAAGCTCTACAAACGGCTGCTAAAAGACCGATATTGGGGGAACCATACCAGCCGGATCGTCTGACGGTTCCGGCCGGACCCTTGGCATTGCCCCGCCCGCGACAGGGAGACCGACACCCATGCGCCTGATTTCCGCCCTTCTCGCCGGAAGCCTGATCGGCCTGTCCGGTCCGGCCCTGGCCGCCTCCCTGGCCGCAAGCGGCGGGCACCTGCCCCACGCGCTGCCGGTAACCCGGGCCGCGGTCAGCATCACCGTGCTGGACATCCAGCGGGCGCTGAACGCCGCCGGCTACGATGCCGGAACCGCAGACGGGTTGATGGGCCGCAAGACCCAGGCCGCCATCGAGGCCTACCAGCGCGACCACCGCCTGCTGGTCACCGGCGAGCCGTCCAACGCGCTGCTGGAGCATATCCGCGCCAATGCCGACGCCGCCAAGGCGGCACCGCCGCCGACGGACACCTCGCCGCCGGCGATCCAGCCGGGCGATCCGGCGGTGCGCGCGCTGCAACAGGATCTGCGCGCGCTGGGCTACGACATTCGCGAGACCGGCCGCGTCGATTCCCAGACCCATGACGCCATCCGCGCCTATGAGCGCGATCACAAGCTGTTGGTGACCGGCGAATACAACCGGGTTCTGGCCGAGCATGTCCGCAACGCGGCGACGAAGGCCGAACGCGAACGCGAGCGGGAAGAGGCGAGCAAGGACCGGAACCAGGGCAGTCAGTGGACGGAGCCGGGCAAACGCCCCGCGGCCGACCGCCAGACCCTGTCCGCCATCCAGCAACAACTGCACCAGCGGGGCTATCCGGTGGACAGCGTTGCCGGCGACTGGAGCCCGGCGACGGAAGCCGCGATCCGCTCCTACCAGCGCGACTACGGGCGCCCGGTCAATGGCGAGCCGAACGCGGAACTGGCCCGGCACCTGCGCGACACCAACGGGGACGACCTGTCGCGCGACCGCATCCGGGAGGTTCAGACGGCCCTGAACCGCCGCGGCTACGATACGGGCCAGCCGGACGGGCAGCTTGGCCCGAACACGCGCAAGGCCATCGCTGCCTATCGCCGCGACCAGAAAATGGAGCCGATCGGCGCCATGTCCCCCAATCTGTGGCGCAGCCTGGGCGTGCCGGATCGCCCGGGCTCGGCCGATGCAGCCAACCGCGACCGGGACGATGACGAGGCAAACGGTCCGCGCGATCGCATGCAGGTGCTGGTGCGCGACCGGTTCGACGACGGCGACCACACCCGCAACCCGGCCTGGCAGGTGTTGAGCGGCCGCTTCGATATTCGCGACGGGGCGTTGTTCAGCGCGATTGCCGACGATCCGCGCCGCAACGACGAAGGGTCGTTGCGGGATGTGCTGGGCCAGGCCCTGGGCGTTCCGGCCGACCGCCGGAGCGAGGCGGCCGTGGCTGCCCTGCCGGTGCGCTTCGACGGCGCGTTCCGCCTGCGCTTCCGCGTCCGGGGCAATGCGCCCGGGGGCGGGACCGTCTTCAATTTCGGCGCCTATCTGGACCGCAATGCGGGCACGGGCTATCGCGTCACCGTGGGCGACTCGCGCCGCGGCGGTCTGAAGCTGTGGGCGGTTCGCGACGGTCGCTCGCGCCACATCGCCACCGCCTACCGCCAAATTTCCCTCGATGACGGCGGGTGGCACCGCGTGGTTCTGGAGCGCGAGGACGATGGCACGCTGCGGCTGGCGATCGACCGCGAAGAGGTGCTGTCCGCCAAAGACCGCGATTTCCAGCGCTTCGACGGCGTCTCGTTCATCAACAAGGGCGGCGACTGGTGGCTGGACAATGTCGCGGTGGCGACGCCCGGGGACCGTTAGCGCCGATGATGCGGCAAGGGGCGCCCTGCGCCGCGAATCGGCCGGACCCGGCCTGGATCGCGGTCGACTGGGGCACCTCCGCCTTGCGCGTCTGGGCCATGCCGGAGGATGGGCCACCCCTGGCCGCGGCCCGCTCCGCCCAGGGCATGGCCAGCCTGGACCGCGACGGGTTCGAGCCGGCGCTGCTGGCCCTGATCGCGCCCTGGCTCACCGCCGGGCGGACCGTGCCGGTCGTCGCCTGCGGCATGGTCGGCGCCCGCCAGGGCTGGGTCGAGGCGCCCTACACGCCGGTTCCGTGCCCGCCGCTGGCGGCGGAGCGCTGCGTCACGGCCCCGACGGCCGATCCCCGCCTGGCGGTCCGGATCGTCCCCGGCCTGATGCAGGGGACGCCGCCGGACGTGATGCGGGGCGAGGAGACCCAGGTGGCGGGCTTTCTGGCCGACGCTCCGGAGTTTTCCGGCACGCTCTGCCTGCCGGGCACGCATGCGAAATGGGTGGAGGTGCGCGAGCGGCGGGTCGAGCGGTTCCGCACCGCCATGACCGGCGAACTGTTCGCCCTGCTGGCCGAGCGCTCGGTGCTGCGCCATTCGGTCGGCGAGGGTTGGGATCGCGACGCCTTCCTGGCCGCGGTCCGCGAGGCCCATGCCGAGCCCGCCTCCCTCCCCGGCCGGTTGTTCGGCCTGCGCGCGGGCTCGCTGCTGCACGGCCTGGACCCGGCCGTGGCCCGCGCCCGGCTGTCGGGCTGGCTGATCGGGGCCGAGATCGCCGCCATGGCGCCGGACCGCTCGACGCCGATCACCGTGCTGGGCCAGCAACCGCTCGCCTCTCACTATGTCGCGGCGTTGCGTGCCACCGCCCACGCGGCCCGGGCGGTGGATGCCGCCGGCGCGACGCTACGGGGCTTGCGGGCGGCCTATCGCGGTCTTCGGGAGGGCGGTGCGTAGCCCCGATGGCGGGCGGCCGCAGCCCTCAGGCTTCCTCGCGCCGCAGCGGCCGGGCCAGCAGGTCGGCTATCGCCCGGTCGATGGGACAACCCGCATGCAAGACATCGGCGACGGCCTGGCAGATGGGCAGGTCGACCCCGAGGGCCTGGGCCAGCCCCGGCACGGCCCGCGCCGTGTGCACGCCCTCCACCACCACGTCGGGGCGGGCCAGGGCGTCCGCGACCGGCAGGCCCCGGCCGATCAGGACGCCGAAATGGAAGTTGCGGGACTGCTCCGTCGAACAGGTCAGGGTCAGGTCGCCGACACCGCCCAAGCCCATCATCGACTGGGCAAGCCCGCCCTTGGCGACGGCCAGACGCTGCAACTCCGCCAGACCGCGGGTGATGAGCGAGGCCCGTGCGTTCTCGCCCAGCGCCCGGCCCTTGACGACGCCGCAGGCAATGGCGATCACGTTCTTCAGCGCCCCCGCCACCTCGACGCCGATCAGGTCGCCGCTGG
Organism: Alphaproteobacteria bacterium; assembly: GCA_020638555.1. NCBI lineage: Bacteria > Pseudomonadati > Pseudomonadota > Alphaproteobacteria > Alphaproteobacteria bacterium. Next base: position 669,079 of record JACKII010000002.1, on the reverse strand, counting down.
CATAGGGGCGGAAGGCAGGCGAGGCGAGACTCTCGGCCAGATCGGTCGCCGTCGCCAGCGATTCGCAGGCCAGCGTCACCGCCGTCGGCAGGCCCCGGGCCACCTCCCTGGCGAAGGTCGGACCGGACAAAACGGCGTAGCACCGCCCCGGCAGTTCCGCCGCCAGCACCTCGCTCATCAAGGCGCCGGTCTGGAATTCGATGCCCTTGGCGCAGACCACCAGCGGGCAATCGGCCCCCAGCACGCCGGCGAACGCACGCGCCACCGCGCGCACGGTCTGGGCCGGCGTCACCAGCAGAACCGCATCGCAGGCGTGCAGATCGCCGCGCTCCGCCGTGGGGCGGATTGCGGGCGGCAAGGGAATGTCGGGCAAATAGCGAGCATTGGTGCGGTCGCGCGCCATGCGCGCCGCATGGTCCGGGTTGCGCGCCCAAAGGACGACGTCCCGGCCGGCCCGCGCGGCCACCAGAGCCAGCGCGGTTCCCCAGCTTCCGGCTCCGACCACGCCGATTGTGCGAACTGCCATGGGTTCCTCGCATCGCCACCGGCCGCCGACACATTCGACCGCCCTGCGAGGCTTCTAACCGAAATCCGTCCAAAAGACGACCGTTCACCACCGCGGCCACCGGGCCGGACGACCGCATCGGCGCCCGCCCCGCTCCAACGGCAACAAAAAATCCCCTAGGCTTTTCAGGGCACTAGAGGATTGGAATGGTGGGCGGTACTGGGATCGAACCAGTGGCCCCTACGATGTCAACGTAGTGCTCTACCGCTGAGCTAACCGCCCATCCGTCGCGTCGCTGCCGGCTGGCCCGCGCGAGAGGCAGGCTTATAGCCTCCCAACGCGGGCAGAGGCAAGAGGTTTTCCGCATCGCCGGCCGGGTGCGACGCCGCGGGCTCAGTCGGCCGGACGAACGCCATAGACCGCCTTGAAGCGCTCCTGGAATTTCGGCCACACCTCCGGGTTCAGCAGGCGCGGCGGCCGCTCGCCATTGCGGATGGCGATGAGCTGCTCCGCGGTGATCTTGGCGATGTTGCGCCGGCTTTCGAAGGTGACGCCGGCGGTGTGCGGCGAGACGACGACATTGTCCATGGCCAGGATCGGGTGGTCGACCGGCGGCGGCTCGATATCCCAGACATCCAGCCCGGCACCGGCCAGATGGCCGGAGGCCAACGCCTCGGTCAGCGCGGCCTCGTCGTGGATATAGCCGCGGGCGGTGGCGACATAGATCGCGCCGGACTTCATCGCCCGGAACACGCTGGCATCGACCATGCCGCGGGTTTCGGGCGTCAGCGGGCAGTTCAGCGAGACGAAGTCGCTGCCGGCGGCCAGGGCCTGGAGGCTCTCGACCTTCTCCGCGCCGCGGGCGGCGATTTCCGCGGCCGTCAGATAGGGGTCGTAGGCCAGCACCCGGCAGTTGAAGATGCCGCGGCACATCTTGGCCAGGCGGGTGCCGACATGGCCGATGCCGATAATGCCGACGGTCTTGTCGTTCAGCTCGATGCCCTTGAAGGCCGCCCGATCGGTGATGCCGCCGCGGCGGGTGGCGCGGTCGGCGTCGATGATCTTTTTCGCCACCGTCAGCATCATGGCCAGCGCATGCTCGGCCACGCCTTCCTTGTTGCCGCCGGCCTGGTTGACCACGGCAACGCCGGCGGCGGTGGCGGCCTCCAGGTCGCAGACGTCATAGCCGGCGCCATAGGTGGACAGCAGCAGAATGTTCGGGCAGCGCTCGAACAGGGGCGCGGCACCCCAGAACGGCTTCGGCAGTTCGTCCTTGGCCGAACTGATCTGGTAGACATGGGTGCGCGACAGCGCCTCGAAATTGTCCGCCTCCGGATCGGCCAGCGTCCGCCGGTCGATGGCGAAGCCGCCATCGGCTTCCAGGATCTCCAGGAAAATGGGATCCATCACATAGTCGAAATACACGATGTTCATGGCGTTCATGGGCGGGTTCGGCTCCTGTGCCGCGGGAAGGCGTTGGCGGAAAAGCTAGTCCCGGCAGGCAATAAACGCCAGCAGCGCCTTGCCCCATTCGCTGCCCTGTCGCATATGTTAGGGCGATGGAGCCCTGTACGAGACCGGTTCGAGCGAGGAGCGCGCAAATATGATCAAGTCGATTGTGGTGGCGATCGATTCCACGGAGTCCAGCGCCCGCGCGCAGGACTATGCGCTGGCGCTCGCCAAACGCTACCATGCCGAGGTGACCGGGATCGCCGTGCTGGACGTGCCCTGGATCACCGCACCGATGGCGACCCCGATCGGCGGCGGCTATTACAAGGAACACCGCGACGCCACCGTCATGGCCGAGCATCGCGAAACCCTGGATGCGCGGATCAACGCCTTCCGCAAGCTGTGCGAAAGCGAGGGCGTGCCGATGCGCGCCGTCGAATCGGAAGGCGTACCGGCCCAGCAGATCGACCAGGAATCCGACCGGCACGACCTGATCATCATCGGCCGCGACACCAATTTCCACGGTGTGAAAGGCCATGATATCGGCGACACGGTCGAACAATTGCTGAAGGACAATCCCCGCCCCGTGCTGGTGGTGCCGCCGACGGCGCTGGGACCGGGCAACGGCGCGGTGATCGCGTTCGACGGCTCGAACCAGGCCAGCCGGGCCATGCAGATGTTTCACCTGATGGGTTTGGCCAATAGCGGACCGATCCACATCGTCTCGGTGGACGAGGATGGCGCGGCGGCGGAGGCGAAAGCGGCCTGTGGCGCCTCGTTCTTCGAAAGCCACGGCGAGAAGGTCACGCCCCACGCGCTCCAGGCCTCGACCGAGATCGCGGCCACCATCCTGAACACCGTCGAGAATCTGGATGTCGGCATGCTGGTCATGGGCGCGTTCGGCTCGCATTCGCTGATGCACCAACTGTTTGTCGGGTCGGTCACCAAGCAGTTGATTCGGGCCTGTCCGATCCCGGTCTTCGTGCACCATTGAGGGGAATGCGACGCCGGTTGGCGGGGCAGGACGCATGATCTGGACGGGAGCCCTGGCCGCCGGCGCGGTCTATGGCGGCGCCGTGGCCGCGCTCTATGCGTTTCAAAGCCGGCTCATGTATCCCGGCTCCGAGCCGACGCCGCCACCGCGCGCCGTCGGCCTGCGCGACGTGGAGGAGGTTCGGGTGGAAACCCGGGACGGGCTGTCGCTGCTCGCCTGGTGGCAGAAGCCCGAGCCGGGGCGGCCCACGGTGCTGTATTTTCATGGCAATGCCGGTTCGCTCGCCAGCCGCGCCGTCAAGTTCGCCCATTTCGCCGAGGCCGGCTACGGCCTGCTGATGCCGGCCTATCGCGGCTATAGCGGCAATGCCGGCCAGGCCAGCGAGGCCGCGCTGGTTCGCGACGCCCAGGCCGCCACGGACTGGCTGGCGCGGGAGGCACCGGATACCCCCCTGATCTATTTCGGCGAATCGCTCGGCAGCAGCGTCGCCCTGCATCTGGCGCCGCGGGTGCGGCCGCGCGCCATCGTGCTGGAAGGCGCCTTCGACAGCGCCGCCAATCTGGCCCAGGCGCGCTATCCGATGTTCCCGGCCGCGCGCCTGATCCGGGACCGCTGGGATTCGCTGGCCGTCGCGCCGGCCTGCAAGGCGCCGGTGCTGATGCTGCACGGCGGCATGGACAAGACCGTGCCCATCGCGCACGCCATGCGCCTGTTCCACGAACTGCCGGAGCCGAAACACTTCGTCCACCTCGATGCCGCCGGCCATGTCGACCTGTTCGACCATGGCGGTGCGGCGCATGTTCTGGACTGGCTGGCAGAGCGCGGCCTGTAACCGCCGCGTCGGGAGCGCAGCGGCAGGAACCCAACGGCAGGAACCCAACGGCAGGCCGCTTGCCGTTCCCGCTGGAAGTGGCGACAATGGAAATCTCTGTATTCCGTCAGGCAGGGCGCGGCACGCCGCGCTTTCCCCATCAATGGCCCAGCACGATACGGTCGAAGCCCTCTCCGAGCGCTTCGGCCCCAACTACCGCTGGTTTGTGGCGGCGGCCGGCCTGCTGGGCGCGACCTCGGCGGTGATGACCTCGACCCTGGTGAATGTGGCGGTTCCCAATGTCATGGGCGCCTTCGGCATCGGCCAGGACCAGGCGCAATGGATGGCGACCGCCTTCCTCGCCACCATGACCGCGAGCCAGTTGCTGAACGCCTGGATGATCGCGGCGCTGGGTCAGCGCGGCGCCTATATCGTCATGTTGCTGGCGTTCGGCTCCGGTTCGGTCGTGTGCGCGACCGCGCCGACCATCGAAATTCTGATTCTCGGTCGCATCCTCCAGGGCTTTGCCGCCGGGGTGATCCAGCCGCTGGTCATGACCACGGTGTTTCAGGTGTTTCCACCGGATCGCCGCGGCACGGCCATGGGCGTGTTCGGCACCGGCATCGTGCTGGCACCGGGGCTGGGTCCGGCGGTGGGCGGGCTGGTGATCGACACCTTCAGCTGGCGCGCCATGTTTCTGTTGCCGCTGCCGCTGGTGGCGCTGGCGATCATCGGCGGTCTGATCTTCATGCCGCAGCCGCCGCGTGAGGAGCGACTGCCCCGCTTCGACTGGGTTGGCTATGGCCTGCTGTGCTTCTCGCTCTATTGCGCCATGACCGCCATGGCGCACGGCCCCCGCTTCGGCTGGACCAGCGACCACGTGATGACCCTGGCCGGCTCGGCCGTTGTCGGCGGCTGCCTGTTCGTCTGGATGCAACTGCGCAGCGCCTCGCCGCTGCTGGCCGTCGAGCTGTTCCGCAACCCGGTGTTCGGCGCGGCCGTGTTCGTCGCCTTCGTGTTCGGCGCCGGCAATTTCGGCTCCAGCTATGTGATCCCGGTGTTCGTGCAACAGGTGCAGGGCTACACGCCGACCCGCGCCGGCCTGGTGCTGGCGCCGGCGGCCATCCTGCTGGCGACATTGCTGCCCTTCACCGGGCGCCTCGCGGACAAACTGCCGGGCTATACCATGGTCATGATGGGGCTCGCCTCGTTCGCGCTCGGCACCGCGCTGATGATGTCCAGCGACGTGAATACGGGCTTTTGGACATTCGCGCTCTATGCCGCGATCGGCCGCGGCGGGCTGGCCTTCATCCTGCCTTCGCTGTCGGCATCGGCCCTGAAGGCGCTGGCACCCTCGCAACTGGCCAAGGGCTCCGGCAACATGAATTTCATCCGCCAACTGGGCGGGGCGAGCGGCACCAATCTGATCGTGGTCTGGCTGCAATTGCAGACCGTGTATTACAGCGACGCCCTGACGGCGACCCAGACCGCGACCAATTCGACCAGCAATGTGCTGCTGAACTCGGTGCAAAGCCTGCTGGAGCCGAGCGGCATCGATTCCATCGTCAGCCATGGCGTTGCGCTCGATTTTCTGGGGCGGATGGTCCACGCCCAGGCGCAGGGTTTTGCCTTCCAGCATTGCTTCATGGCACTGGCGGCGGTGTTCCTGTTCGCGCTGGTTCCGGCCTGGGTGCTGGGGCGGGCACAAAGGCGGGAATAGCGCTTGACTTTGGCAGGGCTGCCGCTGCATATACGCGTCTCGCGCTGCCAGACCAGACCGGCGGCGCGCCCTTGGTTCAAGGGGCCGTAGCTCAGCTGGGAGAGCGTCGCGTTCGCAATGCGAAGGTCAGGGGTTCGATCCCCCTCGGCTCCACCAATCCTCCATCATTCATGCAAATCAATATGTTACGGGTTGGCCCTGACAATGCCGACCGCATGACGCTGACCAATGCAATCCAAACGACGTTGGCCCCTCCCCCTTCCCATGACCACCTGGCCAGGGCGAGGTGGCGCTGCGGGCGATTGACATACCGGCATGTTGCGCCGCGAATTTCCTTGCTGCGATTTGCGCAGGGGGTCCCGTTCGGAGCATTGCGATGGATGAATTTGAACCGAAGAGAGCCACCGCCGACGATGCCATGCGGGTTCGATCCCTCAGCCGCAGAGCCTATGCCAAATGGGCGGAGTTGATCGGTCGCGAGCCATTGCCTATGACCGCGGACTACACCTCCGCGGTCCGCAATCACCTTATCGATTTGTGGGAAGACGGCGGCCAGTTGATCGCCTTGGTCGAAATGATCGATCGGGCCGATCATCTTCTCATCGAAAACATTGCGGTTGATCCCGCCCGGCAAGGTCGAGGTTGCGGAGGGGTTTTGCTTGCGCACGCCGAGCGGGTTGCCCAAAATCTCGGGCATTCGGAAGTTCGTCTTTTTACCAACGCGGCGTTCGCGTCGAACATCGGGTTTTATGCGAAGCGAGGTTACGCGGAAACCAAGCGCGAGGTCCTGGTACGGGGCCACGTTGCGGTTCACATGGCAAAACGGTTGCCGGTTCGCCTCTGAAATGGCGCTCCCGGTGCGGAGCTTGTCGCCAAAGCGGTTGACAACATTGTGCGAATGGTTCTCATTATCGCTTCCCAATCCCCTCCCAGCCAGTGCAGAGGTATGATGTCTCGCTCCGACAAACCCATTCGTCCGGTCCGCCCGCGCCTGTGGACCGCGCTCGGCACGATCGCGGCCGCCGGACTTGCCGCCGGTACCGCAACCGCGGCCATGCAGCTTCCGAATCCGGCCCCGGCCGTCGGCCACGCCCGGGGCACTGTTCACCTCGTCAAGGGCGGCGAAGGGGGCGAGGGCCATGCCCGGGTCGAACGCAACCAAGGCGGTGAAGGCGGCGAGGGTGGCGAGGGCGGCAAACCCAGCCAGGCCAAGGACGAGGCCGCCTTCCTGACCGATGTCGCCTTCATGGAAGGGCATCTGCGCGCCGGCATGGCGCTCTATCGCGCCGGCGATCTGGCGGCGGCAAAGACCCATATGGGCCACCCGCTCGAAGAGAAATTCGCGGCGGTCGAACACCCGCTCGAAGAGCGCGGCTTCGGCGACCTCGAAGACCTGATCGACGGCCTGATGGACGCCGCCGAGGACGAAAAGCCCGTCGACCAGGTCGCGGCCCTGTTCGACAAGATCACCGCCCGCACCCGCGCCGTACACGAAGCCTCGCCCGGCGGTCCGGCGGCCGCCTTGCGCTCGCTGGCGCTGTTGACCCGCATCGCCGCCGAGGAATACGCCGAGGGCACCGAGGGCGGGAAGGTCTCCAACCTGCACGAATACCAGGACGCCTGGGGCTTCATGCGCGCGGTCGAGGCGGAGGCCGAGGTCTATGCCGCCTCCGGCAATGCCAGCGTGGCCGAGGCCGCCCGCGCCATCCTGGCCCAGGTCCGCACCACCGACCCGGCGTTCGGCGACCTGCAGGGCCAGGGCCAGATGGAGATGGACGCGGCCCTGCTCTATGGCGCGGCGGCGCGCATGGAGATCGCCGCGCTGGCGGTGAAGTAAGCCCTGCCATGGTCTGCGTCATCGACGATCTGCTGGACCGGCACACGGTCGCGGCCCTCTACGAGGCCGCCGCCGCCCTGCCCTTCGAGGACGGGCGGCGCACCGCCGGGCGCTATGCCCGCGCGGTCAAGGCCAACGAGCAGGCCGAGCCGACACCGAACCGCCAGGCCATTCTCGACAAGGTGCGGGAGGCGCTGGACGAGCACCCGCTCGTCCGGTCGCTGGCCCGGCCGCGGGCCTATCCCCGGCTGCTGGTCTCGCGCTACACCCCCGGCATGGCCTATGGCCTGCATGTCGATGACGCGATCATGGACGGTCGCCGCACCGACCTCTCGTTCACCCTCTGCCTTTCGCCGTCCGATGCCTACGAGGGCGGCGAACTGGTGATCGACGAGGCGCTGGAGGAGCGTGCCATCCGCCTGGAGGCCGGGCAGATGGTGCTCTACCCTTCGGATACGCTCCACCGTGTCGCGCCGGTCACCGCCGGCGCCCGCCTCGCCGTGGTGGGCTGGATCACCAGCTGGGTGCCGGATGCCGCCCGGCGCGCCATCCTGTTCGACCTGGACCAGGCCGCGAGCGCGCTCTTCGCCGCCGCCGGCCCCTCGCCGGAGTTCGCGCGCCTGCAACGCGCCCGCAGCAACCTGTTGCGCATGTGGGCGGAGGGCTGAGGCGGCCGCCGGCCCACGGCGTCGGCAAGAGGGTTTGACTCCGCCCCCTCCCCTCGCTGAGGATGGCGGTTCCCGTGCGCTCCGATGCCCTTGAAAGCCCGCCCGCATGCCTCGCCTGCAACTCAGCACCTGGCAGGAGGTCGAAACCTACCTGCAAACCCGCCGTGACATCATCATCCCCATCGGCTCGACCGAGCAGCACGGCCCCAACGGCCTGATCGGCACCGACGCCATCTGCCCGGAAACCATCGCCAACGGCGTGGCCGACAAGACCGGCGTGCTGGTCGGCCCGACGCTGTCCATCGGCATGGCGCAGCACCACATGGCCTTCCCTGGCACCATCACCTATCGCCCGCAGGTGCTGATCGAGACGCTGAAGGACGTGGTGACCTCGCTGACCAAGCACGGCTTCGACCGGCTGTATTTCCTGAACGGCCATGGCGGCAATATTGCCACCATCAGCGCCGCGTTCAGCGAAATCTATGCCGAGGCCAGCCTGAAAGGCGCCGAACGCGGCTTCCGCCTGAAGCTGCAAAACTGGTTCATGGGCAAGCGCTTCCGCGAACTCTCCAAGGAACTCTATGGCGACAGCGAGGGCAGCCATGCCACGCCGTCGGAGGTCTCGCTCAGCTATTACGCCTTTCCCGATCACGTGAAGCAGGCGCAGATGGCGCCGAAGATCGCGCCGAAAGGCCCGATCCGCGACGCGGAGGACTATCGCCGCCGCTTCCCGGACGGACGCATCGGCTCCGACCCGTCGCTGTCGACGGTGGCACACGGGGAACGAATTTTTTGGGCCTCGGTCGAAGACGTGGCCGAAGACCTGAAAGCGTTTGCGGACGACGCATGACGATGAGGCTTGAGACGGCAATGAACGACAGTCCCACCATGCGCATCCTGCGCGAGCCGCGCATGGACCATGGCATCCCGCCCATGCCGGAAGCCGCAGCCAAAATCGGCGCGGTGGAGGCCGATGCCGAAATCCTGCGCACGCCCTCCGGCGAGGGGCACCAGATCTGGCGGGTCTGGGGGCTCGGCTCCGGCAAGCCGAACCTCGTCTTCTTCCATGGCGGCTATGGCTCGTGGATCCACTGGATCCGCAACGTGCCGTATTTCAAGCAGCATTTCACCGTCTATTGCGCCGATTCCCCCGGCCTCGGCGACAGCGACCCGCCGCCGGACACCCGCAACGCCGACAGCATCGGCGAGGTGATCGCGAACGGCCTGAAACAGCTCTTTCCCTCCCCGGACGACCGTTTCGACCTGGTCGGCTTTTCCTTCGGCTCGATCCTGGGCGGGCACACGGCCCAGTTCATGGACCGGCGCCTGCGCCGCTTCGTGCTGGTCGGCGCCGGCGGCATGGGCCTGAGCCGCGCCGAGGGCATGCCCATGTCCCGCTTCCGCCGCGACATGACCCACGCGGAATTCACGGAGCTGGCACGCAACAATCTCGGCATCCTGATGCTGCGCGACCGGGCGGAGATCGACGACGTCGCCCTGTTGATGCAGATGCTGAACACCACCCGCGCCGTCACCCGCAGCCGCATTTTCGCGCGCGAGGCCAGCCTGGCCAAGGTGCTGCCGAAATGCCCCGCCCCCATTGCCGGCATCTGGGGCGAGTTCGATTCGACCGGCTACCCGTTCCTGCACGAGCGCAAGGAGTTGTTGCAAGCCATCCAGCCCGATTGTCCGTTCGCAATCGTGCCCGATGCCGGCCACTGGGTCATGTACGAGCGACCGGACGCGTTCAATCAAACGCTGCATGAATTGCTACGGTCCTAAACAAAAGGGCAAAGCCCGCACGAACCCGGAGCCCCGCATTTTTGTGGTACCTGCTAACCGTATGTTCAGTTGCCATTCCTAAATTCGGCCCCTAGAGTCGCATTTAAGGCGCGATTAAGGCAGACCGTAACACCCTTGGTTGTGGTGACGTAATCGGCGGAATGCCTCGAGCCGGTGATGGTCAGGATGATTCGATGGCAGAAATGCCCGGTCACAAAAGCAACGGGAGAGGCATCGCTACCGTTTCCGAAACGGTCCCAAAGCGTGCGGTGCAGCCCGATCGTGACGCGGCTCCGCGCCGTTTCGACGAAGCCGCGGCCCTCCAGCCGCTGGAAGAGCGCCTGACTTTCATTTCCGCGCTTTGGCACGCCAAGCAAGGCGACAAGATCCTGCCCAGCCGCAGCGATCTCGACCCGGCCGAATTTCATCGGCTTTGGCCGGTGACGTTTCTGCTGGAACGGGACCCGACCGAGGACGACTGGCACGTGCGGTTTGCCGGCGCCGCCTATGGCTCCGTCTACGGGCGGGAGATCACCGGCGCCCGCGTGCGGGATCTGATACCGAAGAGCCTGGCGCCGCAAGTGCTGGGCGACCTGCGCGCATGTGCCGATGCGCGCCAGCCCATCGTGAGCCAAAGCGAGACCAACTGGCCCGACCGCGGCAATGTCTATCGCTACCAGCGCGTTTTGCTGCCGTTCGGCCGGGAGAATGGCGAGGTGACCCATCTCCTGGGCGTTGCGGCATTCTACAATTCCGCCGGCGCCACGGTGTTTTAGCCGAAGTCACCGGCGGCCGCAAAACCGCCGCCCCTCACCCGCTTGCATAGGCGTCACCCGCTCACATAGCCGCCGGCCACATCGCGCGCGCGGGCCCCGTCGTCCCGCTCGACCGGGTTGCCGAAGCCGCCGCCGCCGGCGGTCTCCAGCACGACCACGTCGCCGGGGCGGACCTCCTGGTTCGCGATCTTCGAGGGCAGTGCCTGCTCCTTGCCGTCGCGGACGAGGTAGAACCGCCCCGGCCGGCCCGGTTCGCCGCCGGCGAGGCCATAGGGCGGCACCGTGAAACGCTCGAAATTGCCCGAGAGCCAGCCGCTGGTCGGCGCATCCAGGCGGTAGGCGCGGCGCAGGCCGGTGCCGCCGCGATGCTTGCCGGCGCCGCCCGAGTCCGGGATCAGGCTGTATTCGGTGAAGGTCAGAGGGAAATAGGCCTCGTTCAGTTCGACCGGCGTCGCCGACGAGTTGTGGAAGCCGGCGCTGAAGGCATCGGCGCCGTCCTGCTCCGGATGGCCGCCCCAACCGCCGATCTCGATCTCGAAATACACCCTGGGCGCGCCGGTCGCCGGGTCGGGCGTGGAGAGCGTCTGCACATAGCTGACGCCGTAATAGGCCGCCGGCACCCGATCCGGCGCGGCCTGGGCGAGCGCGCCGAGAACGGTGGTCACGACGCGGTGGCCGGTCGCCATGCGGTTCGCCACCGGCGCCGGCGCGCGGGCCGAGACCACGGTCCCCTCCTCTGCCCGGATGGCAATGGCGCGATAGGCGCCGGAATTCGCCATGACCTTGCCGTCCGCCAGCATGGCAAAGGCGCAATAGATGCCGGAGGCCGTCATGTTCAACGTGCAGTTCACCGGCCCCACCGCCTGCGGGCTGGAGCCGGAGAAATCCACCTCCGCCGTGTCGCCGGCAATCGTGACCGCACATTCCAGGCGCAAGGGTTCGTTCGAAATGCCGTCGTCGTCGACATAGTCGGTGAAGCGATAGGTGCCGTCCGGCAGGTCGCGCAGCATGGCGCGCATGGTTCGGTCCGACTGGTCCTGCAACGCATCCATCGCCGCCTGCAATCCGTCGGCACCATAGCGCCGGGCGAGCTTGCGCAGCCCCTGGGCGCCGATCTCCATGGCGGCGAGTTGGCTGGCGAAGTCGCCGCCGATCTGGTCCGGCTCGCGGGAGTTCTGGCGGATGATCGCGACGACGGCCGTGTTCAGCTTGCCGGCTTCCACCACCTTGCAGGGCGGGATGCGCAGCCCTTCGTGATAGACCTCACGCGCCTGGGGGAAGTACGAGCCCGCCGCACCGCCGCCCACATCGATATGGTGGACGATGGTGGCGGCGATACCGACCCTGACGCCATCGGCAAACACCGGCTTGAAAGCGACGAAGTCCGGCAGGTGCTGGCCGCCGCAATAGGGGTCGTTGGTCAGGATGACGTCGCCGTCATTCCAGTCCTCCAGCGGGAGGAAATCGCGGACGATGCGGTCGAGGCAGACGCTCATGCTGTTCAGGTGCACGGGAATGCGCGCCGCCTGCGCCACCGCCCGGCCCTTGCCGTCGAACACCTGGGTGGAATAGTCCAGCATCTCGCGCACCACCGTCGAGCGCGACGTGCGCCAGATGGTGACGCTCATCTCCTCCGCCGCCGCCACGAGCGCGTTGCGGATGATTTCGAGTTGGACGGGGTCGACGGTGGCGGACGCCATGCGCGGACTTCCTGCTTGCCGGAAAACAGACGCCTTAGATCGCCGAACCGGATGGCGATGTCAAAGGTCCGGCGACTGCCGCAGCGCGGCACACCGAAAAACACAGACAAATTTTGGAAAAGGGTTGCCTCTCAATATCGCTACCTGTATACCCCTTGCCATAAAATGTTATGCGACACTTACAACAGATCGAAGAGGGCAAGAATGTACCGCATGATGAAAGGCTTCGTGGCAACCGCCGTTGTGGCACTGACGACAGCGTCGGCCAATGCGGCCCCGGTGGACCTGACCGGTTGGGTCGCCGAAGGCCCTGGCACCTGGAACCTACAGGCCGGCAACAATGCCGTGCTTCAGACCCAGAATGGCTCACCGACCGTGTTCCACAACAACTCGGCCTCCAGCCAGGGCAGCCAGTTGTCCGGCACGATCCGCGTCCAGACCACCGGCGACGACGACTTTATCGGCTTCGTCTTGGGCTATCACGCCGGCGACCTGGGCAATGGCAGCGCCGATTATCTGCTGGTGGACTGGAAACAGAACACACAAGGCGGCTTCAGCTGCTCCGCGCCGGCCGGACTGGCGATTTCCCACGTCACGGGCCCGTTGGGCAACGATAGTGGTGGCTGGTGCCACGCGCCGGCCAACAATGTGACCGAACTGGCGCGGGCGACCAATCTCGGCAGCACCGGCTGGGCCGACAACACCACCTACACGTTCGACCTGGTGTTCACCCCGACGCTGGTGCAAGTGAAGGTCAACGACGCGCTAGAACTCAGCGTGGCCGGCAGCTTCCCGGACGGGGGTTTCGGCTTCTACAACTATTCGCAGGCGCAAGTGCTCTATGCCGGCATCGAGGAAACGGCGGTCCCCGCTCCGGCGGGCCTGCTGCTGATGGGGCCGGTTCTGGGCCTCGCGGGGCTGACGCTCCGGCGGCGCCGCACCGCCTGACCGGCACCCTCACCCGGCGCTTCGGCACCGCGACCCCACCCACTACGGGTGGGGTCGTTGCGTTTCGGGGGATGGCCGCCGCGCTCCGCCAGCGCAAATTCCGGGTGCCATCGGCGCCTGCGGCTGCTAGCCTGTGGCCCTCGCGCAACGCCACCAGCCAGCAGACCGTCAGGCGGCCCCCATGTCTCAGGAACACCTTGTCGAAGCGATGGACCTGCTCAAATCCGGCGGGTTCCGGATGGGCGAGGCCTGGGAGACCGCGCACCAGATTTGCCAGGCGCACGAGGGCGATCCCCTGTTCGACTGGGTGCATGCGCTGGTGCATCGGATCGAAGGCGACGACAGAAACGCCGGCTACTGGTACCGCCACGCCGGCAAGGACCGCCATCCGGGCACGATCGAGGACGAGTGGCAGGTGATCCGGGCGGCCATCGAAACCGGCTAGCCGCGTCGCGCCAACAAACTTCAAACACAAAGGCCCGTTTCATGACCGACCGCCTCGCCGGCAAGACCGCCCTCGTCACCGCCGCCGCCCAGGGCATCGGCCGCGCCTGCGCCATCGCCTTTGCCGCCGAAGGTGCCCAGGTGCTGGCGACCGACATCAATGCCGACAAGCTGGCGGAACTGGACGGCACGCCCGGCCTCACCACCCGCCGCCTGGACGTGCTCGACCCCGCTCAGATCCAGGCGCTGGCCGCAGAGATTTCGGCGCCGGCGATGCTGCTGAACTGCGCCGGCTTCGTGCACCATGGCAGCATTCTGGACGCGACCGAGGACGAATGGGCGTTCGGCTTCGACCTGAACGTCCGCTCGCAGTTCCGCATGATCAAGGCGTTCCTGCCCGGCATGATCGCGGCGGGCGGCGGCTCCATCATCAACATGGCGAGCGTCTCCGGCTCGATTTCCGGCGTGCCGGTGCGCTGTGTCTATGGCGCGACCAAGGCGGCGGTGATCGGCCTGACCAAGTCGGTGGCACGCGACTTCATCGCCCAGGGCATTCGATGCAACGCGATTGCACCCGGAACCGTGCAATCGCCCAGCCTCGACGACCGTATCAACGCCTTCGCCGACCCGGTGCAGGCGCGCAAGGACTTCATTGCCCGCCAGCCGCTCGGGCGTGTCGGCACGGCGGAGGAGATCGCGGCCCTGGCCGTCTACCTCGCCAGTGATGAAAGCGCCTACACCACCGGCTCCGTCATGGTGTCGGACGGCGGGCTCACGCTTTAAGGGACAGCGAACATGCGCAACGATCTGCAACAGGACCGCGAAGACCTCGCCGCCGCCCTCCGCTATTCGGCGCGGCTGGGCCTGAACGAGGGCATCTGCAACCATTTCTCGCTCGCCGTCTCCGAGAGCGGCGACGAGTTCCTGGTCAACCCCCAGGGCATGCACTGGTCGGAAATCCGGGCGAGCGACATCGTGCTCTGCCACCGTGACGGCCGCGTGCTGGACGGCGCCGGCACGGTGGAGGCCACCGCCTACTACATCCACGCGCCGATCCATGCCAAGCGCCCGGCGGCGCGGGCGGTGCTGCACACGCATATGCCCTATGCCACGGCGCTGACCATTGTCGAGGACGGCCGGCTGGAAATGGTGGAGCAAGGGGCGCTGCGCTTCTACGACCGCATCGCCTATGACGACGGCTATGGCGGCCTGGCGCTCGACCACCAGGAAGGCGAGCGCATTGCCGATGCCATGGCCGACAAGCCCATCGCCTTTCTGGGTCATCACGGCGTCGTGGTGACGGCACCGACCGTCGCCAAGGCGTTCGACGACCTCTATTACCTGGAGCGTGCGGCGCAGGTGCAGACGCTGGCCAAGGCGCACGGCAAGCCGTTCCGCGCCATCCCGCAGCAAATGGTCGAGCACACCGCCCGCCAGATCAACCAGGAAAGCGACCTGACCCAGGTGCAGGGGCATTTCGATGCCATCAAGCGCCTGCTCGACCGCGACGAGATCCGGCTGGCGCGACTGACCCCATTTCCCGGCCGTCGCGGAGCGGCGCGCCGGGATCGCTCGCTCTCGCGAACACCGGAACGGGCGGAGTTCGAAGGATGACACCGGCCCCGGATCGGCGCTCCGCACCGTCCGGGGAACACAGATAGCAACTCACGCCACCGGTCAGCGGGTCAAGCCGGCCGGCTGACGGCCTCGATTTCCTCAATCAGCGGCATCCATTCCTCTTGCAACGCGCGGGTCGCTTGCGAGGTGCCGTCGAACACGGTCAGCCCGCGCGCCGCCAGTTGCGGGTAGAGGGTGCGGTCGGCGATGCGGGCGAAGGGCGCGTGGCCGAGATCGGCCAGATAGGCGTCCAGCTGGCGCGAGGCGGTGGAGCGCTCGCGGCAGCGGTTGTGGACGATCAGCACTTCCTTGCGGCCCGACCGGACTTTCTTGATCTTGTGCAGCCGTTGCAGGAACAGCTTGGTCGCGTGCTGGTCGAAGATGGAGGGCAGCAGCGGCACCACCAGCAGGTCGCTCTCGGCAACGATGTCCCGAACCTGGGGCTGGCGCAGCGAGGCGGGGCAGTCGATGACCACGCGCTGCACGCCTTTCGGCACGCTGCCGAACCCCTTCCTCCAGTCCGTCAGGGCGACGCTCGCAGCGGATTTCGGCCGGATCTTGTGCCAGCGGCTGGCGCCGCGGTGCCGGTCCAGGTCGACCAGCAGCGTATTCAGGCCGGAGACGGCCAGGCCGGCCGCCAGATGCGTCGCAACCGTGGTCTTGCCGCAACCGCCCTTGCCGTTGATGACACAGACGCGCGTGGTCATGCCGGCCCCTTCATCGCGGCTTCGAACGCCTGCCAGGTGGTTTCAAGCCGCGGAATGGCGTGGGCAACCCGGGCATCGCACCAGCCGCCGCAATAGGCCGCCGCGACGGCAAAGGCCGGACGCGAGCCGGGCGGAACCGATGCGGCCACCCGATCCAGCAGCAGGGGCACGTTACACAGGTCGTTGAACCGGCCCAACTCGTCCTGCAACCGGGCCAGGCGCTTGGTCGCCCGCCGCGAGCCTTGCGCCGTGCCCTTCAGCCCGGCCTCGTGGTCGACAACGGTCAGCAGCGGGCCGCCGGCATAGCGCAATTTCTTGGCGGCGATCCGGGCCGCGTGCCAGTCGTCGACACTGCCGGTCAGGGCGCGGTGGCCGCGTTTCACCAGCTTGCGGGTCAGGCTTTCCAGGCGGCCGGCGGCGAACGCGCCGACCGGTCGGGTCTGCAACAGGCGGTCCAGCGGCTGATCATTGCGCAGCCAGTCGCCGCCCTCGATCCAGCGGAGCCAGCCGAGGGCGAGGCGCGCGAATTCGGGACCGGCGGCATGGGCGATCATCCGCTTGCGCGCCTGGTCGCGGAAGCGCTCCACCTCCCGCACCAGCACGGCGTGCCGCTCCCCGCCGCCATGGCTTTGCGGAAAAGTGTCGACGGTTTCGGTCAGGAAAACATCGGCCTCGCGCACATCGCCCAGAAGTGAGAAGAACGCCTTGGTGCGCTCCAGCAGATCGCCGGTCGCCGAAAGGTCCAGCACCGGCCGGAACGCCGCGACGATGGAGCGGAGGCGGCGCAGCCCCACCCGCATCTGGTGCACCGCTTCCGGCGCCTCGGTCGCCACCACCGCGGCCTGGTTGGCCAGCGCCTGGGCAAAGGCGGACCGCAATATCAGCGCGACCGCCTCCGGCAGCACCGTATCCGCGGAAATGCGCTGCTTTTCCTGGAACACCGGCTGCGGCGTGTCGCCGGTTGCGAGTTGAAACCCGCGCGCCGCCTTGCCCAGCGTCTGCAAGCCGGCCGGAACCCGGTCGAGAAAGGCCAGGACGGCATCGGCCAGATCGGCGTCGCTGCCCTGCTTCAGTTCCAGTTCCAGCTCGTGGATGGCCTGGCCGTGCGGGCCGGCGGTGATCCGGCCGCGGTCGTAGGCGAGTTCGATCCGGGCATCGCCCTGTTGTACCATGGCCTTGACCCGGTCCACGGACGAGCGAAACACCGGCGCGAACGTCCGGCCCTCGACCGCCTCGGCCAGATCGCCGGGGATGGACCGGCGCAGGTGCCCGATATCCGGCTCGGAAACGGCCAGATCGATCTCCGCTTCGTGCCGGGCGAACAGGACGGCCTCGCGCGTGCGGTATTTGACGGTCTGCCTGATGCCCTTGGCGTTCTCGCGCAGGCGGAATTCTGCCCCATGGCGCCAAAGCAGCCGGTCCGGCGTGTCGTAGTAGACGGTCTCGTTGTGCTCGCCGACGCCGGCCCCGTCCGCCAGATAGTGGCGCTGCAAGCGCTCGGCGAGCGGCTCGGTCAGCGCAAAGCGGATTTCGGTCTCGGTCATGGCGCCGTCGCCGGCGATATGCTGTCGATCCCGTAGGCTGGCATGGGGCAATCCTCAGCCGCTAGCGAAATACGTCCCTGACCTTCCGGGACTTAGCACACGCGGCGCCGCCGGGCGACCATACCAGTGTGCGGCCCGCGGCATCGTGGCCGCGGGCCGGAAGCCGACGCCGTTTCGCGTCACGTCAGTTGCGCCGCTCCAGCAGGCCGCGGGCGATCACATGGGCCTGGATCTCCGCCGCGCCCTCGAAAATGTTGAGGATGCGGGCATCGCACAGCACGCGGCTGATCTCGTATTCCTCGGCATAGCCATTGCCGCCATGGACCTGCACGGCGTTGTCCGCATTGGCCCACGCCACCCGCGCTGCCAGCAGCTTGGCCATGCCCGCCTCGATATCGCAACGCCGGTCCTGGTCCTTCTCGCGCGCGGCGAAATACGAGAGCTGCCGCGCCATCATGGTTTCCACCGCCATCATGGCGATTTTGCCGGAAACCCGCGGGAAGGCGTAGATCGACTTGCCGAATTGCTGGCGCTCGGTCGCATAGGCCAGCGCCAGTTCCATCGCCCGCTGCGCCACGCCGACGGAGCGCGCGGCGGTCTGGATGCGGGCGCTCTCGAACGTGGCCATCAACTGCTTGAAGCCCTGGCCTTCCTCGCCGCCCAGCAGGTTTTCCGGCGCGATTGCGAAACCGTCGAAGCCGATTTCGTATTCCTTCATGCCGCGATAGCCCAGCACCTTGATCTCGCCGCCGGACATGCCGTCGGCCGGGAACGGATTGCCGTCGGTGCCGCGGGGCTTCGGCGCGACGAACATGGAGAGGCCGCGATAACCCGGCTGGTCCGGGTTGGTGCGGGCCAAGAGCGTCATCAGGTCGGTGCGGGCGGCGTGCGTGATCCAGGTCTTGTTGCCATAGACCCTGTAGGCGTCGCCCTCCTTCACCGCGCGGGTGCGCAGCGAGCCCAGGTCGGAACCGGTGCCGGGCTCGGTGAACACGGCGGTGGGCAGGATCTCGCCGGAGGCGATTTTCGGCAACAGCGCCTGCTTCTGCGCCTCGGTGCCGCCCAGGCGGATGAGTTCGCTGGCGATTTCCGAGCGGGTGCCGAGCGAACCGACGCCGATATAGCCGCGGGAGAGTTCCTCGGTCACCACGCACATGGCGACCTTGCCCATGCCGAAGCCGCCATAGGCCTCCGGCACCGTCAGGCCGAACACGCCCATTTCCGCCATTTGCTGCACGACCGGCATCGGGATCAACTCGTCCGCCCGGTGCCATTCGTGCGCCGGGCCGATGATCTGGTCGTTGACGAAGCGGCGGAACTGGTCCTGCACCATCACCAGCGCCTCGTCCTCCAGGCCCGGGTTGCCGAACGCGCCGGTCGCCAGCGCGTCCTCCAGCAACGCGCCGATGCGCCGGCGCACCGCGGCGCTGGAGCCACCGGCCATCAGCGCCTTCGCCCCGGCAGACGCCAGCAGGGCGCCCGCGTCGAGCCCCAGGTCGCCGGGCCGGACGATCTCGCCCTGGCTCAGCATCAGACCGCCGGCCATCTGGTTCAGATACTCGCCGAAGCCCGCCTGCATCAGCAGCGCCTCCAACTCGCCCAGGCCGCCCGCAGCCTCCAGCCGCTCGGCCCAGTGCAGCGACTCGCGCAGGGCGGCGGTGTAGGTGGTGAGCCAGGCGAGGCCGTGGGCCGCCAGTTGCTCGCGCTCCAGCAGGCCGGCCGAAACCTTGCCGTCGGCCGAAACGAGGGCAGCCACACTCTGCCGCGCCTGCTCGGTATGGGTCTCGGCAGCCGCCAACGCATCCGCGGCCTTGGCGAGCAAATCGGGCAGAACGACGGAATCGGCGGACACGGTCATGGGGCGGGCTCCAATTGGCTTTCGTCTCTGTCACCTTGCTCTACACGTTGCCTTCGCACTTGCCCAACGGATAATTCGCCGACTGCGTCAGAGTGGCGGAATCCTGCGCCAATTGCGCCTCTGGCAACGGTGTGTTGCAGTGCATTAGGATCAACGGACTTGCCGGATCGTTTATGATCGGTTAGAGCATCCCGCTCATTTGCGTTTTGTTTTAGGGTCAAGCGTCTGCCCGGTTTTTCGGGGCGCAGCGATCCCTGAATTGTCTGGCGACGGATGTGCCCTTGCGAGCCGATCTGCGTCAGGCGCGTGTGTACCGTTCAATTCGTTCGATCGGACCAGCGCATTCGGTTATTCGCCTTCCGACGGGGGGACGAAACGACCGCGCGGGTGCGGTAATGCCCTCGACCTTCAGCGACGGAGGCGAGCCCTTGGACCAGGAGGATAACAGGATGCGGCTGCCCGCTGCGCAAGGCTTATACGATCCGCGCAACGAGCACGATTCGTGCGGTGTCGGCTTTGTCGCCGACATCAAGGGCCGAAAATCGCATTCTCATGTTCGCGACGGCCTGCAGATCCTGCTGAACCTGGATCATCGCGGCGCCGTCGGCGCGGACCCGCTGACCGGTGACGGCGCCGGCATCCTGACGCAGATCCCCGACGCCTTTTTCCGCGAGGTCTGCGATTTCGAACTGCCGCCGGAAGGCGAATACGGCGTCGGCATGCTGTTCCTGCCGAAGGATGTCACCGCCCGCCAGCAAATCGAACTGCTGCTGGAACAGACCTTCGTCGCCGAGGGCATGGCCGTCATCGGCTGGCGCGACGTGCCGGTGCACTCGGAAATCCTGGGCAAGGCCGTGTTCGAGGTGGAGCCGTTCCACCGCCAGATGTTCGTCGCCAAGCCGGCGGGCTGGTCCCATGACGAATTCGAACGGAAGCTCTACGTCGCGCGCAAGGTGACCGTTAACCTGGTCAGCGAGCGCGGCATGCCGGGCGCGGACGACTATTACACGCCCAGCTTCTCCTCGCGCACCATCGTCTACAAGGGCATGCTGCTGGCCGGCCAGGTGGGCGAGTATTACGACGACCTGAACGATCCGCGCTATGTCAGCGCCTTCGGTCTGGTGCATCAGCGCTTCTCGACCAACACCTTCCCGTCCTGGCGCCTGGCCCACCCCTACCGCATGATCTGCCACAATGGCGAGATCAACACGGTGCGCGGCAACACCAACTGGATGGCCGCGCGCAAGCACTCGATGAAGAGCGACCTGTTCGGCGACGATCTGGAAAAGGTCTGGCCGCTGATCGGCCCCGGCCAGTCGGACACCGCCTGCTTCGACAACGCGCTGGAATTGCTGGTGCTCGGCGGCTATTCGCTGATGCACGCCATGATGCTGATGATCCCGGAAGCCTGGGCCGGCAACAAGCTGATGGACCCGAAGCGCCGGGCCTTCTACGAGTATCATGCGAGCCTGATGGAGCCGTGGGACGGCCCGGCCGCCGTCTGCTTCACCGACGGCCGCCAGATCGGCGCCACGCTCGACCGCAACGGCCTGCGCCCGGCCCGCTATATCGTCACCACCGACGACCGCATCATCATGGGGTCGGAAGTCGGCGTGCTGCCGGTGCCGGAAGACCAGATCAAGCAGCAATGGCGCCTGCAGCCCGGCAAGATGCTGCTGGTCGACATGGAACAGGGCCGCATCGTCGACGACGCGGAACTGAAAGCCTCCCTGTCGGAAGCCCATCCCTATCAGCAGTGGCTGGACGACAGCCAGTACCAGTTGGAGGACCTGCCGGCGCCGGTGAACGAGCCGCCGACCAGCAACATCCCGCTGCTCGACCGCCAGCAGGCGTTCGGCTACACCATGGAAGACCTGAAATTCTTCCTGGAGCCGATGGCCAGCGCCGGCGACGATCCGATCGGCTCCATGGGCAAGGACACGCCGATCAGCGTGCTCTCCGACAAGCCGAAGCTGCTCTACACCTATTTCAAGCAGAATTTCGCGCAGGTCACGAACCCGCCGATCGATCCGATCCGCGAAGAGGTGGTGATGTCCCTCACCACCCTGATCGGCCCGCGCCCGAACCTGCTGGGTTCCGGCCACGATCCGCAGCACAAGCGCCTGGAAGCGCACCAGCCGATCCTCTCGAACGAGGATCTGGAGAAGATCCGCGAGTTCGACGAACTGGTGGGCGCGGCCTTCCGCACCAAGACGCTCGATATCTGCTGGAGCGCCGAAGACGGCATCGCCGGTCTGGCCCCGGCGGTGCAGGCGCTGTGCGAGGCGGCGGAACAGGCGGTGCTTGAGGAATACAACATCCTCATCCTCTCCGACCGCGGCATGAGCGCGACCCGCATTCCCATGCCGGCGCTGCTGGCCTGCTCGGCCGTGCATCATCATCTGATCCGCAAGGGTCTGCGCACCGAAACCGGCCTGGTGATCGAGACCGGCGAGGCGCGCGAAGTGCACCATATGTGCGTGCTGGCGGGCTATGGCGCCGAGGCGATCAACCCGTATCTGGCGTTCGAGACCATTGCCGACCGGCTGGAGGAACTGCCGGACGGCCTGACCCTCGACAAGGCCTATTACAACTACGTCAAGGCGCTGAATAAGGGCTTGTTGAAGGTCATCTCCAAAATGGGGATCTCGACCTATCAGAGCTATTGCGGCGCCCAGATTTTCGACGCGGTCGGCCTCGCCACCCCGTTCGTCGACAAATACTTCACCGGCACCGCGACCACGGTCGAGGGCATCGGCCTGGAGGAAGTGGCGCGCGAGACCGTGCAGCGGCACATCCGTGCGTTCGGCGACGACCCGACACTGCTCACCATGCTGGATGTCGGCGGCGAATACGCCTTCCGCTTCCGCGGCGAATACCACGCCTGGAACCCGACCACCGTCTCGCACCTGCAACACGCGGTCCGCGGCAACAACACGCGCGAATACAAGCTGTTCGCGCAGAAGATGAACGACCAGTCGCGCGACCTCTACACGCTGCGCGGCCTGTTCGGCATCCGCCCCGGCACCGCCATCCCGATCGACGAGGTCGAGCCGGCCAGCGAGATCGTCAAGCGCTTCTCCACCGGTGCGATGAGCTTCGGCTCGATCAGCCGCGAGGCGCACTCGACGCTGGCCATCGCCATGAACCGCATCGGCGGCCGCTCCAACACCGGCGAGGGCGGCGAGGAACCGGACCGCTTCCTGCCGCTGGCCAAGGACCATCCGTTCTGGCGCCAGGACGGCGACACCATGCGCAGCCGCATCAAGCAGGTGGCATCCGGCCGGTTCGGCGTGACGACCGAATATCTGGTCAATGCCGACGACATCCAGATCAAGATGGCCCAGGGCGCCAAGCCCGGCGAGGGCGGCCAGCTTCCGGGCCATAAGGTGGACCGCGCCATCGCGGCCGTGCGCCACTCGACGCCGGGCGTCGGCCTGATCTCGCCGCCGCCGCACCACGACATCTATTCGATCGAGGACCTGGCCCAGCTCATCCACGACCTGAAGAACGCCAACCCGCGCGCGCGCATCAGCGTCAAGCTGGTGTCCGAGGTGGGCGTCGGCACGGTCGCGGCCGGCGTCTCCAAGGCCAAGGCCGACCATGTCACCATTTCCGGCTTCGAGGGCGGCACTGGCGCCTCGCCCGTCACCTCGCTGACGCATGCGGGCAGCCCCTGGGAAATCGGCCTGGCCGAGACCCACCAGACCCTGGTGCTGAACGGGCTGCGCGGCCGCATCGCGGTGCAGACCGACGGCGGGCTGCGCACCGGCCGCGACGTGGTGATTGCCGGCCTGCTGGGCGCGGACGAGATGGGCTTTGCCACCGCGCCGCTGATCAGCATGGGCTGCATCATGATGCGCAAATGCCATCTGAACACCTGCCCGGTCGGCGTCGCCACCCAGAACCCGGAACTGCGCAAGCGCTTCCAGGGCACGCCCGACAACGTCATCAACTATTTCTTCTTCGTCGCCGAGGAAGTGCGCGAACTGATGGCGGAAATGGGCTTCCGCACGTTCAACGACCTGATCGGCCGCACCGACATGCTCGACATGCGCAAGGCCGAGGATCACTGGAAGGCCCACGGCGTCGACCTGAAGCGGCTGATGCACCGTCCGGACGTGCCGAACGACATCGCCGTCTACAATTGCGAGACCCAGGACCACGGCCTGGACAAGGCGCTCGACAACACCCTGATCGCCGAGGCCCGGCCGGCACTCGAAAGCCGCCAGCCGGTGGTGATCGAGACCGGGGTGCGCAACATCAACCGCACCGTCGGCGCCATGCTCTCCGGCGAGGTGGCGAAGCGCTTCGGCCATGCCGGCCTGCCCGAGGACACCATCGCCATCAAGGCGCGCGGCGTCGGCGGCCAGAGCTTCGGCGCCTTCCTGGCCCGCGGCGTGTCGATCGAGATGGAAGGCGTTGCCAACGACTATGTCGGCAAGGGCCTGTCCGGCGGTCGCATCGCCGTGTTCCCGCCGCGCGTCTCGCCCTATGTGCCGGAAGACAATATCGTCATCGGCAACACCGTGCTCTATGGTGCCATCGACGGCGAGGCGTATTTCCGCGGCGTCGCCGGCGAACGCTTCTGCGTCCGCAATTCCGGCGCGTACTGCGTAGTCGAAGGCGTCGGCGACCATGGCGGCGAATACATGACCGGCGGCTGCATGGTCGTGCTCGGCCCGACCGGCGTGAACTTCGCCGCCGGCATGAGCGGCGGCCTCGCCTATGTCTGGGACCCGGACAAGCGGTTCGAGGACCGTTGCAACATGGAGATGGTCTCCCTGGAGACCGTCGACCCGAGCGAGCCCGCACCGGCCGACCCGGCGACGGTGATGGTCAAGGGCGTGCCCCAGCTCAAATACCATGTGCACCGCCTGCGCCGCCTGATCGAGCGGCACGCCCATTACACCGATAGCGCGGTCGCGCGGAATATCCTGGAAAATTTCGATACGGAGGTTGCCAACTTCGTGCTCGTCATGCCGAACGATTTCCGTCGCGCCCTGAACGAAATGGCTGAAGACGATGCCGCCGCCGGCCAGGGCGCCGCGGCCGAGGAGGTGGCCCATGGGTAAGCCCACCGGCTTTCTGGAGCAGGAACGCCACGACCGCGGCTACGCGCCGGTTGCCGAGCGCCTGAAGCATTATCGCGAGTTCGTCCAACCCTTGCCGGAGGGCGAGGTTCGGGCGCAGGGCTCGCGGTGCATGGATTGCGGCATCCCCTTCTGTCACAACGGTTGCCCGGTCAACAACCAGATCCCCGACTGGAACCACCTGACCTATCTGGGCGAGTGGCAGAATGCGTGGGAGAACCTCTCCTCCACCAACAACTTCCCGGAGGTGACGGGGCGGGTGTGCCCGGCGCCGTGCGAGGAAAGCTGCACGCTGAACCTCAACACCTTCGTGCGCCCGGTCACGATCAAGACCATCGAGTGCGCCATCGCCGACAAGGCCCGCGACAATGGCTGGCTGGCGCCGCAGCCTGCGGCGCACAAAACGGGCAAGCGCATCGCGGTGGTGGGCTCCGGCCCGGCCGGCATGGCCTGCGCGCAGCAACTCGCCCGCGCCGGCCATGCCGTGACGCTCTACGAAAAGAACGAGCGGATCGGCGGCCTGCTGCGCTTTGGCATTCCCGACTTCAAGCTGGACAAGAGCCTGATCGACGCCCGCGCCGAGCAGATGCAGGCCGAAGGCGTGACGATCAAGACCGGCGTGCATGTCGGCAAGGATGTCTCGGCCAAGCAGTTGGCCGCGGACTTCGACGCCGTCGTCCTCGCCGGCGGTGCCGAGGCGCCGCGCAATCTGGACGTGCCCGGCCGCGAATTGAACGGCGTGCACTATGCGATGGAATTCCTGCCACAGCAGAACCGGCGCGTGGCGGGCGGCTCCGTCCCGGCCGACACGGAAATCCTGGCGACCGGCAAGAATGTCATCGTCATCGGCGGCGGCGACACCGGCAGCGACTGCATCGGCACCTCCACCCGCCAGGGCGCGAAGCTGGTGCGCCAGTTCGAACTGTTCGACCGCCCGCCCCAGGCCGAGAACAAGCCCCTGGTCTGGCCGGACTGGCCCCGGCGCGAGCGGGTCTCCACCAGCCAGATCGAGGTGACGGAGACCTACGGCACCGACACCGAATACGAAATGGTGACGACCGAGCTCGTGGATGACGGCAAGGGCAATGTCGCCAGAATCAAGGGCAACCGGGTCAAATGGGTCCATAAGGATGGCCGCATGACCCCGGAAACCGTCGACACGTTCGAATACGATGCCGAACTGGTGCTGCTGGCCATGGGCTTTGTCGGCCCGCGTCAGGACGATGTGCTGGCCGACCTCGGCATCAATACCGTGGTGCAGCGCGACGCGCTCGGCCGCATTCCGGAGGCGCCGGCGGACTACAAGACCGACCTGCCGAACGTCTTCGCCGCCGGCGACATGCGCCGCGGCCAGTCGCTCGTGGTCTGGGCGATCCGCGAGGGGCGCCAGTGTGCTCAGGCGGTCGACACCTTCCTGATGGGCGAAAGCATGCTGCCGCGCTGACGCGAACCGTTACCCGTTTGGCTGCTGTTCCTGCCGGAGCCAACAGGAGCGGGACACGGACCCGCCGGTCCTGTCGCGCTCTTCGCATTCAGGGGTCCCCTCTCCGGCGCTTCCGGCGCGGGAGTGTGCGGCGCGGCTATTGCCGGACGAAATGCCCCTCGGTCGGGCCGCCGCCCCAGACATAATGCCCGTCCAGCGAGCCGTCCGGCCGCATCACATAGTGGATCTTGCCCCCGTCCGGCAGCGGTTCCAGTTGCAGCGTATTGCCGGTGATCTGCCCTTTGAGCCGGGTGCTGCCGGCGTGGATACTCCAGTTGAGCGCGTCGGCCCAGGCATAGGTCGCCTGCACCTGGCCCGTCGGGCTCACCGTCTCGACGACAAGCAATGCGTCCAGCACGCGCTGCCACTTGCCGCGCCACGTCCCCGAAAAGGCCGCCATCTGCGCCGGCACGTCGCTGGCCGGCGCCACCACCGCCGTCCCGGCGGGCGCCACCGCCGGCATGGGCGGCTCGACGGTCTTGCATGCTGAGAGCGCCAGCAGCAACGCCGCGGGAATCAGAAGGGAACGGTTCATGGTCTCTCCTTTGAGAACCGAAGGATAGCCACACCATATTAGGTCAGATGGCCGGGCAAACCAAGGTCGGCAGCGCGGCCGATCGGGAGCGAAGACCGCGTGGCACTATCGCCGAGGCGCGGCATTTGGTCTGGGCCGGATCGGACCAGGCCGCCCCACCCCTCACCCCGATAGCGGATTGCAACCCGCTGAATCCGGGGTCGAATATGCCTCAGCCGCCCGGAACGCGCCGGACACCGGTCTCGACTTGGGGTCGGATTTGCCGTAGACCCGCCTCAACAGAAGAGCGTGAGGCAATCATGGTTTCGATCGTTTTCAAGGCCGGCGCCGGCAATCCGGACGAATGGCACCGCGAACTCCGCCAACGCCTGCCGAATCTGGACTGGCGGGTTTGGCCGGATGTTGGCGACCCGGCAACGGTCGACTTCGTGCTGGCCTTCAAGGTCGAGCCCGGCTTTTTCGCGCACTTCCCCAACCTGAAAGGCATTCTCGCCACCGGCGCCGGCGTCGACGGCCTCTTTGCCGATCCGGACGTGCCCGCGCATCTGCCGATCGCCCGCATCGTCGACCCGTATATGACGCAGCAAATGGTGCAGTGGGCCACCTATGGCGTTCTGCACTTCTATCGCCGGTTCGACGAATACGCCGCCCTGCAACGCAAGGCGGAGTGGCGGGAGTTGGGCCCCCCCTCGCGGCACCCCCCGCGCGTCGGTGTGCTGGGCTTCGGCGAGATCGGCGGGGCCATCGGTCGCGGCCTGCTGGCGCTCGGCTTCTTCGTGAACGGCTGGACGCGGTCGCCCCGCGACCTTGGCCCGATCGACAATTATGCCGGCTGGGACCGGCTGGATGCCTTTCTGGCGGCCAGCCCGTTCCTGGTCTGCTCGCTGCCCCTCACCAGCGAGACCGACGGCATCCTGAATCGCGCCCGTT
This sequence comes from Alphaproteobacteria bacterium, assembly GCA_020638555.1. Taxonomy (NCBI): domain Bacteria; kingdom Pseudomonadati; phylum Pseudomonadota; class Alphaproteobacteria; species Alphaproteobacteria bacterium. The sequence continues at coordinate 641,678 of JACKII010000002.1, read as the reverse complement.
TGGAGAAACTCCCCCGCGGCGCCGTCCTGTTGAACCTGGCACGGGGCAGCCATGTGGTCACCGACGACCTTCTGGCGCTCTTGGACGAAGGGCAGTTGCTGGGCGCGGTGCTGGATGTGACCGATCCGGAGCCCCTGCCGGCGGGCCATCCGCTGTGGCGACACCCGAACGTCATCCTCACGCCGCACGAAAGCGGCATCACCACGCCGGCCACCGCCGCCGAACAGGTGGCCACCAATGTGGGGCGCATTCTCGCCGGCCAGCCCGTCGTCAATCCGGTGGATGTCAGCCGCGGCTACTGACGCGCGCGCCTTCGCCCACGCCCAGGCCCGCGCCCACGCCCAGCCCATCGCGGTATAATGGTATGCCTTTTTCCACTTGTAGCGGCTGAGTTTTCCCAACAATCATAGCCATGCATATATTGCGGCGCAGCATTGCATCAGCCCCCCTAACGGAATTCAACGGGCGGGCTATTTATATTGCAATGCAACACAAACCCAGGAGACAGTGTCATGGGTACCGCAACGCTCTTTTCGCCCAGCGCCGCCACCGCTCCGGTCGCTGAAACCCGCACCACGGGTCGGCTTCGCACCTTCGTCCGCGAGTGGGTGGAGCGGATGCAGCAGCGCCAGCAGCTGGCCGCGATGAACACCTACGAATTGCGAGACATCGGCCTGACCCGGTCGGATGCCATGCTGGAAATCAACAAGGCCCCCTGGCAGCGCTAGCACACCGGTCGGCGGCGGTCACGGCCGCTGCCGGCTTGTGCCCAGCGCACGCTTCGCCTGCCGCCCTGTCGCGTGATGCAAGACCGCATCCGCCGCGCCGCGCAGGCAGCCGTCCCCGATCCCGAGGAGTTGCTCTCATGGGCTCCGCCACGATTTTCACGCCGCAGCCGATTGCTGCGCCGGCCCGCGCCTCGCTGTTGCAGCGTCTGCGGGAGCGATTTGGGCATTGGTTTGCCAAGCCCCATTCCGACCAGGACGCCGCAACCATCGGCAACGAGCTGCGGGCCGATGTCGGCCTGCCGCCGATGGTCCACACCACCGAGCCGTTTGCAAGCTGGCGTCCGTAATCCTTCCGCCGCCCTGCCGTAGCGTTTGAGCCGCGCGGGGACGACCGCTAGAGTGCGGGCTTTCGCGACCTGTCGAAAGCCCGCATTTTCATGACCGTCCATCCGCCCGCGCTCCTCGAAGAGCTGGCCCGTTTCGACACCCCGGCCGTCTGCAACGGCCTGGAGGTGCTGGACCCGTCCTATACGCTCTTCAGCTATACCAAGGACTTCCTGGTCTGCTCGCACCCGGACCGGCCGGCCCGGGTCGGCTATGCGCGCACGGCCCAGATCCGCACCACCCCGCCCCAGGGCGAGGACCCGGCCGCGCTGAAGGCGCGCCGTCTCGCCTGGTACGACCATGTGGCCGGCGACGAGGGGCCGCAGATCGCCGTGCACCAGGACCTGGATGCCGCCCACGGTCTCGCCGCCTGCTGGGGCGACGTGATGGCGACGGTGCATCTCTCCCTGGGCGTCGTCGGCGTCGTCACCAACGGCGCCATTCGCGACATTCCCGGCATGCCCGACGGCATCCAGATGCTGGCCACCGGCGAGAAGCCCAGCCACGGCGAATTGCACATGGTCGCATTCGGCCAGCCGGTGCAGGTGGCAGGCCTGCGCGTCGCCGACGGCGACCTGGTGCATATGGACCGCAACGGCGCCGCCGTCATCCCCCATCATCTGGCCGCCGCCCTGCCCGCCGCCGTGCGCCGGGTGGCCGAGCGCGAACAGGCCATCATCGCCGCCGCACGCCAGGGCCGGGCCAACTGGCCGGCGGTGCGCAAGCTGATGGGGGGCTGAGCTCATGGCCGCCCATCCTTTCGACCTGACCGGCCTCACCGCCTTTGTCGCCGGCGCCGGACGCGGCCTCGGCCGGGGCTGTGCGCTGGCGCTGGCCGCCGCCGGGGCCGAGGTGGTCTGTGCCGCCCGCACCGAGCACGAATTGACGGCGCTGGCCGCCGAGATCGAAGCGGCGGGCGGCAAGGCCAGCGTCTCTGTCCTCGATGTCACCGACCGGGCCGCCAGCCGCGCCGCCATCGCCGCCCTGCCCCGGCTCGACATCCTGGTTGCCAATGCCGGCAGCAACCGGCCCAAACCCTATCTGGAGGTGCCGGACGAAGACCTGGACTTCCTGCTGGACCTGAACCTGGCCGCCATGTTCGTGCTGGGCCAGGCGGCGGCACAGAAAATGCTGGCGGAAGGCCATGGCGGCTCCATCATCCACATGACCAGCCAGATGGGCCGGGTCGGCGGGCCGAACCGCAGCGTCTATTGCGCCACCAAATGGGGGCTGGAAGGGCTGGTGCGCGCGTCGGCGATCGAACTGGCGCCGCACGGCATTCGCGTCAACGCGGTCGCGCCGACCTTCGTCGACACGCCGCTGACCAAGCCGTTCTTCGAGGACCAGGCATTTTCGGACTGGGTCATGGACCGCCTGCCCATCGGCCGGCTGGCGACGGTGGAAGAGGTTGCCGCCGCCGTCGTCTATCTCGCCGCGCCCGCCGCCGCCAGCGTCACCGGCACCAGCCTTGCGGTCGACGGCGGCTGGACGGCGCAATAGGAACCGTCCGCCGCCTGCGCGACTTGGTACCGGAGGGTTGAACGCGCAACCGGACAACCGACATGGAATGGCACTTCCTGTTCGGATCGGATGGCCGTGATTGCGGCAAAGACCAGGGGATGTCGGCAAGATCGCCCCTTGTCTGGCCGTGCTTCGACCACCGCGCTCCGCCCCTATGCGAGAGACACCGATATGACCAAGCGCGCGCCCCGCAAGCCGGCACACGAACACTCCGTTCCCTGGTTCTGGCCCATGGCCGCCGCGGCGGAGTTCGAAGAGGCCGGCCTTCGCCTGTTTCAGGACAATCTCCGCTTCATCGAGGAAGCGGCCGAGATCGAAGCGCCTCCGCCGCCCGAATGGGCAACGGCAAACCGCATTCTCCGCGATCTCGACACAATGCGCTTCCGCGACTTCTCCGCCGCCGACGCACCCGCGCTTCCGGTTCTGGTGGATGCGCCCTATGCCGGGCATTCCTCGACGATTGCCGACTATGACAAGGGCCAGAGCCTGGTCGAAACCCTGCTGGGCAATGGCTTGCAACGGGTCATGGTCTTCGACTGGAAGTCGGCGACGGCTGCGATGCGCGATTACGACATCGACAAATACCTGAGCGATATCGACACCGCCGTCGCGGCGGTCGGCGGGCGGGCGCATCTGGTCGGCCTCTGCCAGGGCGGCTGGATGTCGGCGATGTACACCTGCCTGTTTCCCGAGAAAGTGGCGTCGCTGGTGCTTGCCGGCTCGCCGATCGACACCGATGCCGGCGACGGCCCGATCAAAAGGCTCGCCCACGAAATGCCCCTTGTGACCTACGAGGAAATGGTGGCCTCCGGCGGCGGGCGGATGCTGGGGCAGTACATGCTGGCCGGCTGGAAAAACATGCATCCGGGCGAGCAATACCTCAACAAATTCATCGACCTTTACGAGCATATCGAGGATCGCAATTACATCGAACGCACCGAGCGGTTCGAACGCTGGTACGAAAACCCGCTCGACCTGCCGGGCGCCTATTACCTCCAGGCCATCAAGCTGCTGTTCAAGGAAAACCTGTTCGCCAAGGGCGAGTTCGTGGCGCTGGGCCAGAGGCTTTCCCTCAAATCCATCGCCTGCCCGCTCTACCTGCTGGCGGGCGAAAGCGACGACATCACGACCAAAGAGCAGGTGTTTGCCGCCGCCGACCTGGTGGCCACACCGAAACGGCAGATCCGGCAAAAGCTGGTGCCCGGCGGGCATATCGGCCTGTTCATGGGCTCCAATACCCTGAAAAACGCCTGGCCCGACGTCGCCAAATGGATCGCCTCCACGGAGTCCGGCGCATGAGCCCGGACACCGCCGAACCTGCGGCGGCGGCCGACAGTCCCGATACCGATCTCACCACGGGCCTGACCGCGGCGGAAGCCGCAAGGCGCCTGGAGCGGTTTGGCCCGAACGAACTGGCCGAGAAGAAAACCAGCCCCCTGGAACGGCTGGCGCAGTATTTCTGGGCCCCGATCCCCTGGATGATCGAGGCGGCGGCCATCCTGTCCGCGGTGCTGGGCGACTGGCCCGACTTCGCCATCATCATGGCCATGTTGCTGGTCAATGCCGGCGTCGATTTCTGGCAGGAGCGCAAGGCCGGCAACGCCATCGAGGCGCTTAAGGCCCGGCTTGCGCCTGCCGCACGGGTGTTGCGCGACGGCACGTGGCAGACCCTGGCGGCGCGCGAACTGGTGCCCGGCGACGTGGTGCACCTGAAGCTCGGCGATATCACGCCGGCCGACATCCACCTGGCCGAAGGCGATTTTCTCAGCGCCGACGAGTCGGCCCTGACCGGCGAGTCGCTGCCGGTCGAGAAAAAACCCGGCGATACCGCGTATTCCGGCGCCGTCGTCAAGCTGGGCGAGATGACCGGCGTCGTCACGCAGACCGGCATGCACACCTATTTCGGCAAAACGGCGCAACTGGTGCAGTCGGCGGCGACCCGCTCGCATTTCCAGCGGGCGGTGCTGAATATCGGAAACTTCCTCATCATCACCACCATCGGGCTGGTGGTGATGATCCTGCTGGTGGCGCTGTTCCGCGAAACGCCGTTCTGGCAAACGCTGAAATTCTGCCTGATCCTGACGGTGGCGGCGATCCCGGTCGCCCTGCCGACCGTCCTGTCGGTCACCATGGCCGTCGGCGCCGAAAGCCTGGCGCGCATGAAGGCCATCGTCTCGCGCCTCGTCTCCGTCGAGGAACTGGCCGGGGTGGATGTGCTCTGCGCCGACAAGACCGGCACGCTGACCCGCAACGAACTGACCGTGGGCGATCTCCGGCCGGAGCCCGGAACCGACGCCGCCGCCCTGATGCTGGCGGCGCGCATGGCCAGCAATCGCGAAGACCCGGATGCCATCGACGCCGCCGTGCTCGCGGCCGACGGCGGCCGGACCGATGACGAAAGCGGCTTCGCGATCACCGCGTTCAGGCCGTTCGACCCGATCTCGAAGCGCACGGAAGTGGCAGCGACGAAAGACGGCCGGACCTTCCGCTTCAGCAAGGGCGCACCGCAGGTCATCCTCGACCTGGTCGCCTTGCAGGGCGGCGAGCGCAAACGCGTCGAGGACGCGGTGGAAGCCCTGGGCCAAAGCGGCTACCGGGCGCTGGGCGCAGCCCGCCGGGACGGCGACGGCGAGTGGCGGTTCCTGGGCCTGATCCCGATCTTCGACCCGCCGCGGGAGGACGCCGCGGCCACCATCGCCACGGCCCAGCAAATGGGCGTTTCGATCAAGATGATCACCGGCGACCACGACGCCATCGCCCGCCAGATCGCCGGCAAGCTGGGGCTTGGCGGCAATATCGTGTCGGCGGACCAGATGTTCGACGGCGACGGCGATGTCGCCCGCCGGATCGAGGGCGCCGACGGGGTTGCCCGGGTCCTGCCGGAGCACAAGTTCAACATCGTCCGGGCCTTGCAGTCGAACAATCACATCGTGGCGATGACCGGCGACGGTGTGAACGACGCGCCGGCGCTGAAACAGGCCGACGCGGGCATCGCCGTCAGCGGCGCCACCGACGCCGCGCGCGCTGCGGCCGACGTGGTGCTGACGGGAACCGGCCTCTCGGTCATCACCGCGGCGATCGAGGAGGCGCGGCGCATTTTCGAGCGCATGACCAGCTACGCCACCTTCCGCATCGCCGAGACGATCCGCGTGCTGGTGTTCATGACGCTGTCGATCCTGATTTTCGACTTCTATCCGGTCACGGCGGTCATGATCGTGTTGCTGGCGCTGCTGAACGACTTCCCGATCATGATGATCGCCTACGACAACGCCACGGTGGCGGCGCGGCCGCTGCGCTGGGATATGCGCCGCGTGCTGATCGTGGCCGCCGCCATCGGCCTGATGGGGGTGGCGGAGACCTTCCTGCTGTTCTGGTTTGCCGACCGGGTGCTGCAACTCCCGCGCGAGACGATCCAGACCGTCATCTTCCTGAAGCTTCTGGTCGCCGGCCATCTGACCATCTATGTCACCCGCAACCAGCGGTGGTTCTGGAACCGCCCCTGGCCCAGCGGCCGCCTGTTCTGGACCTGCGAGCTGACCCAGGTCGCCGGCACGCTCATCGCCGTCTATGGCCTGTTCGTGACGCCGATCGGCTGGCCCTACGCCCTGGCGGTCTGGGCTTACGCCCTGGCCTGGCTACCGGTCGAAAGCGCGGTCGCCCTCGCCATGCGGCGCATGGTGGGGCACCTGGCGAACCACGGGGCGAACCATGGGGCGAACCACGGGCCGTCAGGCCGAAACGCCTGAAAATCGATGGAAATCCGGACCCCGAGGCGGACTGCGCCTCGGGGGATCCGGAAAATCTCGCCAAATCAGTGACGCATTTCACAAACCGAACCGGCTCCCAGCCCCTACATCCATGAGAGGCAAAGGTCATGGGAGTTGTTGTGATGGCCCATTTCATCTGGTTCGATAACGACAATCTGGACTATGGCGGCATCGGCGCCGTCGAATATGGCAACGCGGTCGCGAGCATTGTCTGTCGCCGCCCGGTCGAGGCAAAGCGCACCGGCGCCGGAAACGACAACCCGCCACCGCTGTTCCGGCACGGCGAACCCAACAGCCTCTACGCCTTGCTGGAGGAAACCGTCACGCTGGAGTGCGAGGGCTGAGGGCGCTGGAGCGGACTCTTTTCCTGCTGGCGCACCAACCCATCTTCCCTGTCCCCGCTTGCGCGGGAGGTGGGGCGGGAGAGTGGCTCAACCAGGACCGAACGCACGCTAGCCCGACAGCGCCTGTTCCAGATCGGCCCAGAGGTCGTCCGCATCCTCGACGCCGACGGAGAGGCGGAGCAGGCCCTTCGGCACATCCGAATGCGGCCCCTCCACCGTCGCCCGGTGCTCGATCAGGCTTTCCACTCCGCCCAGGCTGGTGGCCGGAATGATCAGGCGCAGGCGGCTCACCACCCGCAGCGCCGCCTCCGCGCCGCCGGCCACGTCGAACGATAGCATGCCGCCGAACCCGCCCTGCATCTGCCGGGCGGAGACCCCGTGGCCGGGATCGCCCGCCAGGCCCGGATAGCGCACCACCTCCACCTTGGGATGTGCCGCCAGCCGTTCGGCCAGCACCTGCGCCACGGCCGAGGCTTGCCGCACCCGCAAATGCACCGTGCGCATGCCGCGCACCAGCAGCCAGGCCTCGAACGCCCCCAGGATCGGGCCGGAGCCGTGACGCTCGACCTCCACCGCCTGCCAGAGCGCGGCCCCCGGCGTGTTCGTGACCAGGGCGCCGGCCAGCACGTCGGAATGGCCGTTCAGGTATTTGGTGGCGGAGTGAAACACCAGGTCCGCCCCCAGCCCCAGCGGCCGGCACAGCACCGGCGTCATCACGGTCGCGTCCACCGCCAGCACCGCGCCCGCCCCGTGCGCCAGGTCCGCGGCCGCGGCGATATCGGTCACGGTCCAGAGCGGATTGGCCGGCGTCTCGATCCACACCAGCGCCGTCTCGCCGGGCCGCAGCGCCGCTTCCAATGCGCGCAGGTCGCCGGTGGCGAAGAAGCTGAGCGCCAGGCCCAGCCGCTCCGCATTGTCGCGCAGCCATTTCAGGGTGCCGAAATAGCCGGAATCCTGCACCGCCACATGGCTCCCCGCCGGCAGCGAGCGGAACAGCGCCGCGATGGCCGCCAGGCCGCTCGGAAACAGCCGGCAGGATTGCCCGCCTTCCAGCCCGGCGATGATCTCCTCGGCCAGGCGCACATTGGCGTTGTCGGCGCGGCCATAGACATAACCCGGCGCCGTCAAATCGTAATCCTGGCTGCGGCGGGCGAAGGTGGTGGCCGGCTGCCAGCCGGGGATCACGCCGCCAGTGTCCTCCTGCAACCGGTGCAGGGCCTGGGCGGCCAGGGTGTCGGGGTGCCAGTCTCGGGGATCGTGGGCCATGGGCGGGCTCCGGGATGCGCAAAAAGCGGGGTGGCGGGTACCAGAACGATTGACAGGGCTTTAAGCGCCGTGCTGCCTGCCCGGCAAGCGTCTTTGTCGGAGGTCTCCCGCTTCATGTCCCATCGCGCCGGTCGCCATTTCCTGCAAATCCCGGGCCCGAGCAACGTGCCGGACCGCATCCTGCACGCCATCGCCCATCCGACCATCGACCATCGCGGGCCGGACTTCGGCGCGTTGGGCCGCGAGGTGCTGACCGGCATTCGCCGCATCTTCCAGACCCGGCACCCGGTCGTGATCTATCCCGCCTCCGGCACGGGCGCGTGGGAGGCGGCACTGGTCAACACGCTCTCGCCCGGCGACCGGGTGCTGATGGTCGAGACCGGCCAGTTCGCCACGCTCTGGCGCGAACTGGCGGAGCGGCTGGGCCTGAAGCCGGAATTCCTGCCGGGCGACTGGCGCCGCGGCGTCGTGGCGGAGCAGGTGGAAGCCGCGCTCAAGGCCGATACCAAGGGCGAGATCAAGGCCGTCTGCTGCGTCCACAACGAGACCTCCACCGGCGCCACGTCGCGCATTGCCGAGGTGCGCAAGGCCATCGACGCCGCCGGGCACGGGGCGCTGTTCCTGGTGGACACGATCAGCGGCCTCGGCTCCATGGACTACCGCCACGACGAATGGGGCGTGGACGTCAGCGTCTCCGGCTCGCAGAAGGGCCTGATGCTGCCGCCGGGGATCAGCTTCAACGCGCTGTCGCCGCGGGCGCTGGAGGCGCGCAAGAGCGCCGGCTTCGCGGTCTCCTACTGGGACTGGCGGCCGATGCTGGACCTGAACGAGACCGGCTATTTCCCCTACACGCCGAACACCAACCTGCTCTATGGCCTGAAAGAGGCCATCGCCATGCTGGAGGCCGAGGGCCTGGCCAACGTCTTCGCCCGCCACGCCCGCCATGGCGAGGCCACCCGCCGCGCCGTGCAGGCCTGGGGGCTGGAGGTGCAGTGCCGGGAGCCGCTGGACTATTCCAACGTGCTCACCGCGGTCCGCCTGCCGGAGGGCCACGACGCCGACGCCTTCCGCAAGGTGGTGCTGGACCGGTTCGACATGTCGCTCGGCAACGGCCTCGGCAAGGTCAAGGGCCGGGTGTTCCGCATCGGCCATCTGGGCGATTTCAACGACAGCATGCTGATGGGCACGCTCGCGAACGTGGAAATGGGGCTGGGGCTGGCCGGCGTGCCGCATGCCAAGGGCGGCGTCGACGCGGCGATGACGGTGCTGACCGGCAATGCCGGACCGGCCTGACCTGTCGCCTCCCTCCCCTCCGGCGTCATTGCGAGGAGCCGGAGGCGACGAAGCAATCCAGGGAGTGCCAGGGTCCGACCGGATGGCGATGCTGGATTGCCACGCCCGCCACGCCGGCTCGCAATGACGACACGGTTGTACACGCCATGACGACGCGCCTTTGAAAGTCTCAGCAAGACCATGACCGACACCTCCACCTTCGACTATGTCATTGTCGGCGCCGGCTCGGCCGGCTGCGTGCTGGCGAACCGGCTCTCCGCCGACGGCAAGCACTCGGTCTGCGTGCTGGAGGCCGGCGGCAAGGACACCAACCCGTTCGTGCACATCCCGGCCGGCTTCATGAAGACGCTGACCGACAAGAGCGTGAACTGGCTCTATTCCGCCGAACCCAGCGAGTGGACCGGCGGCCGCCGCATCGCCGCCCCGCGCGGCAAGACGCTGGGCGGCTCGTCCTCGATCAACGGCCATATCTATAACCGCGGCCAGCGGGCCGACTATGACGGCTGGGCCCAGCGCGGCAATCGCGGCTGGGGCTATGCCGACATCCTGCCCTATTTCAAGCGCACCGAGCGCAAGGACGGCCCCGGCGACGACACCTTCCGCGGCAAGTCCGGCAGCTTCGTCGTCACCGACACGCCCTGGAAGCACGAGCTTTGCGAGGCGTTTATCGAGGGTGCCGTCGGCATGGGCATCCCGCGCAACCCCGACTACAACGGCGAGAGCCAGGACGGCGTCGGCTATTTCCAACGCGCGATCTACAAGGGCCGGCGCATGTCCGCCGCCCGCGCCTTCCTGCATCCGGCCATGAGCCGCCCGAACCTCCAGGTCATCACCCACGCGCACGCCACTCAAATCCTGTTCGAGGGCAAGCGCGCCGTCGGCGTGGAATACGCCCAGGGCGGCGCGCGCAAACGGGTGAGCGCGCGCCGGGAGGTGATCCTGTCCGGCGGTGTCGTGAACTCGCCACAACTGCTGCAACTGAGTGGCATCGGCGATCCGGAGCACCTGAAACGCATCGGCGTCGAGGTGCGGCACGCGCTCAAGGGCGTTGGCCGCAACCTGCGCGACCACTACGCCGTGCGCATGGTGGCGCGGGTCAAGAACACCTGGACCATCAACGAGAAATCGCGCGGCCTGGGCCTGATGGGCGAGGCGTTGAAGTATTTCACCGGCCAGCCCAGCATTCTCGGCCTCTGCCCGTCGCTGGTGCATTGCTTCTGGAAGAGCCACCCCGCGGTGGACGGCAACGACCTGCAAATGACCTTCACGCCCGCCAGCTACAAGGAAGGCGTGCAAAGCCAGCTCGACGATTTCCCGGCCGTCACCTGCGCGCCCTGGCAGCAGCGGCCGGAGAGCAGCGGCCACCTGCTCGCCCGGTCTGCCAATCCCTTCGAGGCGCCGGAAATCCAGCCCAATTATCTGGCGGACGAAATGGACCGGCAGGTGTTGCTGGGCGGAATGCGCCTCGCCCGGCAATTGCTGCAAACCCCGCCGATGCTGCGCTATTTCGAGCGCGAGGAGTTTCCCGGCGCGGACGCCCAGAGCGACGACGAGTTGCTGGCGTTCGCCAAGGAACGCGGCACCACCACCTTCCACCTGATGGGCACCTGCCGCATGGCGCCGCCGACCGACCCGACCGCGGTGGTCGACGACCGGTTGCGCGTCCATGGGCTGGAGGGGTTGCGCGTCGCCGATGCCTCGATCATGCCGATGATGCTGTCGGCCAATCTGAACGCCGCGACGCTGATGATCGGCGAGAAAGCCGCCGACATGATCCTGGACAAGGCCGCCCCCGACGCGGTCATCCTGCCGGAAGCGGCCTAGCCCCTCCCCGCTTTCCCGGCCGAGGCGGAGCCGAGGGCCGGGACCTCCGGCCGTGCGTGCTCGCGATGCGGGCGGCACGCCCGGCGGGAGGTCCCGGATAGCGGCTGCGCCGCTTCCGGGAATGCGCCGGCCCTTGCGCTTGCCCTTGCGCTTGACGGAGGGCGACCCGGCTGGGATGGAAAGATCACCGCCTGCAACCGACAAAAGGACCAATGGCATGGAAACGCACACGGCAGACGTCATCGTGGTCGGCTGCGGCATTGCCGGCCTCTCCGCCGCCGTGTCCGCCGCCGAGGCGGGCGCGACCGTCCATGTGCTGGAACGGGCGCCCCGGAACGACCGCGGCGGCAACACGCGCTACACCGAGTCCTTCTGGCGCATGAAGGACCACGACACCATCGCCGACGACTTTGCCGAGCGGCTGGCGGAGAACGCGGCCGGCTATCTCGACCCCGAAGTGACCAAGGACTATGCCCGCCCCTATGCGGAGTGGTCGCCGCTGCTGCGCGCCCAGCCCGCGCTCGACCCGGCCCTGATCGAGGCCTGGGGCGACGGCGCCGGCCCGGCCGTGCGTTGGCTGGAGAGCAAGGGTGCGAGGTTCGACTATCTGCCGATCTATTTCCTGACCGTCTCCACCTCGCGCCTGGCGCCGGTCGGCGGCGGCTGGGCGCTGGTGGAGGCACTGGCGACCTGGTGCGAGACCGAAGGCGCGTCCCAGGTCACCATCCATTACGAGACCACGGCCAAGGGCCTGATCCAGGACGAGGCCGGCCGCGTCGTCGGAGTCCGGGCGCAGGGCCCCGGCGGCCGCACCGAATATCGCGGCAGGTCGGTCGTGCTCGCCTCCGGCGGCTTCGAGGGCAATGCGGAGATGCTGGCGCGCTATTGCGGCCCCACCGCGCAATGGATCCGCCCCATCGCCAAGGGCGGCTATTTCAACCGCGGCGAGGGTATCCGCATGGCGCTGGACCTGGGGGCGGCGCCCGGCGGCGACTTCGGCAGTTTCCACGCCCAGCCGGTCGACCCGCGCTCCGGCGCCATCGAGGCGGCGGTGGTCACGTTCAACTATGGCCTGCTCGTCAACCTCGACGGCGACCGTTTTACCGACGAGGCACCGGCCACCGCGGATGCCTGCTACGAGGCCATCACCCGCGATATCCTGACCCAGAAAAAGGGCCTGGCCTACGTCATCCACGACGGCCGGCTCGACGACGTGCCCAACTGGCGCCTGGGCGTGCGCTCGGACCAGCCGCCGATCGAGGCGGAAACGCTGGAGCAACTCGCGGCCAGGCTGGGCCTCGACCCCGACCGCCTGCGCGCCAGCATCGACGCCTACAACGCCCACTGCCCGCCGGAGCCGACCGGTGACGCCTTCCGGCCCTTGGAACTCGACGGCCTCCGCACCCGCCCCGGCCTGGCACCGGCCAAGAGCAACTGGGCGCGGCCGCTCGACCGCGGCCCCTGGCGCGCCTGGCCGATCATGTGCGCCAACTGCTTCACCTTCGGCGGCCTGAAGGTGAACCCGGATGCGCAGGTGCTGGACATGGACGGCCGCCCCCTGCCCGGCCTCTATGCCGCCGGCGAGACCATGGGCGTCTATCACCGCACCTATACCGGCTCCACCAGCGTGATGCGCGGCTGCGTCTTCGGCCGGATCGCGGGGCACCATGCCGCAACCGCCCGGGGCCGGAACACCGCGACGCCGGAACCTTGAGGCCGCATTCCGGGGCGAGATGCCACTGCTGCAATCCTCTCGCGCGACCAGATATGGTGTCTATGATCGCTGAGCCCTTTCCGGCAGAAGACCCATTGTCATGAGTTCACTCCTCTATTTTCTGATCCCGCTGGCGGTCCTCGCCGTCGTGGTCGTGCTGGTCACCGGCGTTGTCGGCTTCGCCCGCGGCGGCAAGTTCAACCGCCAATACGGCAACAAGCTGATGCAGGCCCGCGTCATTCTCCAATTCATCGCCGTCATGCTGCTGTTGCTACTGGCGGTGGTCGGCGGGATGAGCGGCTAGCCATGGTGAAACTGACGAAAATCTACACCCGCGGCGGCGACAAGGGCGAAACCTCGCTCGGCACCGGCGCGCGCGTGCCGAAATACGCGCTTCGCGTCGAGGCCTACGGCACCGTCGACGAGGCCAATGCCGCCATCGGCCTGGCCCGCCTGCACACGTCGGGCGAGGCGGACGCGATGCTGGCGCGCATCCAGAACGACCTGTTCGACCTGGGCGCCGACCTCTGCACGCCGGAGACCGGCGGCGCCAAGGCCCATGGCGCCTTGCGCATTGTCGCCGCCCAGGTCGAGCGGCTGGAGGCGGAAATCGACGCCATGAACGAACGTCTGGCCACCCTGACCTCGTTCATCCTGCCGGGCGGTTCTGCCGCAGCGGCGTACCTGCACGCGGCCCGCACCATCGCGCGGCGGGCCGAGCGGCACATGGTGCAACTGGCCGGACACGAGCCCGTCAACGAGGCCGCCATCCGCTATATCAACCGGCTTTCGGACCATCTGTTCGTGCTGGCGCGCCACTGCAACGACGATGGCGCGGCCGACGTTCTCTGGGTTCCCGGTGGCAACCGGTGAGACCCGAGCCGCGATGAAGGCGCGCGGCCGGTCAGGCCCACCGTTGACACGCTGCCGCGCGCTCCGTAACTACATCGTCTCAGTTTTGCCTAGCAGGCGCATCACCTCCAGTAACGGAACGAGCCTCTCATGAAAGTCCTGGTCCCGGTCAAACGGGTCATCGACTACAACGTGAAAATCCGCGTCAAGGCGGATGGCACGGGCGTCGAGACCCAGAATGTCAAAATGTCGATGAACCCGTTCGATGAGATCTCCATCGAAGAAGCGGTTCGCCTGAAAGAGGCCGGCACGGCGACCGAGGTCGTGGCCGTTTCCATGGGTCCGGCCCAGTGCACCGAGACCATCCGCACGGCGCTCGCCATGGGGGCCGACCGCGGCATTCATGTGAAGACCGACGATGCGCTGGAGCCGCTCGCGGTTGCCAAGCTGCTGAAGGCGCTGGCCGAAAAGGAAGAGCCGCAGCTCATCATCGTCGGCAAGCAGGCCATCGACGACGACTCGAACCAGACCGGCCAGATGACCTCCACCCTGCTGGGCTGGTCGCAGGCCTGCTTTGCCAGCGAAGTGAAGATCGAGGGCGACAAGGCCACCGTCACCCGCGAGGTCGACGGCGGTCTGGAGACCGTGTCGATTTCCATGCCGGCGGTTGTCACCGTCGACCTGCGCCTGAACGAGCCGCGCTATGCCTCGCTGCCGAACATCATGAAGGCGAAGAAAAAGCCGATCGACGAGTATGCGCCGGCCGACCTTGGCGTCGACACCGCCCCGCGCCTCGCGGTGCTGAACGTCGCCGAACCGCCGAAGCGCGAGGGCGGCGGCAAGGTGGCCGATGTGCAGGAACTGGTGTCCAAGCTGATGACGGAGGCGAAAGTCATCTAATGAGCGTCCTCGTTGTAGCCGAAGTTAACGGCAGCCAAATTGCCCCGGCCACCCGCAATGCGGTGACCGCGGCCACCCAGATCGACAGCGACGTGCACCTGCTGGTCGCCGGCAGCGAAGGCAGCGGCGATGCAGCCGCGGCCGGCGCCAAGATCGCCGGCATCACCAAGGTCCTGCATGCCGACGATGCGGTCTATGCCAACGGCCTGGCCGAGAACATGTCGAAGCTGATCGCCGATCTCGCCGGCAATTACAGCCACGTGCTGGCCGCCGCGACCAACCAGGGCAAGAACATCCTGCCCCGCGTCGCCGCCGCGCTGGACGTGATGCAGATCTCGGAAATCACCGAGGTGAAGTCGGCCGACACCTTCGTGCGTCCGATCTATGCCGGCAACGCGCTGGCGACGGTGCAGTCGTCGGACGGCGTCAAGGTCATCACCGTGCGCGCCACGGCGTTCGATGCGGCCCCGGCGACCGGCGGTTCCGCCAGCGTCGAGAGCGCGGCCAGCGCCGGCGATGCGGGCCTCTCCTCCTTCGTCGGCCGCGAGCTGACCAAGTCGGAGCGTCCGGAACTGACCCAGGCCGGCATCATCGTCTCCGGCGGCCGCGGCATGGGCTCCGGCGACAATTTCAAGATCCTGGAAGAACTGGCCGATGAGCTGGGCGCCGCCGTCGGCGCCTCGCGTGCGGCGGTCGATGCCGGCTTCGTGCCGAACGACTACCAGGTCGGCCAGACCGGCAAGGTGGTCGCGCCCGAGCTTTACATCGCCGTCGGCATTTCCGGCGCGATCCAGCATCTGGCGGGCATGAAAGACTCCAAGGTGATCGTCGCGATCAACAAGGACGAAGAAGCCCCGATCTTCCAGGTGGCCGACTACGGCCTGGTCGGTGACCTGTTCACCGCCGTGCCGGAACTGACCGCCGAAATCAAGAAGCGCCGCGCCGAAGCCTAAGGCTCACGGCCGCAGCACAAGGGAGGAGCGTCACCCAACCGTCCGATACCGGGCGGGTGGAGTTGGCGCTCTTTCTGTATTGAGGGGCAGCATACCCGGTTGCGATTGCCGAACCCCGGCTCGAAACCGCCCACCACGGCCAAACGCCGTATTGCGTCGAGGAGCAGGTCTTCATGGTTCAGAAAATCGGTGTGATCGGCGCCGGCCAGATGGGCAACGGCATCGCGCACGTGTGCGCCGTTGCCGGCTATGACGTCGTGTTGGCAGACCTGTCGCAGGACCGGCTGGATACGGCCATCACCGTCATGGGCCGCAATCTGGACCGCCAGGTCCGCCGCGGCCTGATCGACGAATTCGGCAAGGTCGAGGCGCTGGCCCGGATCAGGACCACCACCGACTATGCCGATTTCGGCGATTGCGACGTGGTGATCGAGGCAGCGACCGAGAACGAAGCGGTCAAGCGCGAAGTGTTCGCCAAGCTGGTGCCGAATCTGCGCCCGGACGCGCTGATCGCCTCCAACACCTCTTCCATCTCCATCACCCGGCTGGCGGCGACCACCGACCGGCCGGGCCGCTTCATGGGCGTTCACTTCATGAACCCCGTGCCGATGATGAACCTGGTGGAGTTGATCCGCGGCATCGCGACCGAGGAAGAAACCGTCGCTGCTTTCCGCGAGATCACCCAGCGGCTCGGCAAATGCCCGGTTTCGGCCGAGGACTTCCCGGCCTTCATCGTCAATCGCATCCTGCTGCCGATGATCAACGAGGCGGTCTACACGCTCTACGAGGGCGTCGGCTCGGTCGAGGCCATCGACACCGCCATGAAACTGGGCGCCAACCACCCGATGGGACCGCTGGAACTGGCGGATTTCATTGGGCTCGACGTCTGCCTGGCGGTGATGCAGGTGCTCTATGACGGCCTCGCCGACAGCAAATACCGCCCCTGCCCGCTGCTGGTGAAATATGTCGAGGCCGGCTGGCTCGGCCGCAAGACCAATCGCGGCTTCTACGACTATAACGGCCCGGACCCGGTGCCGACGCGGTAGAACGGAGTCTTTTCCAACTGGCTCGCCAGTCCCGCTTACGCGGGAGATGGGGCCGGAAAGTGGCTCAACCGATACCGAACGCGCGCCAGTCGCCGCCCGGCCCGGTCGCCCCGGCACCGCGTGCGAGGGCAGCGGTGCGGCGTCAGTGCAGGGCGTCGTAGATTTTCTGGGCGACGGCGCGGTTGATGCCGCCGACCTTGGACAGCTCGTCGACGCTCGCGCGCGTCACGCCCCGCACCGAGCCGAAATGCAGCAGCAACTGCTTTTTCCGCTTCGGCCCGATCCCCGGAATCGAGTCCAGTTGCGAGCCGCGCACCTGTTTCTGGCGGGCCTGGCGATGGGCGCCGATGGCGAAGCGGTGCGCCTCGTCGCGCAGGCGTTGCAGGTGCAGCAAGGCGGGGTCGTTCGGCGCCAGGCGGAACGCCCCCTTCTCGGCCGAGATGAACTGCTCCAGGCCGGCGTCGCGGTCCGGCCCCTTGGCGATGGCGACCATGGCGATGTCGGTCAGGCCCAGCGTCTCCAGCACCTCGCGCACGGCCGAGAACTGGCCCTTGCCGCCGTCGATCAGCAGCAGGTCGGGGCGGGTGTGACTGTCGGTGTCGTCATCGTCCGCATCGGCCAGCTTGCGCAGGCGCCGGGTCAGCACCTCGCGCAGCATGGCATAGTCGTCGTCGCCGGCGGTGCCGGAGCCGTGCTTGCCGATCTTGAACCGGCGAAAGGCGCGCCGCAGCCAGCCCTCCGCCGTGTAGACCACCATGCCGCCCACCGGGTGGGTGCCCATCAGGTGGCTGTTGTCATAGATCTCCACCCGTTCCGGCGGGCTTTCCAGGCCCAGCGAGGCGGCGATGGCCTCCAGCGCCTGGGCGTGACCGGCCTGCTGGTTCAGGCGCTGCTTGAGCGCGTGCAGCGCGTTCTCCAGCGCCTGTTCCACCACCCTGCGGCGGGGGCCGCGCTGCGGCGTCAGCAACTGCACGCGCTTGTCCTCGCGCGCGCTGAGCGCCTCCTGCAACAGGTCGCGGTCCAGCGGCGTTTCCGAGAGCACCACCGTCTTCGGCACGGGATGGGCGTGGTAGAACTGGGCCAGGAAGCTGTCCATCACCTCCGCCGCGCTGACCGTGGCATCGACGGTCTGGAAATACGGCTTGCCGCCCTGGTTCTGGCCGGCGCGGAAGAACCAGACCAGCACGCAGACCCGATCCCCCTGGCGGGCCAGGGCGAACAGGTCGCTGTCGCCCATTTCCGGCACATTCACCCCCTGGCGCGCCTGCACATGCCCCAGCGCCCGCAGCCGGTCGCGGTAAATGGCGGCCTGTTCGAATTCCATGTTCTCGGCCGCGTGCTGCATGCGTTCGGTCCAGGCCCGGCGCACCGCGTCGCTGGAGCCGGCCAGGAACTGGCGCGCGGCCGCAACGCTCTCGGCATAGTCTTCCGCGCTCACCTCGCCGGTGCAGGGGGCGGAGCAGCGCTTGATCTGGTGCAGCAGGCAGGGCCGGGTGCGGGTGCGGAAAATGTGCTCGGAGCACGAGCGCAACTGGAACGCCTTTTGCAGCGAAACAATGGTGTTCTCGACCGCCCCGGCCGACGCGAACGGGCCGTAATAGACGTTCTCGGGCTTTTTCTCGCCCCGGTGCTTCGAGAGCATGGGCCAGGCATGGCCGAGCGTCAGCTCGATATAGGGGAAGCTCTTGTCGTCGCGGAACAGGATGTTGAACTTGGGCCGCTCGGACTTGATCAGATTGTTTTCGAGCAGCAGCGCCTCCGCCTCGCTGTGCGTGACGGTGGTGGTGATGGTCGCCGTCTCGGCGATCATGCGCAGGATGCGATTCGGCAGGTTGGTCGGGCTGGCGTAATTGCGCACCCGCTTGGCCAGCGCCGCGGCCTTGCCGACATAGAGCACCTGCCCCTCGTCGTCGCGCATGACATAGCAGCCGGGGCGGTTCGGCATGTCGAGCAGGGCCGCGCGGATCACGCCAAAGCCCCGCTGAAGCGAGGGGGCCTCGCCGTTATAGCTTAGTCCGGTGTCATCCGGGGCGCTCATTCGCGGGCGAAACTCTGGCTGTTGCTGGCCGAACCCAGATTGCGGAGCGCAATGCGGAAGACGATGGAATCGTTGTCCTGCACCTCCGCATTGCGCAGCGATTCCCGCGTGTAGACGACTTCGAACTGGAAACATTCGTCGGCATAGGACAGGCCAACCTGGGAGCGTAGCGCCCGACCGACATCCAGGTCGCGCTGGTGGCGCAGATAGCCGGCCCAGTGGTCGGTGAACTGGCCGCGCAGCGTCGCGTCGATCTGGTTGGTCTCGCCAATGGTGACGCCGTCGGCGGTGCGGGCATCCAGCATGGTATAGCTGAGCGACAGCTCGATCGGCCGCGTGCCGAAATGGGCACGCGCCTCGGTGGCGGAGACATGGCCGTCGCTCGGGTCCCAGCGCACGCGCATGGCGCCGTCGACCCAGTCCTGAACGCGGGCGCCGACGCCGACCACGATGTCGGAGAATGGCCGGTCAAGGCCGGTGCCGGCGCCGAAATCCCGGCTGGAGTTGATGTGGTAGGACTGGCCGACCAGGCCACTCAATTGCACCCCTGTCAGGTCGTAGGTGGCCTCGAGGCCATAATCGAAGCGCTGGCCGTCGTCGATGCGGTCGCGGCCGGTGGCGATGGCGGGGCGGAACAGGGCGGTGGCGTCGAATTCCACCGACTGGCTGTCCTCGTTCGGCAGTTCGGACGAGTTGACGGAGCCGATCGTGGCCGTGGCCATGGCCCGCGGCGTGAGCGTCAGCACGCCATCCTCGCCCAGGGTCCGGAACAGCGGATACGACCAGTCGACCGTCGCGCGCGGCAGGAAGCGTCCGATGAACTTGTCGCCGGAACTGGTCGTCGTCAGGTCCTGGGCATAAAACACGTCGCCGCGCACGCTGGCATCCGCCTGGATCAGATGGCCGCCGAAATTCCACTCGCGGCCGACGCCGACCTGCGCCGCCAGATGCTGGGAATCCGGTCCGCTGGATCGAAACAACGACTGAAACCCGGCCTTACCCGTCAGGGTGAACCCGGTATTGCCGATCGGCACCTGATAATCCGCCGTGATGTACGGAAATGCGTCCGGCGTATCGTTCTCGCTGAAATTGAAGCGCTGTTCCTGCACGCTGAACACGGTGCCGTTGATATAGGCATTGGGATAGAAGCCTTCCACCGTGCCGAAACTGCGCAAGACGCCGGCGGAATCGATCTTGAACAGACGCAGATAGGTGTCGTCGCTGGACCGGTAAAGCTGGAAGCGGGAGCGCCAGTTGTCGTCGATATTGGCGTTGCCGGTCCATTTGATATGGCCGCGGGCGTTGGTGCCGCGGGACTGACCGTTTTCGGTACGCTCCACCATGCCGAAACTGCCTTCGACCTCGGTCTCGCCCCAGGGGAACAGGTGCCGGAAGTCGACAAGGCCGACGGGATACTGCTCGGAGGTGACGATCGGCGTCAGGGTCACATCCTGGTTCGGCGCGATGTTCCAGAAGAACGGCACCCGGGCGACAAACCCCAGATCGCTGTCGCTGCCGAAGGTCGGCACCAGAAAGCCGGTCTTGCGCTTCACCCGCGGGTCCGGCTGCGAGAAATAGGGGAACCAGGCGACCGGCACGCCGAACACGTCGAGCGAGGCGTCGTAGAATTCCAGTTCGCGCCGGGTCTCGGAATGGGTCATGGTCTCGGCCCGGACCTGCCACAACGGCGGACGGTCGGGGCAGATCGGATCGATCAGGCAGGGGCTGTAGACGCCGCGCTTGATCTCGAAACGGTCCCGGCTTTGGCGGGTGGCCGCGTTCGCCGCCAGCCGCGAGCCGTCCGGCAGCAGGATGCGCGGTGCGACGGCAAAGCCCTGGTCCAGATCCTCGGTCAGTTCCACCTCGTCGGCGAACAGCACCTCGCCCGTGGTCTCGACCAGCGTGACATTGCCCTTGGCGGCGACGATCTTTTCGGCGCGGCGGAACTCCACGTGATCGGCGGTCAGCACCCGCCCCTGCCGCGTGATCTGAACATCGCCTTCGGCGACGATGGTATCGGCCTTCTGGTCGTAGCGGACCGTGTCCGCCTCCAGCAGGAAGGGCAGATTCTCGTCGCCCACCAACCGCTTGGAGTCGACGCCGAAGGGCAGCGCGGGTTCGGCCGCGATGGACGCCGTCGGCCCGGACGCGATTACCGCCGCCGCCAGGAGGGCGGGCAGAAAGCAATGGCGTATCTTCAGCACTGGCAAGCGATTTCCTCCACCCAAGCGCCCGGAACGCAGTGACGCGAGACCGGGGAATGGCTTATCGTGTCGAACCGATACTGTCACGCCCGCGCGACGGAATTTTTCATCAATCTTTCGAAAGAGAGTTGCACGCATTGCCCTTGCCTCGCAAACCCGGCGCCGGAGCCATGGACGGGGTCCGCGTTCTGGACATCGCCACCTTCATCGCCGCGCCACACTGCGCCACCATTCTGGGAGAGTTCGGCGCAGAGGTCATCAAGGTCGAACATCCCAATGGCGGCGACCCGTGGCGGCGGTACGGAACGCCCAGCAAGCGAGCCGATTCGTCCCTGGCCTGGCTGACGGAAGCCCGCAACAAGCAGTCGATCACCCTCGACCTGCGCTCACGCCAGGGCAAGGAGTTGTTCCTGCGCCTGGTCGGGCTCGCCGACGTGGTCTGCGAGAATTTCCGGCCGGGAACGCTGGAGAAATGGGGGCTCGGCTATGACGTGCTCTCGGAGGTCAATCCGCGGCTGATCCTGATGCGGGTGTCCGGCTATGGCCAGACCGGCCCCTATCGCGACCGGCCGGGATTCGCCCGCATCGCCCACGGGGTCGGCGGCCTGACGCACCTGGCCGGCATGCCGGGCGGCCCGCCGGTGACGCCCGGCTCCACCTCGCTCGGCGACTACATGACCGGCATGTACGGCGCCATCGCCGTGCTGATGGCCTTGCGCGAGGTCGAGGCCGGCGGCCCGGGTCAGGAAATCGACATGGCGCTCTACGAAAGCGTCTACCGGGTGCTGGACGAGTTGGTGCCGGCCTATGCCGCCACCGGCAAGGTGCGCGGGCGCGAGGGCATCGGCACGCTCAACGCCTGCCCGCACGGCCATTTCGAATGCGGCGACGGCAGGTGGATCGCGGTCGCCTGCACCAGCGACAAGATGTTCGAGCGCCTGTGCCACGCCATGGACCGGCTGGACCTGCTGCCGCTCTACGGCAAGGTGGCCGACCGGCTGGCGGGGCGGGACCGGGTCGATGCGCTGGTGGGCGCCTGGACCGCCAGCATGAGCCGCGAACAGGTGCTGGAGGTCTGCGTCCGCTCGGAGGTGCCGGCCGGTGCGATCAACTCGGTCGAGGACATTTTCAACGACCCGCAATTCGCCGCCCGCGACAACCTGCTGACCCTCGACGAGCCGGACCTGGGGCCGGTGACCGTGCCCGGCGTCATGCCGAAGCTGAGCCGCACGCCGGGCGCGCTGAAAAGCCTGGGGCCGGCGTTCGGTTCCGCCAACAACAGGATCTATGGCGGCCTGCTGGGTCTCACGCCCGACGCCATCGCCGCACTGAGGCGCGACGGCGTGATCTGAAACGCTCTGCACGGGCATAGTGTTTCCCGGCCGCCGCGGAGCGGTGCGCCGGGACCGGTCGCCCTCACGAACACTGCCGTCGCCCGTGTTCGCACGAAGACACCGGCCCCGGATGGCGGCTCCGCCACCTCCGGGGAACACTGGCGGCTCCGCCACCTCCGGGGAACATGCGCTCCGGAGGTGCATCCGGCGTGTTAGCACGAGTTCTTTTCTCGCTGGCTCACCTCCATCTTCCCTGTCCTCGCGAATGCGGGGACCCATGCCTGAGAGACCAATCCAGAGTCCGTGTCCTGTGAGACGCTCTCAGGCATGGGCTCCCGCTTGCGCGGGAGATGGGGCGGGAGAGTGGTTCAATCCGCACCCGGCGTGTTAGCTTCCGGCGTCAGCCGGCCAGGATGGTCCGGCCCTCCGCCAGCGTCCGCGCGGCCTCGGCCGTCAGGGCCTCGTCCGAAGCACTGGAGATCGGGTGGTCTATGGCGACGTAGCGGAAGCCATCGGCCCCCAACACCCGCGCCATCAGATCGGCCGCGCTGACGAATTTCGTGGTCATCACGCCGACCGCCGGCACACCGAGTTTCTCGACCGCTATGGCGTCATGCAAACTGCACGACGAACAGCTGCCTCAATCCCCGATACCGACGAAGGCCGCGTCCCAATCCGCCGCCTCCGCCATGATGGGCGCGTCGGCCGGGGCGCTGTAGTTGGACTTGGTCCGCAGCACCACGCGCGCCGCGCCCTGTTCCAGCAGCATGCGCTCCAGCGCCGCGAAATAGGGGCGGGTGCCCCGCTTGCCGTTGGAGATGACGCCCACCGTCTTCCCCTCCAGCGACCCGAGCCTGGGCGCGAGCGCGAATGCCGCCGCGCCGCCGCCATAGGTCGGGTCCAGAACCTCAATCGTCATGGGACTCCTCTCCGAAAACAGAACCGTTAAATCTCGCAGTCGACGCAGGCGCCGACGGCCACGGTGCAGGCCTTGCTCTTCGGCCCGAGCCAGGGCGGGATCACCGCGCCAAACCCGCCCGCCGGCCCACCGGCCGCCACGATCAACAGGTCGTCCGGCGCCGAGAGCGCGCGGTATTCGCTGTCGCCATGCTTGCCGACCACCGCGCCCTTGCCCACGTCGGCCCATTCGCGCCGGCGCACCACCGCATGCTCATAGACATAGGCGCGCATGTCCGCCTTCGACCAGCCGGCGGCGGCGAAATGGGTGCGCAGTTGCGGCGGCACGACGATGGCATAGTTGCCGGCATGGATCGAGTAATGGCGCATCGACGCCTTGATCTCGGCAATGAAGGTCTGGAGGATTTCCTCCGGATCGGTGGTCCACTCGTTCATGATTTGCCGCGGCGCGCCCGCCGACATCACGGTGACGGCGGAGGCGAATTTCGGCACGCCCCGCTCCTCGGCCAGCGGCAGCCAGGGCGAGTTCTCCTCGTCCTCGGCCACGCAATAGCTGATCTTGCCGGGGTGGCCCAGGGTGGAACGGTCCACATCGCCCGGCCGCACGTCCAGCAGATTGCCCAGCGCCAGGCGGATCGCCCGGCCGATCACCGTCGTCGCCCGGTCGCTGGAGCCGAGGGCGTTGAAGCCGCCGCTCATGCCCAATTCCTGCCGGCAGGGGCCGTTGATGACCGTGAAAATGGCGCAGCCGCCGGTGCTGGCGGTGGCGCCGTGCAGCAGGAAGGGCTCTTGCAGCATGGCGGTGAAGGCGGCCACGACCAGGGGGAAATGCATGGGCAGGCAACCGGCCATGACACTGTTGATGGCCAGCTTCTCCGCCGTGATCTCCCGCGCCCGCACCGGCTCGATGCCGACCAGATGGTCCGGCGGCAGCATGGCCCAGTCGAGGCAGGCTTGCACCGCGTCGGCCGTCGGCGGCACGATGGGCAGGCCGTCGGTCCAGTTGCGGGCGTGATAGAACTCCTGCGCGGCCATCACGTCGTCGACGGTGTACCGTTCGGAGGAAAGCTGCGTCATCGGTGGGGCTCGTCATCCGGGGAAGCGGTCCCCCGGTGCATATCAACTTTCCCCGGTAACGCCAAGCATTCGCAGACACGTCCGCCCTACCGCGGCTTGCGGTCGACGAACAACAGCTTGATGTAGGACCGCAGCAACAGGATTTGCTGCGGCAGGATTCGCGGGTCGTGCAGTGTCTTCGACGCGACGATGCCGCCTTCGACCATGCTGGAAACCATGTCCGCCACATGGTCGAGGTCGACGGCGTCCGCCATCTCGTAAGTCTCTGCGATGCGGTCCAGCATCTGGCGAAAGCGCGCGCGCCAGGTGAGCATCGCCTCCTGGCTGATCCGCTGGAACGCCCGGTCGAACAGGCGCTCGTTATAGCAATAGGTGGCGATCAGGCAGCCCGGATGGCCGGTCGGCAGGTCCGCCATCATTTCCGAGAACAGCTTCAGGGCGATGAGAAACGCGTGCAGCGGGTCGTCGTGCAACTCCTCCGCACGGTCGAACAGGGCATCGAAGAACGCATCTTCCCTGTCGATATAGCGGTCGAGCAGGGCGAGAGCGAGCGCCCGCTTGTCCGGGAAATGATAGAAAAAACCGCTCTTGGTGATGCCGGCCTCCTCGATGATCTCCTCGATGGAGGTGGCGCCATAGCCCTTGGCCAGGATGGCCGCCTCGGCGATATCCATGACCCGGTTCTTGGTGGCCTGGCCCTTGCGCATGCCGCTTCGCCTTTCTCCCATTGGCCACCGGTCCGGCCTTCGACACGGCACGAACGGCAGCGGCGCCGGCCTCGCCCATGCGGCCGGCACCAAAGAAGTGTACCGCAAGTGCGGTTTCCGCGTGAACCCGCTCACAACGCTTGCAGCAACCACCCCCAACTTACTGATCATTATGACAAATTTTGGCTCCGGCGAGTGCACCACGCGCTCACTGGTTTCCGGAACGCCCCGGCGACATCTTCTGGTCGTGCCAAGGACAAAGGAGACTTCCCATGCCGATCACGAAATATCGTAACCGCCTACCGCAGTTGAACGGCAAGTCCATGCTGACCGACGGCGGCCTGGAAACGACGCTCGTCTTTCACCAGGAGATGGACATTCCCTGTTTCGCCGCCATTACCGTGCTGCGCCTGCAATGCGGCGAGCGGATCATCCGGGAGTATTTCCGGCCCTATGTGGACATTGCGCTGGCGTCCGGCCGGGGCCTGATCCTGGGCACGCCGACCTGGCGGGCCAGCAGCGACTGGGCGCAGGAACTGGGCTACACGCCGCGGGAGATGGAGGCCGCGCACCACCGGTCCGTGGCCCTGCTGGCCGCGATCCGCGACACGCACGAGACGCCGGACAGCCCGTTCGTGATCAGCGGCGACATCGGCCCGCGCGGCGACGGCTATGTGCCCGGCGCCCTCATGACCGCGGCGGAAGCGGCGGCCTATCATCGCCCGCAAATCGAGACCCTGGCGGCGGCGGGCGCCGATCTGGTGACGGCGTTGACCCTGAACTATGCGGACGAGGCCATCGGCGTCGCAGAGGCCGCCCGCGATGCGGGCATGCCGGTGGCAATTTCCTTCACCGTCGAAACCGACGGGCGCCTGCCGACCGGACAGAGCCTGGCGGATGCCATCGCCCAGGTGGACGCCGAGACCGGGGCCGCGCCCGCCTACTATATGATCAACTGCGCCCACCCGACTCATTTCGCCGACGCGGTCGCGGCGGGCGAGGCTTGGACGCGGCGGATTCGGGGCCTGCGGGCCAACGCCTCCTGCCTCAGCCATGCGGAGCTGGAGGCCTGCACCGAACTGGACGAGGGCAACCCGGTCGAGCTGGGGCGGCAATACCGGGCCTTGCAGGACACCCTGCCGGCGCTGCGCGTGTTCGGCGGTTGCTGCGGCACCGACCACCGTCACGTCGCCGAGATTTCCCGCCAGATCGCGGCATGAGTCGCAGCCGGCGCCCGGCCCCAAGGGTCGGGCGTCGTCCCCGCACGGCCAGGATGCCGGCCCCCTCGGAAACCGGTTGCGGCGCAGGGTGGCGAGCGATATCCATCATGGCCGTTTGGCACCGGATTTGGCGGCCTCCTCCCCGACGGCCCGACAGAGAAATTGACAAGGCGGACCCGGGGACAGTATAAGCCGCCCCTTCCTGGAATTCCGATGGCGCCGGCTCACTTTGGCGCCGCAACCGCTTTCAAGAGTTCTGCAGACAATGAAACGCACCTTCCAGCCGAGCAATCTGGTCCGCAAGCGCCGCCATGGCTTTCGCTCGCGCATGAAAACCGTCGGCGGCCGCAAGGTTCTGGCCAATCGCCGCAACCAAGGCCGCAAGCGGCTGTCAGCCTAGGCTCATCCGGCGGCCCGCCGATCCGGGCTGCCGGCGACCCGATGATGCCGCGGCTGAAAAAGCGCGGCGAGTTCGTCCGCGCCTCGCATTCCGGCCTGCACGCCTCCACCCCCGGTGTGGTTCTGCAGGCCTATAAGCGTGGCGAAGCGGCAGACAGTGCGGGACCGCCGCGCGTCGGCTTCACCACCTCGAAAAAGGTCGGCAATGCCGTTGC
Source organism: Alphaproteobacteria bacterium (assembly GCA_020638555.1). Taxonomy (NCBI): domain Bacteria; kingdom Pseudomonadati; phylum Pseudomonadota; class Alphaproteobacteria; species Alphaproteobacteria bacterium. Next base: position 614,974 of record JACKII010000002.1, on the reverse strand, counting down.
CCGCAACCGGGCACGCCGCCGGCTGCGCGCGCTGGCAGAGGCCGTGCTGGCACCGCTGGCCCGCCCCGGCCTCGACTATGTGCTGGTGGGGCGCACGGCGACCGTGACCCGCCCCTTCCCCGATCTGGTCCGCGATCTGGAGGATGCGATTGCCCGCGTCCACGCCGGACGGGGTCGGCGCCGGCGCCCGTCCGCACCCCGCGAATCCCAATCTGCCAACCTTGCGAGGTCCGCATGATCCGCTGGCCGATGCTCGCCCTGATCGCCGTCTATCGCTATGGCCTGGGCTGGATGTTCCCCAAAGCCTGCCGGTTTGCGCCCAGTTGCTCGGAGTACGCCCTGGTGGCGATCCAGCGGCACGGACCGTGGCGCGGCGGTTGGCTTGCCGCGCGGCGGATCGTCCGTTGTCACCCCTGGGGCGGCAGCGGCTTTGATCCCGTGCCCTAGGCAGGCTAAGTAGACCCCGAATTTTCCTTCTTCCCACTGTGAACGGACCCGGCTGCCAGTTATGGAACAGCGCAATCTCTTCATCGCCATCGGGCTCGCGGTGCTGATTCTGATCGGCTCGCAAACCCTGATGCAGGAGTTCTTCCCGGCGCCGCCACCGCCGCCGGGCGACAGCGCGCAGACCGCTGCCGGGCAGACGGGCTCGGGAATGTCGGCGACGCCGGGGGCTCCCAGCGCGCCCAACACCGGTCCGCAGACACCAGGCAGCGCCAGCGCGCCCGCAATGCCGCCCGCCGCCACGCGCGCCGGCATCCTGGAGCAGTCGCCGCGCATCGCCATCGACACGCCGCGCCTGCGCGGCTCGATTGCGCTGCGGGGCGGTCGGATCGACGATCTGGTGCTGAAGGACTATCACGTCGAGGTCGCCAAGACGTCGCCCAACGTCGTGCTGTTCTCGCCGAGCGGCAGCCCGAACGGATTCTATGCGCAGTTCGGCTGGGTCGCCGGTGCCGACGGCATCGCGGTCCCGACCGACGACACGCTCTGGACCGCTTCCGCCAACACGCTCACGGTCGAAACCCCGGTTGTTCTGACCTGGGACAACGGCCAGGGCCTGCGCTTCTCGCGCACCATCGCCATCGACAAGAGCTACATGTTCTCCGTCACCGACAAGGTTGAGGCGAGCGAAGGCGCATCGGCGACGCTGTACTCTTATGGCCTGCTCGGCCGGGATGGCATGCCGCACACCTCCGGCTTCCGGATTCTGCACGAGGGTCCGATCGGTGTGTTCAAGGAGTCGCTGAAGGAGCTCAACTACGGCGACCTGGTGGATGACGGGCCGTTTTCGACCGAAAGCACCGGCGGCTGGCTGGGCTTTACCGACAAATACTGGCTGGGCGCGCTGATCCCGGACCAGAAGGCGGCCTACAAGGCCCGCATGCTGCACAGCTCGGTCGAGGGCCACGGCAAGTTCCAGGCCGACTTCCTCGCCACCGGCGCCGTCTCGGTCGCCGCCGGCCAGAGCGTCGAAGTCACCAACCGGCTGTTCGCCGGCGCCAAGGAGGTCAACCTTCTGGACTCTTACGAGGAAGCCCTCGGCATTCCCCTGTTCGACCGCGCGGTGGATTTCGGTTGGTTCTACTTCCTGACCAAGCCGCTGTTCTACGTGCTCGACTGGCTCTATGGCATTGTCGGCAATTTCGGCATCGCGATCCTGATCGTGACCCTCGGCATCAAGACCCTGTTCTTCCCGCTGGCCAACAAGTCCTATAAGGCCATGAGCCGGATGAAGCTGTTGCAGCCGAAAATGACCGAGCTGAAGGAGAAATACGGCGACGACCGGCAGAAGATGCAGCAGGAAATGATGGCCATGTACAAGCGGGAGAAGATCAACCCCGCGGCCGGCTGCATCCCGATCCTGATCCAGATCCCGGTGTTTTTCTCGCTCTACAAGGTGCTGTTCGTCTCGATCGAAATGCGGCACGCGCCGTTTTTCGGCTGGATTCACGACCTTTCCTCCCCGGATCCGACCAACATTTTCACGCTGTTCGGCCTGATCCCCTGGGATGCGCCGCACTTCCTGCATTTCGGCGCCTGGCCGCTGATCATGGGCGCGACCATGTTCCTGCAACAGCGCCTGAACCCGCAGCCGGCGGACCCGGTGCAGGCGCGCATGTTCCAGTTCATGCCGCTGATCTTCACCATCTTCCTGGCCAGCTTCCCGGCGGGCCTGGTGATCTACTGGGCGTGGAACAACTCGCTGTCCATCGCGCAGCAATGGATCATCATGCGCAAGGACCGCAAGGCCGCGAACGAGAAGAAGGCGTCCGCGCGCATCGCCCCGGCCAAGGCCAAAAAAGCCAAGTGACCATGACCGGCGCTCCGCTCGACCCCGAGGACTACGGAACGCCGGCCGCGATCGAGGCCGGCCGCCTGCTGTTCGCCAAGGAATGCCAGTTCTTCTGGGCCGCCGCCCGCCTCGGCAATCTGCCGCCGGCGGAGCGGCCCGAGGTGGCGTTCGCCGGGCGTTCGAATGTCGGCAAGTCGTCGCTGGTGAACGCGCTCACCGGGCGCAACACGCTCGCCCGCACCTCGCAGACGCCGGGGCGGACGCAGGAGTTGAACTTCTTCAATCTCGGCGACCGGCTGACCCTGGTGGACCTGCCGGGCTATGGCTATGCCAAGGTCTCGAAGCAGAAGGTGGCCGACTGGACCGAACTGGTGTTCGCCTTCCTGCAGGGCCGCGCGTCGCTGATCCGGCTCTGCCTGCTGATCGACAGCCGCCACGGCCTGAAGGACAGCGACCGCGAACTGATGACCATGCTCGACCGCGCCGCCGTCACCTTCCAGATCGTGCTGACCAAGGCCGACAAGACCGGCGCGGCGGAACTCAAGACCACGCTCGCCAAGGTGCAAGCCGAGGCCGCCACCCATGTCGCGGCCTACCCGGTCGTGCTCGCCACCAGTGCCGAGACCGGCCAGGGCGTGCCGGAATTGCGTGCCTTCCTGGCCGGGCTGGCGCTGCCGGCTTAGAAGCGTCGGCAGCGGTTCTCGCCCCCACTCCCGCGCACCCGCACACGCCCTGCCTGTGCCGCAACAGGCGTAGCCTCACCGCCACAGAGCTTTCCCGGCCGAGCCGGAGGCGAGCGCCGGGATCTCTGCCGCTTGTGGCCCATCGCCCTCGGTCGCACACCGATAGAGACCCCGGATCGGCGCTCCGCACCGTCCGGGGAAGCTAGAAAGGGGCGGGCCGGTCACTGTCAGCGACCTCGGATCGGCGCTTCGCACCGTCCGGGGAAGCGCGGAAAGGGCAGGCCGCGCGCTGCCACCCGCTCGGGATCGAGAACTCCGCACCGCCCCCGGATCAGACCTTGGCGCCCGGATCAGACCCTGGCGCCCGCCTCACGCCGCCGCGAGGCTTACCGGCAGGCGTTTCAGGCCCAGCAGGCGGTTGCTGGGCGTCCATTCCGGCTCGCCCGCCAGTTCGAATCCCCGGTAGCGGCGCAGCAATTCGCCCAGCATGCAGCGGATTTCCATGCGCGCCAGGTTCGCGCCCAGGCAGAAATGCACGCCGGCACCGAAGCCGATATGGCGGTTCGGCTTGCGCGCGATGTCGAATGCGAAGGGATTGTCGAACTTGCGCTCGTCGCGGTTGGCCGACATCTCCCAGACCGTCACCTTCTGGTTCGGCGCGATGCGCTGGCCGGCGATTTCCACCTCCGCCGTGGTGGTGCGGCGCTTGTAAATCGAGGGCGTGGTCCAGCGCACGATTTCCTCCAGCGCCCAGCGCATCAGGCCCGGCTCGTCGCGCAGTTTCTGCAACTGGTCCGGGTTCTGCAGGAAGGCCAGCATGGCGCCGCCGATGGCGCTGCGCGTCGTCTCCGACCCGGCCGA